>CAYQXY010000047.1:0-36568 GCA_964421595.1 uncultured Bacteroidales bacterium | reverse complement strand
TTGTTTTTATAATAATAAATTGCTATTTTTAGTAATCTGTCAAAGTAGAATTAGAAAATCTAAAAATTTGAAAAAAAATGAATATTTATAAAAGGCCACCGTTAATATCGATTGTTGCCCCTGTTATATATTCAGTCTCAATTAAAAATTTAACTGCATTAAGTATATTTTCTGGTTTCCCGATTTCTTTAACTGGCGTTGATGTTTTAATTGAAGAAATAATTTGTTTTGGCACCTCCTCAATCATACCAATACTAAAGTAACCTAGATTTAAACTGTTTATCGTTATCCCTTTTTCTGCATTTTCTACTGCAATAGATTTTGACATTCCCCATAATGCAGATTTCGATGAAGCATAAGCACTAGTACCAGGAACCCCTTTTTGAGCAAGTATCGAGGATAGGTTAATTATCCTCCCAAAGCCAACTTTTCTCATATATGGTAAAACAGCACATATAGGGTAAAAAGATCCTAACAAGTTAACTTCAATAACTTTCTTCCACTTTTCTGAATCAGCTTTATGCGCATAGGTATTGTAATTTATTCCTGCACAGTTTATTAATACTATTTTATCATCTATTGATACAGTCGAATCCACCCATTCATTAACTTGAGTATGTATAGAAACATCTACTTTCGTATAGAATTGCTCTAACTTACCTCTAGGTTGTGTTTGGTTAAACGTACCATAAACCAAATATCCATGATCAAAAAGTTTATTCATTAAAAACGATCCTATACCTCTAGATGCTCCTGTTATTAGAACCTTCATAATCACCAGCTAATAAATGTATAAAAGAATCAATATAATAATGCTAATACGAAATGTTTATATCTACTTATTTACTGGAAAAATATATGGTTTTCTTAAACCAATTAAAAAATCAGCATAGATTTTTTTTACTTCTTTCTGCACCCATAAACGTGTTAGAAAAAACTTAGGTGTTGGCTTAAAATTCATATAATTTCTATTAAACTGTGGAATGGCTCCACAGCGAATCCATAACCGTAGAGTGTAATCTCTTTTAAAATATGCTACATCTTCTGTAAGTTTAATGCCTTTTTCTCTAAATTTTTCGAAACCCCATAGAACTAAATACTTGCCCAATCCATGTTTTTGGAATTTTTTTCTGACAGCGATCCTCCCAAAGATTCCTAGTTTTGAATTATTTCTAGATGTGCCTATAAAAATTGTACCTGCAGGATTTGGATCATCTTTATAATAAACGAAATACAGATTCTCTATCTTTCGGTAAGAATGCTCTGTTAAATTACTTTTTGCGCTATTTACGTCATAAGGATTCGCAAACCCAAACGCTTCATTTACTATGTCCGCCCACTCCTGGAGAACTACTGCATCAGTATAGTCTACTTCTTTAATCTCAAATAAAGAATTTGGCTCAAATGGAGGTACAAAATCGGTATGCGCCTGAAGTATTACAATAACATGATTATAATCAAACAGATACTTAAGGTGTGTAAATAAACCATATTTTTTTATGGCCTGAATGTCGTATGTAATATTTTTTAAAAGCTTCATTTTTATTAAATTAAATATTTATTGTGTTAACTTAAAACAGCAGATTTTTATGCTGGTAATTGTGCCTAAAAGCTATTTCATTTCCATTTACATCAAAAATGTTTACAGTGTCTAGTGTTTGTTGCACTTTAGTTATGATTTCATTTATAGTTTCTCCCTTCACAATAAAGGAAGCAGCCCTATCCTTGCTTGCTTTACCTGAATAAATAACCATCCCATGTGTCTTATTTGGAAAAAAACTGACCAAAACTTCTTCTTCAAGAAGTTTTTTGTAACCAGTTATTTTTCCAAATATACCGGTATCAGTATAGATATGGTTTTCTGAATAATAAGATTCAGTCACTTTATAAACCGGCTTCACTTTGATACCGAGGAAAGAATCCACGGTAGCATCGATAATATCAAAACCGGTAAAGAGTTTAATAGTTTTAAAGTTCAAACCACCTCCAATTCTTGGGGCAAATTCAACTACACTTACATTATCATCATTTATGATAAGTTGAATAATTAACGGTGTGTTATTTAATTGGAAAATTTTTGCAATTTGATTGGCAATGTACTGTATTTTTTGCTTAGCATTGTTTGATACTTCAGGTGGTGATATTGAGCCAAGTGAAAACATAACAGAGCCGTCTTTTATTTGAGGCTTTCTCTTTCTGTGCATAGCAATAATATGTGCATGATTATCAGCTATAAAACAATCAACACCAATTTCAACACCTTCAACAAATTCTTCAATTATGACCTTTTTACTCCTACTTAATGAGAGAGCTTCAATAGAATATTTTTGAAGTTCAGAGATTGTATCTACCCTTCGAACACCTTTTGACCCATTACTGTCAGCAGGTTTTACGACAAGAGGCAAGTTCAAGTGGTTCATACTAAACTCTTCACTACCATTTACAAAGATAAAATTTGAAGTTGGTATATTGCCCTGCTTCAATAATGTCTTCATAGAAGTTTTATCTGAGATTTGAAATGCAGTATTAAATGAGTATGGAATAGGTAGACCAAGTTTCTCTCCTACATAGCATGCAGTAACATTTGCTTGGTCAACACTAGTACTAATTACTAAATCTACATTTTCTTTTTGCGCAATTCCGGTAACTTGCTCAAAATCAAGGGTGCTCTCCAAAAAATGCTCGTCTGCTGCTTCTTTAGCTGGAGGATTTTCATTATAATCAACGAGGATTGTATGATAGCCTCGCATTTTAAGATTATGAATAAGACATGTATGAGAGTTTGTGCCTCCAAGGACAATAGCTTTCAGTTGCTTCATGTTATAAGTAAATGATAAGAATCAAGATTCTTTAATAAACAGGAGTTCTCCATTCACCACATTCAGTGTTTTCACCTCTAGCTATTTCAAGATAAACCTTTCTAAGAGCTTTTGTATATTCACCAACAGTACCATTACCAACCATATGATGATCGATTTTAACAATAGGGGTGACTTCAGCACCAGATCCACAGAAAAACATTTCATCTGAAATATACAATTCTGTTCTGTCAATATCCCTTTCTATTACATCTATCCCAAGAAATCTTGATGAAATCTGAATTAAGGTATCACGTGTTATACTTTCAAGAATGCTGTTTGTAATCATGGGAGTATATACCTTAGAACCTCTTACAACAAAAACACATGCTCCAGGTCCTTCAGCGACTTTTCCATTTACATCAAGAAAGATTGCAGTATCATATCCATCTAATTTAGCATGCATAGCTCCAAGACGACCATTTTGATAATTTGCTGATGCCTTAATTCGAGGGGGCATCATTCTATCAGAAATTCTTGTCCAGGAACTAACTGTCACATTAAGTCCAACGTCAAATCCATCTTTACGCCCTCTTTTAAGTGCAACGGATGCCATTTTTACTGGTCCTTTTGAATGTAGTGGACCATCTCCATCAACAAAAACCATCTGACGAATGTGTAGATCTTCATTATAATTCAAAGCATTCAAAAGGACTATATTAGCATCGTTTATACTTTCCTCAGTAATTTGATGATCCATTCTCAACAATTTGGCTGATTGAATTAATCGTTGAGAATGTTCCTTTAGCCGAAAAAGATATAAATTCTTATCTTTTTCATTCCAATAAGCTCTTATACCTTCGAATACAAGAGTACCATAGCGCACACATGGTGTCATAATATGAATTGTAGCTTCATTATAGGGAACAATCTCTCCATCAAAAAAGACAAACTCGGGATTGGTTTTT
The DNA here is from genome assembly GCA_964421595.1 of uncultured Bacteroidales bacterium. Taxonomy (GTDB): domain Bacteria; phylum Bacteroidota; class Bacteroidia; order Bacteroidales; family PUMT01; genus PXAP01. The sequence goes on along the minus strand of CAYQXY010000047.1, from coordinate 32,802 downwards.
TCTGGGGTCATTTTTTTTAATGATTATTACGTTATCTAATTATTCTAATAAAACAAAAAAATCTTAAATGATTACATCTGCATTGCAATTAATAAATAATTAAAACTGCAACACTAATTCATTAAATCTCTGCTCTAAGTTCATTACAATATGAATAATATTTTGTGATTCATCATATCCTTTTCCTCCAAATGTGGATAATCTCAAAAATTTTTCTTTTAACTCTATATCAGAAATTGGATTCTCAGGTTCTCCTTTCGGTAAGTCCACCCTTTCATTATAACAGACTCCATCATAGGTAAATACATCTACAATCGCTGCTCGTTTATCTGGCACTTGGGATGTAATCTCATCATTACTGACCACTTTTACCTTTTTAGTCAATTCCACTACAACAGGATCATTAATTCGGTGTGAAGTAAACTGATCTATTCCTGCTTCATTATCAATAATAGCAATTGCCACACTATATGGGGTGCTCATTTTGGCTGAGTTTACCCCTGAAATTTTTACATGATCATGCATATGGACTGCCCAACTATATGTAGTTATAAGAATCTCCTTAATATCACTTGCTTTAAAAGAACCTGCAGCGTTTATCTTCAAAACAGCTTCAATTGCAGGATGACAATGTCGGCATGCTGCATAAGGCTTTACATATATGTCATGGATTGCAGGAGAATCACTTTCAGACCTAAGTAGATAAGCTTCGTTATAATCGATAGATTTAATCTCCAAAAATCCTTTATCTCCTCCCAAAACATCCTCTGGGCCATCAAACCCTACACGTGCTACAATTGCAGCCAATAAACCTGTACTTGCAGCTTGTGCAGCGTTAAGTGGCTTTAGCTGAGAACCCTCCCTAATCACTTTAAGAATACCAGTTGCACCAGTTGCCGCAGATGAAAGAGCATTTTTCATTTCTTTAGATGAAAATCCGAGCATTGCAGCTACACCAATTGCCGCCCCAATAGTGCCACACACACCTGTTGCATGATATCCCCTATTCTTTAATGCTGGTTGCATAGTTTTAGATATCCTGAGAGCTGCTTCATAACCGGTGATAATTCCCCTGATCACGTCATTCCCACTCAAGCCTTCTTTCTGAGCTAGTGGCAATAAAGCAGATATTACAGTAGCTCCGGGATGAACTGCACCATAACGATAACCATCATCCATCTCAGCAAGGTGTGAGATAAAACCGTTATAAAATGTAGCACTCTGCAAACTCACCTTTTTGTCATAGCCAATAACCTTGCAACTGTGGTCACCTGAACCTAGATGTTCTATTAGATTGTGCCCTTTAGCACCAATCAGACGTGATCCAGCCATTGCAGCACCAAGATAATCAATAAGACATCTTTTGGCCTGATGAATGGTATCTTCAGAAAAATTTGATCTGGATAAATTAAAGAGATCACCAATGAATGCATTTGTTATATTTTTTACCATAAATCAGATATAATTAAATTTTTGCTGAAAATAGTTCAAGGTAGGATGTTTCGTTTTCAATAACCCCAAAAACCTTTGCACGGCTTACAATTTTCTTTGCCCAACTCCGGTGGGGGTTTATTTCGTTCATTTTATTTGACTTTGCACTTTTAATAACTCCTCCAGATGTTTCAATAATCTGCAAAGCATCATCATACTCTTCCTTTGTTACTGCTTGCATAGCATTAACGAATCGAGCGTGTGAAGGATGTATTATTGTTTTTCCAACAAAACCATTCGCTTTGTCTAAAATAACTTCTCTTAACAAACCGTCAATCGCATCATTTAAAATTGGCGCTCTTACCATCAAAGAATGATGGATGTCATGTTTAAGAAGCTGGCATAGATCATCCTCCTTGTAAGCTAAAAAATATTCCCAAACCGGAGCCGAGATTACCCATTCCTCTCCAGTTCGATTAAATAAGTTTAAAATATCAACTAAACAGTCTTTTACTGATAAAATATCATAAATAGAATAGTTTATACCTCGTCTTACTCCAAACAAAGCTGAAAAATCGGTTCCACCAACTCTCAGATTAAGGATATGATCCTTGTAGGGTAACAATATATTCTTTAAACTCAGTAATTCATATATTCTTGTTTCCTTGAAAGCAATTGTTTTACCTTCTAAAATGGGCATTCCATATAAAAACACATTCAAATCTTTACTCAATGCTTCAAGCATTTTCATATATTCACCTGCATTATAACTATAGAACTTTGGAAATACAAAACCAGATAGCACACTAGCTTGCTTTCTGGATAGTTTATTAGCAAAGTTTTTAAATTGTTCTGTATTTCTAACTCGTAAAAAAATTAGAGGAATTTCATTTATTGTAATTGCTTTATCGCTGATAGAATCTGACAATTTCTTTAAAACTTCCAAAACATTGATTTCGGCATCTTGAAGGTCCTTTTCATGTATTGCATCTTCAAAGCACATAACTATAGAAGTTACATCAAGCATCTCTTTTGATAATATCTTTTCGGTTATTTTAAATGTTCCAGGCATATATAAAGTTGCACCCAAGCAATACTGCAGCAAATCCTTTTCTGTATGCTTATTAAACTCAATAGGGTCTGTAATAAATTGAAAATGCTGATTATACTGATGATGTTTCATAAACCAATATGTTAGTATTATATTTCTGCAATCTCTAAATAATTGACCCCCTAACTGAGCTTATCGCCTCAGGATAATATTTATCAATCATACGCTTCACGAGACTAACCTGTTTTGCCCTTTGCTTCGCTTCGGAAGCTGTTGTATCCCAACCATGGGTTTTAGCTACAGACCCACCGGTTTTTAGATATAATGGAGCTGCAACACGTATCATTTCCGGCACCTCATAATGTCTGATGAAACCTCCTGACGAAGCAGGATTCTCAGTATGTAGATCAATAGGAATATCTATTGCCTGTCGAATTGATGAAAGCATCGGAAGCATTAAATCCCTTACTGGATTAACAGAATCTGCTCCTAAAGACTCTAACAATTTTGCTGAACAAGGATTACCATGGCCTGTGTGTGCTGATACTTTAAATCGGACTTTAGATGGAATTTCATAGTGCTTTCGCATTTGATCTAACACCCAAAGCAATCCTTCATCATAAAGCAAAAAACTATTGCAACCAAATTCAAGAGCTCGTTTCACATCTTCAATAGCACGAACAATTTGCTCCTGCCCCCTTAATCTTAATCCCATCCTCTGACCTTCAGTTGTCAACATTGAAGCACTGGTATCATAAGTAGCTCTTGGCCCAATTGCAAGGATTAAATCAACTTGCCATTGTTTTGCCAATGAAACCATTTCAATTATATCATTATCTGATAACAACATAATGCCTTTTGTCTGTGTTACCCTATGTATAGGTATACCATACTCATCTAAAGACTCGAGTAAAGCTTTCATAGCAGCAGGTCCCTGTATTCCAGGCACTTCAAATCTATACTGAGAATTATCTTTAAAGGTTTTTTGTGAACTTGGCATATCATATGCATCTCCTGAAGGCAATCCTAACTTATTAAGAAACAATCTTGTACTTTCCATTATTCGAAATTTTGATATTAAGTATTAAAAAATCTTATACAAACGGGAGACTAACTGGTCTTTATTATATCAACTATGTGTTCCACAATTTCTAAAGGTAAATCTGAATAAAGTGGCAGGCAAATAACTTGTTCGGCAATCTTTTCTGCAACTGGCAATTTGCCAGCAAGGGCAGATTCAAGATTACGATATGTTGGAAACTGGGTGATCAGCGGATAAAAATAGCGTCTACCATGGATGTTTTGTCTTTTTAACTTTTCGTAAAGTGAATCACGTGTCATGCCATATATATCTTCATCAATAAATACAGGGAAGTAGGAATAGCAATGCCTTACTAATGGCATATCATCAAGGAATCTTACACCAGGAATATGCTTTAATCTTTCACGATATTCTGTAGATATTATCTTTCTTCTTTCTATATTATTATCAACATATTTTAACTGAAGCAGTCCCATTGCGGCTTGTAATTCATTCATCTTAGCATTAATTCCCGGAGCAACCACTCTTGTTTCTCCCCTGAATCCAAAATTTTTTAAATCATCAATATGCCTCTTTGTCTTTTCATCCTTAGAGACAATTGCCCCTCCTTCAAAAGTATTAAAGACCTTCGTGGCATGAAAGCTCAAAACACTCATGTCGCCAAAATTCAGAACTGATTTACCATCTAGTTTAACACCAAAAACATGTGCAGCATCATATAAAACCTTTAGATTGTAGTTCTCAGCAATATCATTAATCTCTGAAATTTTGCAAGGATTTCCATAAACATGAACTGGCAAAATTGCCGTAGTGTTTGGTGTTATCGCTGCTTCAATTTTTTCAGGATTTATATTACAATATTCCGATTCAATATCCACAAAAACAGGTTTGATATTGTTCCACCATAATGCATGCGTTGTGGCCACAAAACTAAAAGGTGTAGTAATTACCTCACCGGTTATACGTAAGGCTTGAAGTGCTGTAACTAAGGCTAAAGTGCCGTTAGTGAATAAGGATAGATATTGTACCCCAAGATAGTCTGCCAACTCCTTCTCAAGCTGTTTATGGAAGGGACCGTTATTAGTAATAATTTTGTTATCCCAGATTTGCTGGAGATATTCTGTGAATTCTGAAAGAGGGGGGAGCGAAGGCTGGGTTACAAAAATTGGATTATCAGACATATTGATTTATGTTGAGTATATGAGATTCATGAACAAACAGGATGATAATCATAATGATTGCAATTCTACCATTTTATTAAAACTTTGTCCTGATGCAACTAATTCATCATAAGTTCCTTTTTCAATGATTCGTCCCTTGTCAAGAACAAAAATATAGTCAGTATTTCGTATTGTTGAAAGTCTGTGTGCAATAATAACAACTGTCATCAAACCTTTCAGATTATCGATACTCTCTTTTATATATTTTTCAGATTCTGAATCCAATGCGCTTGTAGCCTCATCCAAGATTAGAAACCGAGGTTTCTTAAAAAGCTCCCGGGCAATGAATAGCCTTTGTTTTTGTCCTCCGGAAAGCCTGATGCCCCTGTCGCCAATTACAGTATTAAACCCTTGAGGAAGCTCATTTATAAATTTTAACGCATATGCTTTTTCTGCTGCAAGCTCTATTTTAGTTTTAAGAGTACTATCATTATCATAATCACCACGCCACATAGAAATATTATTTGCAATTGTATCGTCAAAAACAACTGTATCTTGCGAAACATATCCAATTTGGCTTCTCCATGAATTTAACTCAACAACCTTATGTGAAACCCCGTCAATAAGAATATCCCCTTTGTTTGCCTTTAAAAGAAGGGTTAGCATATCTATAAGTGTTGACTTCCCTGCTCCGGATTCGCCAACGAAGGCAACAGTAGTATTTGCCTTGATTGTTAAATTAATATCTTCAAGTACTTTTACATCCAGATCATTGTAAGCAAATGAAATATTGTTTAGCTGGATCGAATCTTTTAAAGGAGAGAGCTTGATCTTGCCATTAGATTCAAGATTTTTTGATACTTTGTCTAGTTCTTCCTCTACTAAAACGAGAGATCCAATTGTATTCATAGTGTGTTGCCAATCACTCTGAATAATCATAACATGTCCCATTGCTCTGTGGATCAATATTAAAGAAACAAAGATGGGAGCCAGGGGTGCTTCTAGAAAGTTTATTTGTATTATAATAATTATAATTATCAAGACTACTGACACTGGTTCTTTTAAAGCTAATGTAAACCCATTTGCAATGCCCTGATTACGCATATATACTGTAAGCTTTGAAATGCTGTTATATACACTTTTCCCCAGATGTCTCATTTGGGAAGTTGAAGTAACATACTTCCATGCATGTAAGGTTTGAACCAGAAATTTATTAAGTGAACTTTGTTCTTTGGCAGTCTTTACTGAAAGCATTTTAACATAGGCATTTAATTGCCTAAAAAGGAATAAAATAATAATTCCTGCAACCGCTGCCATAATCGCAAACTCCCATGATAATATAAAAGCAAACCCTAAAAAAGTAATTGTAATAATAATCTCAGAAATAAACTTATTAAAGTGTTCAAATGAAATAATCATTCTATTAACCTGTCCTGTAATAATATTAACGAAATGACCGGTGTTATTTTTGCTGTAGAAATCATAATTCATATTACTGTAATAATCAAACACCTTGCTCTTAATCTCTCTTTGAAGGTTAGCCTTTAAAACTGCTTTATAGAGTCCCTCAATGAATTTAATTAACCCTTTCAGAAGAAATATGCAGGCCATAAAAGCTAATACCCCTACCATTGAATCGCCAATGCCAAAAAAACTCAAAATACTTTTTAACCGTATTGTCATTCCGGAAACTTCTGTATTACCCATATCCATGTCTACCATTTCAATTAATGGAAGGATTAATGTTATTCCAAAAGCCTCTGTAGCAGCAACCAGAATTGTAAGAAAAAAGATAAAATACAATCTATTACCAAGATGTTTTTTAAATACAGAAAAATAATATCTTATGTCCTTTATTAAAGTCATATAGAATCAAGGTTATCTAGTACCAATTAATAAAAAGGGGAAACATAAACAGAAATATTATCATTCCTTTCTATTCTGTAAAATATCAAAAAATTTTCTTCTTAATAGTTTGATAAAAATAATCCCGAACCCCATAAATATTCCAAGCATTGTATAAGCGGTTAGAATAAACTCTCTTCTGGGTTCACTAGGACGATTAGGAATTATGCCCGGTTCTAAAACCTGAACCACTGGAGTCTCTTCTTGCAGCTTTAATCTTGATTCTTCCAATCTCCTTGCGAGGGTATTGTATACATTAAAAGACAGATCATACTCACTTTGAAGTCTCTGTTCGTTAGTTCTTGCGAGTTGAGTTAATTGACCACGGTTCTGATCTCTAAATCTTGCAAGGTTTTCCTGTGAACTTTCAAAGCGAATTCTTGCTTCTTCGTATCGTTCTTCAATAAATTCAACATCATTGCGAGCCTTTTCTGTTCGATAACTTTCAATATAAGTAATCAAAGAATTGGTTATAAGATCTACTATCTCTGCAGCCATCTTTGGCTCAGGCATTTTGCTCGTGATTATAATAGTACCGTCCACACTTTTAACTGTGATTCGTTGTCTGAGTCTGCCTATTACCCTAAGTTCTCTATTATTCAGACTTACAACATTCCTTGACTGTTTGTCTAAGGTTATGTTATTATAGCTAGAGTCATCTGCTTCATAATTATCTACCTCTTGATTATCGTTTCTTCTAAACCAACCAGATATCGTAAATGGAAGACGAATTGTGTATTTTTTTATTGTAGAGGATAGCTTTGACATAAAAGTAATATCTGAATGATAATCAGTAAAATAATCATATAAACTCAGACTATCATTTATCTCAGGATAATAAAATTTATAACCCATTATTGGAATTAAAAATGGGTAGCTTTGAGCTATATCAGGGTAAAATCGCGTTGCAATACCTTCTGATGAAGCTGGCGTCTGAAAGTTCCCTAATCCAAATTGCTGTGCCAGTCCCACACTAAAACTTTGTTGTCTTCCTTCCGGAATCAGCTTTACCTCTGATGTATATTCTTCCTTACTTGTAAATGCTATAATAAGTCCTAAAAGAAAAAAAAATCCAAGGCTATACCAGATATACTTCCTCTCTTTCCAGATCACTGAAAATAACTCAATAAGATCTATTTCGTCCTTCTTTAAATCTTCGTTTTGCATTTTGTTATTAGTACATTACTGATTCAGCTACTAGTATATCTGTAAAGGATGTGCCAACAATCTACCATAATTAGATCTTACAACCTAGTTATTATGGTCACTATTACCGCAGCAGTTGATGCAACCGAAGCCATTACAGAAATAAACTCCCTTGCATCCATTCTGTCACGCTCCGGTTTTTGCGGAATGATAATCTCTGCTCCGGGATCTATTGTAGGATTGGTTTTGAAGAAGAGAAAATTTCTTCGGGCTTCAACGCTTCCATTGGCATAAACAACGTATGCACGACGTTTTAATGCATCATCGGCAAATCCGCCGGAGCGGTTAACATAATACTTAAGTCCCCTGCCATCCCGATGCCTGACCTCGACCTCCCTCAAAACTGCTCCACTAACTTTAATTGTCTGTAATTCCAACGGTATCCTGATAACATCTCCCTCACGTAATAATATATCATCCGATGAACCTGGCCTTGATAGTATCCTTGGAAGGTCAATTCCAACATAATTCTCCTCCTGAACGACATTGTCATCGATCTCACCAAATCCAGAAATAAAATCAACCTCGACTCTTTCAAGTTGTCCTATATCACGCACAAGAGTTGCTCCTTCAGGATATGCCTCAGGAGTCAGTCCCCCGGCTCGCCGTATTATATCAGAAATTCTCTCATTACGGTTAGCAAGTGTATATGTTCCCGGATACATTACTTCTCCTTCAATGATTACATTCTGCTGGACATGATAATCGGGCTTATGGCGGACATATACCTGGTCAAAAGGCTGCAGCTTAAATTGCTTGTCAGTTTCTTTCATGCTTAAAGTCCGTGAAACTTCAAACACAAAAGTCTCTGCCAGTCTGTTCCCCCTGTTAGCCGGAGTTGGTTCACCAATTATTCGACGGAACACTTCTATTCTGGCTTCTGATGCTGACTCATTAAATCCATTTGCCTTTAAAATCAGGTCTTCAAGTGTCATATTGTCTCTGTATGGATATTGACCTTCTTCTCTGACACCGCCTTCAATTAGTACTGTGTATTCTTCACGCATATCAAAAAGCGTCTGTATGATAACCTCATCTTCCGGTCTGAGTGGAATGAAATTTTCCTCAGGGTTTGACATTAGCCTTTCAAGGTCAAAAGACAACAGATCGAAATCAAAATTATCTTTTAGCCTGTTTATTATTGCCCTGCTGCTATAGGCATCGGGACGAAGACCTTCTGCCTCCATGATCAGATCATATACACTCATTCCTTCCCGTAACTCAAACTCACCGGGTCTCCAGACTGCACCGGAAATATTTACCCGGTTTTCAAACCTGTCCAAAACCTGGTCGATAAAAACAACATCACCATTTTTCAATTCAAATGAGGGGTAATCTTCATTCCTCACACTTATAATCCGCCTTTCTGTTGAAGTATATCGATGAACCCTTAATTGTTTTGTATATGCTGAATCGGCAAAATGCCCGGCATACTGAATGAGGTTTGAAATGTTTTCGCCCTCCTTCATCTCATAGAAACCCTCACGTTTTACTCTTCCCTGGACATCTACTCTTGCTATATAAGGTTCAACCATTATAATGTCCTGGTCATGCAACCTGATATTATTAGCTTGATTTCCATGTATCAGTAAATCATAAATATCAAGCTCTGCGGCTACCTCATTTCCCCTTATTACTTTAATGCTTCTGTATGAACCAATATTATTTGGCCCCCGGGAATTATAAAGCGCATTGAAGACTGTTGCAAGTGATGAGAGAGTGTAGTTGCCGGGAGAATGAACTTCACCCATTACAGTAACCTGGATACTTCTTAATTGACCCAGGTGTACTCTTGCAAAAGTAGTCTGATTGGCTCCGGGCCGCAGTCCCCGATACAGCGTTCTGAGTCTCTCAATAATCCTTTCAGAGGCGTCTTCCATACTTAAGCCATGAACGTAAATTGGTCCGAGGTTTTCAATTGTTACTGTCCCCTGGTTACTAACTTCAAGCCTGTGGACGTTTGTAGCTTCACCCCATATGTCAACAACAATTTCATCACCTGGTCCAAGCTGATAGTTAACGGGAGTAGGCACATTCATCGATGGTTCAAAGGTAAGTTGCTCCTGTCTGAAAAGCCTTGCACCAAAAATTCTTCTGCCAATTTCGTCAAGTTCATCATCCGGCGGCACAATAGTATCAAGTTCAGGTTCCTCTGGTTCAGTCAATGTCCTGTCATCAAATTCCTGTCTCATGCGTTCAGCTTCCAGTTCTCTTATTCTTCTGGCAAGGGTTTCGGCCTCAGAAGCCGGCAATCCACGCATTCTGGCCATTTGAATGACTTCATCAGCTGACATTCCCTGTGTCTTACCCTGCTCGATGAATCTCCGCAATTGAGCATTGCTTATGTTTGCCGATCTGACTGTTGACAAATCCCTTGAATCGAGCGGGGACTGTGCTCCGGCATCAAAAGCACACAGGAAAAGTGATGTAGTTAATAATATGATTGTATATAAACGAACGGACTTCGCTTTTATAAAAATTGTTTTGATCATTGTTAAATTATACTGGTTTTCTAAAGGAACTGCAATTAAGACAATTCTATTGCATTTTGCAATCTAAAGCATGCATAATTATTATAGCTTCGCTTCCTCAGTCACACAACCAAGGAATAATTTTATGCGAAGAGTTTGGCGAAAGTAACAAAAAACCTGACAAGATTTAATTCAAATGCTATGAAACTTTTATATATTTTTATGACTTTACAGTTTTAAGTACTTTAACTTCAATGCCAGGCTGATTCTTATGAAATTTGTTTTAAAATATTTCTTTTTATTGTTAACTTCTGTTTTTTTGACAGGGGCTGTTTGTCATGCATACAACCTGGAAAGCAAAAGACCCATAAACTATAGCATAAATTTCCACTTTGGTTCAGGCTTACCGCACCATCCTTCACAGGTTTATTTTAATAATGAATATATAAAAAGTTTAGAGCTTAATGCGTGGTTTTATGACTTAAACGGAAAAGGATCAAAAAATTCTATACCGGGGGCAGGATATTTTTTCTCGAATCTCGGAAATTCCGGTTTCTATGGTAATTTCCATTCACTTTACCTTTCTCTTTTAAATCCACCAATATCCTCTGTGGTACCTGTTCAGTTCAAACTTGGATTTGGTATCGCGTATGCAACAAAAAAATTTGACATCGAAACCAATCCTTTCAACAGGGCAATAGGGTCACATTTGAATGCTTACGGACAAATATCACTTACAGGCCGGATTGCAGCAGGCGATGAAAAACTTTTAATCAGGCCGGGCGTCTCTTTTCACCATATCTCTTCCGGTTCGGTGGTTGCCCCAAACCAGGGAATCAATATGGTTACTTTTCATGCTGGTTTTGAATTTAAATCAGGACACAGCCATTCCGGCACAATTGCACTGGAACGGGATATTACTGCCGGAATTAAAAACCGGTTTTCCATTATCCTGGCCCCGGGTACCAAGCAGGTCGACTGGCGCAATGACAAGCAAATACTTACTTCAAGCCTGATTTTCGATTACGGTTATATTTTCAGGCCGCAGAAAAGTATCGGGATGGGCATAAGCCTTTTTTACAATGACTCCTGGGCATATGTACCCTATACAAGGACTACCCGCGACGAGTCACTTTCCCCGTTCCAGTCGGCGTTCCACATCTCCATGCAACTTAACAAGGGCCCACTCGCATTTATTCTGCATCCGGGAGTATACATTTATAATACAGCCAGGGACTTCCCGTATTTGACGCATCGTCTCGGAATTAAATACTCACTTGCCAATAACCTGACTTTTCAGGTCTCGATCAAATCACACTGGTTTGCTGTAGCTGATTATTTTGAATGGGGAATTGGATATGAATTTACCAGGTAATATGAAACTAATCGGAAAAAATAAAATAGTGCCTCTTTCTATCGGACTGTTCCTTGTCCTGATCCTGTCATGTTCGAAAAGCGAATTCCTTATTTCTGAGCCTGATATCGTAAAGGAAGAGATTCTTCCCCCTTTCGGGGAAATCATAGTTAACAGTATTTTTGATATTGAACTCGGAAACAGCCCTGAATTTTTCATTAAGATGACCGGGAAAAAGGATATACTTGAAAATATATCATTTCAGGTTAAAGATGGCGCCCTGGTTTTGACTGATGGTAATTCTTTCCGCTGGCTTCCTGATTATCCACGAGTCCATATTACAATTTCGTTTCCGGATATAAACTCTATAACTCTTAATACCCCTTCAAATGTTTTTTCAAATGACACATTAAATGTTTCTGATTTATCAATAGTTTCAGAAGGGAATATTTCCGAAATTGATCTTACAGTTAAGGCATTAAGTGTTAATCTGAGAACATCGTGGACTAATTTCGGAAATTATACCTTAAAAGGTCAAGCAGAAAACAGCAATATCTCAATTTTCGGAAGTGCACGACTTGATGCATTGGAATTGCAAACAAATAATGCCCGGATCAGTAACTCAAGCATGGGCAATTGCTATGTTAATGTGAAAGGTCAGTTAAGGGTATGGCTTGGACATTACGGGAATATATACTACCAAGGGTCACCCGAAGAGATAATTATTGAAAAAATGGTATCTCGCGGCAGATTAATTCAGATTGAGGCTGATTAATAGTTACTTCTTATCCGAATAAAAAATTCAGTAAAATATTCGCTAAAATCGGACTATCCACCAGCGGAGGAGGTAACTTTAACCTCTATTTTTGCTTCGTTCCTCGGATTTTTTAATTCACACATGTTTTTTGAACGAAGCCCCAAAAGGATAATACAGCGAACAGGACGCGGATTTCAAAGATTAACGAAAAGCATTAAACAGAATAATACTTCCTGTACCATTTAACAAAATTGCCAACTCCCTTATTAATGTCAGTTCCCGGCTTATAGCCAAGGTTGCTGACAAGGTCATCAACATCTGCCCAGGTAGCTGGTACATCGCCATCCTGTATCGGCATCATGTTCCTTATGGCTTTCTTTCCTGAGGCTTTTTCAATTGCTTCAATAAAATCCAGCAATTTCACGGGACTGTTATTACCTATATTATATATTTTGTATGGGGCCGGCGATGAAGCAGGGTCCGGCTTTAATGGATTCCAGCCTGAGTTGCCTGCCGGGGGGCTATCAATGACACGTTTAACTCCTTCGACAATATCATCAATATATGTAAAGTCTCTCTTCATATTGCCCTGGTTAAACACATTAATGGGTTTTCCCTCCAGGATTGCTTTTGTGAATATAAACAGTGCCATGTCAGGACGTCCCCAGGGTCCATATACGGTAAAAAACCGCAACCCTGTTGTCGGTATTCCATAAAGATGAGAATATGTATGGGCCATCAGCTCATTACTTTTTTTTGAGGCGGCATAAAGGCTCAATGGATGATCAACATTATGTTCCGTGGAAAACGGCATGCTTTCATTCAGCCCATATACACTGGAACTGCTGGCATAGGCAAGGTGCTTAACGTTGTTATGGCGACACGCTTCAAGTATATTTATAAACCCGACTATATTACTTTCAATGTATGCATGCGGATTTGTAAGACTGTATCGTACACCTGCCTGGGCGGCGAGGTTGCATACCTTGTCAAATTTCTCCTCCTCAAACAGTTTTGATATTCCTTCCCTGTCCTCAAGGTCCATCTGCACAAAACGGTAACCCGGAAACTTGCTGCTTTGCACTGGTTTTTTTCCGGCAATCCCGCTTTTATCAATCCCATGTTCTGCAAGTCTTGCGTATTTCAGATTAACATCATAATAATCATTGATGTTATCCAGGCCAACTACTTCATCGCCTCTCTCGAGAAGTTGCTTTATAAGATGGAACCCTATAAATCCGGCAGTACCGGTTACTAAAATCTTCATATTAATATTTATTTTCTTCGATTGGAAGTATTACCAATCTTTTACTTGTGATTGTTTGTGTAATTAACGGAGATTCATCAAGCTGTTCAAATTCAGAATTTTTGCTCTGGTAATCAGGAATAATATCTTTCATAGCTGCTACCATTTCCCGTTCCGTTGATGGATCCATCAATAATAGCAAGTTACCGACCTGAAGGCAAATGTCTTCATACTTGCTGCTGTTGGTACGGGCTATCATAATCCGGGGATTATGGGTAGGCAGTGTTAGCTCCCTGTCATTAAGCAATTCTTCATATAACTTCTCTCCGGGCCTCAGTCCTGTATATCTTATTTTGACATCCCTCCCGGGCACCTTGCCGTACAGCAGAATCATCTTCTTTGCAAGGTCATTAATCCTTACCGGCTTGCCCATGTCAAAAATAAATATCTCTCCGGTTTTCCCCATGGCTCCAGCTTCAAGCACCAGTTGACATGCTTCGGATATGGACATGAAAAAACGGGTAATATCGGGATGTGTCACGGTCAGCTCACCTCTCTCCTTTAACTGCTTTTGAAAAATTGGAATTACTGATCCGTTTGAACCCAGTACATTTCCAAAGCGGGTAGTTATAAAAATCGTTTCCCCTATCTGGTTTGATGCCTGAACATACATTTCAGCAATTCGTTTTGATGCTCCCATCACATTTGTGGGCCTGACTGCCTTGTCCGTTGAAATCATTACAAACTTTTTCACGCCAAATCTGACCGCGTTATCAACCAGGTTCTTTGTGCCTGATATATTTACTCTTACAGCCTCGTAAGGGTTACATTCCATCATAGGGACATGCTTATAGGCAGCAGCATGAAAGACAATTTCCGGTTTGTATGCTTTAAATAGTTTTTCGACACGAAAGGAATCAGATATATTTCCCATTGCAGTTTCAAAGCAGAAGAAGCGGCACTCCTCCTTTAATGAAAGCTCCAGAGAGTAGAGTGCAGATTCATCCTGATCAAATAATACGATCTTCATTGGCTTGAACCTCACCAGCTGACGTACTATCTCGCTTCCGATACTTCCTGCGGCACCTGTAACAAGTATAGTCTTGCCTGTCATCTGACTTCTTATCTGATGCATGTCAAGTGTTATCGGCTCTCTTTCAAGTAAATCTTCTAAATTCAGGTTGTCTATCGGATCGTAGGTTAAATGCCCGTTTATCCAGAATCTTACATCGGGAATGAGCATTGCTCTTACATCGTGATCAAGACATATATCGGTAATATACTCCTTAATATGGTATGAAGTCGATACTGATGGCACTATTACGGCTTCAATATTCCCCCTTTTTAAGAGTTTCTCAATATCATAAAGATTGTAAATATCAACTCCGTCTATCTGACAACCCGCATTGTTATTGCCGTTATCGATGAATGCCACAGTTCTCATTTTCAGCGAACTGTCGCTGTCTACAGCTCGTTTTGTAATATATGCGTGTTGCTCTGAACCGTAGATTATAATATTTACCTTTTCTTTTGAAGGATTGACTGATTCGGTGTAGATAGCCCGTATGGCAAGCCTGTATGCATTGATCATGACCGACAGGACAATGAATTCCAGTATCAGTATTGAAGTTGGCATGAATACGTTGCCGTAAATTATGTAACTCAGACTGTTTACCGTAAATAATACCATGGTTCCATAGAATACTACCATGATGTTGTTTTCCATGTCGCGTTGACTGGTCATTCGGACTACGCTGGCATAGGTGGTGGCAAGAAGAAATATACTGGCGCGGACAAACACTATGTAAAAAATTGTCAGCGGTATGAATTCCTTGTAAGCCGGGTCAACCGAGAAGTTGAACCTTAACAGTGTTGCAATATATACTGCGATTGCAGAAAGCAGCAGATCGATTGAATAAATAATCCACCTGGGCGCATGATTTCCATGTTCAAAAGCTTCCTTAACGGAAGCCCTGAACAATGAATTGAACTTAATTCCTTTCACATTATGACGTTGCAGAATTGCCAATATAAAAACTTTTAGCGTCAGGTACCTTGAAAAGAAGAGTGTTATTTAGCGTAACTAACCGCTCTTGTTTCTCTTATAACTGTTATTTTCACCTGTCCGGGATATGTCATCTCATCCTGAATCTTTTTGGCAATATCGTAGGACAGCTTTTCGGCATCCTTATCGGATATCTTTTCGCTGCCAACTATCACCCTGAGTTCACGGCCGGCCTGTATAGCATAGGTCTTCATTACCCCGGGATAAGAAAGTGCCATCGCCTCGAGATCCTTCAGCCTTTTAATATAAGCTTCGACAACTTCTCTTCGTGCTCCGGGCCTGGCTCCTGATATTGCGTCGCATACCTGCACTATGGGGGCGATCATGGTGGTCATCTCCACTTCGTCGTGATGTGCACCAATTGCATTAATTATTTCAGGTTTCTCTTTATAGCGTTCTGCGAGTTTCATACCGAGAACGGCATGTGGCAATTCCGGTTCATCATCCGGCACTTTTCCAATATCATGCAACAAACCTGCTCTTTTGGCTAATTTAGCGTTTAATCCGAGTTCTGTAGCCATGATGGAGCAGAGGTTTGCTACCTCGCGGGAGTGCTGGAGGAGGTTTTGACCATAGGATGAACGGTATTTCATTTTTCCAATTATCCTTACCAGCTCCGGATGCAGTCCGTGAATACCAAGATCAATGGTTGTTCGCTTGCCAATCTCCACTATCTCTTCCTCAATCTGCTTCTGGGTTTTCTGAACTATCTCCTCGATCCTGGCCGGATGTATTCGTCCGTCAGTCACCAGCTGATGGAGTGCCAGCCTTGCAATCTCCCTTCTTACCGGGTCAAATGCTGACAGTATAATGGCTTCAGGAGTATCATCAACTATTATCTCAACTCCTGTGGCAGCTTCCAGTGCACGGATGTTGCGTCCTTCGCGGCCTATTATCCTGCCTTTGATCTCATCGCTGTCTATATGGAAAACCGTAACAGAGTTTTCAATGGTGCTTTCGGCGGCAACCCTTTGGATGGACTGAATAACTATTTTTTTGGCTTCCTTGGTAGCTGTCATTTTCGCCTCACTCATTATCTCATTGATATATGACATTGCCTCGGTTTTAGCCTCTTCCTTCATCGACTCGACCAATTGCATCTTCGCCTCTTCTCCTGAAAGTCCTGAAATAGTTTCAAGCTTATCAACCTGATACTTATGGATCTTCTCCATTTCCTCTGACTTCTTCTCAACCAGCTCAAGCTGTGTTTTAAGGTTTTCCCGTATCGCCTCTATCTCCTGTTTCTCTTTTTGCGATTCTGCTATTCTCTGTGAAAGTGCAAGTTCTCTTTGTTTTATCTTGGTTTCGGTCTGGTTTATCCTGTTGTTCTTCTCATTTATAAGCTTTTCGTGTTCAGATTTAAGCTGGTAGAATTTTTCCTTTGCCTGGAGAATCTTTTCTTTTTTAATGACTTCGGCTTCCAGTTCAGCCTCATTGATCATATTCAGCCTTTTCTTTTTTAGCAGTATCCGGTAGATATAATAGGTAACTAGTCCTCCTGCCACAAAAGAAACAGCTGCAATTATAGAGCTTATTACCGGTGGTATTGCTCCTGGTATAAATGCTGTATCCATGTTTTTTATTGTTTATTGACTGTTGATTATATAATATAAAAAAACCCGCACATGCCTCCCTAATTATCGTTGAAACCCCAATTCGACATTGGTGGAGTCGCCATCTCAATTTTGACTTCCAATGTTCCGGTTTCCCGGAACTCCCGGACTAGCCGGGAGTAAGGCCTGTCATCGTCGAAACGAGCATTACTCCAATTTGTAAAGTGTTGAGTTTCACTCAATTAAGGAGACACTATGCGGGCATATCTTCTTCTATGTTAAAGAACGCTATTACTCTTTTTCCTATTGTGAATGTATTCACCAAGTTCCTGTTCCAAATCCTTTATCTGTTCCCTTATCGGCTCTACATTTGTGTTCTCCTCACATTCAATTAACCTGATTACGAACTGAAGTGCTGCCATGGCCAGAAAATCCTGAAGGTCTTTATCTGTATATTTCTGCTTGTACTGAAGCACTTTTTCATTAATCAGCCGGGCTGCCTTACGGATCTTTTCCTCATCTGTCCTGCTTATCTTCAAAGGGTAAAACCTCTCTGCAACATTGACCCGTATAGAAAGCTTGTCATCCATACACGATTTGTAATTCTAATGGTTTAAAAGAGCAATACATTTATCAATTTCCCGCACAATCCTGTTCACCCTTATTTTAGCATCATGTGAATTGCCATCAGATCCTAAAATGGATTTCGCCAGTTTTAAGGTGTCATACCTTCGCTCCAACTCTTCAAAAGCGACTGTTTTGAGCTTGATCTGCTCTGACAGGTGTACTTTTTCTTTTTGAAGCCTGATGCGTTCCTCTTCGGATTTTTCAAGCATTGAAACAATGGTGTCAACCTTTTCTTTCAAGCTAATTACCAATTGATCCTGATTGCTATCCATATCCTTAACTTACTAATTACTTACAAAGTTACTATAGCTTTCGTAAATAAAAAAAATAACATTATTTATATTTCTAATTATTCAAAGGATTTATAGCTTTACAACCAATTGTGGACTAAAAATTGCTTTGAACTTTATTTTTTAAATATAATTATTTACAGCATATAAATGAAGAAACTTGGAATATTTTTTTCATTGTCACTTATTTTACTCAGCAATTCAATCTCTCAGGACTTCCCTCAAGATTACTTTATTTCTCCTGTTGATTTCCCTATAAGGCTTTCTGCAAATTTCGGCGAACTGCGGACGAATGCATTTCATGCAGGAATTGATATCAGAACCGGAGGTGTCACAGGGAAAAAGATACTGGCTGTTGCAGATGGATTTGTTTACCGGATAAGGGTTTCACCTGTAGGATATGGCAGGGCTTTATATGTTGAGCATGCTAACGGACTGGCCTCTGTTTATGCTCATCTCGACAGCTTCAGTGAAGAAATTGAGAGGTATATAAAACAGGAGCAATATAAACGACAGAGCTTTGATGTTGATCTTACACCAGCACGCAACTTGTTGAGGGTTAAGCAGGGTGATGTGATAGGCCTTTCCGGCAATACCGGATCTTCCTTTGGTCCGCATTTGCACTTCGAGATCAGGGAAGCTTCAACTCAGATGCCTGTCAATCCTCTCCTGTTTAATTTTGATATAAGGGATAATCTACCGCCGGTTCTTTACACCCTTGCTGTTTATCCGGTCAACCATAACAGTCGCGTAAATGGAAAAAACCAGCCTCTCTATTTACCTCTGACCGGGGCAAATGGCAAATACCGTGTTCAAAGCAATTCGAAAATAGAAGTTTTCGGAGAAATAGGATTTGGTATCCAGGCAACAGATTTTCTTAATGATTCACCAAACAGATGTGGTGCATGGTCAGTAGAACTACATCTTGATAATCAAATTATTTACAGTCACGAACTGACTAAGTTTGCATTCGGTGAACTCAGATACATCAATGCACATATTGATTATGCTGAAAAAATTCGCAACAGAAGGGATATCCAGCGAATGTTTCTTCAACCAAATAATAAGATGAGCATCTATGGCAAAAACGTAAATCGTGGTATTGGAGTTTTCAATAATAAAGGAGAAACAGAGGGAAGAATAATTGTAAAGGATGCTTATAAAAACAGCTCGGAACTCATATTCAGTATCTCTACTGTATTACCTGTTGAAGAGGTAATGCCTCCTCCGGTTCGTCCTGAGCATTTCGCTATGCTGATGCGGTATGATCAGCCTAACAACTTTACAAACAGTAATTTATCGCTGTCCATGCCTGCAAATTCATTGTATGATGACCTGTTGTTTGAATTCAGGACTTCTGACATGGTAAATGGAAGCCTGACCCCTGTTTATCATATTCATGACAGATTCACTCCTGTTCACAGGAGCTACAGCCTTAGTATCAGGGCCGATAATGTTCCGCCAGCGCTGAGGGATAAAGCACTTATTGTTCAGTTAAATGATGACAAGCCAAATCCTTTAAACAGTCAGTGGAAGAATGGTTATATGCACGGCCAGACAAATGTTTTTGGAATGTTTACTGTTATGGCCGATACTTTGCCACCTGTCATTGAACCGCTGAACATATCTCCCGGCAGGAACATGAGCAGTCAGAGCAAGATAAGTTTCAGGGTCAGGGATGATCTTTCGGGAATTAAGTCTTATAGGGGACTAATTAATGATGAGTGGGTACTTTTTGAATTTGATCCGAAAAATGACCTGTTATTTTATATCTTTGATCATAGCCGGATCGGAAGAGGCCAGACACATGAGCTTCAACTTACTGTGACTGATCAGAAAGACAATGCGTCAACCTATTCGGTAGATTTTTACTACTGATCAGGAGATACCCCGTTTGCCGGAACCAGAATTATTGTCCATATTTAGACTCTGTTTAACAATTCAGTCTTCCATCATGTGTCATGGTAGTCTGTCATTTAATGTAATTGTATTTATGCCTTGCCGGAAATTACTACTTCTGCTATGTGTTGTGCTTTACGCATTTTTCCTCTCTCCATTACAAGCGGGAGCTCAAAATATTTCTATAAATGAGGTAATGGCATCCAATTCGATGACCATATCCGACCAGGATGGTGATTTCGGAGACTGGATTGAATTTTACAACTATGGCTCAGAGCCGGTCAGCCTTGAAGGATACGGACTATCTGACAATTACGACAATCCGTTTAAGTGGATCTTCCCGTCGGTAACTGTGGAACCGGGAGAGTTTCTGCTGGTATGGGCATCCGGTAAGGACAGAAGGCCTGACGGTGGCTGGATAAACGGAATAATGAGGGAGGTTTATAGTGGCATTCAGGGATCAAGTATTGGTGATCTGATAAATAATCCAAAATATCCGGATAGTCCTGATGAGCGACATCTGATTACTACATTCTTCGAGGCTCCTGCAGATGTTGGCAACCATTACGGACAAAAGCTGCACGGATTTATCGAGGCTCCTGCTTCAGGTGATTATGTTTTCTGGATATCAAGCGATGACAATGGCCGGTTATATCTGAGTTCTGATGACGATCCTGAGAATATAATTGAAATTGCCGGTGTGCCCGGATGGACAAATCAACGGGAATGGGGGAAATATCCTGAGCAGCAATCTTCGCCTGTTACTCTGGAAGAAGGAAAGCGCTATTATATTATGGCCCTGATGAAGGAGAATGAAGGAGGAGATAACCTTGCAGTAAGATGGAGACTTCCTTCAGGAACAATGGAGGAGCCAATTCCTGCTTCCCGCCTTTTCTGGAACGAGACGGAGCTGCATACAAATTTCAGAATTGACCGGGAGGGTGAGGAAATATTGCTTACCAGACCAGATTCAGTCCGCATAGATGAATATGCCCCTGTCCCGATACCCAATGGCATGTCATTTGGCAGATACCCCAACGGGACTGGTGACCTGTATTACTATATTAGTCCAACACCCGGCGAACCCAACAGCGACAACGGCCATGCTGAGCTTCCCGTGATTCCCGCCCCTCCCCTGTTCTCACACCCTGGCGGAAACTACACAGGAACTTTAAGCCTGAGTTTTGAATATGCTGAAGGCCTTGAAGTTTATTATACTATTAATGGTACGCAGCCTGTCGCCGGTAATTCTATCTTATATACTGAACCTGTTGAGATATCAGGTACCAGACTTATTCGTGCTATAACACATGAGCCCGGCGCTGCATCAAGCGAACCGGCCAGTGCCCTGTTTACACAACTTAACCATAACACAAATCTTATCAGTTCCAACTTACCTGTCATGGTAATTCACCAGTTCAACACTCCAATTACTCCGGGAGACCGTACGCCGGCATACATTTCACTTATTGACACAGGTGAAGATGGCAGGGCCCGGTTAAGTTCTGATCCTGATCTGCAGGGCAGGGCTATGTTTAATATCAGGGGATCAAGCTCACAAATGTTCCCAAAACAGATGTATAGCTTCCATCTGATCGATGAAGATGGAAGCAACAGAAAAGAACCACTCCTGGGAATGCCGGAAGAGCATAACTGGATTCTGAATGGCCCCTACAGTGATAAAACACTGATGAGGAATGTTATTGCATACGGACTAAGTAATGATATTGGCAGGTATTCTCCCCGGACAAGATTTATTGAGGTATACCTGCATGAGGGAAATTCTACGCTCGCTGAAGCTAACTACCACGGAGTTTATGTACTCACTGAACGAATAAAATGGGCTGAAGGGAGGGTTGATATTACCAGGATAGATGATAATGACAATCAGGAGCCGGAAATTACCGGGGGGTATATAATAAAAAAGGACAGGTTTAATCCCGGAGAATCGGGCCTGCGTACACAAAGGGGCACCCACCTGGCATTTGTAAGGCCAAATGAGAGTGATATCACCCCGCAACAGAAGGCCTGGCTTGAGAACTATCTTTCGATGTTTGAGACTGCATTATTTGGTGAAAATTCTGCTGACCCAAAGGAGGGATATGCAAAATATATCGATCCCGATTCATTTATTGATGCCCATCTTATTACCGAACTGTTAAAGGAAATTGATGGTTACCGGCTAAGTACCTTTATGCATAAGGATCGTGGCGGGAAGCTGGTAATGGGTCCTCTATGGGACTTCAACCTGAGCATTGGAAATGCTGATTATTTTGAAGGCTGGCGGCCTGATGGCTGGTACTATCCGTTGATATCGCAGACTGAATATCTGAATGGCTGGTATAACCGCCTTTTTGTTGACCCCGGCTTCAGGGCAAGGTATACAGAGCGATGGTGGCAACTCAGAAGGGGACAGTTTTCTGATGATTCTCTTAAGGCACGTATAGATCAGAACGCCTTCATGCTTAATGAAGCGCAACACCGTAATTTTGTCAGGTGGCCGGTCCTGAACACGTATGTCTGGCCGAACTGGTATTGGGGACCAACTTACGCGAGTGAGATCTCATGGATGACCAGTTGGCTTATGCAACGTACAAGGTGGATTGACGGCCAGTTCGGTAAACCGACTACTCTCTTGCACTTCTGGCATTTCAACGATCTCCCTTCTGAGGTGTTTAATGATGTGGAGGCCGATTATACCACTGGAAATGCAACTATAATATATCCTGGTGCCGGCGATGGTTACATGGACAGGGTAAATGACGGCACCCTTTTAAATGCTGATATGGGTTCGCCGGCAGGAAGTGCACTCAGGGTAAGAAATCCTTCCGATTCACGCGAACTGATAATTACACTGCCAACTTCAGATTATAAAAATATTGTACTTCGTTATATGGTAAAGCGAACTGTAAACGGGGCCAGGCAGCAAACAGTTTGGCACAGAACAGGTGAAAATGACGCATGGACACTATCCGCCGATACAATCGATGTTACAGAAACATACCAGCAGATCAGAATTGATTTCTCCGGTATTGAGGAAGTAAATGATAATACCGGTTTCAGTGTGAAGATTATGTTTCATGGAGAGGAAGCCTCAGGCATTTCGGGCAACAACCGCTTCGACAATTTTACCCTTGAAGGCATAAGTCTGATTGATGATAATGATGATGAGACACCTGAGCTGACTGCCTGGCATCACAATTCATTCCTGTATATCAAAAACCCATTTGAGGGGTATGCCAACATAGAAGTATTCGGTGTTACCGGATACCTGTTTGGAAGGTTTCAGGCATCAGGTATCGGATTGCATAACTTCCGCTTTAACCCGCCTACAGGTATTTATATCCTGAGGGTAAGGAATGGAGATCATGTTTTAAGGAAAAAATTATTCGTAACCGAATAGAGCTGCCCCCTGAGAGTTTTCACTTCACCGATCTCGCATATCAAATACTATATTAACTCAGTATTAAGTGAATCTTAATTAGGCATTAACTCAAATTTTACTATTTTTGGGAAATTTAAAAAATCAAAGTAATTTTTTTCCTTGATGAAGATATTTATCAGACTGGGCCTGTTTTTCATAATCATATCCTTACTATATATTTTAGCCATTTATGTTGAAATTCCATACAACATAAATACCAGGGGAGTGGTAATGCCGGTAATGGAATGGAGACTTGCACGGTTGCCGGACGGGTCAATACTAAATACCGAAAAGAATAATCTTACCAATAAGATCTCTTATTATTCCGTACTGGAATTTCAGCGTGGTGACCATGCTGAATTTATAATCAATGACAGGGTGTTTTCAGGAAAGACGATCAGCGAGGGTGATACTATTGGATTTATCAGGTCATACGAGGAAGAAAGACGGTTACTTGAACTCCTTACCGGCCTTGAGGAACAGCGGGGCTTATTGCGCGTACATCTTTCCGGGGGTAAGCAGGAAGAGATAGATGCATACAGGGAACGGTATATACTTGCTGAAACGGAGTACGAAACACAAAAGAAATTACTGGCAAGGATGGAAACTCTATACCAGGAAGGGATCATTGCAGATGAAGCCTGGGAACTGGCCCGCAATGATTATGATGTTAAAAAACAAAATATGAGTATTGCGCGCTCTGCAATTGATGTGATCTCTGCAGGCGCGAAAGACGAAGAGCTTGATCTGATAAGGTCAAACATAAATTCGTTTCAGAGGCAGATCGAACAAACAACAAACAGGATTGAGGCATTTAACATTCTGGCACCCTTTTCAGGAAGCATAATAAGGCAACAGGCCCCTGAAATTGATAATGAATCAATTATCAGGGTGGCTGACCTGCAAAGAATGATTATCACACTGCCTGTCGAACTTTATCAGCTGGACTATATTGAAAATGGCAATCAGGTCAGAGTGAAGATGAACCCGGGAAGGAGAGTTTACAATGCAAAAATAGTTGATGTCGATAATACCGTTCAGTTTATGGATCAGCGGCAGAATGTTTTTATTACAGCCCTGGTTGAAGAGGAGACAGAAATGTTTATGCCGAATATGCTTGTTGAAGCAGAGATAATATGCGGGCAAGTACCGGCAATTGATTATATCAGGCGATTGTTCAGGATAATTTTTGTAAACTAGGATATGCTAAGAGTTGAGAAGAAATATCTGGTACCGAATGAAAGGATGGATGAATTGCGCAGACGAATATCTTCGTTTGTAAGGCCGGATATATATACAACGAATCATTGCAACATACCTCAGTATACTGTGAGAAGTATATATTTTGACAGCAGGGATTTTGCATGTTATTCTGAAAAACGCGAGGGCATTATGTTAAGAAGAAAATTCAGGATCAGGGGATACAACGATGGCGGCGAAGAAAACCGGGTTGTAATGGAGATTAAAAGAAAAATTGATTCACGGCAAAAAAAATACAGGGCTTTTGTAAGATTCGATGATATAGAAAAGTTGTTTCAGGAGGGTGATCTTGAAAAATATGTTATTGAAAATGGATCGGGGACAAATGCATTGGAGGATGCTGGTAAGTTCATGTATCATATAAAAAAAGGGCTTTACATTCCTACATGCCTTGTTGCCTATGAAAGAGAAGCTTATCATGGGAAGCTGGATTCAGGCGTGAGGGTGACATTCGATAAAAATATACGGAGCAGGATTTTCCCGGAAATGAACACCCTGTACGATGACACTGACACAAAAATCCTTTTTAAAAATCATTTTGTTATTGAGATCAAATATTTCAATAACGGTATGCCATCCTGGGCAAGAGCGGTGGTACAGGAATTCAGATTGAGGAATGATGCAATATCAAAATATACAATCGGAGTGGATGTTTGTAAAGAAAAAACAATTACAACCTATTAATGACAACTTCTCAGCATCAGGCCATTGGTATTATTCAGTATACAGTTACTGGCCGTAAATGCAATTTTAAAACAAACAGAAAGCTGGATAACTTTTTAACCTTAATATAAGATGGGAACTGATTTTCAGGAAATTTTCATGTTTAATATAACGGTAACCGACGTATTTGGCAATGTGCTGGTTGCGATGTTATGCGGTATACTGATAGCCCTCTTATATAAATATACCTATAAGGGATTAAACTATTCAGCATCATTTACTATTTCCCTGATCATGCTTACAATGATTACTGCCATTGTCATAATGGTTATTGGCAACAACCTCGCACGGGCATTTGGTATGGTTGGCGCGATGTCAATCATACGGTTCCGGACAGCAGTTAAGGATACGGCAGACATTATGTTTATATTTTTTGCCCTTTCAATCGGACTTGCCGCAGGGGTCAAGCTCTATTCAGTTGCAGTGCTTGGTACCTTTTTTATAGGCACCGTCTACCTTATTTCAACCAAATTCAGTTTTGCCATGCCGCAGAACAGGGAATACCTTATGCAAATAACAGCTAATGGTGACATGCTGCCAGATAATCCTTTTATGAATACATTGCAGACCTATTGCAGGAAGCAAAAGCTGGTAAATGTCAAAACATTGGGTCAGGAACCGGATCAGCTTATGGAGTTCTCTTATTACATAAAGATGAAGGATGAGGAGAAGGGGAATGCATTGGTATCTGATGTCAGAAAACTTGCCGGCGTTAAACAGGTTAACCTCTTCTTCGACGAGGACGAACTTTAGTCAGGATTTTCCTTAACATTAAATCTGATGCTGTTAACATATCACAAGTGTCTGATTAAATTTGTGTTATCATGCGTGCCTTGACCTGTAAAACTTATTAATGATCCTTCACTCATATCAACCAACAGAAGGCATGCCCTATGATGAAGAGGTCATGGAAGACAGTTACGCAGGAAGTTACATTTTATAAACGAAACACAAACATAATGTCAAAACCGGAAAGTTTACAGCCCAAAACTTATAAGGCAATAGGAATAATGTCCGGAACTTCAGTCGACGGACTGGATATCGCTCTTTGCCATTTCACGGAGATTGACGGAAAATGGTCTTTGGAAATTTTAAAGACTGATACCCTCCCATATTCCGGCACAGAATGGAATAATCGATTACCCGGAGCAGAGAGGTTGAGCGGACTTGAATTGATGGAGGTGCACAGGGATTTTGGGAGATATACGGGAAATTCTATAAATGAGTTTTTGAAAGATGTTGATATTAAGCCTGATCTGATTGCATCTCATGGGCATACAGTTTTCCATCAGCCTGAAAAAAGGCTTACACTGCAGATTGGCGATGGTGCAGAAATTGCCGGTATTACAGGCATTACGACCGTTTCTGATTTCAGGCGGCTGGATGTTGCACTTGGTGGACAAGGGGCGCCGCTTGTTCCGGTTGGTGATGAACTTCTTTTTAGTGATTTCAGTTATTGCCTGAATCTGGGAGGGTTCTCAAATATATCCTTCCGGGTACATGGTAAAAGGGTGGCCTTTGATATATGTCCGGTAAATATTGTTCTCAACCTCCTTGCTGGTGAAAAAGGCAAGGCTTACGATCATAATGGCGATATCGCCCGTGAAGGCATTATTGTTCCGGAACTTCTGGAGTCAATGGAAACCCTGGATTTCTACAGGCTGCACGGACCAAAATCTCTTGGTAAGGAGTGGGTTGATTCAGTAGTTCTGCCACTTCTGGAAAAGTCACAAGCCCCGAGTGCAGACAAGCTGCGAACGTTTTGTGAGCATATTGCCTTGCGCATAAATGCTATAATAGATAACGGGTCGCTTCAATTCGGATTTAAAAATGGAAGCGGAGGTTCAAACCCTGCCCCTGCCCTGCTTATAACCGGAGGTGGTGCCAGGAACGGATTTCTGACAGGCCTTATTTCAGAAAAAACGGCGCCGGTTCAGACCATAATTCCAGAAGATGATCTGGTTGATTTCAAGGAGGCAGTTATCTTTGCCTTTCTTGGCGTTTTGAGATTAAGAGGCGAACCAAATTGTCTTGCTTCAGTTACCGGCGCAAGCAGGGACAATTCAGGAGGGATAATTCATTATTGCTGAAGATTAAGTACTCCTGGTAAAACCGGATTATACTTCCCCGGAAGGGATCTCATCAGCGTAACAGGTAAATAATTTGTAATTATTTGAATTAAAGCTGACAGTACACTCGGCTATAAATATTTTTTGAGACTCACGCGCAAACTATCCAACGCCCTTGATATCTGTGTTTTAACCGTATTAACTGATATATTGAGCCTTTCAGAAATCTCAATATAGGAGAGCAACTCATACCGGCTTAAAATAAAAATCTCCTTACACCTGTCAGGAAGCTGATCAATGCTTATTGTCACATCCTCCTCAAGTCCTTTAAGGGCTATTTGCTGGAATATATATTCTTCATCATGATCTGCCAATTCCCTTATTTTATCGGTAATATCAGTTCTATGGTATTGTGTTACATTTTTTTTCAATCTCATGTGGTCCAGGCATGCGTTGTGAACACATCTGAACAGATAGGGCTTAATTCCGTATTGAATTTCAATATCCGTGCGCTTATCCCACAATTTTAAAAAAACATCATTGACTATTTCCTTAACAAATTCCTCATCCGGAATCAACCCATAGGAATACAGGCAAAGAGAAGGAAAGTAACTTTTATAAATTGTCTCAAAAGCCTTTATATTTCCCTTTTTGACTTTTTGCCATAGGTTTGGGGTTGATATTTCCATTTTCACAAAATCAATCAAAAAAAGTCATTAATAAAATGCAAAATTCAGCCAATAAATATAAAGAATTAACATGAATCAACCCCTTTATTTCATGTAATCTGCAATCAAAACAGTTCAACTTTTAATATGACTTCTTTTAACAGGCAAGTTATGAAAGAGGAGTACTGAATTATGTCAGCCTTTTTAACTAAACTTTTCGGCCAGAAAATTCATCCAGCACACAGGGTAGGTATGTGTCCGCCAAAACCGGGTGAGGTTTATTGGAATCTGCCATGAAGTTCTTTAAGAATTCTGAAATTTCCTAGTATATATAATAAAGGAAACTGTAGATAAAATAGTAATTATTGATCCTGAAGTGTAAACAATTATTTTAAACATTAATTGTTTTAAAGATTTTTCCTTCCTTAGCTTTTTTGAAGTATTTGACCATCCTGTATTAATTGATTTTTTAAATTCGCAAATGACAGATCTTGCACAACCTGGTTGGCTTCAACCGCCATTACAGCTGCAGTAGCGGCACTTTGCCCTAGAATCATAAATACAGGCTCCATCCTAATTGAGCCAAAAGCGATATTTTGAAACACCGGATGTAGCCATTAAATCTCCCTCATAAGTGGCATCGATAAATACCTTGCCACGATAATTTTTACCCGAGAGTGTTGTGATAGACCTTATATTGCCATTACTAATTTCTACCCCTCTGCTCCGATCCAGCCACTCATCACGGTCAAGTTTAATATTGAACTCTTCAATATATTCATTATAGATCTTTTCAGCAACCGATGGTTCGAAAACCCAGGCTGTTTCTTCTTCTTCATTAAAAGCCGTACCACCTTTTCCCTGATCTATATTGAATTCTTCGCGTGTTTGCCAGGACCATGCATCCCCTGATTGATAGTGTTTCCAAACAAGATGATAAAACAACTCATTTCATCCTCTGTTTAGTGATGGTGAATAAAAAGATTACTTCGTTGTAAACGATTAAGTCAAGTTATCTGTGGTTGATTTCATCAAACATCTTCGGGTAGATAAGGAGGCCATTCATCCAGATCAACATCCAGGCGCTGGCCTTCTTCCAGTAATTGCCGGCGTAATTCTGAATAGGGTACGTCCTGAACAATGCCATTCCGATTAATAGCAATATCTGCCGCAGCAGCCGAAGATTGTCCGAGTATCATAAACACCGGCTCCATTCGAATTGAACCAAATGCAATATGCGACGAAGAAACACCATTACAGCAGACAAGCAGGTTGGTGCACTCATTTCTTTTAGGAGTCAGTGACCGGTACGATATGGCATAGGGCCCGCCAGGTGTAAATTCTAAATTGCCTTCATTTTGAACATACCCTTCACCCGTAATATACCTCTGTACATTATGGGAATCCATATTGTAAGACCCCAGTCCAATAGAATCTTTCGCGACGCGCATACGCCGGCAGTCATGCTCGGTTGTTATATATTCACCAATCATACGTCTGGATTCTCTGATATATAGCTGCGGAGTCCAATGATCATGGCCGGTATATTCATCTGCAGCCAGACCCCACCGTCTGTACTCTTCACGAAAATGTTCCGGTACGCGCGGATGGTTGGCCATAGCCCACATATGGCCTTGCTGGTATAAACGGTGATCTTCTATGATTCTTTCCCTGGTAGCATGATCTCCGTCCGGATAATTGTAATTCATCCCAATATTATTGGTGGATACTGCCTGCCGGTTATTGATATCAGTTTTGCGGTTGGGCATCGGAGAATTAATCCAGGGTATTCGTGAATCCCGACTTTCTGTATACCCGGCTTCAAACATGCGGAATAACAGTTCATGCCGCATATCTTCATACCCTTCCGGCTTTTCGATTGGAATGCGATTTTCAGGAACATCGGTAATACACATTCGAAAACAGTATGCCTGCAATCGATGATCTGCTGAATATTCTTCACCGGGTCCGGTAGGATCAATCCCCGGCAGTACTCCACTGTGGGCATATCCCGGCCGGATGTAGGGATCTGCTTTCACATGAAATATATGATTGTGGGAACGCCTTGTTTGAACTCCATTCAAGGTTTCATCATAACGGTCATTGCTCTCCCTGCCCACATGGTAGCCAACTCCGGCCATTGCCATTAAATCACATTCATAGGTGGCATCCATAAATATTTCACCTCGATATACATTGCCATCTTCTGTAACCATGGCCGTGATTTTATCTCCTCTTTTTTCCACACCCCGCCCGTTTAACAAGATCCGGTCATTCATCACTACCGGCACGCCGGCCTCTTTCAGCATATCTTCATAAATTTTTTGGGCTACTTTGGGTTCAAATCCAAACATCCCTTCACTCCCCTCCTGCAGGCGATTGGTCCTGCCCATATATTCATCCCAGGTTTGATAGGTCCATGCATCATCGTTCATGTAATGCTGACGTATCCTGCGATAAAAATCAAAGGACATGCCTCCAATTGCTCCCCCTGCCCCTTCTACACCGATGTCTGTCTGACCAAGCCCGCCTGTAGTTAATCCGCCAAGATGGCTGGAAGGTTCAACAATGATCACAGAACGGCCTCTCTTCGCCGCGGCAACACCTGCAATAATTCCTGCCGAAGAGGCTCCATAAATGACAATGTCATAGTTTTCATTTGTCAATACAGATGTAATGTAACCTGACGGAAGAATCAGGCCACCACTAAACACCAAAGAACTTTTTACAAAATCGCGTCTACTTGCCATAATATTATATTTTAATTTACAAAAGCTCTAATTTTCAGCTATATATTATTACGAAATTGACCATGAAATTATTTGACCTGGTTCAGACTATGCATAGTAGCTAATTTCCTGGATCATTTTAAATCTTTACTTAAGGTTATACTTTTATATCATTTTAAATAATATTTAAAACATGAATTCAACTATTTATAACAATTTACAGGACACTCTATTTTTTTGAGTTTTGCTTATAACGCATAAAAATCAATAATGAGAATGCAGTAATTGTTAATCCAATTAAATATGAAATGTTTTTATTTAATGAAAATCCCTCAGGGGCCAGAAACAAATAAGTGGATATGACAGCTGTCATGAAAAGTGCTGGAAGCAGAGTAATCCAGTAATTCTTTTTTTGATTTACCAGGTAAACTGTGATGGTCCACAACACTACAGTAGCCAGAGTCTGGTTAGACCAGGCAAAATAACGCCAGATAACACTAAAATCAATTCGTGTAAGAAGGTAACCAATAACAAAAAGAGGAATACTGATAAGCAATCGATTTATTATTGGCCCCTGTTTCAGTTTCATCAGGTCAGCAACTATTAACCTGGCGCTGCGAAAAGCTGTATCTCCGGAGGTAATCGGTGCGGCTACAACCCCTAATAGCGCAAGTAACCCACCGAATACACCGAGTAAAGAGTTGGAGA
This sequence comes from uncultured Bacteroidales bacterium, assembly GCA_964421595.1. GTDB lineage: Bacteria > Bacteroidota > Bacteroidia > Bacteroidales > PUMT01 > PXAP01. Next base: position 1,164 of record CAYQXY010000047.1, on the reverse strand, counting down.
TTTCATTCACTACCCAGGCTGCGTTTCCCTGATGTTCACTCATAATGCTGTTTAATTCACTGACTCCTCCAAAAAAACTCATGCTTATTGCAGCCCAGATCATAGCCACAACGGCTTCGATAATCATTGCCCCGTAAAACACCCTGCGCCCATAGCTTTCTTTTGTGATACACCTGGCCATAAGTGGTGATTGAGTAGCATGAAACCCGGAAATTGCTCCACAGGCAATAGTTATGAACAACATGGGAAAAATCGGAAATGTGCCGGCTTCAGAATGTAAATTACGAAAGTTCTCAATGCTTAACTCAGGAATATGATACCCCTTTACCAGTAACCCAACAATCAAACTAATTGCCATGAAAATTAAAGCAAATCCAAAGACGGGATATATCCTTCCAATAACCTTATCTATAGGAAGCAAAGTTGCCAAAACATAATAGAGCAAAACCACCCAAACCCAAAAAGTTACCGACGCTATATCCGGAGTGAACCCAGCAAGTATTCTGGCCGGCCCCATAATAAAGACAGTTCCTACTATGATCATTAAAAAAACCGTAAAAACCCTCATAACCTGTTTCGTTGCACTTCCCATATATATTCCAACGATTTCAGTTATACTAAGGCCCTTATGTCTGACAGATAACATTCCGGAAAAATAATCATGAACTGCACCGGCAAATATCGCACCTAAAATGATCCATATAAAAGCCACCGGTCCCCACATTGCTCCGGCTACAGCACCAAATATGGGTCCCAATCCGGCTATATTCAAAAACTGTATAAGCAAAATGCGCCACCAGGGCAAAGGAATGTAATCAACCCTGTCTGGCATGCTAATTGCCGGGGTCATACGTCCATCATCAGCACCAAAAACTTTCTCTATATACTTAGAATATAATGCATATCCAAGAATAAGAACAAGAGAAGATATTAGTAATGTTATCATAAATAATTTTAGTTTCCCTCTAAATGATTTAAACCTCCAAACTTAATCCTGACCCGGGTTACATTATAAATCCCATATCCATTACACCTGCCGCATGCCTGAAATAGTGGCCATGAAGATCGTTTGAATAATTCTTAAGGATCTGTTTTCCCAGTCCATAATGATCACCGCACCGGTATAGAGCCCTGGCCAGATGAAGTTCCCTCAGAACATTATTC
>CAYQXY010000046.1:0-40990 GCA_964421595.1 uncultured Bacteroidales bacterium | reverse complement strand
TCAACATTATAGTGCTGGTTATCAACATATTAAACTGTTTTTCACGCTTGACTAAATAGTTAACCATCACGAAACTATTATATTATTGTTGTTAGTAATTGCTAAAACCTTAGAATATTGGTTCCCTTTAAAGAAATAAGTTGTACAGTTTTTCTGCAGATGGATGAGGGCTAGAAATCTATCTGCAAAACTTCTTCATCCTTGCTGCTTAATACCTCCAGATTTTCAATGGTTTGCCAGTTATCTTGTTCAGGATAGCCTACCCTTAAGGTATAAAGACCCCCGGAGAATACTTTTGGTGAGAACTCATTACCTTTAATCCTGACCATATATTCGTACTCTCCGGTTTCCTGGTTAATTACTTCTACTACCGGATCGGGTCCGCCATTAAAATTCAATTTAGGGAGCCAGGCAAATGCTTCACGGCCGTAGTTGTCGAATTGACTGATAGTCAGGGGCCAGCCGGGAAACTGATCATCGGGGCCAGGATCAGCAACATTGGCAAGAAACCGCCAGCTCTCCATTGTAATGGTTCTTTGATCCTGATCAAAAATAATCATACCGAAACCTGATGCTTTATCATGTTTGGTCTGATAGCGGTTAGGATCCCTGGGAAGATTGCCGGGATTGCCAACAGCATATACATAGTTTAAATTTCCAAAAGCATCTTCATACTCACCCGTGTTGGGATTTCCATGAGCAGGACGATTCCTTACAGGGATGCCCAGTTCATCAGGCCTGAACCATCGGGAATAACCGGTTGCAATAGCAGGTGAACAAAAGCTGTAGCCGGCATCGCGGTAGTCATCAATACCATATTGCAGAATTGACGTAAGATGCTGGTCACCGTTAACATGAAAAGCAAACCCTTTGCGGATTATACCTATTGCCCTGTCTCTTGCCATCTTTGGCCATCCTCCTGCGTCCAGGTCTCCATATAAATAAGCATCATACTGTCCATGGTGTGTCGCTGCAGCCGCGTAAGGAGATTGTGACATCACAACTTTAAAATCCACAGCGTTCCAGTCCCTTATCCACTCCCGAAGAAATTTTTCCTGTCTGCCACCCAGCAGTTCCAGCCCTTCCTGCTCAATTGACATTGGATCTTCCAGTGGTGCCGTAACATGGTCGTGTCTTCCTTCCCAATGAGAAACCCTTTCTGGAGCAGATTTATAAATCCTGTCACTAATTATGGAAAAACTTACCCTGCCGTAATCCATACCGGTGTACCATACACTCATATCCTGCTCTATGGGAGTCGGATCGTATGGATCGGGAAGGTGAGCACATTGAGTGTGGTTTACAACGTTAACAAAACCCACAGTATTAAGAAAACCCTTTTTGTCACTTGTGCCTATCTGATCGGTTTCTTTAATTAAATGCTGATCATCAAATGGAACCCCGCCTTCGCCCCAGAGATTGCCATGGTAAACATCATGATCATCAGGAGTAACTACAGTAGGGATATCCCTCATCAGATCTCCAAAGGCCCATCCAAACATATACCACTTTCCAAGATAGTTAAGAATCGCTTCATCTTCAGGCCATCTCACTACACCATAACCGCCATTGCTTTCATAAAGCTGGTCTCCTGAAAAATAAAGCAGATCAGGCTGAGAAAGTTCCAGGTTTTTAACAACAGGAGAATATGGAAATCCCATCCAAATCTGACAGGTTAGTGATCCTAACCGCAATGGCCTGTCTACCGGATCTTTGCGAATTACACCCAGATATTCATCAGATGCAGATTCTCCTTTTGAATTGATATATTCGAACAATACCCTGTAATGATGATCATTCCCGGAATCCCAATCCGGAATTTTCCAGGTAACAGTTCTGGCACCGGCATGCATTGATCCCCTTGATATTGTTTGCCACTCTCCGTCATTTCTGATTTGTAGTTCAGCTTCCTGATTTTCAGTATTACTTACAGGAGGCATTTGGGCAGTCATTTTCAGGATATTATTACTCAGAGTGTGCATTGTCCAGAATACCGGGCCGAACCGGTTGTCTGCTTTTTCTTCAATTTTTTTACCTTCCAGGTTAAGATTATCAAACCAGAATTTCGGGCCATTATTGGAAGAGCTTGATGTCCGGAAATTATTAACCAGCTGTATAATTCCTGATACGGGACCTTCCGGTGAAAAGGACACATCAGCTACATTATTTCCGTCGCTGTCTTTTATATTAAGTGACAATAAATATTCGCCGGAAGATTTGCCCCCTGTCACCTCAATTTTAAAACTACTATAGTCAAAATCGGATGGCAACCTGGTTGTTTGCTGCTCAATGAATGCATAACCCTGTGTATTAACTCCCAGATTAATTCCCTGTCCGAAATACACAGATGCACGTACATCATCTTCCTCACTTGCCTTGCGGCCTATTGTTATGCCTGCAGAACCATCATTTTCGCCTCTGTCAATCAGTCCCATATCAAACAAAACACTGAAACCATCACTCCTTTCTGCAAGGACATATGGTAAAACACTGAAAGTGGCATGCTGGATATTGCTTATACATTCTACTCTTCCATTGTTTATTCGCCATCCCTCAAGCGGGACTGTCCAGAATTCTTCCCCGCACCATACCCTGTCAGGTATATTATCAAATGTGTAACGGACCTCGTGATGTTGGTTGCACGAAGTTAAATGAATGCATAACAGTATAATGATCAATGGCTTAATTAAGAAACGTTGCATGACATTAAATTTAAAGTTTCAGTGTTGGTTTGGTGACTATTTTCATTGCACCATTGACAAACTTACGGATTTATCCTTCAAAACCATTCTCAGTTTTAATAAAACCATATTTATTTTTTTTGGATATAAATAGATTAATTGCCAGGTGGACAGTTCCTTGTCAGTTGTCAGATATATTTAAACTAAAATGTTTTATCCGCTACCTTATTCACAGTAAAGTGGGGTCTTCACCCGTTTAGTTTCATTAAAAAACCCGCCTTCTTAGAATGTGGTCATGTCCTGGCGGGGCTCTGCCCGAAAGGCCTGTGCGCTAAAAAAATTCACGGTGCGAAATAGAATCGGGGTTAACGCCACCTCCTTAGGTGGTGAACAGTCCGATTTTAGCGTATTTTTTATCTAGTCCGGGTATTACTTGACAATAAAGCATAGCCAGTAAATCTGTTAAGCTTGTGAAATGAATTGAATCGGTTGGTTAACTTGCTTAACATATAAATATTCATTTCTGATTATTTTGTTTTGATGTTTCGGGTTTTTACGATTTATTTGTATATGATGAAGAAATGCTTCGTTATTTCAATGTCAGATTATAATCAGTGTTAAACAAATTCGATAAATAATGTATAGAATGGTATATGTCAAAAGCCTATTTAAATTACTTGCGCAATTTTTAGCAATCCTGGCACTGGTATTATCAGGAATTTCCTGCCAGACCGATGAGTATGAGGAGCGTGATGCCCGTCGTATCAAGCCCTGGTCGGAAGATTCCCGCTACTGGCAATATAAAGGGGAGCCCATTCTTTTACTCGGAGGTTCAGATCAGGACAATCTTTTCAATCATCCTAATATCGGGCCGGATGGCCTGGAGGCCCATCTTAACCTGTTGACCTCGGTTGGTGGTAACTACCTTCGAAATACAATGTCCAGTCGTGACCGGATTGATCCGGATAGTGATCTGTATAATGACATTAATCTTTATCCGTTTCACCGGGATGAGGAAACCGGTCTGTATGACCTCAACCGTTGGGATGAAGCTTATTGGGAACTGTTCAGCAATTATATCGAAATGACTGCCAGGCGGGACATTATTGTGCAAATTGAATTTTGGGATCGCTGGGATATGGGGCAGGTATGGGGAGGAGCATATTCGGCAGAAGCATGGTCTGCACATCCCTATAATCCGAAAAACAATATAAACTACACTGCCGATGAGACCATCCTGGATGACGAAGAATTTAATCATAAGGAGTTTACCAGTGATTACAATATTTTCCGGACTATTCCTGAGCTGGATGATGATCCGTTGGTATTGTCTTTTCAAGAGGCCTGGGTTGACCGCATTCTCTCCATCACATTTGAATATGACCATATCCTTTATTGTATAAGCAATGAAAGCACGGCATCGGAGGAGTGGGCCCGGTACTGGGCGGAATTCATCAGGAATAAAGCAGCAGAGGCTAATGTAAACATTGAGGTTACTGAGATGTGGAATGCCAGGGACCTGACAGATCCGGTGCACAGAAGGACTTTCGATCATCCCGACCTTTATTCTTTTGTGGATGTCTCACAAAATAACCTGCGCGATGAACAGGTTCACTGGGACAATATGCAGATTGCACGGCAAATTGTTGCAGATCCTCCCCGGCCTGTCAATAACAATAAAATTTATGGTGGTTCGGCACTTGGTGGAGGAATACCCGAGGGATTGAACAAATTCTGGAGAAACATACTTGGAGGAATTGCATCATCCCGGTTTCATCGTCCTGGTCCCCGACCCGGATACTTCAGTATTGGTTTGAGTGAAATAGCCCAGCAACAGATCCGCAGTGCCCGGGTTTTTCAGGAAGCTTTCGATGTTTTTCGTGCAGAGCCGGATGTCACCAGTAGTTTGCTGACTGATCGCGACACCAATGAAGCATATCTTGCCTATATTCCCGGTGAGCAGTATGCCATCTATTTTACCGATGGTGGTGAAGTAGGTTTGGATCTGAGAGATACACAGGGCCGGTTTAATTTAAAATGGCTGGACATTACAACCAGTCAGTGGTCTGATGAGGAGGAAATTTCGGGAGGCAATATTATTGAGATTAAGACTCCCGGAGCTGGACAATGGATTGGGGTCGTACAGAGCAGGAGAAGTTTGTTTCGTTGGTGAATTTTAAGCGGAAACCTAATGCTCTGACTATGGTTAAATAGACTCCTGTCAACTTAGATCAAGCCATTATTTTGGCATAGGATTGAGCGAACTTGCACAAACCCATATCAGGAGCATGAGGATGTTTTCCTATGAATTTAAGGTTTTTGATGCGGCCCCTGCCAACCATAAACTTGGTAACAGAGAACCCAATGAAGCCTATTGCCTTGCAAAGCCCGGGAGCAAGTATGCTGTGTAATTAGACTTACTGTCAATTATTTAATTGATCGATCTCATAATGTTCCATTACCCTACCATACTCTATTCTCTAACTGACAATATAAAAAGCTGATTGTAAAGTGTTTACGTTATTTTCATAACCTGTGTGTAAAGTGTTTAGACTTCACGCCTGGTTTATCAGGGATTAATCCCAAAATGTTCCATAACCCTTTCATAGTCATTAAGTTTAAGAGTAGCAGATTTAAGGGATTCTACGCTTCCGGGAATTATGATATACCGGTATTGGTTTCCAGAGCCAAATCTGCCGGGATCCTCGTCACGTTCAATCAGGTTGTAAAACTCAATATGAATAAGGCCAAGCCGGATATGGAAATTTAGTACCTGGTCTCTGGCGTTAGAAAGGATCGGGCCTATAATCGGTAATGGTTGTGTCCTGTTGATTGTACCTGGGAACCTGGCATAAACTATTACCGTTCCCTTGTTAATAATATCCACGTCAATTTCCACAACATCTATAGGGTATTCACGCCGTTTTTGCCCAAAAAAAGTGAGGCTCCCTGTCCAGTTATCCAAATCAAATGCTGTCCATTCAGAATATATAACATTAGAACTTCCGTCTTCACCCGGCTCACCCTGCGGCCCCTGTGGCCCTTCCGGTCCTGGTTCACCCTGTGGTCCTTCTGGTCCTGGTTCACCCTGCGGCCCTTCCGGTCCTGGTTCACCCTGCGGCCCTTCCGGCCCAGGTTCACCCTGTGGCCCTTCCGGCCCCTGTTCTCCCTGCGGTCCCTCTGGTCCTTCCGGTCCAGGTTCACCCTGCCGTCCATCTGCTCCCTGCGCCCCCTCCGGTCCCCGTGGTCCCTGCTCACCCTGTGGTCCCTGCGGCCCAACTATTTCATCCGGGTCTTCGCATGAAACCATGAACAAGCCAGTAAACAGCATAATAATAGAAAATACAATTAGGTTTACCTTACTTCTTTCCATCATGTCTGAGTTTTAGTTATTAAAAGAAGTCATGTTTATTATAATTTTTATTGAAAGCAATTTTATCTGGAATGATATTTCAGAGGTGTTTGGTTGGCCTAACCACTTAAGTAAACGGCCGGGCCTGGGCCAAGTGTCAGGTAATTCCTAAAGCAATTATAATGTATGACTAAGCTTAGGAACAAAAAAGAGAACTTCAAAATTTCAGAGAACTTGAAAAAGCTGATTACATTAAATAAAACTAAATAAAAATAAGGTAATATTTTCTTTTTTCAAAAATTATTTAGATTCATTTTAATTTAAGTTTTAAGATTAGAATATGAGATTTTGAACAATCTACTGTTTCTTATGGATAAGCTAAAGGGTAGAGCAGGGGTACAGCCTAAAATAGCAAAGCGATCAGGGATAAGATTTTTATTTCAGGAAAAATCAAACTGTGAAAAAATACTATTAAAAGCAGCTTATTTTTATAACAGAATTAAAAGTAATAACTGTAAACTGTTTTAAGGAAATTTCAACAGCTATTACCTGTGAGGATTATTTACTATAGTCAAACCTTTTTGTCGCTTTTCAGCTGTTAAACAAACAGGGTTTGAAGCGCTGATAAGGTGGGCAAAAGCGGTAACTATTAACAGTAAAAATACTGCCATGTTTGTCACTTAAAAACGGGTTGGCTTCAATCTACCCATGCCGGAAAGACCTGTCCCAGTCCCTCCACCATAAACTGCACGGCAATGGCGGTGACTATTATGCCGAAGATTCTTGTGGAAACATTGAAAATGATAGGTTCAACCATTCTCTCAAGAAAATAGGAGCTCTCAAAAACAATAAATAATACAAAAAAAGTAATAACTATTACGCCTGACAGTGCCAGGTAATCCTGCAAGCTTGAAACATAGGCCCCGTAAAGGATTACAGTTGTTATAGACCCCGGGCCTGCCAGTGCAGGGATTATAAGCGGAACGACGATCTTTTTGAATCTCTGTTTAGCCAGGTTCATTTCATCATCGCCTTTCTCATCCCTTTCATTGAGCTTTGTAGCCGAACCCTCAATCATCGAGATTCCCGTTAAAAGCAGCAGAACGCCACCTGCTATCCGGAACACAGGGATATCAATGCTGAAAAACTTTAGCAGGTAACTCCCGGAGAAGAGGAAAACCAAGAGAATCAGTATTGATGAGAAAACTATCAGGAATGCTATTTTCCTGCGGACTCTTGTTTTTTTAACATCATCTGTCATTGCACTCCAAAGCGGCCATATACCGATAGGGTTTATTATGGCAAGCATTGCAATTAAAAAATTAAGATACAGGCTCCAGTCCATAATTTGTTATATTATTTTTTAGCTTTCATGTTCATATCTCCGGTTAGTTCGCTTTACATCTGCACTATCCAAACAGTATAGAATATTGACAACATGATAATAGTGAACCACCTCCTTCCAGAAGGAGGCTTCTTAGGTCAATGAAGGAATAAGACTCAGGTAGAAACCCCAATTCATTTACTATTGTGCTGACACCTGATATAAAATCCGGCTAACATAAAGTTAAATAAAAACTCGCTGAAAACATGTATTTCGCAACTATTTATGCTAAAAGCAAAGGGAACTAAACTGGATAAATAATGTTATATTGTTAGTATGACTGACTATCATAATATCATTAGAATTAATACGGATAAACGATTCGGTAAACCATGCATTCGGGACACCCGTATTTCTGTTCATGATGTTTTGATATGGTTAGCCTTTGGAATGTCTCATTATGAAATCACCACTGACTTCCCTGAAATTACCGGAGAAGACATTTCAGCCAGTCTTTCTTATGCAGCAGCAAGAGAAAGGAAAATCAGGGTTAAATCATGAAACCTCTTTTCGACCAGGTCCTGTTTTTCCTAATTTATTGGTAAGCTTAACTAACCGCAAAAAGTTGATCGTTTGAAACGTATCTACTAAATCTTTTCTTATAGCGTAGTTCCGGATTTTTCCTGTTTGATCTTACAAGTCAGGGTATGCCCGGGCCGGTTTCAATTGTTCTTTGCAAGTTTAAAATTTAACAGCCTCTTTTCCGCCAACGACAGGCAGCCTGAGGGTTGTGCCATCGAGATCGACAGTGATTTCCGCTCCCGGATCGGGCCACAGGGTAAAATCTTTGTCGCTTGAAAAGATCATCAGGCCTATCTTCTGACCTGCCCTGATGACCTGGTCGTCAGGTTCCAGATCAAAGGCGACATCGTAAAACCTGCCGGGTACAAGAGGCTCGCTTTCATTAATGGAGTTGCGGTTTTGTGGGTCGGCCCAGCCCCGTGTGATTATATTATCGGTAATTTTTGAATTTCGCCCTTCCGTCCACGGCAGTGAAACCAGCCATACCGAAAGGTTTGCTGCAGGCCTGTCAAGGGAAAGCCTGACCGTAACCGATGGTACGCCTGATATATGCAGGTCCTCTTTAAGATCGGGTGTCACATACAGTAAACGGTGGCGGGTCCATTCGGCCTGCGCCAATGCAGAACCACTAAAAGAAAAGTTATCCGTCAGCGTTTCAGTACCCGACCCGGCCACCCTGTCTGTGACAAGCAACCCTGCCTCCGGGGCTCCGGGCTTGAGAAAGAATTCCACGTCAGAAGCAAGGGGATTTGGATAATCCTCATATGGCTGAGGTTCCATTCGGTTAGCATCCTCACGCACGATCCATGCTACAGGGTCAGCTTCGACACCATTCTCCACACCGAAAAGGTATCGTGTGAACCACTTGACCATAATATCTTCAGGAGGGTTACCGCCATGACCACCCTGGTGGTAATAGATCTGATGAGGCACGCCCATCTCCTTCAGCACTTCTGTTACACGGTAGCTGTGGCCTGGCATTACATTCCAGTCATTAAATGCATGGGCCATCAGCACTGCTGCCTTCAGATTTTCAAGGTTGGCGGCAAGATCTCTTTTTGCCCAGAAACCATTGTAATTACCTGTAATCCGGTCCATTCCCTCTGCCATTTCTGTATCACGGACGGTAAGGTTGCAATAATCGCGATTTTCCGGATTGGAATGGACAAAGTCAAACAGAAAATCTATATCCTCACCCATCCATCCGTAGGGATGAATAATTAGTCCGTTAGACCGGTAATAGTGGTAATATGATGTATTGGGAGCCACCGGTATTATGGCTTCGAGACCATCCACGCCGGTAGATGCAGCGGCAAGCGCCAGTGTTCCGTTGTATGAAGTACCTATCATGCCGACTTTCCCGGTAGTCCAGTAAGCCGTTACTTCTTCTTCCCCGAAAGGGGTGGTATAGCCCTTAGCCCTGCCGTTAAGCCAGTCAATTACAGCTTTTGGTGCAAGGGCTTCAATTTCAGTACCTATTGTAGGGCAGCCCTGCGAGTAACCTGTTCCCGGCGCCGATGAGTGAACAGCAATAAAGCCGCGGGGCACCCAGAAGTCCACCATATCATTTGATATAACAGGACGTTTATCAGTTCGTTCATGGACAGGGGGGAATTCGCGCTGAACAGGTCCGGTATACAGCTCCTGTCTGACATCCCAGAAATATCTTCTATCTGTGGAACTCGTCCCTGCGTAGTATGGACTGGACTGGTAAACGACCGGCAGCTTTAGTCCTGATTCGGTTTGATGGGGTCGGGCGACTGAAACGTGGACCCGGTCAGGTTGACCATCGCCGTCGATATCAAACCCGGTCTTAACCCACAAATCGTGACGTATCCATGAATCCGGGTCAGAGAAGGCCTCAACTTTCTGTGCCAGTCCCCCGACAATTTCAGGACGGGCATTTTGGTTCACTTGTCCGGCAGCATTGCCCGCCTTTACCGGTTCGACCGCTATCTCAGGATTGGTATCTTGTTCAACGGTTTCGGCAGCAGGGCCCGGCTGTGATAAAACATCTGACTGCCAGATATTAAGTGTGGCGGCAATAACCAGCAATAAGTTAACAGGATTTTTCATGGTTGAATGGTATAACTCTAAATTGCATCTGATTGTGAAATTACGAATATAATAAATATCAGAATTTCTTTTTAGTTTCATTAAAAAACCCACGTCCTTAAAAAGTGGTCATATCCTGGCGGGGCTCTGCCCGAAAGTCCTGTGCGCTAAAAAAATTCGCGGTGCGCAGCAAAAATCGGGCTTAAAGTCACCTCCTCCGGTGTTGGATAGTCCGATTTTAGCGAATTTTTTACTTGTGAGCATGGTTTAGTAGAGTGATGTGGCAGGCGATTCAGGTTTTTATTTTAAGGTAGGGCATGGAATGATCAGTTTTAATCGGGTTTTTCTTAATATCGGGTTCATTTGTGAAAGAAAAGTGTTATTTTGTGAGAAAGGTATCTTAAATAATCTTTAACTGCTCAGAATCTCAGATTATGGAAAAAACAGAAATGAAATTTCCACATCAGGGAAAAAGTCTAACCGCTGCTTATCCTTTCTTTGGCCCTGCAAATTCACGAACGCTGCAAAACGATATTAAACGTGGGGGATATCTTGAACCAACTTTCCCCGAATTAACCTCTTTTATTCACCATTATTATTTTAAAGGTGCCCCGTCCCATGATGGGAAGTTTGATGAAATATTGAAAACCAAATACTTTGTAGGTTTTACAGGTGTTCTTTACATGCCGGGTAAAAATGAGGTGTGTTTTTTTGATCACCCGTCATTAGACAGGGCCTCAGTAGTTGATTATGATTACCTGGAAACGCAACAAAGATTGCATGAAAATTTTAACACGGTTAATCTTGATGGTGTTGAAACCGGATCGGTGCCGTGGAATAGAATTGCCTGCAATCCCTTATTCAGAGCGGTAGGCGGAGGTGAAGAAGGGGCCGAAAAACTGGCAGAACTTGCTTCCAGGCATTCCGATAAAAGCGGCTATATCTTTGTACCGAAAACCTCAAATTTTACCAGTCCCCAGGCCAGGATCATATTGTTGTATTCATACGGAGGGGGAAAGAGCCTGACGGTCACTCTGAACGGACCTGGCTCCAGCAGAAACAGTTACTCAGTGGGATTACTCAAGGCAATTTCTTAGCGCATTTTCCCATCGTTGAAAACTAAAGAAGCTGAAGTGCTAAGAGTACTGATAAAGAAAGCCGAAGCTGGATCACTTCAGCAAGATTGCGATATAGTGATTGAACAAATCCGTGCAGTTGACAATAAAAGGCTGTTCAGGAAGATTGCAGTTTTGCCTCCCTTTCTCGTTGAAAGTGTAAAGGAGAACATTGCAATACTGCTCGATCTTGAGTAAATATGTATTGAAACAGGCCCTCAGGATCTTTATTATACTATAGTTTCAGATTTTACCTGTCTTAGTTTTACAGGTTTGAATTCCGTTGGTTTGATAGCAGAATTTACAGCATTTATCTTTACAGCCGAACTTTGTGTTTGACCATTCATCGTTGCTCTTCTTTCCTCTTCTACAAGATCTGAGTAATAGATAATTTTCCAGTTCCCGAAATAGTCTTCCACCAGCGCGCTGAGAGACTCGACCCAATCGCCCGAGTTCATATAAGTTATATTGTCATATTTGGCGATAGCCGGTGTGTGAATGTGACCGCATATCACCCCGTCACATTTTTTAACACGCGCGATTTTTACCAGTTCTTTCTCAAATCCTGAAATATATGATACAGCGGTTTTAACTTTATACTTGATTATTTTGGAAAGTGAATGATAGGGGAGTCCTTTCCTGAGGCGCTGATTATTATATATTTTATTTAGCCAGAGCAGCATAGTGTACCCAATACTGCCCAGGCTTGCCAGCCACCTGAAATTCGTAGTGATGGTATCAAAAATATCACCATGAGTTACATAATATCTTTTGTTTCCACTCAAATGTATATAGTCCCGTAAAATAGATATTTTACCGAATGTGAAGGGTACAAAATGATCAAGAAAGTCATCATGATTGCCTTTAATGTATATAACCCGGGTATTGTGAGTAGAGGGCATATCAATAACAGATTTAATGAATCTGCTGTGCCTCTTTTTCCATTTCCCTGATTTTTTAAGCTGCCAGCCATCAACTATGTCACCGTTAAGGATCAGTAAATCGCAGGTATTGGTTCTTAAGAATCTGGATACTTCTTTGGCCCTGGAGTTCTCAATTCCCAGGTGAAGATCTGAAATTACAATGGTTTTGTAATGGTTGCTTTTGAGCATTGATTTTGTTTTCTTCAAAGTAAAGCTATAATTGTTAAGGACTAATTAACAGTAGGTTATATTATTATTAAATATATTTTTTTATTTATTATTGTTTGCTTAAGATTCAGTTAATCTATGTTGGGTTAATTTGTAAGTGTAAAGCTCACATGGTGGGGTCTGCAAACCTCATTATAAAATAGAGTTTTTCGCAGGTTTATTGTTAGATTGTTATGTTAGATTAACAGGTTTAGATGGTTAAATGGTTAGGTTAAATGGTTAGGTAAGTTAGGATTAGTTGTTAGTTAGGTTAGGTAGTTAGGTTAAACGGAAAAAGCATTTTTTTAGAAGGGGTTTTTGGTAGATTCCCCGGATGAAAAGGTGCTTTTCTTATTTATATGGGGTCAGAACAGATGCAACGCGAAAGCCAGTAAGAATGTTTATATGGGGTGCAGGCAATGTTGCAATAGTCTGCAAGAACATTTCTATCCTGATTAGTATATAATGATTCTCAATAACTTATTGCGGCTTATAAGAAGTTTGCGATGAACTATCTAACTGATTAATTGTTTCTAAAGGACAAGCTGACTATATTTTAATCTTATTTCACTTCATCAAACAAGTCATTCATGATGGAATGCATGATGGAATGTTTATGAAGTTTTTCAAGATAGGGCATAACTTCACTTCAGGGCAGGGGTGTAACTTCAAAGTGTGGGTGATACTTCAAGGTGGAGCAATAACTTCAAGGTTGGGCATTTGGAATTTAACAGGTTTCCATCTGATTATTAAAAAAATCCGGATGAAAAAAGTAATCTCCGTATTCATTTTTTTCGCATTACTGACTGCATTCTCATCCGCACAGATAACGGTTACAGGAACGGTATCTGATGAGGAAGGGATCCCTCTTCCGGGTGTTACCGTTTTAGTTCAGGGCACCATGCGGGGCACCATTACAGATCCTGACGGATTCTACACCATTGAAGCAGCACCTGATGAGATACTGGTTTTTTCCATGGTAGGTATGGCTTCCCAAATTTTTCCAATTGAAGGGCGTACCACTATTGATGTGATCCTTGAAATGGGGACAACCGACATTGACGAACTGGTTGTGATAGGTTATGGTACGCAGAGGGCAAGGGACCTTACGGCACCCGTGGTAAGCGTTAGCGGAGAGGATCTGGCTGCACAGTCGACTTCAGGTGCCATGCAGGCTTTACAGGGGAAGGTGGCAGGCGTTCAGATTATAAGCAGCGGGGTGCCCGGCCGGGGACCATCGGTTAAAATAAGGGGGATAGGTTCAATCGGAGACTATGCCAACCCTTTGTTTGTTGTTGACGGAGTCTTTGTTGATAACCTTGATTTTATAAGCGCTTCCGACATTGAAGATATTACCGTTCTTAAGGATGCTTCGGCTGCCGCAATTTATGGTGTAAGGGCTGCAAACGGTGTTATTCTGGTCACTACCAAAAGAGGAAGGACCGGAGAACCAGTGATAAGCTACGACGGGTACTATGGCATGCAGGCAGCAGTAAATATTATACCGCTGACCGGCAGGAATCAGTATGTCGAACTGCTCAATGAGGCTAACGCTGAAATTCCCGGGTATTCTCCAAGAGATCCGGCTAATTTTCCTTCCAGCACCGACTGGTATAGTGAACTTGTCAGAAATGCACCTATGACAAACCATAGCCTTGACATTTCAGGTGCAACCGAACGGACAAATTATTCTTTTGGTGGTAGCTATCTCTATCAGGATGGGATAATGGATGCAACCAACCATTACCAGAGGCTCAATCTGCGCGCAAGGCTCGATCAGGATGTGAATGATTATTTAAAAATAGGTGTTACCCTTATAAATTCACGGTATGATCAGTATATTCCAAATGAGGGTGCATTCTTTGGTGCATTCGTAAACCCTCCGGTTTATCCGGTTTATGATCCGGAAAACACACAGGCCTACCCTGTTCAGTTTGGATCTCCCCAGCAGTTTGGTTATGGGAATCAATACGGGAATCCTTATGCAGCAGCATTTTATGCCGATAATTTTGACAGGGGAAACAGACTCGTATTCAGTGCCTTTACTGAATTTTACCTTATCAGGGACGTTCTTACCTTCAGAACTTCCTATAATCAGGATATAAGCAACTATACTATACGAGACTATACTCCGGCTTTCCTCGTAGGAGGATCTCAGGGAGTGAGTACTTCCAGTCTTTCAAAGACTGCGGGAAATTCATCCAAACAAATAATTGACAACCTGCTCACTATTTCAAGCAGAACGGGTGGACATAATTACTCTCTTCTCCTGGGGCAATCAACACGCATTGAGAGGTTCGAGTTTCTGTCCGGTTCGGCAATTGATGTCCCGGGAATAGATGAACAATCGAAATATATTGCCACAGGTTCTTTCAGAGATCGCAATGCCTCCGATGGTGCCGCAAGATTCCATGGCTTGTCATTCTTCACCCGGGGCACATATAACTACAACGGCAGATATCTTGCCACGCTTACTTTCAGGGTTGACGGCAGCTCTAAATACCAGGATAAATGGGGGTATTTCCCATCAATCGGACTGGGATGGAACATTTCTTCCGAAGGTTTCATGCAGAATCAAAATTTGTTTGACTTCCTGAAACTCAGGGCCAGCTGGGGATTGCTTGGGAATGACAATGTGCCGGCCAATTCGACGGTAATACTTGGTCAGACTGGCATTGGCAGTTCTGCGGTCTTTGGTGATAACCTGGTAGATGGAGTGGGTGCACAAACCGTATTGCAGAATTTTCTTGAATGGGAAGTTGTAAGTGAATATAACGCCGGTGTCGATTTTGTTATGCTGGGTTCGAAGCTCTCCGGTGAGCTTGATCTCTATCACAGAACCACAAACAAGGTTGTGTTTTTTAGTCCCATAGCCACAGGGGGAGGGGTTGCCGAACTTCTGGCGAACAATGGAAAGGTTTTGAATGCAGGTATTGAGCTAATGCTTAACTGGGGGGATAATATAACTGAGAACTTCGGATACAATATTGGAATAAATGCCACCACCATTCGCAACAGGGTTCTTGAACTGGAAGGGCGGGATTATATACCCGGGGGAATGGTAAGGGGAAATTTTTCAACGCGTACTGCAGTCGGTCAGCCGATAGGCTCTTTTTATGGTTTTGAAATTGACGGTGTTTACAGGACTGAAAGTGAAGCCTTGCTTGATCCTGTGAACCAGACCATTAAGAACAAGGGGTTTTTTAAGTATAAAGATCAGAACGGCGATAATGTAATTAACGATCTCGACAGGGTTTACCTGGGAAGTGCAATCCCTAAGTTTCTGGGAGGTCTCGATCTCGGACTTAACTTTTATGGGTTCGATCTGGGCATTTCAATTTACGGGCAGTTTGGCAACAAGATTCTCAATGCAAAGAGAATGAACAGGGACATTTTCGCCGATGGCAATTATGACCTGGACTTTTATGAGAACAGGTGGACCGAAGATAACCGGTCGGATACTTATCCTTCTGCACAGGCTTATAATTTCTCATTCACCCAGCAGACTAATGATTTTTTTGTTGAAGACGGCTCATATGTGAGGATACAGAATATTCAGGCCGGGTATACAATTAAGAATTTTAATTTCATGTCATCGCTGAGGATTTATCTCTCGGCACAAAGGCCATATACTTTTTTTACCTATAACGGATTTACTCCAGAAATTGGGGGAAGTCCCATCAGCAGTGGGATAGACACCTCAGTTTATCCGATGCAGGCAATATATTCGGCTGGAATTAAGGCAAATTTTTAAGACCCATGATGCAAGAAATGCAGTTCAGGCCATGAGGATAAAGTTCCCCGTTAAACGGGGAAAATAAGGAAAATGGATCATGATCCATTTGATGCAAAGCTAAATGGGCAAACTTTATTAAATGGTATAAGATTAGACAATTTACTATTATGAATCAACATGAGCCAAAGCACACAAAAAGATATAAATAAAGCATATGTGATCAATCCGTGGCAACCACATGACATGGATGATATATCAGTTACTTAAAACAAGCATAATAACAACACTATATTCGGATGAAAATAAAAGGGTTTAAAATAGTATTGATTCTTCTTGTTGCTCTTCAATTTACGAATTGTGAAGATTACCTCGAACTGCGTCCGGAAGCTACTATTCCTACACTGGGAATGGATTATTCAAAGTCTGAGAATATTTTCCTGCCGGTAAGTGCTGCTTATGCAAATCTGCGGCAGTTTGGCGCGCATGTTTTCCCTTATATAGGGGCTTTTGAAATTGCCTCTGATAATGCCGACAAGGGCAGTTCTCCAGAGGACAATCCACCGATGATTGAAATTGACAACCTGACTTATGAGTCAAACAACGTTCATTTGAATTCTCTCTGGGTATCTTATTTTAATATCGTAAGCGGCGCAAATCATGCAATACACCAGATGCCACTTTTTGAGGAAGCTTTGCCAGACAGCGGCGACAAGCTTTATGCACGACAAAGCCAGGGCGAAGCCAAAACAATAAGGGCATATGCATATTTTAACCTGGCACGTCTTTTCGGCAGAGTTCCTTTAATTGATACCATATTGAGTCAGGAAGCCCTTGCTGCTGCCAGTCAGGCTTCCACGGGGGAGTTATATGATTTCATTGAAAATGACCTGCAGGAGGCTATTGCTGTTTTGCCTGACTTCTATTCCAGTGAATGGGCAGGCAGAATTACAAAATTTACCGCTATGGGCATCAAGGCAAAGGTGCATCTGTACCAGTCCGACTGGGATTCCGTGGCTTACCTCACCGACCGGATAATCGCCTCAGGAAGATTCAGCCTGCTCAACAATTTTCGGGAAGTGTTCAGCCTCGATGGCCAGAACAGCAGTGAGTCAATTTTTGAAATACAGAGTTCAACACTCGGACGCACAACCGGCGGAGCTGCATACATCGAATATGCATTTGTGCAGGGGCCCAGGGGCAATACGCCATCTAACATGCAGGGATGGGGATTTTGTACCCCGAGTCAGAACCTGATTGATTTCTTTGACGAAAGGGGTGAAGTGATAAGGCCGGCAACTACTTTTCTTTACAGGGGAACGGTCACGCCGGAAGGGGACAGTATAAGGACTATTGTCACAAATCCAGTTTATAACGGAAAAGTTTATACGCCATCTTTCCTTAACAGATGGAGTTTCAATGGTTATGGTTTCGATCAGAACGTAAGGATCCTCAGGTACCCTGATATACTTTTAATGTATGCCGAAGCCATTGTCAGTGGTGCAGCAGTACCCCTGATAAGCGGACTCACTGCTGATGAAGCAGTTAATATGGTTCGCAGGAGGGCAGGTCTTTCAGACCTTACAGGAGTTACACTTCAGGATATATGGGATGAACGCAGGGCTGAACTTGCCATGGAACAGGACCGGTTTTTTGACCTGATCAGGACCGGGCAGGCTCCTGCAGCCTTGTCACATAAAGGTTTTACAGTTGGAAAACATGAGGTTTACCCGATTCCTGCTGCACAGATGCAGCTGAATCCGAATCTTATCCAGAACAACGGATATAATTAACAAATGTAGATTTATACTAATGTTTTACTAAAAACAATAATTATGAAAAACAGATTTAGATTATATTCAATTTATATTATCGGAATGATGCTCATTGGGGGAATGGCCCTGACATCATGTGACAGTGATGATGATGACGATATTATTGATGATGGCAGGATTGATCCGAGTACAATTGCCACAAATAACCTGATTCATCACTGGGGTTTTGAAGATTCAGCGGAAGATGAAATTACCGGCAAAGGTACGGCAACAGGCAATGTCACTTATGTTGAAGGCCGTCGCGGACTGGCTTATCAGGGCGCTGAAGGTGCCTATATTTCATGGGATGTAGATTTTTCTGACAGAGTTGCCCAGCTGAATGCATTTTCACTTGCAATGTGGATGAGGGCTCCACGTTTAGATGGTGGTCCGCCAATGATCTTCCAGATAACCGGTAAGGAATTTCTTGGTAGCCTTGCGTTTTTCCAGGAAAATGCCCCTGAAGAGAATACTGTTGACTTTCTTGAGCTGAAGGCTTTCTTTACCAAGAGCGATGCCCGTGATAAAGATGATAATCCCGGCTGGATTGGGCATGACTGGAGAAGATCAGATGTATCATTTGCAGCTGATCTCTGGTTCCATATTGTGACAAATTATGATCCGGCCACCTCCACAGCTAAAGTCTATGTGAATGGCAATTACCTGTTCACAACTACCGGTGCATATGATGACGAGGTTCGCTACCAGGGAGACCCCGGAGATATTGGCAACCCCAACGAGCAACCACTTCTGGGGAACCTTAACATGGCACTGCTGGATGCAGGGAACAAAGGTATTATAGGAGCATGGGCAAACCGCAGGTTAGGGACTGCTGAAGATGACTGGATGAAGGAATATCATGGACAGATAGATGAATTAAGATTCTATGACAAGGCTTTATCAGACGAAGAGGTAGCCGATCTTTACGAGGCTGAGGTAACTCAATTGAATGAGTAATAAATGCCTGCCATTTTTAATTGGTCCTGCTTAAATAATGTGGTTTTTCATAAACCATTTTGAGAAAAACAGTTAAAGCGTACAGATTCCGGAAAATCAGGGAATCTGTACGCCTTAATTATATTTGTTTTGGAATATAAGGGTTGGATATCAACCTGCGCGATTCATCTCCTTTCTCCCGGATTACTTGTTTTTAATTTGTTTCAGTATAATGGTTCGGTTACATTGCAGCGAATGAAGAATATTTTACCATTTGCAATTTTATTAGTTATTGTATCCTCATGCTCCGATGATGATAATAATGAATTGCCGGTGGACCGGTTTACTGTTGATTCCGTGTTTGTCAACAACAACTATGTGCCAAACAATTCGTCAATCAATAGTGTCGATTATGCCGATGTTGAAATCAGGATAACTTTCAGCGACAGGGTTGACACTTCAAGTTTTAATAAAGCCAGGCTTGTTTTTACAGGAGAAGTTGATACACTATATTCCCATTATTTCCATGATGATTCAAGAAATCTTGTTATACGTCCAATAGACCCGCTTATGCCCCTTGCCGCCTACAGGCTGAGCTTCGACTCGGGGCAGAATATGGGAGGTACTGTTATGAACCAGTACACATTTGTGATCCGCACCCAACTTGACAGCACCCCGAAGTTTCCATTGCTTTCAGACGACGAGCTGCTAACACTGGTGCAGGAGCAAACATTCCGTTATTTCTGGGATTATGCTCATCCTGTTTCCGGACTTGCACGGGAGCGTTTAGGCTCGGGCGAAATGGTCACCACCGGCGGAAGCGGATTCGGGCTTATGGCAATAATTACGGGAATTGAAAGAAACTTCATTACCCGTCAGGAGGGCTTCGATAGGCTCTCTACTATCGTGAGTTTCCTAATGGACCCTGAAACCGAAAAATATAATGGTGCGTTCCCGCACTGGCTGAATGGCACGACAGGAAAGACAATCCCATTCAGTACTCTTGATGATGGAGGAGACCTGGTTGAAACTGCTTTGCTTATGCAGGGCCTGTTAACTGTAAAGGAGTATTTTAAGAACGGGACAGCCTTGGAACAGGCACTTGGCGACTCTATTCAGGTGCTTTGGGAGGGAGTGGACTGGAACTGGTATCGTAAGAACGATGAAAATGTTTTGTTCTGGCACTATTCTTTAAATCACGGATGGGAAATGAACCACCAGATAAGGGGCTGGAACGAAGCCCTAATAGTTTATGTTCTTGCTGCGGCATCACCAACCCATTCAATACATGCAGATGTTTACCATCAGGGCTGGGCGAGAAATGGCAACATCAGGAATGGCAAAAGTTTTTATGATATCCTGCTCCCACTTGGCGAGGATCTGGGAGGCCCACTGTTCTTTGCACATTATTCCTTTCTCGGACTTGATCCGCGTAATCTCAGCGATCAGTATGCTGATTACTTTATACAGAATACCGCCCATGCCCTGATAAATTATGAATACTGCATTGATAATCCGAGAAATTATGTAGGCTATTCGGAGGATTGCTGGGGATTGACAGCCAGTGATATTGAGTCAGGTTATACTGCCAGCTCTCCCACCAACGACAGGGGTGTTATAGCTCCGACAGCTGCCCTGTCATCATTTCCCTATACCCCCGTAGAAAGCATGGATGCCCTTAAATTCTTTTATTATGTTCTTGGTGACAGGATATGGGGCGAGTATGGTTTTCATGATGCCTTTAACCTCACAACACTCTGGTTTGCCAGTTCATACCTGGCCATAGATCAGGGACCGGTAATATGCATGATAGAAAATTACCGAACCGGCCTCTTGTGGAATCTCTTTATGTCAAACGAAGATGTCAGGCAAGGGCTCGATAAACTTTCTTTTGAATACTGATTGTATTCCGGCATCACTTTAAGAACCTCTTATAAAACTTAATGTAATCCCCTGTAATTGACATTCGATGTCATAGTGGAAATATTAAATTGTTGCACTTATTCCCGTCCCTGTTTCTTTCTTTTTTCAAGGAATAATACTATTGATAAAACTACCAAAGTGAAAAAAATAATAAGATAAATGTTTCATTTAGGATTTTTTTATAATTGAGGTTAAGATTAACTCAAGGCTAATTTCTTTTTCGGAATATTTTTTCATTAATATTATAGCCATATTTCCTCCAGTTTACTTCAAGTCCAAACCAAAATCTGACAGGCAAGTAAAAAAAAAATTAATAATAATTAATTTAAGTTAAAAATATTTAAAATAATTTTTATTTATTTAGGGTGTGGAACTTATTTAAGATGTGTCTTTCCGTTCAAGTTCTTTTCAGATCACATCTTTACTATTAAAAATTAATATTTTAATCTCCCAGAATCCTCCATATTTAATTAAATGAGACTAATAATATAAAACAACTGCCTATGGATTAGAATGATTTAAAAAGATCTTATTTTTTTATACAATATTGTAAACCTAAAAAAATAACTTGCTTATGAAATAATGTTTTTGGCGAAGAGAAATTAAACCTAATTGATAAATAAAACCTAAATTTAATTCACTTATGAAAATAACTACCAAGCCAAATTGGTTTCTTAAGGGACGATTATTGTCTCTGGCAAAACTATTTTTAATTGGGATATTTCTCTTATCCCAGTTTGAAGCATATGCCCAGCAGCGTACCATTACGGGTACTGTTACCGAAGGTGATGGCACACCTATTCCCGGGGTTTCTGTTGTTATACAGGGAACAACCACTGGAACAGTGACAAACATTGACGGATACTATACTTTGCCATCTGTTCCGGGAGATGCTGTGATCGAGTTTTCTTTTGTTGGTATGGCAACACAGCAAATTGCCGTTGAAAACAGGACAACCATAGACGTTACGATGGAATCCGATGCAATCGGCCTTGGAGAGGTGGTTGTAATTGGTTATGGCACAGCAAGAAGGGAAGACCTTACCGGTTCAATTTCAAATGTTCGGGCAGAGGAGTTCATCAAATATCAGCCTGCCAGTGTATCTGATCTGTTGCGGTCATCTGTACCCGGTCTGAAGGTAGGGTATGCAACCAATGCAAGAGCAACTCCCGATTTTATGATTCGTGGTGACAATACAATCAAGAGAAACGCTGATGACGAAAGAGCAGCCAACAGGCCGCTTATTGTGGTTGACGGTGTGATTTTTAACGGCGACCTTGCTGAAATAAACGTTAACGATGTAGAAAGCATTGATGTTCTTAAGGACGCCAGTGCAGCTTCCATTTATGGATCGCGTGCTTCGAACGGTGTAGTGGTAATTTCCACCAAAAAAGGTCAATCCAGCCAGCCTACTTTTCGTTTTACTGCAAATTATGGTGTTCTGACAAGTTCACGACGTATGACTACTTTTAACGGAGACGAAGCGATGGTTTGGATGCAGGACATGAATGAATCTATTAACAATGAATTAGGCAGTGAATGGTCAAGATGGACTCGTTATGACCAGGTTCCTGATCAATTTAAAAATGATTGGTTAATTGCAAATAATATTGCAGGTGAAACCGATATGGAAAGGATCACCAGTGTGTGGCTTGATAATTTCGGCTTTGAGCAGAATGAAAAAGAGAATTACCTGGCCGGCCGGTCGTATGACTGGCAAGACTGGCTTTACCAGACCGGGCAGAGAAAGGACTACAACTTTAGCGTGTCCGGCCGGGGAGACAAGATAACATATTACTGGTCACTGGGTTACAGGGACAGCGAATCTTTAAGGGTTGGTGACACGTTTGATAACGTAACTTCCCGGTTGAGTCTTGACATGGAAGTGGCAAACTTTTTGAATGTTGGTATAAATGCCAATTTCTCCTTTCAGGATGAGGGCCAGAACCCAATTCCCGATGGTGGTTACATAACTGCTTCACCATTTGATACTCCCTGGGAAAATGGGATGCCACAAACAAGGGAGCATTTAAAGCTGGCAGGTGCAGGATCAAACAGGAGCAATCCGCTTTTAGATCGAGCCTACCAGAACAGGCTATACAACAGGAACAGATTTTCCCCAACTATGTATGCCAGGCTTAATCTTCCTTTTGGGGTAAAACTTACCACAAACTTCACCCAGAGGCTGGACTTCCGGAAAAGGTTTGAGTTCAATGATCCAAACCATCCTCTGTGGACACACGGTGGCGAAGCCAGAAGGCGGACCGACGAAACATATGAATGGCAGATAGATAATATCTTAAGCTGGAACGGAGAATTTGGCCAGCACAGGTTTGATGTTACCGGACTGGTGAATGCCGAAAAGAATCAAAACTGGTTTACAGATGCATTTGCCAGGGATTTTTCTCCAAACTCAGTACTGGGATATCATGAACTGGTTTACGGACTTCAGCCCAGGGTTGATTCCAATGATGAGGCCAGTACCAGGACTGCTCTTATGGGGCGTGTGAACTATGCATTTAATAACCGCTACTATTTGTCCGGTTCCATTCGCCGTGACGGTTACTCCCGATTCGGTGCAAACCACCTTTATGCAGTCTTTCCTTCGGTGTCGACAGCATGGACAATTACTAACGAGAGCTTTATGGCCGGAAGGCCGGAGTGGCTTACTTTTCTGAAAATCAGAGCAACATGGGGGGTAAATGGTAACAGTAGTGGTATAGGTTCTTACGCAGCTTATGCGAGGATGAACGACAATAAATATCTGAATTACAATAACGGTTACTTCTTTGTACCTTATCTTTATGTTGACAGGATGGAGAATGCCGATCTTGCCTGGGAGAAAAATACCGCGTGGAATTACGGACTTGATTACGGATTTTTGGGTGGCCGCCTGAGCGGTGCAATAGATGTATATGTTTCAGAAACTACAGATCTGCTGCTGGACAAGCAACTACCTATCGTTACCGGGTTTTATTCGGTGACTACCAACGTCGGTTCACTGAAAAACAGAGGTATTGATCTTTCATTGAACAGTATTAATTTCCAAAGAAATAATTTTGACTGGAACACGACACTAAACCTTCATTACAACCAAAATGAGATCGTATCGTTAACCGGAGAAAAGATTCATGCCACCAACGATGCAGGTGAACCTATGTTCGACGGTAGCGGGAATCCTGTTATGATAGAGCCTGATGATATTGATAATGGATGGTTTATTGGCCAGGATAAGGATGTTATCTGGGATTTTGAAATTGACGGGGTTTACCAAGAGGACGAGGCAGATGAAGCAGCCAAATACAATCTCTATCCCGGTGACTTCAAGGTTATTGATCAGAATGGTGATGGTGTCCTGAATTCACGGGACAAGGTTTTTCAGGGAACAACTTCAAACCCCTGGCAACTTTCCCTGATCAATTCATTCCGGTACAAAAACTTTGATGTAGGCATAATTTTCCTCGGCAAACTGGGTTACAAAGGTGGATCGGATTTACCGTTTAACAACCGCCAGGAATATATCAAGAACCATAACTGGTATAACTTGCCCTACTGGACACCACAAAACGGTATTAATGATTATGCAAGGATTAATTCATTAAGGTTTTCGGGCATGAATATTTACAGGGACAGGTCTTATTTTCGTTTCCAGAATTTCTCACTGGGTTACAACCTTCCTGCAAGTATGGTACAGTCCATTTCATTTAACAGTGCACGTTTGGCTTTTAATATTGACAACGTTGCTGTTTGGACCAATTGGGAACAGGGTGATCCTGAGTCAAATTTTGAGATGCCAAGGATCTTCTCCTTTAGCGTGGACTTTTCATTCTGATCCTGTATAAATATTGAATAATTATTTATAATTAACCTGGGAATTAGAATGAAAAGAAAAAAGCAATGACATGATGTTTTTAATTAATCCTAATCATTAGGTCAATGCAATTCTCTCAAATACGTTGAAAATATTAATTAATGATCAAAATACCCATGATAATCTCTACAATACACAGGAACATGAGTGTACATATGGGTGTTCCATCTGACGTTAAACAAAAAAATAAACAGATGAAAATAAAAATGAAAATAAAAGGGTTGCTCATCGCTTTATTGCTAATTATACCAATATCATGCGGTGAAGATTTCCTTAATGAAAAACCGATGGCTTTTCTTAGTCCTGAGAATACCTTTGTTGATGCAGTAGGTCTGAAAACCCCTCTGGATGCTGCCTTAAAGGCCGTTTTAAATCAATGGAACGGAGACACCCGCGAATTTATGTTTAACCAGAATATGAGCGACGTCTCTGTGATAGGTGCCACAGATAAGCCCGATGCTTTTGTCGATCTGAGAAGATATGCAACACCTCAAAACTCCCGGAACAATGATGCCGGTCGTGCCAGAACATTTTACGAAGAGTGTTATAAACATCTTAAGAATGCAAATACAGTAATTGATTATGTTGATCAGGTAGAGTGGACAGATGGACTAAATAACCCTGAGAGGAACCATCTTCTGGGAAGTGCATATTTTCTTCGTGCTTTCTTTTATTTCCAGCAAACCATGCAGTTTGGAAATTGCGCCTTTCCTTTGAATGTTGTTACAACGGCAAGGCAGGACTTCAAGGCTTTTACCATGCAGTCTATTTGGGACCAGATGATTGTTGACCTTGAATGGGCAGTGAAGCATGTAAAACCTGCCAGTCAATTACCGAAGGGACAGGTTCCCAATGCAGGTGTCAGAATGCTACTTGCGAAATATTACATGTTGAACCTTAGATTTGCCGACGCAGAGGCTGAAATGACTACTGTCATTAACAGCGGAGAATATGCACTTGTAACTGATGCTGATGTAAATGTTGAGACAGTAAGAATCGGTAGTGATCGTCACGCTTACAATGACACTCTTCTTCCCGGCAGAAGTGCGGAAGTTCCCGCCGATGCTATCAACTTCCTTCATATGAACTGGAATAACAACAGATTAACTAATTCAGAAGGAATTTGGGTTTTTGCCAATGAATGGGGATGGGAAGGAAATGCAGCGGGTAGAGCAGATCGGGTTCGTGCATTCGGACCTAACTTTGTCAGCACGAACCAGGGGATAACTTCTCCCCAGGGAGGTGGAGGAACTGATATACGCCAGGGAACAGGTACTATGATGATGAAGTGGGGACGTGGACAGGGATTTGCAAGGATCACCAACTATGCACAGTATGAAATTTGGAATTTCAAAGGTGAACTTGACACTGAAGATTATCGCCATAAGCCAGGTAACTGGTTCGATATGGATTTTGTATTATACGATCATCCCGATCTGAAAGATACGGAATACTGGCTGACACCTCTAAGGCTTTATAAAGATCCCACCCTTCCACATGCTCAAAGGGTTCAACTGGACAACCTTTTGGTAAGAGATACAATTCGCTGCTGGTATGGATATCCAATCTATAAGTTCTGGGCTTATGACTTTGACAGGCCTCATGTACAAAATGGAGGACAAGCAGATCTGTATGTATACAGACTGGCCGAAGTATATCTGCTCAGGGCAGAGGCAAGATTCTGGCAGGATAATTTCGCAGGAGCTGCCGAAGATCTGAACGTAATTCGTGAACGTGCCAATGCAATGCATATGTATACTGCAGGTGATGTTCAGGCAGAAGGCATTGGTGCCATACTCGATGAGCGTGCCCGTGAGCTTTACGGAGAGGAGTATCGTCATGATGAACTTGTTCGTATATCGGCAATATTTGCTAAAAGTGGCAAGACAGCGTATAACGGTAAAACTTATACTTTCCAGGGTGGAGATCTGGAGGTACACCTGTCAGAGAATAGTTTTTACTATGACAGGATGATGGAACGCAATAACTTTTTCAGAGAGGAAGTTCCATGGGTGACATATCCCACCACCAGATACACAATGGACCCAATGCATATATTCTGGCCGATCTATGAGCCTTATATAATCGGGAACGTTCAGAATGTATTGAATCAGACTACCGGTTATGATGGTTCCGAGAGAAACGTTGAGCCACTGGTACACATAGTGCAACCGGCCGGGGTACCGAATATCGATCCAATGGTTGCAATTGGAGAAAGAGAGGAATAAATGAGGATAATTTAGTTAGATAATTTAATTAAAAAGGTGGTTGCGAAAATTGCAACCACCTTTTTAAATTCTGTGAAGTTCTCAAAATTACCAATTAATATTTACCAGAACTTTAAAACAATATGTCCATTAAGCTGCTCCTTTCCCTTTAACAATAAGTATATATTTTAACTGCTTTCCGGGAATTTTATCCTGTTTAAAGACGGCAGGATAAACATAGCATTAATTACCTGACCTTTTGTTTACCAATTTCCCGGGATCACCTTCTGAATTAGGAAAATCTTAATTTCTCACTAGATTGATAATTTTTGACATAGAGTTTAAGGGTTTGCGAATTGTTGCTATTTAATGGGTTATTAAACATCAATAATCGAACACCATGAATTAACTATAGCTATTAGTTTAACGTTGAAAGCTGGTTTTTCATCGCCTCAAGTGCTGGCGCAGCCTGAGCCTCCAAATCTTCCCAGCGGCATTCAATTGCCATTTTTCCCTTGTAACCCGCATTTTTCAAAGCTGTAAAATATGCTGTGAAATCTTCGTTATGGGTTCCCGGAGCAGCCCTTCCCTCCTTTTCGGCAATGTGGGTATGCTGAATCAGATGTCCATATTTTTCAATGCTTTCTGGGCCTTCGCCATCCATAAGCATGTGATAGACATCGGCCAGAAGCCTGAAATTGGGATGATTGACTTCCTCAACAATTTCGCCTCCTTCAAGTACCGAATTGATGAAGTTGCACTCAAGTTTATTCAGTGGCTCCAAAACCACCACTACATCGTATTTGGCTGCAATGGGAGCCATTTGACTGCATAGGTCGGTAAACTGGCGAAGGGCTTCGTTATGTGAAAATCCTTCGGGAATACTGCGTGAGCCGCCACTGCCGAAAACGATGTATTCCACACCGGCCTTTTGTGCCCTGCGAAATGCGATTTCCATAAATTCCAGGATTTCTGGGTGAACGGCATCGGGCCCAACACTTTTTAAACTTCCGGGTATGAAACTGTTGCAGGCTTTTACCGGAATGGGTGCATTTTGCGCCTGTTGCAACATCTCGTTAAATTCCTCCTCACTTTTGGTTGGCATTAAGAAACGGCCTACAGTTTCTTCGATAAAGGTATATCCGTGGCCAGCCAGCATATCTGCATTTGTAAAGCTTGTGCATACACCTATTTCAGTCAGGAAATTATCAGGTTCTGGAGAACTACAGGAAAAAGAACTCATTATTGCTATTAGTAAAATTCCTCCGAAAATAATCTTTTCTATCATATCTGCTTTTTTTAATATTCTGTTTATATAACATCAGGTAAAACATATGGAGCGCGGTAATTGCGGCTCAGCATGGCATTGGCTTCGTTTTCGCCTTCACCGGTAAACCGTTCGGATACAGGGTCAAACTCGAGCTGACGGCCAAGACGGTAGGAGATGTTGCCTAAATGCGCCAGGGCAGAAGAGAGATGTCCGGTTTGTACCGGGCCGTTCTGAATGCTCATGTCGCGGGCACGGATAGCATCAAACCAGTTTTGAACGTGCAGCGTAAGCTCTCCGCTTTCAGAACGTTTCGGGCCAGGTTCACGTTTTTGTCCCAAATACGTTTCATAGGTACCATATCCTTTTACTACCATGTATCCTTTGTCGCCATAAAATATATTACCCACACCGGCGCCGTCTTCCAGGTTGGTGCACCAGTTGCGCACTTCAAACTGAATTATTTTCTTTTGTTTAGGGTAGTGATAAATGGAAGATTGAACCTCAGGCACTTCCTTGCAGTCGTCCCAAAGGAATTTTCCGCCCATTGAAGTAATCCGTTCGGGCAGGCTGTCAACACCCAGACCCCACATGCATAAATCGGTTTCATGAATACCCTGGTTGCCCACGTCGCCATTGCCATAATCCCAGTGCCAGTGCCAGTTGTAATGCACCAGATTGCGGGAGAACGGGCGAAGTGGGGCCGGTCCCGTCCACAAATCATAATCCAGTCCATCAGGTACTCTTGAGATACCTTGATCACCAATGTCAGCACGCCAACGGAAAACCAGTCCCCGTGCCATGTAAACACGGCCAATCAATCCTTCTTCGAGGTGTTTCATTGCTTCACGGATGGCTACTGAACTACGCAACTGAACACCATTTTGCACAATGCGGTTGTATTTGTAGGCGGCCTCTATCATTTTTTGGCCTTCGTAAATGTTGTGCGTGGCAGGTTTCTCCACATAAACGTCTTTACCTGCCTGACAGGCCCAGATAGTTTGCAGGGCATGCCAGTGGTTAGGCGAAGTAATAGCTACTGCGTCAATGGTTTTATCTTCGTATGTTCTCCTGAAATCCTGTTCAATGGTTACTTCTTTTCCATATTTATCTTTGAATTCCTTTGCACGTTCCCTTAAAATATTCATATCCGGGTCGCACAGGGCTGCAACTTCAACATTGGACTTTTCAGCAAGTCCCATGGTTTCACTGATGAGATTTTTCCCTCTGCCGTTAACGCCCAAAACAGCAACACGAATTCGGTCGTTGGCTCCTTTAGCACCGGACGGGAGAATGGTAGGAGCTTGAATTGTTTCAGCATTTAACGCACCTGGTGCTACTGCAGCAAAAAAAGTACCTGTTGCAGCATTGCGAATAAATTTCCTTCTGGAATTTTCTCTGTTTTTTTCCATGATTTAAATTGGTTTAATTAAAACTGTTCTTAATTGAAGTAATTTGTTCATCGGTCAGGTTGCCACCGATAATTACTTTATGCTTCAATACTAATTTTCCTCCAGGTTGAAGTCCCAGTTTAACAGGGTCTGAATTTTTATCCACTGCCCGGCCGCCAAAATTATTGGAAGCAAAAAGGCCATAGCCGCGGGCATGTGACCATGCCGGGTAGTTTGGATTTTCTGGATGATTGAAAATAACCACCGTTATCACTTCGCCTTCTTTTTCAGCCTTCAGGGCAACCCAGGAACTACGTTTTCCCCAGACGTCTCCTCCGGTTAATCCCTCGGCATTGCGGTAAACGCCATTTACACCCTCGTTATTCAACACCGGAACTTCGGTAACGTTTCCGTCTGCATCAAGAAATCTGCCAGGTTCGTTAGCGGGTTCTTCAAACGCCCTGTCCATGCGCAGACCCAGCATTCCTTCCTTGTTTTCGGTAAAAGTCACCTCCTTTTGAGCTGTAAGTTCAGTTGTCACGTCAATAGTGCGGACATTGTTTTCTTCGCTAAAAGCAAAAGTTGTTTTTTCGTTTAAAAGAACTTCATCATTACTGTCTGCCCAATCGGATTTCGTAACCAGCGTACCGGTTTTCGGATTAGTCTCAACTATTTCATTAAATTTTATGGAACCGTAACGGTGTTTGTTCTCCGGCTTCACAGCGAAGGAATTGTTCCAGAAATCGAGTCCGTTTACGTCGCCAAAATTGAGCCATAACCCCACATGGTGTGGATGATCGGTCCGTTCAAACGGCCTTGGATTGATGGGATATCCGCGTGTAATTTCTTTGCCGGAGGCGGTAACAATGGGGTACAGTACCTGTTTTTCCATGTCATCCGGGTAGATGTAGGAAGTAAAAAACCTGTCGCCAAAATAGACTTCAACCTGGTTGTTTGCCTTGTCGTGTTTGAATTGAACATTTTGAGCGGAAGATGAACAACCTGCTGCAAAAAGGATAAGTGTTAAAAGATATATATGCCGTTTCATTGGTTATTGGTTTTTCAGTTAATAATTATTTTTCCCGTGTTCGCACACGGATGCTAATGTAATTTATTTTTATGAGAATTCACTCGTAAATTAAATATTTAACAACATTGTATTAATGTAAATCCGGCATTTAAGATCAAATCATATGATTGGGCTTGATTCTAATAGGAGATTTCTTCGATTTTTGATCCTGTAAATATTTGGAACGGCTAACTTCCTGTACTTTGCATATTTTTTATAAACCCGGAATACTGTCGTTGGCCGGTTATGAAGTGAACCGGTAAGCTTATGGAAAAAGTGCAACCGCATAATCCTGATGCAAGTGGTAATAACCCGGTAGTATGTTCACTAAACGAATGAATCTTTAATTGCAACGTCGAATTTATTTGTTAAAAAAAATGGCTGGCCTGTTTTTTTGTTACCTTCGGGTATTATTTAATTCATAATACCATTATGAATATACGACGAACCAAGGGACACAAAAAGAAACGAATAATCCATGGGTGATCCATCCGTGGCGACCACGTGATTAGCAATTGTAAAATGCTTTTATTTAGATTAATACTTAAAAATTATTCTTATGAGCCATTATAATTTTCTGAAAGGATTAGCCCTGATTTTTTTAATTAGTGGGATTGTTGCATGTTCATCTGCAATCAACGATAAGAAGATCATCTCATCGGGTCATGACCAGATTAGTGAAAACTGGACAATGAAGAACGCCTCTGCTTCTGACAACTATGTGCTTCTTGCAGAAGACGATGCCGCCATTATTTCAAAATTTACTGCTCGTAATTTTGATCTTAAGATGAAGTTGAAAACTGCCGGGGCGGCTGAAGGTTCACTGGCTTTCCATGCATCTGCCAACTCTTCCCCGAAAGGGTATAGTGTATTTATAAACAATAGCGGGTATGGATCGGGAAATATACAGAAAACCGGTAGCCTCTCTTTGATAAGGAATTTTTTCGTACACATGGTCAATGATGAGGAATGGTTCGATCTTGGTTTGAGTGTAAGGGGCAATCATATTCTGGTTACTGTTAACGGAAATATTGTAAGCGAGTATTATGAGCCGGAGAATCCGCTGCGTCTTGCAGAGAATGAAAGCATGGTGCTTTCGGAGGGAAGTCTGGTTCTTGGGAAATCAGGCAATGATGGAAGCATCCTGATTAGTGAAATCAGCGTTGAGGGCCTGCCGGATGATATTCCACGTGAAGCGGTTGATTTCGATAATGCCGATGATGTGGCTGAACAACTAACTCTTTTAAACCAGGAAGGATTTCCGCTTATCGATTATCATGGTCACCTGAAAAATGTTTTATCTGTCGATGAAATAACCAAACATGGGCGGGATCCCGGCTTCAATTATGGGATTTCTGAAAATTGTGGTCTCAATTTCCCTGTTACTGATGATGCCTCGTTGAATGCTTATTATGAGAAGATTAAGGGTGAGCCTGTCTTTAAGGCGATGCAATGTGAGGGTAGGGAATGGGTTACTTTTTTTACTCCCGAAGCTATTGCTCAATTTGACTATGTCTTTACTGATGCGTTGACTTTTACCGATCATAAGGGAAGGAGAATGCGTTTATGGATTGAAGAAGAAGTGTTTGTTGACAATGAAGAGCAGTTTATGGATATGCTTGTGGAAAAAATTCTGGCTATACTCTCACAGGAGCCGGTTGATATTTATGTCAATCCAACTTTCCTTCCGGAAATTATAAGACATAATTATGATGAGCTGTGGACTTCCGAACGTATGGATGCTGTGATTAATGCACTTGTTGAAAATGATATTGCTCTGGAGATCAATGCCAGGTATGAGATTCCCGGAATGGAATTTATTAAAAGAGCAAAAGCTTCCGGAATAAAGTTCGCTCTTGGCACCAATAATGCCGGGGCTGATGACCTTGGAAGGCTGGAGTATTGTATCCGTGCAATTCGTGAGGCTGGTATAACACCCGATGATATGTTCGTGCCCAGACCCGCCGGACAGAAAAAGGTTCTCTCAATGGGGTTACCTGCAATAACAGGCTGATTGGTTAATAGTTAATTCTATCTGAATTCTTGTCTAAGTTTCTATCAGAAGCTTATCAGGTCCTGGTTGTTTCGTGCCAATCTTCTGCATCGCCATTTTACTTGCCTGATGCATAAATGAATACTAAAAAAATTATTGCGAGTAAAATATATAATACTTTATAAAGGACCTTATTGCTTTTATAATTCTCCGTTGTATTTTGATCCGTTTTTACTCCTTTTATTTTAAAAATAATATGGATGTAATAAACTGTAAGATATAGTATAAGATATCCGATTCCGAAAAAGACCATATCCATATCGTTGGACAATTCTCTGTGTATATTATTTTCACTTTACTACAAGGGATTAAAGTAATCCTTAATCCGGTACATATTGAAAGTAATTTATTTGCAAAGCTTCCTCTAAAATTTTCTGGTTTTATTGCATTACACTTTCCCGTACATTTCTGTAAATTAATTTATTAGTTTCATTATTTCGGGTTTTTATTTATTGTATTTTATTTCAAAATGGCGTAACTTGTGTTAAATTGGATTAAATTAAAATACCCATTAGATTATAAACAATAAATATATGAAGCACATACTTAACATAGCGGAAGAGGAAGGAGGTAACAATGTACATTAAACTTGCATTCTCCGGCGATGCTTTCGAGAGGCTCATAAAGTATCGTCTTGTAGAGGAATTTCGGCCGCTGCCATTCCCAATTGAACTCTAACTCAGAAGTGATGTTATATGCTGGCGGGGATGAGCGGCAACTCACACTCTATCAGCGTGCAAGATCTGAGGTAATTGGTGGACTCCAGTGGAAGGAATCAACAAGGGTGAAAAAAGGGAAATAACCATTTTACCTTTTGCTACAACATATCTTATTATATCCGATGGATACCTGATCGGTTAAACCACACTATGAAGTCAGCCAGGCTGACGACACTGATTAACAATTATTAAACCTGCCGTGAAGTGTATTACACTATACGGAAATTCTTGTATATTTGTATTGAGGCCTTGTTATATTGGTAATTCTCATTTTTTCAGTCAGATGGGAAACTCCGCCCGCTATAACCAGTAATTCATGATTGACATGCTTTCAGACATTTTGGTTTGAATTATGGATTTTACAACACCAAAACATAAGTCCATGGAATTCCAGTTTACTTATTATTTACATTAATATTAATATAATTATGAAAAGGATAATTATTTTTTTAGCAGTTGCCCTTGTATTGTTTAGTAGTTGCTCACAGGAACAGGAAACAGTTAATCTTTTTAACGGAAATGATCTAACTGGCTGGTATTGGGATGTGCCGGCAATGGATAATGATCCTGAGTTAAGAAATCCTTTTATTGTACGGGACGGTTTGTTAGTGAGTTTGGGAACCCCTCAGGGACACCTTATTACCGATTCGGTTTATCAGGATTACCGGATTGAAGCAGAATACCGTTTTCCAGCAGAACCCGGGAACTGTGGAATTCTGGTTCATGCATCTACTCCCCGTGCTCTTTATGATATGTTTCCGAAATCCATTGAAGTTCAAATGATGCATGAAAATGCAGGCGATTTCTGGTGTATTGTTGAAGATATTGAAGTGCCCGATATGGAAACGCGCCGGGGCCCCAAAGAAGACTGGGGTATTGTTGGAGGAAAAAGTCGCCGCATTCACAACCTGACTGATGACTCTGAAAATCCCGTGGGGGAATGGAATACAATGGTAATTGAATGCCTCAATGACGAGGTTAAAGTTTGGGTTAACGACGATTTGGTAAACCATGGTTTTAACGCTACTGCCACCCAGGGGCAAATTGCTGTTCAGGCTGAAGGCTCAGAGGTTGAATTCAGAAAATTGCTCCTTACACCTATAAGCAAGCTCACTGAATAGCAAACTGATTTCTTTTTCTTTTTCTTAGTTGCCGCTAATGGGGTTCTGAAATTGTGGCTCTGCATTAAATGAAGAAGAACTATTCCGATGAATTCGAAATTGGCAATCTTTTTCGAAGACTTGATGAACTGGTAAAGATTTTTATTGATTATGGTTGTTCATTGCCTGGTCCCGAACTTTTTACAGATACGTTAAGTGAAAATCAGTATAAAAAATTTGGTAATTGTACCAATATTTGGTACTAATGTATAAATCGAAAAAGTTATGAGTAAAAATACCTCTATATCGTTGGGTAATCACTTTGATGAGTTTATTAAAAGCCGCATCAATGCTGGAAGATTTAATAACGCAAGTGAAGTAATTAGAGCAGGGCTTAGATTACTCGAAGAAGAAGAAAGCAAGTATACGGCATTGAATAAGGCCCTCAAAGAAGGAATTGACAGTGGAATAGCCAGTGATTTCAACCCGAATGAACACCTTAAACAATTAAAGGCAAAAAGATCGTTGAATGATTAACTATAGTTTAACCAATAAAGCAGCTGAGGATTTAGCAGAGATATGGAATTATACTTTTGAAACTTGGTCAGAGAAACAAGCTGATAATTACTACCATATGCTTCTTGATAGTTGCCAGGACATCGCACTGGACAGAGTTCGTGGCATGAAATATGAAGGGCTAATAGTCAGTGTATTAGGGGTTAAAGTCGGTAGGCATATCATCTTTTACCGAAAAGCTGTTAACAACAAAATTGAAATATTGCGAATTCTGCATGAAAAGATGGATTTGAAAAACAGAATTAAGGAGAAATAACTCATACAGAAATAAATGAGTAAAGCATGGATAATCCATGTGTGGAGAAAACGAGATTAGTAATTTCAACTTGATTGTATTTAGATTAGTACCTATAAATTATTCGGATTAATAATATAAAAATGGAGTTGTCACTGAAACAACGGGAAGAACTTCTCAATACATTGAAAACCCGTTTCGATAAAAACAGGAACCGCCATAAAGATATTAAGTGGACTGATGTGCAGAAAAGGTTGGAGACGCATGCTGGAAAACTTTGGTCGCTCAATGAAATGGAACAAACCGGTGGTGAACCGGATGTGGTTGCATTTGGTAAAAAGACCGGCGAGATCATTTTTTTTGACTGTTCGGCCGAAAGTCCAAAGGGCCGCAGAAGTTTGTGTTACGACCGTGAAGCCCTTGAGTCAAGAAAAAAATACAAGCCTGAAAGCAGTGCTCTTGATATGTCTGTT
Organism: uncultured Bacteroidales bacterium; assembly: GCA_964421595.1. Lineage (GTDB taxonomy): Bacteria > Bacteroidota > Bacteroidia > Bacteroidales > PUMT01 > PXAP01. The sequence goes on along the minus strand of CAYQXY010000046.1, from coordinate 5,384 downwards.
GCTATGGGGATTGAGCTGTTAACTGAAGAGCAATACCGGGAACTTCAGAAACTCGGCCCCTTCGATAAAAAAACTTCAAGCTGGGTGCAAACACCTGCTGATATCAGAGACTCCGGAGGGGCCATATTTGGAGATTTCCGATTCGGTCGGGTATTCATATATCACAATGGCGCCGAATCCTACTATGGTGCCAGGGGGTTCCGTGGTTTATTAAGAGTTTGATTGTGGTGATACCATATGATGTCATTCCGCTGGCTAAATTATTTGAGGGAATGATATTATTAATTTCATACTTATTCTTTACTGGAGTATCTTGCCTATGTTGAATGTCCTGTTGCTGTTATTGGGTGTAGCTTTGCTTACGGTTGGAGGTGAAGCATTGATTCGTGGCTCGTTAGCCGCAGCAAAATGCCTTGGTGTATCTCCTTTGCTCAGCGGTCTCGTAATAGTAGGCTTCGGCACATCAGCACCTGAATTAGTGGTCTCTGTTGATGCTGCAATAAATGGCCGACCCGATATCGCTATTGGCAACATAGTGGGAAGTAATATCGGAAATATATTACTGATTCTGGGATTATGTTCAGTGATGACGCCTCTGGCCGTTAAGCCTCTAGCGTTACGAAGAGATGCTGTTGCTGTAGTTGCAGCTAGTTTATTATTTATGGTACTGGTCGGTGGGAGTGCCCTGCATAGGGGGGATGCAGTAATTCTTTTGATAGCATTGCTGGCATATTTGTTTTGGGCATATATGACCGAACGCGATGAATCACCACATTCAGAACTCCACAAAGCAGAAGCTGAAGAACTTTCCATGGTGCCGAAAACTGTTTTATGGATAGTAGCTGCAGTGGTTCTTGGATTTTTTCTGTTGATCGGCGGATCCCAGGTGCTGTTGAAGGGTGCTGTAGGTATTGCAGAGAGTTTTGGGATTTCCGGGACCGTTATTGGTCTTACATTGGTGGCGGTTGGTACTTCACTGCCGGAGCTAACGATATCGGTTATTGCTGCAATACGGCGACATGCCGATGTGGCTGTCGGCAACATACTTGGAAGCAATATTTTCAACTTATTGGGGATTCTTGGAATCTCCGCACTTCTCCAGCCACTACCTGTGCCTGCGAGAATCCTGCAGTTTGATCAATGGGTTTTACTTGGTACAGCTTTAATTTTGTCATTATTCCTTTTCACTGGATATCGTCTGAGCAGGCTGGAGGGTGGCTTATTTTTGATTGGTTACATAATTTATGCAGCTCTTAGTTTCACGGCATTTAGTAGCTGACATCAATTTTCTAAATTCACTAATATGATAGAGATACCTGAACAAGAATGGCGCAAGATCAGGGACATGAAAGATATATTGCTCGATCGTGCATGCAAAGAGATTCTGGATGCACTCCGGGCCAGGTTAACCATACCATCTATTGGACAGTCCCACCACGAGCAGTACCTCAAGATCTTCGAGTGGGTTGATGATCAGGATGAAAAGATTGGCAATGGTTTCGATGGTCTGAGACGAAGCACTGCTTATGTTCTGGTTTCACACTGGGTAGTAAACCGATGGCTCACACTCCATGAATTCAATCGATTAAGTGAGGATACAAGATCCAAAGTTCTTTTTCTTGAAGGACTGGTAGATTATACTCCACCAGAAATATAACCTGGCTCACAACCGTTAGTCACCTTGTAATTTGCGGCTATTAGGGTATGGCGTCATTTCCGGAGGTCGCGTAAAGACCAATCAAACTCCCGGTAAAGCCTCCCGCTACATTGGTTGAAAGAATATCACCTGACACAGTTCCTCCCAGGTTACTAAAAGTTGTTCCATTGGTAGAGTAATTGAATTCATAATTATCGCCATCTGCCTTTACCTTCAATTGGACTGGCTTGCCGGCATCTATTTTTTCACTTGCAATTATTACCGATTCACCTTTTTCAGTCCGCTGCAGCAACAGGTAAGTCTCATTGTTTTTCCTCGTGATACCAAACACGTAGTTAAATCTTTCGCTCTGGTAGCAAACAAGACCCGCCAGATCCTTCTCAGATTCAGGAACATAATCCATGGTTACAGTTGCTGTAAAGGTTTTATGCATTTGCCGTTTGAAAAGGGAAGAAATTGGTGCAACAGCCTTGATATTGGTTTCAAACGGACTTATTCGCAGTCCTTTTCCGGTAACAGTCATAAAATCCTCTCGCCAGGCTCTCACACCAATCCATCTGTAATCCAGTTTGTCTGAAGAAAAATTCTCGGTGAAAGTAAAGTTTCCATTCGGGAAAAATCCCTCTGTACCGGTTTTATTTACTACCCCGGCTGGCATTTTCAGCTTGGGCTCAAATGGTATGAGACCATTAATAAAAACCGGCCATTCACCACTCCACTCAACCGGCAGGATGAAAGTCTCACGACCTGTATTTACCCTGTTGACCTCGTTGGGACGAATAGCCAGAAAAACGCCGTAAAGTTCACCATCCGGCCCTTCGGTCAGATCGGCATGTCCTGCCCATTCAACCCTGTTGGCTCTGTTGGGATTCAGATATCTCTGCGACAGGATCGGGTTGTTTTTTGCCGGCACATAAGGACCCCTGGGGTTATCGCTGACAAAGATAACTTCGCTGTGCCAGCCACCAGTACCGCCTTCGGCACACATTAAATAATAACGACCGTATTTTTTGTAAATATGAGGCATTTCGATCCAGATTGGATTTTTGGACAAATCAACCCCTCCATCGACAATAATTTTGTCAGTACCCCCTATTACCTGGTTCTTCTCCAGATCAAAATCCCAGACCTTTATTACCCTGTGTCCGTTGTAAAGCTCTTTTCCTTCATCGGGAGCATCGTTATGCACGACATAAGCTTTCCCGTCATCGTCAAAGAATAGTGAAGGATCTATTCCTCCAAAATTAAGTTTATATGGATCGCTCCATCCTTTAAAAGGATCTTTTGTTGTTACAACTATATTGCCGAAACCTGCTGCAAATTGAGTTGTGATCATGTAAAATGTTTCATTCTGGGGATTGTATTTAATTGCCGGAGCATAGATCCCTGCGCTAATACCTGTATTCTGAACCTGCAGTTGCGAAGGCCTGTCGAGGACATGACCGATTTGTTTCCAGTTTACCAGATCATTCGAATGGAACATGGGAACTCCGGGAACCATGGCAAAAGATGAGTGTACCATGAAATAGTCATCCCCCTTCCGGATAATCGCCGGGTCGGGATAACAGCCCTGTAAAATGGGACTGTAGAACTCATCATCCTCCAAAGGATAATCATTATACACCTGATCATTTCCCTCATAAACGAATTGGGAAAAAACAGGATCAGTCCGGTTTGCACTCCTCCTTTGTCCTTCAGTCTCAACAAACGAAGTCAATGATATTAAAACCGACAGGAATAATATTTGCAATTGTTTAACAAGCGTTGACCTTTTTAACATGATATCGTATTTTCAGTTATTATTAGATTTTCAAGTTTATTTTTCCGGTCCAATCTTCCCGAAAACTTACTCAAAAGAGACCCAGATTAGTTACCCGTTTAAACAGGTATACTTCTGCATTGGAAAATGAGACAGAAGCATAGACCTGCAAAATATTATAATTTTTTGTATACTTTCTATGCACACGCCATTCATTGATAAATATTTTTCAACAGAATGATGAAAACCCATAAGCATTTTGTATACATAATAAAATAACAAAGCTATTAAGGCCTGTCAGCAATCTCTCCGGAAATGCGGAAATAGTTAAAATCTACAAAACCGCCAGGATTTTGCGTTGCATAATTAAATAATCCAAACCGGTACCCCATAAAATGCGGAAGAGTATACCTCATTTGTAGTTCTGAACCAATTTTTGTCCAGGTTTTCCCATCCAGACTGTAGAAGAAGCTGGCAACATCGGCACGATCCCTGAAATTGCATTCCGCCCTTAGGTATACCTTATTTTGTTCGATCGGAACACGCTCCGCTTCACTGGAAATATTGTTTTCGGTATTTATCATGACAATTGATCTGGTTCCGCTCTCATACTTCACTCCGACCAGTCCGTATTGCTGCTGTAACAAAGCAAGACCTGCAAAATCGCCCTCCTTCATGCCGGAGACATCGATAAGAATCTCACCCGAGCTTTCCGGTCCGATAGTTCGCTGGGTCAGGGTATTTCTGGCCATTACGAAAGTTGTATCAACCCGTCCGGTGGTTAGTCTGAGATAACCTCTCCGGCGATTAACTGTCCACAATGAATTGTCAGGATTATGGTTCCATTGCCATACAAGGGGCAGGTCTGGCTCGCCTCTTCTTCGCCTGAAATCGTCGGAAGCTACAATGCCGGGCATCAAACCTTTACTGGCCGGCAGATCGAGCTCGTCGGGCACTTTCCCGTTAGTCCCCAGAACAGGCCATCCGTCTTCCCACGTAACGGGCACCAGGTAAGGGATACGGCCCACTGCGCCATAATCCCTGAAAAGGTAAGAATACCAATTGCCATCCGGAGTATCGATGAGTCCCCCCTGCGCAATGCCCCGGTCCTGAAGGGCGAGCTTACTTTCATAAGGCCCCGTAATTTTATCGGCCCGGTGAATAATAACTGTCCTCATGCCATCTCTTGGCCAGGTAATATTAAAGAGATAATATTTATCATTGACCTTAAAAAGCTGAGAACCTTCGGCTTGAAGCATTATGTTGTCACCTGCCGGAGCACTTGCGTTTTCTATGATCACCCTTTCCGATCCCTCAATGACACCTGAAAGGTCTTTCTTAAGTTCTGCCATCCGGAGCTTGCCAACACCCCAGATCATATACACACGACCATCGTCGTCGAAAAAGATGGTATGGTCATGGTAACTCGGACTGAAGGATATTTCTTCCCAGGGTTGATTCTCAATATCTTTAGTTTTAAAAATATAGGTTTTCCCGGTCGTTCCTGAAAAAGTGCTCGTATAAAAGATTCCCTTATGGTAGCGGATACAGGGTGCCCATGAACCCCTGCCATAAGCATTTCTGCCATCGACCAGATTCAGTTCATCACTATCTGCAAGAGTATCGTAACCATAGCTTATAATTTCCCAGTTAATTAAATCATTTGATTTCATGATGGGTAAACCGGGACTCATGTGCATTGTTGTGCTGCTCATGTAATATGTATCACCCACACGGACAATCGAAATATCCGGAACATCGGCATGAATGACCGGGTTGCGGCCAGCTTTTTTTTGGGAATAAACAGCGGAGCCAAAAAAGGTGATTATTAGCAGAATAGTAACAAAGTGAAGTAATTTCATAATTATTCTTTTTAGAAATGATTTTAATCCCGGGACTCTTTTAAATCAATCGTACTAAAGAGGACTTAATACTATGAAAAAAGTCTGTCGTCAGCCTAGCACTCCG
>CAYQXY010000045.1:0-42449 GCA_964421595.1 uncultured Bacteroidales bacterium | reverse complement strand
CTGTACCGATGGTCAATACTGCACCGGTCATTTCCCAGGAGAGGATGCTCGAGCAGTTGTCGCCGAAAGTTGCATCTGTAATTGCCAGCACCACGGTACAGTCACCTGTTCCGTCGGCAGAAGTTGTTGACACTACGTCGGCTGCAGCTGTTACCGTCGGGTCCTGGTTGTCGGTTACTGTAACTGTATAGAAACATGAAGCAGTGTTTCCTGCTCCGTCGGTTGCTGTCCAGGTGACTAAAGTTGAACCCTGAAGAAATACTACTCCATCTAATGAAGTTCCTGTTAATTCAGTAGCTCCAGTTAGAACAAATCCAATAGAAGGTGCTGAGCAGTTATCAGTTGCCGAGGCATTCCATGCCGTTCCCGAGTGGGTGTAATAACAAGTTCCTGGATCTGTATTAAAAGTCTGGTCGCCTACCGGACAATCTATAATTGGTACTTCAGTATCTTCAACTGCGACTGGCAATGTATTAGTAACACTACAACCTTGTGCATTTGTCTTGGTAATTCTGACGGAAGGGTTTGTATTAGTAGACCCCCAATTAACCGTAATTTCAGATGTACCTCCACCAGAAGCAACAGTACCTTCCTCAACTACCCATGCATATGTGCTTCCTGCTGTTGCATCAACCTCATAAGGTATTCCTGTTGATTCAGGGCATACCAGTGCTGATCCGTCAATATCCGCTACCACAAAAGGATGGAAAGTCACCGTTGGTTCAACAACAGAAGTACAGGTGCCAAGGGTTACTGTTAGTCTTAATAAAGTGGAGCCGGTGCCGTTGTTATTCCAGTTTACCTGGGCAGATGGAGTTGAACCACCGCTTGTTATTGTTCCTCTATTGACTTCCCATAGATAGGTCGCTCCCGGAACGGCAGCAGTATTATACACAACTGTTTCATTAAGACAAACGGTGAAATCATGGGATGGGTTGGAAACTTCTGGTCCGGTTGTATAGAAGGTTGAAGGAGATGATTGGTTATTATATTCAGTAGCTAACCAGTCGGCCGATCTGGCAGCTTTGATTACCCTGACTTCGTCAAGTGTTCCATTAAAAGCTCTTTTGCTGTTGTTACCCAGGACCCATGCAAGTTTTGGCTGGTTTCCTATTGCTGCATGAATGTCTGGATCGCTTGAAATATCTCCTGTCTTTAATTTATCGTTATCAGATGATCCTCCATTGATATAAATTCTCATATCAGTACCATCATAAACCCCTGATACGAATCTCGGAATGCCTGCTGATAATGTGGTTGTGGATAATAATTCTTCTGTATTTGGGGATCCTGAAGTTTTTATTCTAAATCTTATTTTTTGATCAGTACCATCATTAAAGGTACTTAACATCCACAAATGATCATCGGGGTCAGTAGAAGATGCTTTTGAAATTATCCGGGCATCATGAGTTGTGAAGTCCCTGATGTTTATCCAGGCTGAGAGTGTCAGCTTATCGCCGGTTAAATCAACATTACCGATTTCAATACGGTCATCAATTGATCCGGTTTTGCGAAAGTCCCCTCCTTCTGCTATAACCGCTGCAATGGGATCAATTCCAAAGGCATTTCCATCATTCCAATTACCTGTGGCATCCCGGTAATTGCCATTGTTCATATGCCACACACCAACATAGTCACTACTCCAGGTATTCGGACTGGAAGGGTCAGTAGAAATTAAACTATTGCCGTAATGTATTTTTATTATGGTGTTCTCACTAGCCGATAAAACAGGTATACGAACCCATGCCGTATATTTGCCAGTTGAGGATTCATAAAACTCCAGCTCATGGTCAAGAATCTCATTATCGGCAGAAAATACTATATCATATCCTTTTTCATTCTTAACATTACCTGAAGGGGTGAATCTAAGATCATCATCTATAATATCAATTAATACCGGGAAATCAATTAAATTATCGGTACCGGAAACCATCGTATGGTTAATGGTAATTGTCTTTTCAAAATCATAACCAAATGTAACTGCCGGTGCAGGATTAACAGTTAAAACCGCTGCGTCACTAACCATTGCTTCTCTTCCACACACATCTGTAACCAGACATCTGTATTCCCCTGCATCATGTAGTGAAACATTGGTTAACTGCAATGAGTTTGTCTCAGAACCACTGACATGGCCAACTTTATCAATAAGATTGACTCCATTGAGTTGCCATTGATAGGTACTGGCATGGGTAGCTGTAACGGAAAACGATGCATCTTGTCCGGCACAAACTGTCAAGTTTGCTGGAGGTACTGTTATCTCCGGTTCTATTACTTCAAGGGTTACCACTTGGGCAGGGCTCTCGCATCCATTTATGGTTTGTGTAACATAATATGTATAAGTACCGGGAGAGGTTATACCTGTCATGAAAGGAGTGCCGGTATGAACCGGGGTAGTCAATCCTGCATCGGAATACCATTTCAGGTTGGTTCCCGACGCTTCAAGATTGGCTACATTAGAAGCGCAGGTTACAATATAATCAACAGCAACATCTGGTGCCAGAGGATCAGCTATAACAGTAATTGTTTTTGTTATAACGCCCTGACAGGCAAGAGCATCGGTATAGGTATAGGTGATGTCATAATTGCCCGGCACGTCAACAGGATCAAAATAGTAAGAACCTCCATCCGGTGCAACACCAGTACCTGAATATACCCCGCCTGAAGGATATCCGAAATTTAGTAATAGTCGCCCTTCGCATGCACCAATTGAAGTAAGATTGCCTGTTACTGTTTCGGGAGAATATGTAAGGAAAGTTCCGGGATTATTCTGGTTCAGGTATTCAGTCTTTATCCATGCTGGTGACCGCGTTGTTTTGGAAATTCTTATTTCGTCCAGGGAGCCACGAAAAAATCTGTCATCAGTGCCAAGTCTCTTGCCAAAATGAATCTGATCAGTTAAAGCACTTGTAATAATTCCATCTGCAGAATGTTCATCTTCAAGTACACCGTTCATGTAAACCAGTTTTCTGGGATTGGTGCTCAATGTGCCATCATATACGAAAGTCAGATGGGTCCAGATATTTTCAGGAATTACCTCATCACTGTCGTCTCTGAAATGACCGGATGATGTAGTTACCCTGGTATTTATTCGATTACTGCTGTTCTGAATACCAAGCATGTATCTTTCCTCGTTCATTTCGTTTCCCTTTACAATAAAGGGTCCATCCTGTAATGCATCGGCTGGTCTTAAAACCCAGGCCTGAAGTGTTACCTGATTGTTCGTTAATGCAAGACTCGAATTATTGGGAATCTGGATATAATTTTCATTGAATTCCCTGCCCTTCCCTATTTTACCTGGTGCTTCAGTTGATCCAAAATTGTTACCATTATTACCGTTTATAGTTGCATCGTTGAACGCGTTGCCTGCTTCTCCCGAAAAATGCCAGACACCTGCATAGTTTGAATTCCATGTTTCCGGTGTAGAGGGATCTGATGAGATTGCCGGATTGCCATAAAGCATGTACAATTCCGTGTTTTCATCATGGCTTAGCAACGGGATTCTCACCCATGCAATAAGTTGACCGGTTGCCTCATCATATTCCTGCAGTTCATGGTCAAGTCGATTGTAATCCTTATCGGTGAAGATCAGGTCAAAGCCATTAGGATGTTCGATATTTCCTCCATGGTCTGAATGCTCAAGCAAGTTGTCAAATGGAATATTTACTAAAAGCGGAAAATCTATAAGGTCCTCATCGACATTGATTTGGTCAATTGTAATACTTCTCTGGTATTTATAACCAAAGGAAACATCGGGAAGAGGATTAACAGTTATGAAATCGCTTTCACTTTTAGTAACGGGACTAACTGAACCATTAATAGTAAGACTTACTGTTTTTGAACCTCCAGATGTATAGGTTACCGCATGTGGACCAACTCCGGAAATAGTTTCTGGAATGGCTCCCTCTCCAAAATCCCATTCCCAGGTAGTTGCACCTGAGGAATTATCAGTATATGTTACAGTTCCTCCAACGCAAACTTCTGACTTATCAGAAAAAAAATCAGCTGTTTGTCCATATCCGACAAACGGAATTAAAAAGAAAAAGATGAAAACAAGTATAGGAAATGGGAAATGTAATCTTCCCGGAGAGAGTGATTTCCATGAACCCCTGGATCCCCGAAAGGGGGAGAGACAGGTATTGCAGTTACGGTTGGGCCGTTTATTTTTTATACTATGGTACACTTAATGAAATTCGTTGCACAAAGTATCAATAATTCAGCTATTATGCAATGATCATATCACCGTATAATGCTGATAGCACAGGTATTTGCATTTTTTACCCCCAAATGGCCTGATATGTTGAATTTCTTCCATTAAAGGGTAAACAAATCCTGCTGATTCGACTAAGTATTTGTACGATAATTTTCCGAAAAGGTTATTAATTCAGGTGAGTTATTTTACTGAAATCGTGGGGGTTTGATAATAATATGGTTTGTAAATTGCTGATTTTCGGAGAGAGAACACAAGCTCAGTATTCAGGCATTTATTTGATAAAATAGCCGTGAAATAGTTTTAACGTCAGCTTATTGTTGATCAATCAGCTCTTTTGCATTGAAAATTTGTTGAAAAGTTTCAGCTTTTTGTCAAAATCCAGCTTATTCGAAGAAGTAGACCAAGCTTCAAATGCAAAATCTGAGAGATTCTATTTCAAAAAATTTAAGCAGCCGATTAGCAAATCTTAAAAATGTAATTAAATATGTAAACAATCTTATGCTGCAAAATCAGAGAAATGTGTAAACGATGTAATGCTACGATTGTGTAAACGATTTTATGAATTTATCAAGTACTTATTTGGGTAAAGTAGTTCGCCTGGCAGGTTTGAGTCGTCCTTGCAATGTGATCATGCTCCTGGTCGGAGTTCATAACTTGGAATACTCACAATCATAATTCCCCCGAAAGGTTTTAACACAACTCAGAAATTATAGGCAAATCCTACTCCCAGCAATTGTTTAAACTGAACCCGGGGCCCGGAATGGTCAATATTCCCGTCATCGTTTGTATCAACACCGATCATAATGTCATCATCATAAATAAGGTGTGTCATAAAGCTTACCGATATATATTGGGTGACTCTCATCATCAGCAGGTTTTCCCAGTTTACGTCTATATTCTGGGGACTATCCAGATAGTTGGAAAACAAATCGAGCTTGGTTTGGAATGTAATAGTTTCGGTTAAATCGGTTCTGTAAAGTGTTCGCATGTATCCTCCAAATTCAGTTCTTATATTTTCTCCCTCATCAAGTCCGTAGTTAGTGGCAAGCGCATCATCTCCAACAATAGTAATTTTACCGGTTAATGGTGCTATGAATAAGGAAAAGTCGGGGATAGGTTTGTAATCCATACCAAGTGCAGCCAGAATATATGCAGGTGAAAGGAAGTTACTTATTTGTTGATCTTCATCGCTACCATAATCATAACCCGGGGCCATTTGAGTCCTGAAATTCAGCAGGCCTGAATAATACCAGTTCTCAGCGGCCTGCTTTCCGACCTTTGAAAACAAGTCAATCCTGTCATCGGTTTTTCTGGCAGTTTCGCCTTCCCTTCTTTGCAAGCCATAGCCCAGATCCAGTGAATTGTTCCAGATCAAAGAACCTTTCCGGTAGTCAGCAAACAGATTTACCAGGCCATTCCCGGCAATGGAATTTTCTCCACCTGCCGCCCAGTTCGTAAGAGTAATCTGTGAAAAACTTAGTGAAAACAATCCGCGGATATGCCAGCCTTCTTCAATATCATCTTCAACAGGGGCAAGTTTGTCATCCATATCAGTAACCTGGCCTGTTACTGAAGCAGTAAATAATAATCCCATTAATAAAATAGCGACTGGTCTCATAGCGTCTGGATTTTGAGTATAATGTTATGGCAATGTTATATGAGTAAGTTAAGGAAAAATGACAATACAAACATCCAAAAGCCGGGAAAGTTTACTGGTTTAATCAGGATGCTTATAATTTCTATATTTATTTTAACTGCCACTTTTTTACGGCAACCTGAACTTTCAGGTTCAGGTGCCTTCTGGAAGTCCGTTTGCGGCCTTACCCGGGGCTGGGCAATTTTTGAAGAAAAAAACTTTGATAAGAAGTACACACGGGTTTACTTTCGTGGAATCCAATGAATGTGATGTCCTATAGAATCATAAATAAAAGCTTTGTTGATTCTACAAAAACAAACTGCCCAAAAAACATTAAGTTTTTGGGCAGTTGCAGATGATATATTTGATGTTTAGAGTAAAAGGAATGTCATATAATATTGGTTAATTTACAATATCAGCATTGCATCTCCATATGTACCAAAACGGTATTTCTCCTTTATTGCCAGTTTATAAGCCTTGAAAAGGGGTTCGAATCCGGTAAATGCTGAAACAATCATTAACATGGTTGAAAGAGGAAGATGAAAATTGGAAATCATCGAACTCGGGACACTTGGCTCATATGGTGGGAATATGAACTTATTTGTCCATCCATCATAAGGTTTCAGCAACCCGGTTGTTGACACTGTGCTTTCCAGAGTTCGTAAAACGGTAGTTCCTACAGCACATATGTTTTTTCTCTTTTCCTTGGCTTCATTGACTATATTTGTGGCCTCCTCAGTGACAATTATTCGCTCAGAATCCATCTTGTGTTTTGTAAGGTCTTCAACATCCACTGTACGGAAATTGCCCAGCCCGACATGCAGTGTTATCTCAGCAAAATTAACACCTTTTATCTCAAGCCTTTTAAGGAGCTCGCGACTGAAGTGCATTCCGGCAGTCGGGGCAGCTACCGCCCCCTCATGCTTTGCAAAAATGGTCTGGTATCTTTCTTTATCTTCCGGAACCACTTCCCGGCGAAGAAATTTGGGCAAGGGAGTTTCTCCCAGGTTATACAGAGTTTCTTTAAATTCCTCGTAAGGACCATCATACAGAAACCGTAGGGTGCGCCCCCTTGAGGTTGTATTGTCAATAACTTCGGCAACAAGCATGTCATTTTCACCGAAATAAAGCTTATTGCCAATCCTGATCTTCCGGGCGGGGTCAACCAGAACATCCCATAAACGTTGCTCACGATTAAGCTCCCTTAACAGGAAGACTTCAATTTCAGCTCCGGTCTTTTCCTTGTTGCCCAGTAACCTGGCGGGAAATACTTTTGTGTTATTAAACACCATAACATCTTCATTGCCAAAATATTCCATTATGTCCTTGAATATCCTGTGCTCAATTTTTCCTGTTTCACGATGTAAAACCATCAGTCTTGATTCATCTCTGTTCTCAGAAGGGTGTTTTGCTATTAGACTTTCCGGTAGTGTATATTTGTAACGCGATAATTTCATTCTCTCCATGATCATTAGATACAGTCTTTAAATTAGTGCCTCTTTATTACGTATAAACGACGATTTTGTTTTATTTATGCGAATTTCTTTTCAAATTCATCGGGGGAAATTGCTTTAGAAACCTCATATTCACCTATTCTGGTCCTTCTAAGTGCGGAAAGGTAAGCTCCACTGTCAAGCTCAAGGCCGATATCCCGGGCTAATGACCTGATATAGGTTCCTTTACTGCAGGAAATACGTAAAATTAATTCGGGAAGATCGAATTTCTCAACTTTTATTTCCCTTATATTAACACGGGATGATGGAAGTTCTATATCATCTCCTCTCCTTGCGCTTTTGTATGCCCGTTTCCCGTCAATATATTTTGCAGAGAAAAGCGGGGGAACCTGATCGATCTCGCCAATAAACTTTTTAATTGTATTATCGATGAGTTCTTGTGTAATGTGTGAAGTTTTATATTCTTTATCAACCACAGTTTCAAGGTCAAAAGAAGAGGTAGTTTTTCCAAGTTCAAGATTAGCAATATATTCTTTTTCCAGTGACTGAAAATGGTTAATTTCTTTGGTCATTTTACCCGTGCAAATAATCACAAGTCCGGTTGCCAGCGGATCAAGCGTTCCTGCATGCCCCACTTTTATCTTCCGTATTTTGTAATATTTTCTTAAAACCCATCTAATTTTGTTGACTGCATCAAATGAGGTCCAGCCATAAGGCTTGTCTATAAGAACTATACCACCATCAAGAAGTTCGGTGTTGATTTCCGTAACGATCATCTGAAAAAGTTAACCAAGAAATATGGCAATTGAGGCGGCTAAGATACAATAAATTGCAAAATAAATCAATTTACCTTTTCTAACAACATTAAGCATTATTTTACAAGCGAAAAGTCCTGAGGCAAATGAAGCTACAAAACCTATAAACAGCGGGAAAAATCCAATGACGATTTCGTCGGGGTCTTTTGTATTCAATAAGTCAATAAGTGTCCCGCCAATAATTGGAATAAGTACCATAAGAAAAGAAAACCTGGTAACCAGCTCTTTTTTGACCCCGAGTATCAATCCAGTAGCAATTGTTGCACCCGACCTCGAAATTCCGGGCAGAACTGCAGCAGCCTGGGCTATTCCGATGATAAATGCATCAAGGTAGTTTACATCTTTATTTTGTGATTTTGCAAGGTGGGTAAGCATCAATAAGCTTGCTGTGATTAACAACATACCTCCTATAAATACTACGTTTCCATTGTAAAAGCTTTCAACTTCACTCCTGAAGAAAATTCCAACGATACCAATTGGGATCATGGAGACAAAAATTTTAGCAGAATATTCCGTTGACTCGTTCCATTCAAATTTAAATACCCCGGTAACCAATTCCCTAATATCGCTGAAAAACACTATTATAATGCTTAAAACTGTAGCGGCATGAACAATGATTGTAAAAGACATGCTTTCCTGTGCCTCTATATTTAAAACAACTTTTCCAATTTCAAGGTGTCCGCTGCTGCTTACGGGAAGAAATTCAGTTAATCCTTGTAAAATTCCGAGAAGTAATGCTTCTAGCCAGGTCATTTATACTTAACTTATTTTATTTATTGTTTCTTGCATACATTTTGATCAATATCTCATATATGTAACATTTACAATTACTTCGCAAGATCTGCATCAGAGAAAAATCCGCAGGGAGCTTTTTTAAACAATCAGGCAGCGGCAAACTCCTGAAATCCTGCATTAGCAAGACTCAGGGATATATGTTTATTAATTATCCTGTTTAGTTTCCGAGGGGATTTTCATAATTGCATATATTATAAATATAAACCCAAATAATGCAATCAGGGGTGCCAGAGTTATTCGTCTGAAACTGAAAATTTCCGGATTAAACACGGCGGGATCTTCAGAGCCTCCTCCAATCATCAAAATAAATCCTGTTATTATTATCACTACTCCTATAATCAGAAGTTTGTAATTTTCCCTGGCAAATGGAAAATCAAATGGTTTTGACTCTGGTTTCTTTTTAATTTTTGACATGAATGATTAATTAATAGAGAATTTTTCAATAATAAAGTTCATCTTTTCTTAATCTCAGGAACCTGCTGACAGCGAAATAGGTAGATAACCAGGACAATACTATTCCAAGGATAATAACCGAAAGAAAAAGAAGTCCGATAGTTCTGATATCCTGAAATCCAAATAGTTCGGCGAATTCTTGTTGGGCTTTATAGATAATTCCAAGCATCAGGGCATTTGCAAAAATCGCTGCATATAATCCGTGAACAGCACTCCTGAATAAAAAAGGCTTTCTGATGAAAGAATTGGTTGCTCCCACAAGCTGCATCGTATTTATAATAAATCGTTTGGCATATACAGAGAGCCTGATCGTGTTGTTTATTAAAGATATAGAAATTAAAAACAACATCAGGCTGAATACTACAAGGATTATACTGATCCTTCTGATATTTTCATTCACCAGATGAACCAGTGATTTCTGATAATAAACCTCCTTCACATGAGAAAATTGCTCAATGTCTTTTTCTATGATCAGGATACTGTCAGGATTGGCATATGGAGCAAAAAGATTAACTTCAATGGAAGGTAGCAGCGGATTGTAGCCAAGAAAGCTTATAAAATCTTCACCAAGCATTTCTTCAAGTTCTATCGCCGCTTTTTCCTTTGTTATGTACCTTGTGGCTTTGACATATTCTGTAGCATCAAGGTTTTTCTGGATCCGGATAATATCAACTTCTTTTATAGCCTCGTCAAGAATAATAGAGAATCCTATATTTTCTTTTACATATTCAGAAAGATTCCTGGCATTAAGAATGAGCAAGCCCATTAACCCCACCATAAACAGCAAAAGGGAAATACTTATAATAGATATAAAATATGAACTCCTCAATCGCCTTTTTACGGCTACAGACTCTTTCTTCATAACTTAAAATTTTTTAAGTTTCCTACCCAATAACTTCTGTCCAGCCAAACTTATCGTCTACATCGCCACATTGGATCCCCATTAACCGGGTGTATATCTCTTTTGTAACAGGACCAGGCTTTCCATCCTTGCAGTAATTAATTGTTTTACCTGTTTCAAGATCATGTATCTCTCCAATAGGAGCGATGATGGCAGCCGTACCGCATGCACCGGCTTCATCGAAACTATCAAGTTCATCAACCTCAACCGGGCGACATTCAATATCCAATCCCATATCTTTGGCAATGGCCATTACACTTTTGTTAGTAATTGAAGGCAGTATAGAATCAGATTTCGGCGTTATATAACTGTTTCCCTTAATACCATAAAAATTAGCTGCTCCAATTTCATCGATATATCGCTTCTCTTTTGCATCCAGGTACATCGGCGAACCGTAACCTGCATTTACAGCTCTCATTATACCTTTCAGGCTGGCGGCATAGTTTCCGCCTACCTTTATGCTGCCCGTTCCCAAAGGAGCAGCCCTGTCAGAATCCTTTACTATAGCAATCCTGACCGGATTGAATCCCTCTTTGAAATATGGACCTACAGGGGTTACAAATACCATGAACATATATTCAGTTGCAGGCTTGACGCCAACCTGTGCACCTGTGCCAATTAGTAACGGCCGGATATAAAGAGAGGCTCCAGTCCCATGTGGCGGGATACTATCTTTGTTGAGAAGGACAGCTTTGACTACTGCTTCCTTGAAGAGTTCAGCCGGAACTGTGGCCATGAAAATTCCTTCGGCCGACCGTTTCATTCTTTTTGCATTCTCTTCCCACCGGAAAAGCCTGATTTTTCCATCTTTTCCCATAAAAGCTTTCATGCCTTCAAAAGCCTGCTGTCCATAGTGGAGGCAAGTAGAAGCAATATGTAGCTCTACAGTGTCTTTGGTGGATGTTTCCAATTCACCCCATTTACCATCATTGTAATAACAGCGTACATTATAGGCTGTTTTTTCATATCCAAATGGAAGGTTTTTCCAATCAGTTTTCTCCATAGTATCAGTTTATTTTATCGCCAAATTTAATCATAATAAAAGAAATGGCAAGAAGTGACTTAAGGTTCTGGTGGTTAATCATACACCTCCGGTTTCAGTTGATCAGGATGTTCACTTAATGAGTCAAGAGCTTCAATCTGGTCTTTTATTGTTGTTTCAGCTAACTTTTGTGCTGTTAATGTATAATACCGGAAGCTTGTTAAAAAGGTTTTCAAAGAACTGATAAATTCGTCTTTCGATGCTACCTGGCCATAATAGTTGAGTTCCTGATAAAGATTAATTACTGATTCCGGAAAATTGTTTTTTCCAAGAAAGGCAAGCCGGGCATCACAAAGTATTTTTTCAGGGATGGATCCTGCTTGTTTTGAAAACAAAGGCATGCTGATCAGATGATTAATCTTTTTGGCCTGAGATTCAGAGTAATGATATTTAGGCAGCAGTTCCCTGCAAAGCTGAAATGTATAGTTTTTTCTTTCAATATATCCTTTTGAATAACTCATACAAATGAATACTGCTGCTGTCCTGACAAGTAGCTGGTCCTCATATGAAATTTTTTCAGAGCCTGAAAGTAATTCACACCGCGTAAGCAGATCAATACTGTACCTGATATTATGGAAAACCAATATAGCAGGCAAACTTTCCTCCATTTTTTTAAGGAACTCCTCTTCAATATCCTTAAGCCTTAAGAGCTGCAGATTAATGAAAAAAGATTCATTTGGCTCTTGTCCAAGCATATCAACCGACATTTCCGGTCTGAATCCACGGATAAAATACATTTCAATATTGCCCTTGTATTTCACGGGCATTTTTCCGCGATATTCACAGACGAAAAAATCCTTAACAAGTTCATATGTGCTTCCTGAAATATTGATTTCCCCTGTTTCTCCAGATGATTCCATTCGGCTGGCGATATTGACAGAGTCTCCCCAGATGTCGTAGGATAATTTTTTCTGCCCCACAACCCCTGCGATTACCGGACCAGTATGTATGCCAATCCGAAGATCCCAGAAATATTCATTGTCTTTCTTCAGCTGCTTCATATATTGCATTATACTTATTGCGGCCATTACCACCTCAACGGGATTAGTCCTGTTCCTCTCAGGAATACCCCCGGCAGCCATATAGGCATCGCCAATGGTTTTTATTTTTTCTATATTGAATTCTTCAACGAGTGAATCAAATTTGAAAAAGAATTTGTCAAGTTCGTCGACAAGTATTTCAGGATTCATTTGCTCGGCAATTCTTGTAAAGCCCTCTATATCACTGAATAAAATACTGACCAGGCTGTATTTTTGAGAGCTGGCCCTGCCCGTCTTCTTTAGTTGATCTGCAGTATCTTTTGGAAACAGGTTTGATAAAAGATAGTCTACTTTCTCTTTTTGACGAAGTAGTTCTTCCGTTCGCTTGTCAATTATACCCTCTAATGTGAACCGCTCTTTGGCATAATGAAGTGTTTTTCCTGAAATAATAAATATGACCAGTAAAACTGCGTTAATTATGAAAATCAGAATGAATGGCCAGCTGATAAGGTAAATATATTGATGCTCCTGAATTGTTACCATTCTTTCCAACGGGAGAATTGAGTAAAGGATATTGGCGAAATACTGGTGCATATGATAGCTGTCTTGCGAAGTTTAAGTATAAAATATAACCGGAGGTAATGAAAATTAAAAACTATTTTGTGAAAAGTGTCAAATAATTCATATATTGATAGCATCTTTACCAGTGGCAATCTGTTGGCAATTATTTCAAAAAGTTTATTTAATTGCCCAATGATCAATAAATTTCTGTTTTAAAATTTTTTTTCTTTTGTTTGATTGTTTTTATTTGTCTGATTATAAAAGATAAGGAGGCTATTGAAATTTTTAGCGTCCGTTGATGATGCATTCAAATGTAAGATTTTTTTCATATAAGATACTTTGATTTTCAATTAATTATTTAATCATTATGGTAAGCACGATTAAACCGTTGATGGTTCCATGGGATTTTTCCAAGGTTGCCGAAAATGCACTTGAACATGCAGTGAAAATTTCAAAGATAGACGGCAATGCCGTTTATCTTGTTCATATTGCCAAAAAGAAAGATGAAGTAGATAAGCTACAGGGGATCCTCGATATATTTGCTGTTGAGGCATTTAAAAAGTACAGTGTTAAGCCCAAAGTAATTGTAAGGCATGGCACTATTTTTTCAAGTATCGGAGAAATAGCCGATGAAATTAATGCTGTGATGGTTATAATGGGGACACATGGCATCAAAGGAATGCAAAAACTTACAGGCAGCTGGGCATTAAAAGTAATTGTTGGATCAAAAGTGCCTTTTGTAATTGTGCAATCACCGGTGGAAAATAGAAGTTTTGAGCACATTGTTGTACCTGTTGACTTTCGCAGGGAAGATAAGGAAAAGGTTAACTGGCTGGTATATTTATACAACCATTTTCATTCAAAGATCCATATAATCAAGACGGAAAAATCTGATAAGCGGTTATTGAAGGGAGTTAATACGAATATTGCCTTTACCCGGAAGATTCTTGATCAGAAGAACGTAAAGTATGATATTATATCAGCACCAGGCAAAAAGTCATTTGCCAAAGAATCAATAGATTACGCAGCTGAAATTAATGCTGACATGATTGTAATCATGACAACTAAAAATATCGGATTTGCCGATTATGTTATGGGTGCTGATGAGCAGTATATAATCTCCAACAGCGCAAAGATTCCGGTAATGTGTATAAATCCCATGGTAAGCAATACTACAGGTGGGTTTGCAGCTATGGGTGGCTAATAAATCAGGTCGTTATTCCGTTATCAACAGAGCCGGAATGTAAAAAATCAAAAAGACAAGGATATTCCGTCCTTGTTTTTTTATTGATAAAAATTTTACTTTATGGAACTCGTATTTGTTACAAACAACGATGATAAACTAAAGGAGATAAACAACCTTTTAGGTGACAGTTTTATTCTTAAAAGTCTAAAAGATCTCGGATTTAGTGACGAAATTCCGGAAATTTATCCCACACTGGAACAAAATGCATCAGCAAAAGCATCTTTTATTTACGACAGGTTTTCTGTCAACTGTTTTGCCGATGATACAGGCCTGGAGGTTTTTTCGCTTAATAACCAGCCTGGAGTTTATTCCGGCAGATTTGCCGAGCTTGACAGAAAAGAAAAATTCAGAAACAAAAAGGATCTTAGTGAGGCAAATATCGCAAAATTACTGACGTTAATGAACGATATTAGTTCCAGGAAGGCAAGATTCAGAACAGTAATAGCATTGATAATTGAGGGTAAGGAAACCTTGTTTGAAGGAACGATAAATGGTGAAATAATAAGTGAGCGAAGGGGAGAGAAGGGGTTTGGCTACGATCCCGTTTTTGTTCCGGAAGGCTTTGGGCAGACTTTTGCCGAAATGACTATGGGCGAAAAAAACAGATTAAGCCACAGGGCCAAAGCTTTCAGAAAACTTGTTGATCATTTGAAAAGTAGAAAGTAAAACATAGCCAGATGTGGCGTTTAGTTACGTTATTTGTTTTTATCTCCCTGACCTGTTCTTTTGGACAGGTACCTGTCGGGTCATGGCGCGATCATCTTTCCTACAGCAGGGCAAATAATATAGCAGCAACACCGGATAAAATATTTTGTGCAGCAGGTTCTGGTATTATAGTATATAACAAGAAAGATGGAAGTATCGAAAAACTCTCCAAGGTAAATGGTCTGTCTGATATTGACATAACCAGGATAGAATGGTCTGAGGAGAAAAAACTGCTTATAATCGGATACTCCAACGGGAATCTGGATTTAATTGCCGATAACAGGATAACTAATCTTTCAGATATTCTCAGAAGTTCTGTCCCCGGCAGCAAAAGCATTAACAACATCCTGCTTATTGGGCACAGAGCATATCTTTCATGCAGTTTTGGTATTGTTGTGGTAGACCTGGACCGGAATGAAATAAGTGACACCTATTACCTTGGTGATGGAGGTGTCAGACTGGGGATAAATGATATGTCTTTTGACGGGACATTCCTTTATGCGGCAACCTCTTCAGGACTCTACAAAGCCGATATAAACTCAGGTAACTTGCTGGATTTCTCGTTCTGGTCCAGACTTGAATTTTTACCGGAACCAGGTGCCTTGTTTTTATCAGCAGACTGGTTTAACGGAAGCCTTTATGCGGTCCAGATGAATGGCGCCGGCAGCTATGTTCCTTATAAAATTACAGGAGAATCGTGGGAACATTTTAATTCTGTTTCCGGAATACCGGTTTTATTCAGCATATCTGAAAACTATATGGCATATATTGGTGAATCAGTAGCCGAAATATATGCACAGGGCCCAACTCTGGTTAAAACCATTAATGATTATGGTTTCTGGGGAAAAGCAATCCGTGATATTATAATGGAGGAAGACGGCAACATATGGATTGCAGACAGACTTCACGGATTAATTCATAATTCAGGAGAAAAATATAGTGTTCTGACTCCGGCAGGACCCTCTTCAAATCGTGTATTTTCCATAAGTTCCTATCCCGGACGCACCTATTTTTCGGCTGGAGGCTATAACCAGGCATTTGGAAATTTATGGCATAATGGAGAATACAGCATATACAGGGATGAGTCATGGAACAGCGTCCTTAATTATGATATCAGGGATGTTGTTCTTGTAGAAGAACATCCGTCTGATCCGGAAATCCATTTTCTTGCGACATGGGGTTATGGGCTGGTTGAGTATCGGTCCGGTATTTTCCACGAAAGGTATGCTGAAACTAACAGTAGTTTAAGATCAATCATCCCCGGGGGCGACGCAGTACGCATTAACGGGATGGCTTTTGATGAGGATAAAAATCTCTGGGTTACAAATACAGGAGTATCCAATCCGGTTTCTGTAAGAAAAGCTAATGGAGAGTGGCAGTCATTTCCTTACGGCAGTATTATAAATCATGATTTTGTGGGAGATATTATCATTAATAGTCTGGGACAGAAATGGGTTTTGCTGCCAAAAGGAGGAGGATTATTTGTTTTCGAGAATGATGGACTTGATGTAAATTCCGGAAGCCGAACCAGAAAGTTCAGCATAACCGACGATACTAATACACTGATCAGCAATGAGGTTTATTCAATTGCAGAAGATAAAAACGGCTTTATATGGGTAGGTACCCAAAATGGAATCGCGGTCTACTTTAACCCTTCCCGTGTATTTGATGAAGAACCCTTTTATGCCAGGCGGATAGTAGTTTCCGGAGACAGGCAGGACGAACTTGGATATCTGTTGAATAATGAGACAGTAACTGCAATTACAGTTGATGGAGCAGACCGAAAATGGTTAGGAACGGAAAAATCGGGAGTATTCCTGGTTTCAAGTGACGGAACCCGACAGATTCACCATTTTACCCGCCTGAACAGTCCACTGTTGTCTAATACAATAAGTGATATTGCAATTGAACCTGAAACCGGTGAGGTTTTTTTTGGCACAACCTTAGGCGTGGTTTCATACAGAGGTGATGCTACAGCTTCAAGGTCAGATTTTAACAATGTATATGTTTTCCCCAATCCTGTTCGTGAAAATTTCAACGGACCAGTTACTGTTACCGGCCTGATAAAAGATTCCATTGTCAAAATTACAGATATAAGCGGGAATCTTGTTTATGAAACAGTTTCTCTTGGCGGACAGGCAGTGTGGGATGGACTGAACACAAGAGGACAAAGGGTACAAACCGGTATTTACCTCATATTTATTTCAACCGCTGACGGATCAGAATCACACATTGCCAAATTAATGTTTATTCATTGAAATGATCCACAAGACAAGAGGAATAGTACTTCACACGATAAAATACTCTGACAACAGTGTTATTTCACATATCTACACTGAGCATTTCGGACGACAGTCCTTTATGGTTAGTGGGGCAAGGGGGAAGAAATCCACGTCCAGGGTTAACCTGCTTCAACATCTCTCGATTCTCGAAATGGAAGTTTACATTAAGCATACCCGCGATTTGCAAAGAATTAAAGAAATACGGCTTCATGAGAATTTCTCATCAATACCCTATAATCCCGTAAAAAATGCGGTGGCCTTATTCGTGGCTGAGATCCTTTACCGGACTCTTCAGGAGCAGGAATCGAATATGCCCCTGTTTTTATATCTTCTGAATTCCATAAAAATTCTTGACCTGTCAGAGAAAGGTTTTGCAAATTTCCACCTTATTTTTCTGATCGGTTTAACCAGGCACCTGGGGTTTTTTCCAAATTATGATCATACTGATTCAGCAGAGTTCTTTGACATCGAGAATGCCCGATTTACCAGCAATCGTCCGGCACATTCCAATATTATATCACCCCCGGCGGGAAGATATCTTTCAGAAGTTATGAACTGCTCTTTCGAGGATATGGACAAACTCAGATTAACTGCAGAAACCAGAAATTTACTTGTTTCCGGAATCCTTAAATATTATAGCTTTCATATATCGGGTTTAGGGGTTATTAAATCATTTCCCGTTTTACGTGAGATTTTTTAGGAGTAATCTTGCATAAAGTATGGATTGTGCATCGGAATTGAGATATAGACTATGAATTATATTTCAAACATAATTAACTGATTATTAATTTTATATCCGATAGGGCTCCTGCAAAACAATGCCCATAAAAAGATAACGAATTTACCATAGATTTTCAATTCGCGGTGAACACCGAACTAACAGATGTAACTTGCTTATATTAAGAATAATAGTTTTAAGTAATTCAGATGAGTGATTTAATTTATATTTTTGGTGATATCCTATTGAATAATTTGTATAAAACACGTTAGGTAATTAAACTTTAATTTATTAGATATGACAATAAAAGCCGAAACTATTACAGAGGAACAGGTAAAACTTGCGATGTACGCAAAGGTTCTCAGTCATCCGGTGCGGGTTTATATAATAGAGCTTTTAAAAAAACAATCATGCTGTTACAGCGGCGATCTGGCCTTGGAACTGCCAATTGCAAAATCAACCTTGTCCCAGCACCTGAAAGAATTAAAGAAAGCTGGCCTGATCCAGGGTGAAATCAGTCCCCCAAGAATAAAATACTGTTTGAATAAAAATGTGTGGGAAGAAGCTAAATTTTTAATGAAAAAGTTTTGTCAATTCTGAAACATTATGCAATATTGTACGTTATTTTACGAACAACGAACAACGAACAACGAACAACGAACAACGTACAATGTACAACGTACAACGTACAACGTACAACGTACAACAAACAGGAGGAAAATCATAATTTAAATTCGATAATATGGACATTAAAATATTAGGTAGTGGTTGTGCAAAGTGCAAGAAGCTCGAACAGTCTGCACGGGAAGCTGTTGTCGAACTCGGTATTGATGCTTCAGTTACAAAGGTTGAAGATATTATGGAGATAATGAATTACGGAATTGCTACTACTCCGGCAATTGTTGTTGATGGGAAAGTACTTCTCAAAGGCCGCACAGCTTCTACCAGTGAAATCAAGAAAATGCTTTCCCCCTGATAGAGTAAGATTCGAATTCTTAAGCCTCTTTTTAATTGATCTTCATTTTCCGGGAAAGAAAAAGATATAATTTCAGCTTGGGTGAATCAACGGACAACCCTTTGACAGCAACATTTTAATGGACCAAAAAACACCTGACTTGAACAAGTATTTCTTTACAATTAAAATAATTAGAGGCTGACTATTAGGATTCACAATGTTCCAGATCTATAGAAACTATTTTATCAGTAATTATTTAATACTTAAACCATGAAGAACATATTTTTATTAATGATCTCGATGTCTTTTATTTTTGGAACTTCTGCATGCAGTCAGGCTTCTGCTGACGGGCAATCAAGCCGGGAAACAATAGCTGCAACTGAAAAGGTCGATGTTTATTATTTTCATTTTACCCGAAGGTGCGTTACATGTGTAAGCGTTCAGGAAGCTACCGAAAAAGTACTCAAGGAGCATTATGGTAAGGAAATAGAAAATGGAAAAATTGTTTTTCATGAAATCAATCTGTCCGATCCCGGGTCAAAGGAAATTGCTCAGATGCTGGAAGTTGGCGGCCAGGCACTATTGGTAGTTTCCGGTAGTAAAAAAGTTGACATCACTGTTCAGGGTTTTATGCATGCACCCAGGGATTATGATCGTTTCAAAAATATCCTTGATTCGGCTATTTCGGATGCAAAAACCTGAAATTTGAATGGACGTTCTTAATCAATGGCTGGATAACTCACAACTACCCTTGCTTTCTGCAATGTTGCTTGGATTAATGACGGCAATCAGTCCGTGTCCCCTTGCAACGAATATAACTGCAATAGGATTTATAAGCAAGGATATAAAAAGTAAGCGTAAAGTTCTTTATAACGGAATTATTTATACGCTCGGGAGATCTGTTACCTATGTAGGACTGGGACTGATTTTATTTGCAGGATTCGGGCAACTGGGTCTTCCCTCTGCAATAACAATCTATGGAGAAAAGCTGATTGGTCCATTATTACTGTTGATTGGGATTTTCATGCTGGGTTTGATAAAAATACCCATTCCCGGGATTTCCTTTATAACTGAAAGGATGGAAAACAGCCATAAAGGTTCATTTATAGGTGTACTGCTTCTAGGAATTGTGTTTGCCCTTGCTTTTTGCCCGTATAGCGGTGTGTTGTATTTCGGAGCACTTATCCCGATGTCAATCGGAAGCTCCCAGGGCATATTGATGCTTTTGGTTTTTGCCCTGGCAACCGGCCTTCCCGTTATTTTATTTGCATGGTTACTCGCATTTTCAGTTAATAAAGTTGGGACTATATACAACAGTATTAAAAACTTTGAAAAATGGTTCCGGAAAGCTGTTGCAATGTTGTTTGTTCTGGCCGGATTGTATTATATCGTTATCGTATACTTTTAGGTTAGAAATGCCGATCAAGGCAGGGATTTTTAGATTATATCTTCTTGTTACGTTTAAATTGACAGCAGATTCAAACAATTCCCGGAAAGGAAATTTCCAGGCCTGATTATCGCAAAACAAGGTAAATGTTACCGGCAGGATGTTCACATTCTGAGGTCTTGGAAAGTCAATGTTTAAATGTTCGTAATTGTACGAACTATTATTAAAGATCTCATATGAATTAAATTATGGATGCAAAGATTGAACTTAAAAACCTGTTTTATATATTATTCTTTTTTGCAATTGCTTATTACATGCCTCTGGAAAGTGCCAGATTTCAGGAGGCGATTGCTGCAACCCTTGATCTCGTTCGCTGGTATGCGCAGGAACATGTTATTTTATGTCTGATACCCGCGTTTTTCATTGCAGGTGTAATTGCTGTATTTGTCAGCCAGGGCTCAGTAATAAAATATTTTGGTGCACAGGCAAAGAAATGGGTTGCTTATTCAGTTGCATCTGTTTCGGGTACAATTCTTGCAGTTTGTTCCTGTACCATTTTGCCTCTTTTTTCAAGTATTCATCAGAGAGGCGCAGGGCTGGGACCGGCAATGGCTTTTCTCTATTCAGGGCCGGCAATTAATATTCTGGCTATAATTCTTACAGCCAGAATCCTGGGATGGGAACTCGGACTGGCAAGGGTAATTGGAGCAATTGTGTTTGCCGTCGTTATCGGTTTAATAATGGCATACATCTTCAGAAAAGAAGAACAGGCCAAAAAAGAGGCGCAGATGAATATCGTACCTCCACCGGAAAAGCGGCCACTCTGGCAAACTTCGCTTCACTTTTTTACACTTGTTCTTATTCTGGTATTTGCTAACTGGGGAAGGCCGGCTGAAGGTGTTGACAGCGGAGGATGGTATCTCATATGGTCACATAAATGGTATATTACCGGATTTTTCGGACTTATACTGGCATATTCACTTATCAGTGTGCTTAAGATCAAATGGTGGAAGATAGCTGCTTCTGTACTGGCAGTCAGCCTGGCTGGTATTTTGTTTTCAGATCCAATGGTACCATTTATAGTGGCGATTGCTGCCCTGGCAGTGGTAACTTTAACCAGTGATGAAGAAAACAGGGAATGGACAATATCAACATGGGGATTCACAAAACAGATTATGCCTCTGCTTGCCCTTGGAGTTATTGTTGCCGGTTTTCTGTTTGGATCAACTCATGAAAATTCTCAGCTTGCAGGAATAATACCCGATCACTGGATAAGCTCGATTGTTGGTGGGAATTCTCTGTGGAGTAACCTGTTTGCCTCAGTTTTGGGAGCATTCATGTATTTCGCCACTCTAACTGAAGTTCCGATACTTCAGGGACTGATTGCTTCAGGAATGGGACAGGGTCCGGCCCTGGCACTTCTTCTTGCAGGTCCTTCACTTTCTTTACCTAATATGCTAGTTATTCAGAGTGTTATTGGCACAAAAAAGACTGCGGTTTTCGTTGGGCTCGTAGTCGTTATGGCAACTATCAGCGGATTGATATATGGTGCAATTATATAGGTGAACCAGCAATTTACTGGGCAGAATTTTTATGAACAAGTCGAGGTGCCGGAGTATCTAGATTTAAGTGAAACAATATTATCTTTAGGGGACTGTTTATTCAAATAACCTGAAAGTATAATTAATCTTAGACTATTTACATGACCCTGATCAACTCTCTGGTTACCTGGTTTAATACAAGCAGAATGTATCAGATTGACATTCTGAGAAAACATCCGGAAAATGTCCAGCGCGAAACACTTTTCAAATTACTTAATACTGCCAAAAATACCGAATTTGGAAGGAGATATGATTTTAAATCTATCAGTTCCGAAAATGAATTCAGGAGACGCTTACCTTTGCAAAGTTATGATGATATAAAACCCTTTGTCGATAAATTGAGGGAGGGTTATGAAGATATTTTATGGCCGGGAGAAATAAAATGGTTTGCTAAATCATCAGGTACAACCAGTGATAAAAGCAAGTTTATACCTGTCAGCCATGAAGCCCTTGAATATTGTCATTTCAGGGGAGCCAAGGATATTCTTGCAATATACACAAGCAATAACCCTGACACGCATATCTTCTCAGGAAAGGCATTGACCATCGGTGGTAGTCACCAGGTAAATAATTTTAATAACCAGTCATTTTATGGTGACCTTTCAGCAATATTGCTTGAGAATACACCTTTCTGGGTAAATTTTATCCGTACTCCGAATACCAAAATTGCCCTGATGGAAAAGTGGGAAGAGAAGCTTGAAAAGGCTTATGAGGATACTCTTTATGAAAACGTGACCAATATTGCGGGTGTTCCTTCATGGAACCTGGTTTTTCTTAAGTATATTCTTGAAAAAACAGGTAAATCAAACCTTTTGGAAATATGGCCTAATCTTGAGCTTTTCATTCATGGAGGGATAAATTTTGCCCCGTACAGGGAACAGTTTAAAAAGCTTATCCCCTCCCAATCAATGAATTACCTTGAAACATATAATGCATCCGAAGGATTTTTTGCGATCCAGGATGACCCTTCCAGAGATGATATGTTATTGATGCTGGACTATGGAATATATTATGAGTTTATTCCCATGGATCAGCTTGACAGCGATTCTCCTAAAACACTTTCAATAGGAGAGGTTGAAATATGTAAAAATTATGCAATAGTAATTTCAACAAACGGGGGGCTGTGGAGGTATGTTATTGGAGATACGGTGATGTTCACATCCCTTTATCCCCATAAAATTAAAATTTCCGGAAGAACAAAACACTTTATTAATGCCTTTGGAGAGGAGCTTATAATTGATAATGCGGAAAATGCACTAAATGTCGCATGTGCTAAAACAGGAGCAATGATAAGTGAATATACTGCCGGTCCGGTATTTATGGGTGATAATATTAAGGGTGCGCACGAGTGGTTGATAGAGTTTGAGGAGGAACCTGAAAATATGGAGTATTTTGTGACAATGCTTGATAATGCTTTACAGTCACTCAACTCAGATTATGAGGCGAAAAGGTATAAAAACATTACTCTGGATCCTCCTGTTGTGCATAGTGTTAAAAGGAACCTTTTCTATGAATGGCTAAAGGAAAAGGGAAAATTAGGTGGTCAAAACAAAGTACCCCGGTTGGCTAATGACCGCAGATATCTTGATGAATTACTCGAAATTAACCGACGATTAAGTCAATAATGCTAAACTTATATGGTGGTATGGCTTATATTAATATCGCTGGTGAATCAGTTGACGGAAGACATTGACGGAGATTATAAAATTATTTATTCCGGAGCGGCTCCGGCAGAGACACTTTATACAGATCAGCTTGAAAATGCTTATTTTGTTGACGGTCATAAACTTATAAAAATATCCGTATCGACAGGTGAAAGAATTGAATATGGGTCATTATCAGCAGGAAGGATTTCTTCGGCAGATGTTTCAAATCCTTTCCAGCTATTGATTTTTTACCGCGATTTTAATCAGGTTGTATTTCTGAACAATAAATTGTCGACTATCCAGCCACCCGTTAATTTATCTGAAGTTGATATAGAACAGGCAGCCCTGGTCTGTTCATCAGGACGGGGTGGATTTTGGGTTTACAATGATCTTGGCAACCGGCTTGTATATTTTGACCGTCAGCTGCGAAATACTAATCAGAGTATGGTTATTACTTCAATAACCGGCTCCGGGCAAATACCTGTTTTTATGAGTGAAGTGCACAGTCATGTATATCTTAATATTTCCGGCTATGGTATCCTGGTTTTTGACCGCTTTGCTTCCTTGATAAAAACTATTCCGTATTCAGGACCTGACAGGTTTCAGGTAATCGGGGGAAAGATTGTTTACTTCCTTAACGGGGAATTATACAGCCTGGATACAGAAACCCACGAAATTATGAAGCATGACCTGCCTCCCGGGATTAAAGCAGATAATGCCCAATTACAATCCAAAGGCATTTTTATCCTGTCAGATGGTACTTTAAACTATTTCAGAACAAAGTGAGCCAACACCTTCTATCTTCTATATTAAATTACAAAATATAATATTACAAGGCAAGTAATGCCATTATTTTTAAAGGAAAATCTTTAAAACATTACCACCACTACAATGGGGGGTTTTAAAAATGTTATAAAATTTTAATACTACACAGCATGTTTTATCCTATGCTTGCTGGGTAGTGTTTAGCTGATAAAAACCGTCTGATTCAAACGCAAAGACTCTGAAGGTTGACTTAAATTTATTAACCACCGGCAATTTTAATTAAAAAAATGTTACTTTAGTTGGCATAACAATGAAATTAATCCGGCTGATTACCAACAAAGCCGAAATAAATAAACCTCTATATGCATATTGCTATTGCCGGGAATATAGGTTCCGGAAAAACTACCTTAACAGAACTGCTTGCCAGGCATTACAGGTGGGAACCTAATTTTGAGGATGTGGATGAGAACCCATATTTAAACGACTTCTATGAAGATATGCAACGATGGTCATTTAATCTGCAGATCTATTTCCTTAATACCCGTTTCAACCAGATTCTTGAAATAAGAAAGCTTGGCAAGACGGTTATACAGGACAGGACTATTTATGAAGATGCCTTTATATTTGCTCCCAACCTTCATTCAATGGGCCTGATGTCTACGCGCGATTTTGAAAATTATTTCACCCTGTTCAATTTGATGACCTCTCTTGTTCAGCCACCTGATTTGCTAATTTACCTCAGGGCAACTGTTCCTAAACTTGTTCATCAGATCCAGAAACGCGGACGAAAATATGAAAGCAGCATCAGGATCGATTATTTAAAACGGCTGAACGAGCGGTATGAAGCCTGGATTGCTTCCTATAACCTCGGTAAAATGCTTGTAATAGATGTGGATAATATAAATTTCACCGAAAGCATCGAAGATTTAAGCAAGGTAATTGACAAAGTTGACGCTGAACTTTTCGGACTTTTCTAGTTTTCATGGAAATTTGCAATTAAAAACAATTTGTAAATAAGCAACGATTAACCCGGAATATTCACAAAATAGATCACTTAAGAAAATGGGGTTTAACTTTTATCAGGTTTTCCCATTTTTTAATTTTTGAATCAGGGACTGCCCGAATCTGAGCATAGTGAGAATGCAATGCTTTCGGAAACCTAAGGAGCCTCCTCATAGAAAGAGGTGGATCAGAAGGTCTAACCTGAGTTCTGTTTCAGCTTAACAATGATGGCCCAATATCCCCGCGGGATTATCGGGATATGTAATTCCTGCCGGGCAATCCTGAGCGATGGAAGGATGACCTGTTTGATCCGGCAGTTTCCCGGGAGTATTCAAACTGGCTTGATCTTAAAATTTAACAAGGTCTACAAACTTTTGAATCTGGTTATAGATGTTTGTTTTCTTAAGTCCGACAAGATTCTCTGTTCCGAATTTCTGAACACAAAAAGAAGCCATTGCTGAACCGGTGATAACAGCATTTTTCATGTTTTCAAAGGTTATTTCATTTGTCTTCACAAGGTAACCCGCAAAACCTCCGGCAAATGAGTCCCCTGCACCTGTCGGATCGAAAACATCTTCGAGAGGAAGGGCCGGGGCAAAGAATACCTTGTTATTTGAAAACAGTAAGGCACCATTCTCACCTTTCTTGATAATGATATATTCGGGTCCCATTTCCATGATTTTTCTTGCTGCCTTAGGAAGGGAGTATTCACCAGAAATTTGCCTGGCTTCGGCATCATTCACAACCAGAACATCAACCATGCTGATAGCTCTTTTTAAATCGGCAGGAGTGTGGTCTATCCAGAAGTTCATAGTGTCCATAATTATAAGCTTTGGTCTTTCCTGCATCTGTTCAATTACCGATATTTGTATATCCGGAGAAAGGTTCCCAAGCATCAGAAATTCAGAAACCTGATATGAATCAGGTACAACTGGCTTATATTTTTCAATAACATTAAGTTCAGTAACAAGTGTTTCCCTGAAATTCATGTCTTCGCTGTATTTTCCGGACCAGAAAAATGATTTTTCATCCTTTTTAACTTCAAGCCCCACAGTGTCAATGCCATGGTTATTTAACAGCGATATGTATTCCTCAGGAAAATCGCCTCCTACTGCTGAGACAATCCTGACCGAATCGGTAAAATATGAAGCAGCAAGGCTAAGGTAGGTAGCCGCACCACCTATTATCTTATCTGTTTTTCCAAAAGGTGTTTCAATGGCGTCAAAGGCAACTGTTCCAACAACAACAAGGCTCATAGAATTTGGTTTTGAATTATTTCGATAATTTATTTACAAATATATTGTTAAATTAAACAAAAGCTGTTATTTTCGCAGTCACAATTAACATTCCTCCTTAGCTCAGTTGGTTAGAGCACCTGACTGTTAATCAGGGGGTCCTTGGTTCAAGTCCAAGAGGGGGAGCAAGATAATCAAATGGTTGCAGCGGTAAAATGTTGCAACCATTTTAGTTTAGCATACTCTTTCATTACCTTCCCTGAGTTATTCCTTCCCAATCTGGAAACCTAAGCATGTAATTAAATCCAGAAATTATTTTATTATAAGTTTTTATCGGCTGGCAGCATTTTTCATAACAAGAATGGTTGTGTCACGAGTCGCTATAACAAGAAACAGCAGCCACAAATTCAGTAATTTACCGGCCCCCTTCTTCATGGTGTCGCCGTTTCCCCTTACCTGAAGGAGAGTGCCCCACACAAGAGAAGAAAACCTGCTGGATGATAAAAGCAGATGGTTTATCACTGAATGATAATGCCCTTTCAAAGAGAAGACTCTCAGCCTTAGTATATAAAACAATTATTGAGTTTGTACGAAAAATTAGTAATTTTTAAAATACAGTTTATCTTAGCATCCATATTAAAGGGTTAGGCCCGGATTGATTCCATATACAGACCATTTAAAATTGAATATTATGAATTTCAATTTCTCAAAAACAGTTGCATTACTGACCCTGGGAGCCGGGATTGCATCCGGGTGTAATGACAACACAACAGAAAGGCAGCCCAATATTCTTTTTATTATGACCGATGACCATACGCAGCAGGCATTGCATGCCTATGGGAAAGGGTTGCTGGATACGGTGTTTTTTCCCAACATGGACCGCCTGGCAAGGGAAGGAGCTATTTTCATGCAGAGTTTCGTCACAAATTCTATTTGTGCACCAAGTCGTGCTGTTATGCTTACGGGCAAATACAGTCATATGAACGGCAAGATTGACAATTCGAATCCATTTGACTGGGATCAGCAAATTTATCCTAAACTATTGCAGCAAGCGGGTTATCAGACAGCATTGATCGGGAAGATACATCTTGCCGGTGCCCCACAGGGATACGACTACTCTATGACACTGCCCGGCCAGGGGAGTTATTACAATCCTGAATTTATTAAGAATGGTGAAGAAAGATTGCAGTTTGAAGGTCACTGTGAATGGATAATTCCGGATTTTGTTATTGACTGGCTCGATAATGATTGGGACAGGAGCAAGCCTTTTGCCGTAAACTATCACACCAAGGCACCTCACCGTGACTGGATGCCTGATATTAAATACCTTGATTATTTAGAGGACCATGTGTTTGATTTTCCCGAAAACTTTTTTGACGACTATGAAGGCAGGGGTACAGCGGCCCGGGAACAGGAGATGGAGATTGTCAATGATATGTATTGGGGCTGGGATATGAAATTTGAAGAAAATCCATTTACCGGAGAACCAAGCAGGTTGCCTGCTCCTTTTGGCCGGATGACCGAAGAGCAGATGGATGCCTGGAATGCAGTTTACGGTCCGAAAAATGAAGCTTTCCTGGAAGAAATGCCCGAGGGAAGAGAACTTGCAAAGTTTATGTTTCACAGGTATTTGCGGGATTATCTTAAAGTCGTAAAGTCTGTAGACGATGGAATTGGAAGAGTTCTTGATTATTTGGAAGATAACGGATTGTTGGAAAACACCGTCGTAATATATACATCAGACCAGGGTTTTTACCTTGGTGAGCATGGCTGGTACGACAAACGGTTCATGTATGAAGAATCTTTCACTACTCCTCTTTTGGCCCGGTTCCCAAGGGAGATCAGTCCCGGCACGAAAGTCAGGGAAATGGTAGTTAATATTGATCTTGCTCCCACCATACTTGATTATGCCGGTGTTGAGATACCATATGATATGCAGGGAGTATCATGGCGTGAAATTGCAGCAGGAAATACCATTCCCTGGCGTGATGCTGTTTATTATCATTATTATGAGTGGCCGGGTCCACACATGGTCAAGCGTCACTACGGGGTTCGGACCGACAGGTATAAACTGATTCATTTCTATTATGACATTGATGAGTGGGAGATGTATGATCTGCGGGCAGATCCCGGTGAGATGCAGAGTGTTTATGATGATCCGGCCTATTCGGAAGTCCAGGCTATGATGCATCAAAAGCTTGAAGAAATTCGTGATCAATATGGTGATTCAGATGAACTGACCCGGCAATTCCTGAAGTGAGTCATCCATACCCGGATGAATTACTGAAATTTATGAGAAGCAAGGGCGAAATTCCATTTGATTTAAGAGATGTATCTTATCCGGGTACCGAAGTCAGGAAAATAGTAATCCTTAATCTTCAAATCTTAGAATTGAACATTTGAAACATTAAAACCATGCTCAATTGCATTTAATGACGAACTTAATAAATTTCCGATATATAATACAGGTTTAATTATGGAAAAAGGATTACTACAGAGAGCACTTAATAAAATTGAAATTGTAGGAAATAAATTACCGCAGCCGGTAACGATATTTGCTATCCTGATTGGAGTTGTACTGGTCCTGTCATGGATCTTCAGCAGTTTAGGGTTAAGTGTGGAACATCCCTCACCGCACGTCACTGAGCCTGTCAAAGCTGTAAACCTCCTCAACACCGAAGGTATCAGGAATATTATGACCTCGATGGTTGATGTATTTGTTAATTTTCCTCCTCTGGGACTTGTACTGGTGGTAATGCTGGGGATTGGAGTGGCCGAGCGAAGTGGTTTAATTTCGGTTGCCCTGCAGATTTTTGTATCAAAAACACCGAATTTTCTAATTACTTTTTCCATTGTTGTTTTCGGCATGATCAGTTCGGTTGCCGGTGACGTAGGGTATGTAGTATTGATACCTTTATCTGCTGCCATATTTCACAGTATAGGAAGACATCCGCTGGCAGGATTAGCAGCTGCTTTTGCCGGGGTTTCCGGAGGATTCGGGGCAAATATACTTCCAACCGGAAATGATCCACTGATGGCCGCCTTTACCCAGTCTGCCGCAACAATTCTGGATCCTGCTTATACAGTTAACCCTTTATCAAACTACTTTTTTCTCGCAGTATCTGTTCCCGTTGTAGGACTTGCCGGCACCTGGGTTACAGAAAAAATAATCGTTCCCAGGCTGGGTACATATGAAAGTGTTGATAATGAAAAATATACCAGAAGTTTTAGCCGTGATGAGAAAAATGGTCTGAAGTGGACCTTGGGAGTCGTGCTTTTAATTCTCGGACTGGTAGCACTTGGAACTATACCGGAAAACGGACCATTCAGGGGAGAAGACGGAAGTCTGACACCTTTTTATAATTCCATTGTGCCCATTATGTTTTTTGTATTTTTTTTAGGTGGACTGGTGTATGGCATTGTGGCTAAAACCATAAAAAATGACAAGGACGTTTCCAATATTCTTAACGAATCAATGGGCACAATGGGCAGCCTTATCGTTCTTTCTTTTGTGGCTGCGCATTTAGTGCAATTCTTTATCTGGTCAAATCTCGGGTCCATTCTGGCTATTTCCGGTGCTGAAGCCCTGCAAAAAATAGGGCTGGTGGGTATTCCACTTTTTGTGGCGGTAATAATCTTTTCTTCAGGTGTCAATCTGATCATTGGCAGTGCCTCTGCAAAATTTGCTATTCTTGCACCCATATTTGTCCCAATGATGATGCTTATGGGTTACTCTCCTGAAGCAACACAGCTGGCATACAGGATAGGAGACTCCTATTCGAACATCATCACACCCCTTCTTCCCTATTATCCACTTATCATAGTATTTGCGCAAAAATATGTTAAAAACATTGGCATTGGCACCCTTATTTCTATGATGCTTCCTTATGCTATCGTATTTATGATTATTCGTATTCCTATGTTCATTATATGGATATGGCTTGAAATTCCGCTTGGGATTGAAGGGCCGATTTTTTATTCGCCTTAATTTGATTTACATCGGCTAAATTAGTGCAGTGGATTTTTAATATCAAAAATCGTCATTCAATGAATAAATTACCCCCCAGCATTTTTAATGATGTAATTGGACCTGTTATGAGAGGGCCCTCGAGTTCTCATACTGCTGCCTCAATAAGAATAGCCCGGATGGCTGCCTGTATAATGGGTCAACCAGTTAAAAAAGCAATTTTTCAATTTGATCCGAATGGGTCGCTTGCTACTACCTATGACGGTCAGGGTTCTGATATCGGATTGGCATCAGGATTCCTCGGATTTGATATGAAAGATGAAAGAATAAAAGACTCTCTTCAGATTGCAGCCGAAAGGGGTGTGGAGCTGGAATTCATTATTAAACCTTTCAGGAATAACCACCCGAATACTTATAAAATGACCCTGACCGGAGAAGATAACAGTCAACTGGAGGTTTCTGCAATCTCAACCGGCGGGGGGATGATAGAATTTATTGAACTGGATGGATTTACCATCTCATCGATGGGTGATTACTATGAGGCATTTATTATTTTTAAAAAACAGGACGAATCATATACCAGCTCGCTGATTGATGATTTGAAGCAGAATGATTATGTTGACCATGTGATCATTGAGAATAAAAATGACCGATTACTTTTTAATATAAAATCTTCCTCCGGACCATGCAAGGAACTGGTGGATTCTTCAGGTATATTTAAACACGCAGAGCAGGTATTTTATTCAGAACCGGTTATGCCGGTATTATCAAGGAAGAATATTTCTGTCCCTTTTTTGAATTCCCACCAGGCTTTGGAATTTATTAAAAATACTAATAAAGAACCATGGGAGATTGCTGTTATATATGAAAGTCATCGCAGCGGTTTTTCACCCGACAGGGTTCTTGAAATGATGGAAGAGATTGTTGTTCTGATGAATGATTCAATACAATCAGGATTAATGGGAACACAATATCAGGATCGTATACTTGGACATCAGTCCCACTTAATAAAACAGGCGGAATCTGAAGGGAAGCTCCTTCCGATGGGACTGGTAAACAAAGTTATTGCTTCAGTTATGGCAATGATGGAGGTAAAAAGTTCCATGGGCTTGATAGTTGCTGCTCCAACGGCCGGTGCCTGTGCAACCGTTCCATGTGTTCTTATTACAGTTGGGAAGGAACTGAATCTGGATAACAGGGATATTGCCAAAGGGATGCTTGTTGCAGGGTTAATTGGTGTTTTTATTGCAGATAAATCAACCTTTTCTGCTGAAGTTGCAGGATGTCAGGCAGAGACAGGTTCTGCCACAGGCATGGCTGCGGCTGGCCTGGTACAGCTCGCCGGCGGAAGTTTGAAAACTTCGTTCGACGCATCATCAATGGCTTTGCAAAACATTTTCGGCCTTGCCTGCGACCCGGTGGCCAATCGTGTAGAAGTACCATGCCTGGGGAAGAATATAATGGCCGCAGTAAACGCCATGACGACTGCAAATATGGCCCTTGCCGGAATAGATGCTGTTATTCCGCTTGATGAGGTTATTATCGCACTTGATAAAACCGGACGATCTCTGCCTTTTGAAATCAGGTGTACAGGTTACGGTGGTCTTTGTATGACTCCCACTGCATCCTTGCTGGAAGAAAAAATGAAACGAGCAAATATTTAAGAACGTTTAATTCGGGTCGAATAAAGAAAAAAAAATCTAACAATGAAGCAGATAAGAATTGAATCACTTGCCCCGGGCAAGCTTTCGGGGGAGATCCAGGGAGAATTATGCCCTGGCCAGTCAGAGATTAAAAGGCTGAAGCGGGATAGCGATAATATTTAGGTTACTTTAATGGCCGGAAAATATCAGACCATTAATCTTGAGGCATTTGATAATAGCCAGAGAGTCAGATTAAGGGCTGGAAGAGAGGTTACTGTAAAAGTTAAATATTGGGAACATAATACAATTTTAACATGAAAAGATTATTCATTTTTCTTCTTGTAATAGCAGCTGCATGTTCCGGACATCAGGATAATCAGGGTCTTTCCGGATATACTGATGCATTATGGATTGGTGACGG
The DNA here is from genome assembly GCA_964421595.1 of uncultured Bacteroidales bacterium. Taxonomy (GTDB): domain Bacteria; phylum Bacteroidota; class Bacteroidia; order Bacteroidales; family PUMT01; genus PXAP01. Next base: position 10,029 of record CAYQXY010000045.1, on the reverse strand, counting down.
CAGTAAGGCGCCGGAACACGATTCACTGTTCTATCTTGATGATCCTGCTCCTGTTTTCAGGAAAGAATTCAACGCTGAAAAAGAAATCAGCTCAGCCGTTCTTAATATAACCGCTGCGGGATATTATACTGCAACAATTAATGGATCAAGGGTTGGAGAAGATATGTTTGAACCCGCCTGGACCGATTTTTCCAAACGCATTTACTTTTCTGAATATGATATAACATCACTTTTGCAAAGTGGAAACAATTGTCTAGGGGTCACACTGGGTAACGGATTTTATAATCCGCTTCCTCTCAGAATGTGGGGACGCAGAAATCTCCGTAACGATCTTAAGGTTGGCAGACCGGTTTTTATTGCACAGCTTATTGTTGAATATGAAGACGGAACAACAGAGGAAATAGTTACAGATGAGACATGGAGGTTTTCTCATGGCCCGGTTTTAAAGAACAATGTTTTCCTTGGCGAAGTCTACGATGCCCGGAGGGAGATTCCCGGATGGAACAAACCCGGATTTGATGACCGGCAATGGGAAAATGCAGTTTTAAGCCAGGAACCCGGTGGTGAATTGCAGAAAACATTTTTCCCCCCGATGCAGGTAACACAAAAAATCAGGCCTGTGCAGATTTATACCTGCCCGTCTGATCCGGCTAATTATATTGTCGATATGGGGATAAATTTTACCGGTACCTACAGGATTAAAATATCCGGTAATACCGGCGACAGCATTACCTTAAGACTGGGTGAACGTATTTATGAAGATGGTACGCTTAATCCGATGACCGCTGTTTGCGGCCAGATTAAAGCACCGGGTGTGGGTGGACCAGGCGCTCCCGATATAGCCTGGCAAGAAGATACCTATATTGTTGGTGATAATACAGAAACCTGGTACAGTCCGGAATATACCTACCATGTCTTCAGATATATGGAAATTTCCGGTTTGGAAGAAATGCCCCAGGTATCCGATATTGAAGGTCTGTTCATTCATAATAATGTTACAGATGACAATCATTTTTCATCTTCTGCAGATCTTATCAATTCAATCCAGGAAATGACAGAAAGGACATTTCTGGCAAACCTGATAAGTGTACAGGCTGATTGCCCGGCAAGAGAAAAATTTGGATATGGCGGCGATCTTAATGCAACAAGTGAGGCCTATATCTATAATTATGATATGCAGTCACTCTACCGTAAAACAGTATACGACTGGGTAGATGCCATGAATGATTCGGTATTTGTCGATACCGCCCCCTATGTTGGAATAAGATATTGCGGAATTAGCTGGGAATCAGCATTTATTCTCACTCAATATTATCTTTATTTATACTATAATGATACCGGGATTATTGAAGAGTTATATGATCTCAACAATAAGTGGATGGATAAGGTAGCGAGGATACACCCTGACAAAATTGTTGATCAGGGACTTAGTGATCATGGTTCTCTTCAGCCTGTGCCTGTCCAATTGATCGGGACAACCCACTATCTCAAATCAGCAAGGATAATGCAAATTTTTGCCTCAGTGATGGGTGATAAGGAAAATGAGGAGAAATACTCGCGGCTGGCCGGGGAGCTTAAGGATATGGTTAAAGCCAGGTTCTGGGATAAACCTGTTGACGGTCCGGTAAACAGGCAGACATTACTCGCAACCTTGCTTTATTACGACATTGTTCCCGAAAATGAAATTCCTGCAGCACGGGATTCATTGCTTACAGCGGTAAGGAATGGTCCTTCAGGACATTTCAATACCGGCATATTCGGTACTAAATATATACTCGATGTCCTTTCACGTCATGGCCTGGCCAGCGAGGTATATGATATAGTCAACAGCAGGACTTATCCCGGGTGGGGTCACATGATAGACAATGGAGCAACTACAATTTGGGAGACGTGGCAGGAGAGCGAAAATACATACTCCAACAATCATCCTATGTTAGGATCGGTAACCGAATGGTTCTATAAATGGCTTGGAGGAATCAGTCCTGATTTGCAAAACCCCGGCTTTAAAAAATTCTATCTTGCTCCGGCAATTCCCCGTACTCTGGATCATGTTAATTCATCCTACCAGTCGCCTTTTGGCACCATTGTGTCCAACTGGAAAAAGGAAGGTCCGGGCTGGTACAGGTATGAAATGGAAATTCCCTCCGGAAGCAGTGCGTATGTAAGATTGCAGGTCGACTCATCACAGAAAATTAATATTGAGAAGATATCAGACAACCGTACTGATGAAGAGCTTGTTACCGGATTGCAATCAGGAGTATTTGAACTTGATGAAGGACAATATATAATTACTGTCAAAGATTCCATGTCTGCGACAGGGTGGACCGGGGTTGACTGAAGCTGATTCTTTAAACTATATTTGAGGCTGAGTTTTGTCCGACGAAACTATTTCAAAACTAACTAAATCCAGTATGAACAGACAGATCGCGTTTGCATTACTAATAACACTTTTTTTTTCAGAAGCTACAATAGCTCAGCAAAAAAGTGAAAGAATCCTCACACTTGAGAATATTTACCATGAAAACATCCTTCAAACAGCCGGAATCCCCACTATTCACTGGTTGCCTGACGAATCCGGATATGTAGTATTAGAGAAAAGCAACGATGCATTTGGACAGGATCTGGTTCATTATGAACCTCTCAGTGGCAGCCGTGAAGTGATTGTCGGATCGGAACAGCTGATTCCTGAAGGAGAAGCAGACCCATTAAGAGTGTCCGGGTTTACCTGGTCTGAAGATAATAAAAAGCTGCTGATTTTTACCAATACTGTCCGGGTTTGGAGACTCCATACAAGAGGTGATTACTGGGTTCTGGATATTAACTCCGGCAAATTAAAGCAACTGGGCAAAGGGCTTGATCATTCATCACTTATGTTTGCAAAGTTTTCTCCGGACGGTTCAAGGGTAGCCTATGTGAGCAACCATAATATTTATGTTGAAGATCTTTCATCATACACAATTACACAGATTACATTTGATGGTGGTGACCGATATATAAACGGAACCTTTGACTGGGTCTATGAAGAAGATTGGGGTATCAGAGACGGTTTCCGGTGGAGCCATGATGGAAAATACATCGCCTACTGGCATTCCGATACTGATGGAACCGGTACATTCTATATGATTAACAATATCGACTCTATTTATCCTGCTTTAATTCCTCTGCCCTATCCAAAAGCCGGAACTGCCAACTCTGCTGTCAGGGTAGGGGTTGTGTCATCTGCCGGAGGTGATACAAGGTGGTTTGATATTCCCGGTGATTCAAGAGACAACTATCTGATAAGGATGGATTTTATCCCCGGATCCAACGAGTTGATGATACAGCAAATGAATCGCCTGCAAAACAGGAACAGGGTTTGGTTTGGCAATGCAGAGACATTGGAAATAAAGCTGATATTAAACGAAACCGATGATGCATGGGTAGATGTGCACGACAATATTGCATGGCTGGAAGATGCAAGCGCCTTTACATGGACCAGTGAGCGTGACGGATGGCGCCATTTATATCTTGTTTCCAGGGATGGGAAGATTATTCAGCCTATTACGCAGGGAGAATTTGATGTAATCAGTATTCAGCGAATTGATATCAGTGGTGGATACGTTTATTTCATTGCATCGCCAGATAATTTTACGCAGCGCTATCTTTTCAGGAACCGTCTGGATGGCCGCGGAAATCCCGAAAAAATCAGTCCCGCGATTATGGAAGGGCAACACAGTTACCAGATATCTCCTGATGCATCATTTGCGATACATACTTTTGAAAATACCACGACACCACCTGTAACCTCTCTTGTTTCCCTGCCTGATCACCGACAAATCGAGGTTTTTGAAGACAATAGCACGGTCAGGGAGGTTTTTGAGAGTTTTGGATTTTCTCCAAAAGAGTTTTTAAAAATTGACCTGCAAGATGTAACCCTGGATGCATGGATGATTAAGCCACCGGATTTTGATCCTGGTAAAAAATATCCGCTTATATTTTATATCTATGGTGAGCCCGCCGGGGCCACTGTTCAGGATAATTGGGGTGGTGGCGATCTTTGGCACCATTACCTTGCCCGGCAGGGATATCTGGTTATAAGCATTGACAATCGCGGCACCAGAACCCCCCGGGGAAGAGACTGGAGAAAAAGTATTTACGGACAGATAGGTATTCTTGCAGCTCATGACCAGGCAAATTCAGCTAAAAGATTGTTTGATATGTTTCCTTATATTGATAGTGATCGTGTAGGAATGTGGGGATGGAGCGGCGGCGGACAGATGACGCTTAATTGCATGTTCCGCTACCCGGATATTTATAAAGTCGGTATTGCCCTGGCATTTGTATCACACCAGAAACTCTACAACACCGTATATCAGGAAAGATATATGGGGTTACCAGATGGTAACCCGGAAGGTTACAAATATGGTTCACCTATTACACATGCCTCGGGACTTGAGGGAGAACTTTTTCTTATTCACGGGACTGCAGATGACAATGTTCATTACCAGAGTACCGAGATGCTGGTTGACGAGCTTATAAGGCATGGAAAAATGTTTGATATGCTGTCTTATCCAATGAGAGGGCATGGTATCAGGGAACGGGAAAACACTACATATCATCTGCGTAAATCAATGAGTCGGTTCTGGAAAAATAAACTTCCGTCCGGGCCAAAATAGAATATGATTTAAGTGGTGTTTTGACTTTGTTATATTGGGAAATTGATGATGCATTATTTAGTTTTTAAGACTGTGCATTATATGAATCTCCCACGAACCAAGGCACACAATATGAAAAGAATAATCCATGGGTGATCCATCCGTGGCGACCACATGATTAACAATTGTAACTTGCTTATATTAAGATTAGTACTTATTAATTATTCAGATGAATTCCACTGTTTTTCCTTCTCCCGCTTTTAATTCAATTTCCATGCTTTCATCAAATACTCTTATAACAATAGTCTGATCTTTTTTTGACACAAGATTTACTTTAACCTGCTTATCTTCCCAGGCCAGGCTTGTAATTTCTATCTGACCACGGCACAAGACCCCTTGTATTTCTCCTTTAGACCAAACCGCGGGCAGTGCTGGAAGCAAGTGGATCTCACCTGGTTCGGAACCAACCAGCATTTTAATTATCACTGCAGGCATGCCCCCGCTTATATCCATATTGAAAAGTGATTTATGGTTATGCATAGATGCCAGGTTATCAAGCCAGAAACGGTTCACCAGGTGCTTCAGGCATTCATAAACGATGTCGCTGTCTCTCAGGCTGGCACCTGCGAGTCCGAGCTGAACCAGTCCAAATGACATGAAGCCCCTGGCATCTTCTTTCCAGTGTGTATCGAGCCTGTAATTAATGCTTTTTTTGAAGGCTTCCTGCAGCTCTGTGTTTGAGGCAATCTCCTCAGGCATCAGTCCGTGATAGAGTGCATAAAACTGGGATGCATGACGGTGGCGCTCATTGTTTTCCAGACGGGGTGTGAGCCATTCCTTTACAAAACCATGCTCATCGATCATATACCCGGGCATTTTTAACAACATATCCTGCCATAAGGGTATTTTATCCTCGTTAACTTCCAGGATGCGCGAGGCAGCAATCAAATTCGATAATAATTCTTTGGCAAGTACAACTTCCGATGCAGCATTATATGAGGCCTGGGAATTTGAATTTCCCGGAAAATTCTCAGGTGATTGCGTAGGGGAGAAGATATATTTCCCATCAGGGCCTTCATACAGATAATCCTCAAAGAACAGTGCAATTTTCTCCATAAATGGAAGAGCATTGTTGGCAAGAAAATCGGTATCGCCAGTATAGAGATAATAATCATAGAAAAAGTGTGCTGCCCAGGCGGCGCCTCCAACCCACATTCCACCTGCGAAATTTGTGGCCATTGCATTGTTAAATCCATTGGTGGTCGATCTTGAAGGTAAGACAACACCCCTTGCTCCAAAAAAGTGTTTTGCGTTGATTTCCATCCATGGCACCAGATATTCAATATAGCTGGTATAGGCTTTCATGAGTTCAGGTGTATTTCCCTTTAAAAGTGCTGCAATTGCAGATTGTACATTGCCATTATGGGTATAATCTCCCGCCCAGTCAGGTACGTAGGTGCCGGCCCATACTCCCTGCAGAAGTGGTGGAAACTCGCCGGTACTTGAAATTATATTGTAGCGTCCTGCATCAAATTGTTTTTCAAGAAGTGCGGTATTGATGTGATCAAAACCCGATAGTGAGTGCAATTCTTCTGTGGTCAGTGAATGGTCCAACCCGCCTCCAAGATCCAGCCTGACCCGGTTGAACATCTCACCATGAATAGCAGCATGTCTGTCTGCCAAAATGTTATAATCCTTTTCAATTGAGGCAAGTGAATGCTTCATTGTATCCATCATCGATATGTCAGGATCATAAATCATTGAGATATCAACAAAGACAAGAATCTCATCTGCACCTTCAACAATAATGCTTTCGTTTGAGGTTTTTATCTGTCCTCCTTTTGTTTCAACCTGGGCCAGCCCCTCCAGTTTTTGAATACTGCCGGGATATGCCATTGGAAAACTTTTTGAGAACCCCAGATAGTTATCTGATGCTTCGACAATTATATCAGCTATATGTGTCTCTGTCCTGTTTCTCGAACCCTCCAGATAGAATTGAACCGGCCTGTATTCAAGCTCGTTGCCTGGTGTTCTTTGTCTAAGCATGAATTCGCAATTCAATATCCCTTTTTTTGAACCTAAGATTTGCATTACAGCAATCCCATCTGCTCTTGAAACAAAAAGCCTCCTCTCATAGGTGCCTTGTTTATCACTCCAATGCACAAGTGTTTCTCCTGTTTCAAAATTTACCGATCGCACATAGCCGAAAATATCCTGATCGTTATTCATTTTTATCATCATATCAAATGCAGGACCAAATGGATCCGGGTACCAGAATCCATCCTGGCCGGTAAGGTCAAACTGCAATTGAGCAGCTTGCTTATATAGTCCCCGGTCAATAAGTTGTCTGATTTCAAACAATCGGGCAGATTGATCCGGCGGCATTTTGGGAGGCCCCATAGGCAGGAACATGCGTTCATGAGAAAAAACGATTGTCTCATTTATGGGTTGACCAAAAATGTTTGCACCAATAGTTCCGTTACCGGACAGCAAACCTTCTTCCCAGGTCACCCCCGGGATTTTGCTGATGAAACCGCGTTCAGGAACCTTAACCTGAGCAACAATCTTGACATCAAAGGAATAAACAAAAGAGACGAGTACTAAAACTGTGCTGATTAACCCGGGAAGTTGTATTTTCATTTTATTCCGGAAGTTTAATTTGAAGGTCATTTGTGATTAAGATTATTTGCAATGCGACATTCATGAAGTTATTCAGGATGTGCCAGGCAGATGCTTCTCATAAACAAGTTTTGCAGCAAATAAATCATAGATTGCACTACCTACTGTTTTAAAAATTTTGGTTGGGTTTGAAGTCAGGGTTATCTCTTTTGAAAGTAAACTGGCAATCGGGTAAATATTTTTTTCAGATATCCATTTATTCATAACCGGATCCAGTAAATCACCGCTCTCTTTTTTGCCATCGGGAGTATCAATGAAAATCTGATCTGTCTGTCTGAACAACTGCTCGGGAAATTCTCTGCAATCAGGTTTATATGAACCAATACCTATGAATGTTTTTCCTGTAAAAAGATCTTTTTCGTTTTTAAATACCGGAGTTTGAGAGTTAGTTGCAGTTATAATGACTTCTGAATTATTGACAACTTCACTTGAGTCTCTCGCATGGATAATAGTAGTGCTGGGAAATTTTTGATTAACCTGATCTGAGAATCTTTTAAGATTGGCTATGCTTTGATCATAAGCCCGGATATTATCTATTTTAAGGACTGAGCATGCAAATATTGCCTGGTATATACCCTGAAGGCCGGTACCGACAATTCCAAGGGAGCGACTATTAGCAGGGGCAAGGTTTTTAATGCCGACAGCTGAAACAGCAGCTGTACGCATAGCTGTAATTGTGCTTCCGTCCATTATGGCCAGTGGTTCTCCTGTCTTTGCACTATTTAAAACAAGGGTTCCGTATATTGACGGGAGACCTGATTTATTATTTCGCGGAAAGAATGAAACTAATTTGGTGCTCCAGTATTCATCAGTTATGCAGGGCATCAAAAGCAAGGTGTTATCCTTGAAATCAATATGCATTCTTTTTGGCATAATATAATCTCCCGAGCTGCTTGTCTGCATAGCAACGGTCATTGCTTCAATCCATTCCGGAATAGTAGTGCTATTTGCAATACTGTCACTGTCAAAAAATTTCATATACCTTGATTTTCAGAATTCGGTCTTTTTTTATTTACTGTCCCTCTGCCTGATCTCGACACGCCTGATCTTTCCACTTATGGTTTTTGGTAGTTCCTCCACAAACTCAATAATCCTTGGGTACTTGTATGGTGCAGTGACAGATTTAACGTGATCCTGAATCTCCTTGATCAAGGCTTCTCCGGCCCTGTTTTTGAAGTCTTTGGCCAAGACTACAGTTGCCTTTACTATTTGCCCTCTTATTTCATCCGGAATCCCGGTGATAGCGCACTCCACTACTGCAGGATGTGTCATCAGGGCACTTTCAACTTCGAAAGGGCCAATACGGTATCCCGAGCTTTTAATCACATCATCAGCCCGTCCTACAAACCAATAATAATTGTCTTCGTCTTTCCATGCCAGATCGCCTGTATAGTAAATCCCGTTAACCATGACTTCATCAGTGAGTTTCTGGTTTCGGTAATACCCTTTGAATAAGCCTACCGGATAATTTTTGTCATAACGTATTACAATCTGGCCCTGTTCTCCTGCTTCAGCCTGCCGCCCATCGGGGGTAAGCAGGTCTATGTCATAATGGGGACTGGGTAGTCCCATTGAGCCCGGTTTCGGTTCAATCCACGGAGGGGTGAGAACTGAAAGTGTGGTTTCACTCTGACCATAGCCTTCGCGGAGTTTTATTCCGGTTAGCTTAAGAAATTGCTCATAAACTGCCGGATTTAAAGCTTCACCGGCAATCGTGCACCATTGTAAAGATGAAAGGTCATATTGATTAAGGTCTTCTCTTATAAGGAAACGAAAGATTGTAGGTGGTGCACAAAGTGAGGTAACCTTATGTTTTGAAATGACTTTCAGAATATCACCCGGCACAAATTTTTCGTGGTCGTATACGAATACGGTTGACCCTATGATCCATTGCCCATAAAGTTTGCCCCAGACAGCTTTGAGCCATCCTGTATCGGCAATTGTCAGGTGTATGCTGTTCTCGTTGAGGTTATGCCAGTATTTTGCTGTTATTATATGCCCCAGGGGATAAACGCTGTCGAGCATAACCATATTCGGATCACCAGTAGTACCGGAGGTGAAACTGACGATTAGCGGATCACTGTTTCTTGTTGGTTCTGCGGGGCGTTCAAAGGGAACTGCGTTTTTGATACCCTTATGGAAATCTTCCCAGCCTTCAGGAATAACAGAACCGATGGAAATAAGCTTCCGGATTGAGGGTGATTCTGATTTGGCATCGCTTACATTACCGGTTATTATCTCATCTCCATCGCATATAATATATTTAATATCTGCAGCATTGTTGCGATAAACGATGTCTTTACTGGTCAGAAGATGAGTGGCGGGGATTATGACTGCACCGATTTTATGAAGGGCAATTATTGCAAACCAGAATTCAGGTCTTCGCTTGAGTATAGCCATGACCATATCTCCTTTCCCTATTCCGATAGAAGTGAAATAACCCGCTGTGCGGTCAGATATTTCCTTTAATTCCAGAAAAGTAAAAGAGCGGCATTCATCTTTATCATTAGTCCAGAGAAGCGCCTGCTTACCCGGATCAATTGCTGCCCACCCGTCTACAACATCATAAGCAAAATTAAAATCCTCCGGAACAACCAACTCATAATTACTTTTGAAATCTTCTAAGTCCTTAAATTCTGTTTGCTTTATATATTTATCTATCACCTAGATTGAGCGATTTATGCAAAAAAAGATAAAAGATAGCTTGTTTAATTCC
>CAYQXY010000044.1:0-45229 GCA_964421595.1 uncultured Bacteroidales bacterium | reverse complement strand
ATACTTTTACCATTAACATTAATCTTAATGTAAAATTTATTTGTTTTCGATAAATACCATTATGAAAAATACCACAGATAAAGATACAAATCTGTTTCTCATTTCTTTGGCATTTCTGGTTATTTTATCGGTTACCACCGGTTGCAACCATTTCGATAAAAACCATGCCCCCAGCCACCTTATGGTAGATTTGTTAACTTCACCTGAAAAGGCAGTGATCACAAATCCGAACCCGGCTTTTAGCTGGGCAATTGATGATTCCCGTCTGGGGGCACGACAAACAGCCTACCAGATAATGGTTGTTTCATCAAGCGAATACATTTACAGAAACCTTGCCGATATGTGGGATTCGGGAATTGTTCCATCTGATCAGTCAGTCAGCATACCGTATGAGGGTAACCCATTACAACCCGGGCAGACCTACTGGTGGAAAGTTAAGGTATGGGACCAGGATAATAAGGTGGGCAACTGGAGCACGGCTCAGGAATTCCATGTCGGCGAGTTTGACAGGAATGACCTGAAATGGCCAGGTGAAAGCCGGTGGGTAGAATTTGATACTGATGATGAAAGCAAAATACTTATGGAGAACAGGCATACCATCAGCTATACCGACATCATGCCTGTTTCAGTAGTGATAAATCAAGCCGGCAATCATTTCATTTCGTTTGAAAAAGCGGCATTCGGAACACTGAAGCTGTCTCTTGATGAACCGGAAGAACCTGATACACTGATAGTCCATCTTGGTGAACATTTAACGACAACAAGGCAGGTAGACACCTTTCCCGGCGGTTCTGTAGTTTATAAAAAACTGGAACTGATTCTGGAGCCCGGAAAAAAGGATTATATGGTCGAAATACCACGACAGTTCTCTCAATATCCAAACAGCCAGGTACTGGCTGACCATATGCCTGAGGTTACATCATTCCGGTATGCAGAAATAGAAGGCCTGTCAGGTCCACTCAACACTGATCAGGTTATGCAACACGCCCTGCTGTATGAGTTTGACGATAATTCATCTGATTTTCATTCTTCCGATGATAACCTAAACCAGATATGGGGCCTTTGCAAGCATACCCTCAAGGTCACTCCTTTCCTCGGACTATACATAGATGGTACCCGGGAGAGGATGCCTTACGAGGCAGATGCCTATATCCAGCAAATAAGCCACTATTGTGTCGACCGGGAATTTGCAATTCAGCGATACACCAACTCCTTTCTCATATATAATCCCAGCTGGCCTACAGAATGGCATCTCCATATAGTTTTAATGGCATGGGCCGATTATATGGCTACCGGTGATACACAGTTCCTGGAAACCTACTATGATGAACTAAAGAAAAAAACTTTGCTGCCGCTTGCTCGTGGCGATGGACTGATTAGCAGCAGCAGCGGATTGGTGACTGATGAATTTCTGGAAAGTATCCACTATAAAGGTTCAGATTTCAGGGATATAGTGGACTGGCCTCAGGGTACTCCTGCAAATCTTGAGCCTGTACCCGGATGGTTTGGAAGCATCAGGGTTGAGGGTGAAACCGACCGTTATATTTTCAGCGAAATAAATACAGTAGTTAATGCATTTCATTACCGTAACCTGGTATTAATGGCCAAAATTGCCGGCATTCTGAATAAAGCAGAAGATGAAGTTTTTTTTGCCGAAAGATCTGAGCTGGTCAAAACTTCGATAAATGAAAAATTACTTGATAAGGAAACCGGTTTATATAAAGATGGCGAGGGAATTGAACATAATGCATTACATGCCAGCATGTTTCCTGTTGCATTTGGACTGGCACCTGAAGAAAATTATCCTCGCCTGAAGGAGTTTTTTATATCAAAAGGCATGGCCTGCAGTCCATATGGCGCTCCTTACCTTTTCGATGCTCTTTATGAAGTAGGTGCAGAAGACTATGCCCTTGAATTACTCACCTCTGAAAGTGACCGCAGCTGGATGAATATGATAAGATTCGGAACTACTATAACTTCGGAAGCCTGGGATATAAAGTACAAAAGGAATATGACATGGAATCACGCCTGGGGAGCCTCACCGGCTTATATAATTACAAGAAGGATTGTTGGAATTGAACCTTTGGAACCAGGTTTCAGTAAAATAGTTATAAAACCACAACCGGGAAGCCTTGAAAGCGCTGAAATAAAAAGTCCCACGATAAGGGGCCCTGTACTTGTAAAATTCAATAATGACCAAAACGGTGAGTTCACCTGCGAGGTGACAATACCCGCCAACATGTCGGCCAGAATGATGCTGCCGCAACCTGAGGCAGAAAATCCAAACCTCACCCACAATGGCAACGAAATTGATTTCAGCATAGTAGATGGATATGTGATGGTTGACGATATCTTATCGGGTAGCCATACTTTCAAATTATCAGCAGTTAACTAAAAATAACATATTATTAATCCATTAAGATTCTTTGCATGAACAGGTAATATCACGGTTAGTCCGGTTTCACAACAGGCGGATCACACTTCCTGCAACAGCAAAGGGAATCTGTAAAGAATAATATTGAATTTTCACATTTTAAAATTATAATTATGAAACTATTGAAAATGCGCTTTATCGCCCCCTTAACTTTACTGTTACTCTATTTTATAAGCATTGGCTGTCAACAAAATGATGTTGACAACTATGATGCCGATGTAATTATTTATGGAGGGACATCAGCAGCAATTATCGCTGCTGTTGAGGTAATAGAATCGGGCAAGAGTGTAATAGTTGTTTCACCCGATATTCATGTTGGCGGACTCTCGGCCGGGGGGCTGGGGTGGACTGACACCGGTAAAAAGGAAGTTATTGGTGGTTTATCGCGTAATTTTTATCATCGTGTATATAATCATTACCAGAGTGATGATGCATGGAAGTGGATGAATAAGGATGAATACGGAAATACCGGTCAGGGTACACCTGCGATCGATGGTGAAAACAGGACCATGTGGATATTTGAGCCACATGTTGCGGAAAAGGTATTTGAAGATTACATCAGCGAATACGATATACCGGTTTACAGGGATGAATGGCTTGACCGCGAAACGGGCGTTGAGATGAAAGATGGCCGTATAGTCTCTGTTACAACCCTCAGCGGGAAAACCTTTTCGGGAAAAATATTTATGGATACCACATACGAGGGTGACCTTATGGCAGCTGCCGGGGTCAGCTACCATGTAGGCCGTGAAGGTAATGATGTTTATGGTGAAACATGGAATGGAGTGCAGACCGGGGTATACCACCACCATCACCATTTCATGGTGCTTGATCAACCTGTTGATCCCTATGTTATTCCGGGTGACCCTGAGAGTGGACTTCTGCCCCGTATCAGTCCCGATCCTCCCGGAGAAAAGGGTAGCGGCGACCATCGGGTACAGGCTTACTGCTTCCGGATGTGCATGACTAATCACCCTGAAAACCGGGTACCATTTCCTAAACCCGAGAATTACGATTCAACTCAATATGAACTGCTGGTAAGGATATTTGATGCCGGCTGGCAGCAGTGGTTCGGTAAATTTGATGATATTCCAAACCGCAAAACAGATACCAATAATCACGGCCCCTTCAGCAGCGATAACATAGGTATGAACTATGACTATCCCGAGGCAGATTATGAACGCCGCCGTGAAATCATCAAAGAACATGAAGATTATCAGAAGGGGCTTTTATGGTTCGTTGCCAATGACCCTCGCGTTCCTGAGCATACACAGGCCAGAATGCAGCAATGGGGACTGGCAGCAGATGAGTTTACAGATAATGGTAACTGGCCACACCAATTGTATATAAGGGAGGCAAGGCGGATGATAGGTGAGTTTGTCATGACCGAAAACGAACTGATGAAAAGGACACCAACACCCGGTTCTGTCGGAATGGGCTCATACTGGATCGATTCTCACAATGTCCAGCGCTACGTAACTGAGGAGGGTCATGTACATAATGAAGGCGATATTGGGGTGAGGCTCGAGGAGCCATACGAGATTGCCTATAATTCCCTGGTACCGAAAAAAACTGAATGTGAAAATCTTCTGGTACCGGTTTGTGTATCTTCAAGCCATATAGCTTTTGGTTCAATAAGGATGGAGCCGGTGTTCATGATCCTTGGCCAGTCTGCAGCAGTGGCAGCATCTATTGCCATAGATGATAACCTTGCCGTTCAGGATGTGCCATACGACAAACTCAGCAAAATTCTGTTAGAGAAAGGACAGGTACTTCATTAAAATCAGAACCATATACAGCTAATCTATAGCGGCTGCAAGATTTTAGCTGGCCCCTGAATCATTGAGGACTTCTCCTTCTGATTTTGCGATTACTATGGCGCCACAGACATCGCTCCAAACATTGGCCGAGGTCCTGAACATGTCAATAATCCGGTCTACGGCAAGGATAAGCCCGACACCTTCAAGGGGAAGGCCTACCGCTGTAAGAACTATTGTAATCATAACAAGGCCGGCCATGGGAATTCCGGCAGAGCCAATTGAAGCCAGGAGAGAAGTAAGCACGACAACTATCTGCTGACTAATACTCAGCTCTATTCCATAAGCCTGTGCAATAAATATGACTGCAACACATTCATAAAGCGCAGCACCGTCCATATTTATTGTCGCTCCTATTGGAAGAGTAAAACTAGTGACCTTGGCAGATACGCCGGAATTGTTTCTTACAGCCTCCATAGTTAATGGCAGGGTGGCATTTGACGAAGATGTGGTAAAAGCAGTAATAAGAGCTGTACGGACATGCGCCAAATGGAGGAAAGGCTTTTCCTTTCCGATGAACTTCACAATAAGGGGCAGTGTAATAAAAACATGAATCAGGATGCCCGATATAACAACAAACATGTACTTGCCCATACTCTGCATGAGAAGGTAAAGATCACTCTGGGCGGCTATACGGGAGACAATAAGACCGAAAATACCAAGAGGAGTAAATCTTATTACAAAAAGAGTTATCTTCATCATAACCTCAAAAACTGCCTTAAAAAACCCGGAAAGTATTTCCTGATGCTTTGTCTCTGTTTTAGAAATAAAATAGCCGAAAATCAGTGAAAAAAAAATCACTGAAAGCATCTGTGAATTGTTGGAAAAAGCATGAAAGATATTATTTGGTATGATACCAAGTAGTGTCTGCCCAAGAGTTCCTTCCGCAACATCCAATACAGATTCATTAGTAAGTTGAATACCTGTATCAATTCCGGGCTTAAAGATGTTCACCATGATCAAACCGGTCAGGATAGCGAGAGTACTTGTTGATAAATAAAAAATCATGGTCTTCATTCCGAGCAGTCCAATATTCCTTGCATTTCCTATACTGGCAACACCGTTTACAATAGAGCTCAGCACGAGCGGAATTATAATCATCCCCAGTGCCCTGAGAAAAAGATCACCCATCCATCCGACATATGAAACATATTCTTTAAAATAAACACCAAATAAAATACCAAGCAAAAGGGCTATAAAAATCTGCCAGTGAAGTTTTAAACGCAGCATTAATTTTTTTAATTTATATTTATTAAAAATCTGACTATCATTAGTATAGGTACCATTTCTTCTCAGCCTGTCACAAATTAAATCTTCACTTACTTAGTATAAAACTGTCAGGTAAGACTATCGCAACCTGGTTTAATGAGCAAATCCGGACTGAAAAAGTTAACGATTGCAATGCTACAAACACTTAACTCTTTCAGGTTTAAACAGTCCTAAAAGCTATCCACAACAAAAACATAACTCCCGGAAGCAAGGGTAAGCCTGTTGCCGTTATAATGCTTCCTTTCACTTTTAGTGTCACTGGCATTTTTAAGGGAATCTCTATTGTTCCCACTGTCATTCGCACCTCCCTCAAAACTGGAATTTTCCTCTTTCAAAGGATTTCCCTCACTGACGGTATAGTTCCCTTTAAGAAACAGGTCGGCTGAACTGTTTGGAGGTATTGTGACGCTGTACAGAACCTTGTCCCCTCCCCTTTCCCAGGAAGATCGTATTTCCCCGAAAGGACCCTTGTGAATTGCTTCAAAATGATCAAGTCCCTCAACGAAATGCGGTTCAAGTATCACATTTTTGAAACCCGGATTGTTCCTGTCAGGCTTGATGCCGCCCAAAGCCTTGTAAAACCATGCGCTTATCTCACCGAACATAATATGGTTCATAGAAATATCAGATGTGGCATCAAGAGGCCAGTTCTCAAAAAAAGTGGTGGCACCATTTACAATCCACCATCCCCACGACGGAAAAGTTTCTCTGGAGGCAACCCGGTATGCAATATCAGGATAACCGTTTTCACTAAGAGCATTCAAAAGAGATTTGGAACCAAGGAGACCCGAATCAATCTGGTAGCCATCCTCTGCCACCCTGGCGGCAAGATTAGCGGCAACAGTTTCCCTGAAACTTTCAGGAACAATTCCCCAGAATAGGGGCATACTCAATTCAGTCTGGTAACCGCTGCCATAAATCCCGGTTGACTCATCAAGGAACTTACTGTTGAAGGCATTTTTTATTTTCTCTGCAACCAAATAATATTTATTATAGTCATCATGCTTCTCAAACAATTCAGCAGCATTGGCCAGAATTGAGACAACTGCAAAATAGTAAACCGTAGAAGTAAGTTCAACATTGGCCCTCGATCTCACCGGCACCCAGTCACCGAGCCCCCAGTCAGTCAGACCCGAAGGATATGTATAATCAATATAATCGACATATCGCCTTATATTATCATAAGTCTCCTCCAGTAACCTGCTGTCACCATAAAACATGTATATATTCCACGGCACAATTGCAATACTTGAGGTCCAGTCCACTCCATTTGCCCAATGATACCCCCACCCGGAGGTCGGTATAATCGCAGGCAATACACCGTTTGGCTGCTGCTCATCACGGTGATCGGCAATCCATTTTTCATATATTGTTATACCATCGAAATTATAAAGTCCTGTCTCAATGGCAATATGCCCGTCACCTGTCCACCCCAGCTTCTCACGTTGCGGACAATCAGTCGGGTAACCAAAGAGATTCGAAAGGTATGAATTGTTCCCGGCTTCCCATATCTTGTTAAGAACGTCGTTTGATGAATTAATTGTTCCGGAAACCGGCACGTCGCTGTGCATGAAATAGCCTGTCAGACTTTCCTTTGTAAGTTCAACTGGCCTGTCGGCCGAAACCTCCACATACTGGAAGCCCTTATAGTTGAAACTGGGCATGAAAACATCCTCTTTTTTCCCACTCAATATGAATATATCGGTTTGAAATGGATCAGAATCATCAACAGGCCTGTAGTGCATGTCAATATTCGACATATCCACCCTCCCGTTATCATAAAGCCTCTCACCATGCTTAAGACTGATGGTTGTCCCCTCCTCACCACTGACAGACAGCCTGCTTATACCGGCTATGTTTCTGCCAAGATCAAAAACCCAGGTCCTGTTATCAACTGCAACCATATTAACAGCAGGAATCTCAAGTGTTTTCCTTACAGGGTGAAGAGCCTGGGAGACTATATTCTGTGAAGGTGCAGGCACCCTGATCACATCAAACCATCCGCCGTCATCAAAACCCGGACTGTCCCAACCTTCCTGTTCCATCCGGGCATCATAGTGCTCGCCTGTATATATGCTGTTAAAAATAACAGGGCCGGGAGAAGTTCTCCAGTCCATACCCGAGCTTACTATCTCTACAGTACCATCTTCGTAAGTTATTCTCAGATCTGCGCAAAAGGCGGGCCTGGCCCTCCACGGAACTTCATGGAAAAACCATACTGCCGTGCTTTGATGGTTAAACCAGCCATTCCCAAGCAAAACACCTATAGTATTGTCACCTTCAGAAAGCATGTCTGTAACATCATGTGTAACATACAGAATACGCCTGTCGTAACGTGTCTTAGCAGGATCCAGCATATGATCGCCGGCCTTTTCCCCGTTAAGGTAAAGTTCAAAATAGCCGCCGGCTGCAATATAAACCCTTGCTTCTTTGACCCGTGAAGCCGGAGTAAAATCCTTTCTGTAATACGATGCAGGTTTTCTGTTGATATCGCGTGTATCACTTATCCACTGGCCCTTCCAGCCAGATGCTCCCATCATCCCGGTTTCAAACGAGGCCATACCTGGGTTTACCGACTTGTTTCCATCCATATCCCAGACAGTTACTGCCCAGTAGTAACGGGTAAAAGGCTGCAGTTCCGGGCCATCATAAGAAACCAGCATTCTGTCGGATATTACTTTGGCGCTGTTCCAGAAATCTCCCTGTCCGCGACCAACATCAGCAGAATCGGTTCCGATTATAATCCTGTAAGCAGTCTGGGCCGCTCCTTCCCTTGTGTCTTCAAGATGCCAGGTAAATCTGGGCGATGGTGCGTCTATACCAATTGGGTTCACCAGGTACTCGGTTTTCAGATTAACCGCCTGGCATTGATCGGTTGTGGTTTTGCATGATGAGAAAATAAAAACCGGCACGAGTATAGCCGAAAACAGGAGTGTACTTAATAATCTCATTTGATGAGCTGGTATTGGTTACTGGGGTAAATGTACAAATATCTGCGAAAATGGCGAGTCATTCAAAATACCTGCTGCTTTAATTTCATACTGGAATTCAGAGCACCAATTTTAAAGAATTAAGCCAGAAAACCTTTTATCCAGAAAACAATTTTCCGGCATAAAATCCTGGAATCAATAACAGGCAAATATTTAAATTCCTGTTAAAATAATTATATTTCCGAAAGGAAAAGAATCATTTTACTTTTATCTAAATACTGGTCTACAGGGGCTATTTAATCAAATTAAAACAATGAATGAGCTATTAATCATGCTTTTTTGAGTGAACCAGGGCAAATGCTGCAGCTCCTACAGCACCTGACAGTTCCGAATACTGTGCCTGCAATATCAGGGTTTTTTTTCCTCCAGGCCTCCACTCGTAAACGTTCATAAAATCCATCAGTGGACCAAAAAGATTATCTCCTGCATTAGTAATTCCCCCACCCAGGATAACGGCATCGGGTGAAATGGAATTTGATATTGAGCAAATCGCAAGTGATAATTTCCTGACAGAATCGAGCCATACATAACGCCCAAAATTATCTCCGCTAATAAAGGCCTTAACAAGATCAGATGTTGAACTATACCTCCCCGCCGATCTTCTGTAAACAGTTGTATTTCCTATCGCCTGCTCGAGGGTACCGGGAGAACCGGTAATTCCGGATTCATCACAGGCTGCATCGATTGTAATATGACCGAAATGGCCGGCCATCAGTCCGAGACCAGTATAAAGCCTGCCATCAATGAGTATGCCTCCGCCAACTCCGGTACCAAGAGTAAGCAATACAATATTCTTAAGTCCTTTACCTGCTCCGCAACTTGATTCTGCCATTAATGCAGCATGCGCATCATTCAAAACAAATGCTTCTTTTTCCTTTAAAAAGTCATTCCAGTGAAAGTTTTCTATTCCTTCCATGCGACCGGGCATAAAAGAAATAGCAGAATGCTTTTCATTCGGTATTCCGGGAGCAGCAATGCCCACCGGACAAACTGCCACTCTACCGGATTCTTTTAATTCCCTTACCAGTTGTTTTACGACATTCTTCCATTCAGAAGCCGCGCCCTGATCATTGGTGGGCAGACTTTTTTGTAAAAGAACTTCTCCATGTTCATTCATTAGTACACCTTTAATCAATGTACCACCAAGATCAATTCCTATTGCTTTTTCCATAGATTTTTGCATGTTAATCAGGGTATTGTCCATCACTACAATTTTCAGTTGATGGGAAATTCATGTATATTTGTTTTTACGATATTAAACAGGCATCATCTTTCCCGGTTTAAATAACCAATTATCATCTAATTCAAGCCCGATGAAAAGCAAATCTATAATTATTATTATTATTATTTTGACAATAGCTTGTTCTGGTAATCTAAAATCAGAAATAACACTACCTGCTATTTTTGGTAATCATATGATTCTTCAACAGCAAACCGAGGCGGCAATATGGGGAAAAGCTGATCCCCTGAGCAATGTAGAGGTTGTTACCTCATGGGATAATCATAAATATTCCATACGTTCAGATGCTGAGGGAAAGTGGAAAGTCAAAGTTAATACACCTGCGGCAGGTGGTCCTTTTGAGATTCATATTTCAGACGTTGAAACAGTTATACTTTCTGATGTCTATATTGGTGAAGTTTGGATCGTCTCAGGGCAGTCAAACATGCAAATGCCCATGAAAGGATATTTCAATGAACCGGTAATCGGCTACAGCAAAGAGGTTGCAACTTCAGGGAATGAGAATATCAGGCTTTTTACAGTAAGCCGTGATAAAAGTCTTGAACCTATTGAAGACCTGACAGGTCTGTGGCTTGAATGCAAACCTGAAAATGTAAGTGAATTCAGCGCTACTGCTTATTTCTTCGGCAAAATGATCCAGCAGGTACTTGATGTTCCCGTTGGATTAATTAATTCAAGCTGGGGTGGCACGCGCATTGAGCCGTGGATTAGTGAAATGGGAATAAAGGAATTTGACTGGTTGGATCTTCCGGATAAGGATCAGGCAGGCGATTATTCTCACCAGACGCCAACCGTACTTTTCAATGCAATGATCAGTCCGCTAACTGGTTTCGCTGTCAGGGGAGCCCTATGGTATCAGGGTGAGTCAAACAGGTTTGAACCAGAACGATATGCTAAGCTAATGCCGGGTTTGATAAAAAACTGGCGTACCGAATGGGGTATTGAAGAAATGCCTTTTTATTATGTTCAAATCGCCCCTTATGATTATGGTTCTGAAAGCCTGAATTCAGCATATTTGCGTGAAGCGCAGCTTAAGGCATCAACAATCCTTCCAAAAACCGGTATGGTTAGCCTTATTGATGCCGGCGAAAAAGATTGCATTCATCCGTCTGACAAGAAATCTGCAGGTTATCGGCTTGCTTATCTTGCCCTTTCAGACACATATGGAATTAAAGGCTTTAAATCTTCAGGACCGGTACTGAAGGATATGATTGTTGAAGGAGATATGGTTAAACTTACATTTAATTATGCTGAAAACGGCCTTACAACCTTTGGCAAAGAATTGCACAATTTTAAAATAGCCGGCGAAAATAAACGATTTTATGATGCCCAGGCATTTATTACACGCAATGGAATAACACTGTTTTCTACACAGGTACCAAATCCGGTTGCCGTGAGGTATGCCTTTGATGATTTTGTTGTTGGTGAGCTATATAATACTGAGGGGTTGCCGGCATCCTCATTCCGGACTGATGAATGGGAATAAACAGATCTCCGTAACCTAAATGCTGATCCCCGGACAGATGGCACGAACCATCATCCGGGGCCTTACACCCCGAAAGCTTGTTGCATTTAAGGCACCCCTCAAAAGCATCGGGTGACTGTGCACCTGCTATATCGTTAATTGACGTTAAGCATTGCAAAACGGGATTATAAAAGCTCAGTATAATTTAGTTCCTCCAGAAGCTGAAAGATTCTCATTCTCTCCGGCTCATTGAATTTATGAAATGGTTCTGCCATAAAATCGCTGCAGATCCCAAGCAGGGCAAGTGCGCATTTAAGTCCCTTCAGATAACTCGATCCATATTGTCCGACACTGTATATGGAGGTGCTTATCTGCATTACTTTTTGCTGAAGTGGAAAGATCTTGTCAAAGTCCCTGTTTACAGAAGCATTATATAGTTCAACATATAATTTAGGGAACAGATTGGCACCACCGTTTATACCGCCATGCCCTCCCATCAATACAAACTCTGAAGTTAATTCCTCAGGGCCTACCATAAATGTAAAGTCAGTTTGCTCCCTTAACAGGTAACGTACCTGATTAAAATAGGCAAGATCTGCAGAGCTGTCTTTGATGCCAACTATTCCGGGAATCAGTGAGGCAGCTTTTACTGTCTGCGGTTCAAATATAACCTTGGTATGTACCGGCATATTATAAATAAAGAGAGGGAGTGGCATCCTGCCCATTATTCTTTTGAGGTACTGCAGAAGTTCAGGTTGACCTGATGCATAATAATATGGAGGGGCCAGGACAACAGCATCAGCGTCACTTTCGGCTGCTACTTTTGCCAGGTTAATGCTTTCCGTAAAAGCCGAATCGGTAATGCCGACGAGAACAGGCACCCGTTTATTGACAGTCAGGCAGGTGCGTTCAATTAATTCGATTCGTAGACTATAACTGAGACTTGCAAATTCACCCGTTGTACCTAAAATAAAAATACCGTTTACCCCCCCTGCAATAGTATGTTCTATGAGTCTCTCAAGTCCTTCAGTGTCTATAGTGTCATTATCCAGAAGTGGAGTAACCAGCGGTGGAATAATTCCACGTAGTGGTGTATTGAGGCTGTTTTTCATTTAGAAAAAATTAGTATTCAATACAAAAATTTAATCTGCACAGACGACAGGAATAGTTTCATCACTAAGACAATCAAAGCCTGTTATTGCTATTCACAGTATTGAAATTTAACCTGTCACCATTTGTACCGGAAGCGGGCTCTTTCTATTGAACAGTTGTACAATTTCTTTAAGATTTAATATAGTTAAGACTGTTTCAATCTTTTATAAAACTGATGCTCTGGTTATTTACAATATCCGGGTCCCAGATCGTAGCTCCAATATATCTCTCAGGACCTGTGTCCTTATCCCAGTAATAGTATATGGTAACCACCATGCCGTCTGCTCTCTGCACAGAAACCGGATAACCGATATCATGGTTTCCCCCGTCAGTCCTTAATATGATCGGGTAACTCCATGTTCTTCCATTATCTTCACTGATCCTCGCCCTCATACCAAACGGCTCAGCCCTTCTGGCATAGGCAACAGCGAGCCGGCCATCCTTAAGCTTTAAAAGGCTTGGCGGATTTCCGACACCTACATCAGTGGCAACATTACCAAGAACCTTCCAGCTTTCTCCCTGATCGTTGGAAATCCAAGATTTAATCCACCGGCGCTGGCCTTCACGTCGGCGTACAGTTGTTAATATCTCATCCTCTGATATCCTGACAGTTGAAGGCATTATACGAAAGCCGTCCGGTTCCGGGCCAATCCATGAAAGGAAATTCCAGGTTATACCACCATCAACAGTTTTCACAACCAAAGTCCTTCCTTCCTCTCCATTACTTTTTCCAGCTGTAAGAAAAACAAGCAATTCATTTTCACCCTCTACCAGGTAATCTGTTCTGGCAGCAATACCCGGCGTATCAAAAAGAGGAAGGGAAAAAGGCCCTTTAAAAGTTTTCCCCCGGTCATATGAAAAATAAAAACGTGATTGTCCACCGCCCCTGTGGTCTTCCATTCTGAATGTCAGCACAAGATCAGGGTGGGTAAAATTGATGGGTTCAGAAAGTTCAGTTATTGGCGGATACTCTACATCGGGAAGTGGGGTGCCAAACAGCATTGCACCTCTCGGCAGTAGAGCATTCTGTTTTTCAGGGTATTCGAGTTCCCAGGTCTCTCCGCCATCCATACTTCGTGCCAGAATGTGGTGTTCGGGTTTTCGGGAGTCAATAGCATGAAATCCCTCATGACCTTCAAAATATGCCGCGCAAAAGCCGACAAGGATCTCGTCTCCCCACGACCATATCCCGTGATTGGCAGGCCATCCGCCATACCTTCCTGGTTCATAATAAACTTTTAGATTTCTGGACTGATCTGCATCCGGAATAATTCCGGAAACCAGTTCAGGGTCAAATTTGTTGCCGTTCAAAGCGACATATTTTATTTTTTCCCTGTTCCAGGTATATGTAATATGAATTGTACCATCTTCTCCCTGGATAACAGCCGGATATGAATACTCTCCCTCTTCAGTTTCCAGAACATGTACTGTCTCCCACTCTCTACCATCATTTGAAACAGCTACTGTCAGGGCCGATCTTCCTCCACCCCAGCTTCTTTCATCATCCTTATAGGAGTGGTTATATACAATAAGCTGCAATCCATTTTGCAATGTCACCGCATCAGTGCCGGAATTAGGATTGGGAAGAAAGGTAGGTTCGGGCAAGCTCCAAGTATTGCCATTATCATCAGACCAGCTGGTTATCACATAATTGTTTTGGCTGCGGGCGAGCATCTGTAACCGTCCATTTTCATGGAATAATATACTTGGCTGGATGATCCCATACTTTTCCTCCGGGTCAGAGAGTCTTACTATCCTCCATGTTTTCCCAAAATCGTCGGTTATTTCAAAATGTACACGCCATCCGTCATGCTCAGTACTCGAAGGACAGATCAAAATATTATTATCCAGCAGCACAGGTTTGTTCTTGACAGGTCCGAGAACACCATCCGGCAATCGGCTTCCAACTGACCAGGATTCACCATTATCATTTGAAGTCTTCATCATACCCCACCATTCCCGCGGATTCGGGCCAACCTTGTAAAACAGTATAAGTTCACCGTCAGGTACCTGGTAGAGAACAGGGTTCCAGCACGGATACCTTTTATCCTGATCTTCGATCCCGTCTGCAACCGACACAGGATCAGTCCACGTCCCCCCCACCTTCCTGCTTAACCAAATTTCGACATCATCATGTCTCTCATGAGTCCCTCCGAACCACGCAGCCACCAGTCCCCGAGAGGTCTCTTCAATAGTTGAGGCATGACAACTTGGAAATGGAGCATTATCAAAAATAAACTCTTCTGTCAACACCATCTGATCGTTACCTTCATTAGTATTGCATGATGTCTGCATTAATGACAAGCAGACAAAAACAACCATCATAAAGTTAATGTTTCCTGACCTGTATTGAGAAAGCATAGTATTAAAATTAATTTTTAGTTTAATTCAAAAACCCACTTACTTAGGGCGTGGTAATGTCGAGGCTGGGCTTTGCCAGAATGGCATATAAGATTATAAAAAATTCGCGGTGCGAAGCAAAAATCGGGGTTAAAGCCAAATCCTCCTGTGGTGGATAGTCCGATTTTAAAGAATTTTTTACTCTTTCTTTTAAAATATCCTGAAACCATTCTATGTAAACATTTTACTAATCGCTGGTGAACATAATTTAATCAACTAATCTTATCCGGTGATAATGAATATACAAAGATCTAATCACCCCTGCTGGAATCTGTTGCTCAACAAGCATCTTAACCAACTTTCATAATGTCACTTCAAAGCGGGAGTTTCCTTCTAAAATTATTAATAAAAACTGTAATTATCAGTCCTGTAAAGAAAATAACCATTGTGCCGATAACTATGGTCATATAGCTATGCAGTGGATTACTAATTACCTCCAGACCACCAGTGAACCAGTCAGGAGAAAGGCTCATCCAGATAATTACAAGCAATCCTGTTATTACACCTGTAGCCGCAGCAAAATTTCCGGCCTTTCTTGATATGAATCCCAGTAAAAATAACCCCAGCATACCTCCGCTAAATATACCCGCCAGGTTCCACCATATATCAAGTGCACTTTCAACCCTTATTATAAACAATGAAATGATCATTCCAAGGATGCTTACAATGGCTGATGATACATATAAAACATTTACAGATCCCTCGTTATCTTTCCGACTTTTCAGTCTGCCGTAAAAATCGTTAAGGATAACTGTTGCACTGCTGTTAAGGCTGGTAGAAACAGTGCTCATTCCGGCTGCAAAAATTGATGCAATGAGTAGTCCCGTCAGTCCTGAAGGTAATACGTTCACAATAAAATACGGAAAAACACTGTCCGCCATACCTGATTCCCTGAATTCAGGTGGCAGGCTTTCAGAATGCACATGGTAATATACAAAAAGTCCGGTGCCAATCATAAAAAAGAGCAACGATACCGGAATATAAAGCAACCCGCCACCAAGGGCAGAAGATACCGCTTCCCTTGAATTCCTTGCGCTAATATATCGCTGGATATAGTTCTGGTCAATGCCATAGTTTTGCATATTTATAAACAACCCGTAAATAAAAACCACCCAGAAGGTAGATTCCGTAAAACTTATACCCAGACTGCCCAGGCTGAATTTATTATGTTCAGTGGCTACCTCAAAATAAGTATTAAATCCCTCCGGTAATGAGAAGATTATTATCCCGAAAGTTACAAGGGCACCACTTATAAGTACAATAGCCTGAATCGCATCAGTCCACACAACCGCCTTTATGCCCCCGAAAACTGAATAAATTAAAACGCTGCTACCTGTTAGAAGAATGATTATACGCATATCCCATCCCAGCATAACATGCATTGGCAATGCAAGCAAATACAGGATTGTTGCAATCCGCATGACCTGGGTCAATATCCAGAATGATGCAACATAAATTCTGGCCCATGAACCAAACCGTTGCTCGAGGTAGGTATATGCTGATGGGCTGCCGACACTTCTGTAGAGAGGAACAAAAAACTTAATTGCCATAAGTATGGCAAAGGGTATAGATAAACTGAACACATAAGCGTTCCAGTTTGACATGAATGCGATACCCGGAAGCGCCAGAAAACTTATACTGCTTACAAAGGTTGCGAATATAGACAAGCCCAGTACCCATGCCGGAATTGTTCCTGAACCTGTTGAGTAATCTGTTGCAGTTCTTCCTTTTTTGTAGAATGATATGCCAAATAGCACTATTCCAACCAGATAGAGAATAAAAATAAGCAGGTCTGCATTTCTCATATTTAACCCTTACCTGTTAAACCTGGTCATGATATCCCTCCAGTTTGTAAATATAAGGTCCTCGTCTTCAAAAAAACTGTGAACCTCAGGATCGGCAAACAGGTCTGCTTCCCAGGCACGCTGTTGCCATGAACCGGTAATACTCTTGCCAAATTCACTTTCGAATTGAGGATGAAAAATTATTTCAGTCAATCCCGGTTTTAGTGACCTGATGAGGTTGAAAAAATTTTCCCGCATCTCTTCATAGCTTCCGCCGCCGGGGACAGAAGAGAAATAGTCAAGTTTAGGCAGGCTGTACTCCTCCAGCATTTCAAGCAGCTGATCGGTAACGGGATATCCTGACTGCTTATACTGTTCGACTACTTCAGGATCGGAGAAGTCAATTACCATTGCAGGAATTCCGTACTCTTCTGCAAGACGAAGGTATACTTCGGTAAATTCATTTGAACCATAAACGGTGCCCATATGAGTATCCATATGATCAGGCCTGTACCCCATAGCCAAAGTTTTTTCAATCTGCGCTCTAAGTTCCCTTTCAATCTCTTCGGGAGTTGCATTCATAACGACTTCCTTAACACTCTTCCACATATATCCATCCGGGTCCAGGAGTCCGGGAACATCAGAAGGATCAGCAACGGTGCTCCAGCGATGAGTCCTCCACTCGCTTGTCAGGGTAAGATGGATGCCGACATCAGTCTGTGGATTTCTAATCGCCCAGTTTATGGCATCTTCATAAGCCGGACATGGAGCCATAGCCGCAGCACTTTGAATAAAGTTGTTATCAAGCAGAAAGAAGGTTGCATCATTTGCTTCGTCGGCCATACCCATATCATCTGCATGGAATATGATTACTTTCCTTCCTTCAGGAAAACCAAGTTTTTCAGCCCAGGTTCCTTTATCAGCTATAGATTCACCCTGCCTGCCATTATTACTGTTACATGCTGTAATAAAAAAAGCAGTAAGTGTAATTAAAACAGCAATTAAAAATCTCATTATATTCTTCATGTTTAATTTATAAAGGGAAATTAGTCTTAATGGCAAAAATAATCTTTTAGGCTAATTCCAACATAAAAAACAGAACTATAAAGAAGAAAATTGCAGGTGTTTCCGTGGAAGATATGTTATGATATTAATTATACCCAGGCTCGATACTGCGCTCAGTGGTGGCCATTGACGGAACACCATGCTATATTTATCCAGGGACGATCTCTTCATGTAATAAGTAGTTTTTTAACAATATTATCCAGATTAAGTTAGCTGCATTTTAAAGCATCCTGGCATGGGAGAATCGTAAGAAAGTATAATTGAAATAATTATATGCATAATAAATATGTGATCAGGTTTTAATCACCAATGCATTATTATTTTCTTTCATGTGCTGCGAATCGCGCGAGATTCATCAATCATTAAGTGTATAATCGTAAACAGCTGTTACTTCATTACTGCTCTATTTCGACATTTATACCGCCATAGCCCAGTCCTCCATCAATTCCGGCCCCCTGAATTGTAAACCTTATAACCCTGTATCCCTTATAAAGGGGTACACTTAGATTCATCATTCCATCATCACCGGTAAAAAGTCCGGGTTCCCAAAAAATAGTAGTTTCTGGCTGAAGGTCCGGGTCGTTATCATTAGTCAGGGTTATATAATCGGAAAAAAATTCCCTGGGTGAATGATACCCCAGAACCATTAGTTCCATTATATCTTCATGTCCGCTGTAATCATGTTTCCTTGAATATGCCAGTATAACACCCGTTCCTCCACGGCTTCCGAAAATGGCGGTGCTGGTGCCCCTGAATATTTCAATTCTCTCGACATCTTTTGGATACTTTGACAGGAATACACTAGGGGCAACAAATCTTCCGTCAAGCATAAATCTAGCTCCACTTGATGCCAGGTCAGAACTTCTGACTCCTCTGATAAAGACATTTCCTCCATCAAAATAGAGACCTGAACCTTGATTTTGCAAAACTTCAAACAAATTTCTGTCTGCAGTTTCATAATTGATATATATTGTCTGATCAGGAACCCCGAATTGTTGTGGCGCGGCTTTCCTTTCAAGTGTGGTTGCATAGGTTGCCGGGGAGATGTCTCTGGGAACCCGCTCCCAATTTTCACCTCTTGAGGTAATCTGGTTCTTCCGGGTATAAATTCCCGGATAGTAGTCAAACTCACTACCTGTCCCTATATCCAGGTTAAAAACAGGGGGATAATTGCCTGGTAGCCTTCTGCTTGAAAGTTCAACGTCAAAAACCCCCTCATAAAGCAGGCCAGGAAAAGAAAACTCACCTCCAGAACTGGTACTGGTATTGAAAGTATCATCAAAACCGCTCCTTACTTTCAACTCGACCGGATGGTAACTTACTCCCTCATTTTTTGCCGGATCGATAAGTCTTCCACCAAGCTCGATTCCCCTGACTGGTGTATAATTGATATCAGGCAATTCGCCCGAAAGCACGACATCCCAGTTGAATCGCCTCCAGCCATATGTGAGCAATAAATTATCTATTGTGATATTTTCATCAGGATCTGAATGAAAATATGCTGTTGGCTCATTTATTGTTTCCCGAAGTTCAGAACTCAACAAAATATAGGAAACAATGTCATCATATTGATTGTATGTGTCTTCCGGGCCAACTACGGCCGATACAGAAAAGCTTCCGGAAACCGGATTTCCATTATTATCCAATACTCCAATCTGCATGTTGAGGAAATCCTGACCATTGGTGTTTTCTGAACTTATGCTTGAGGAAAACAGGATCCCATCACCCCGGTCTATGTATACAAGTCTTTCGGCAACAGGAACAGAGTTACCGTTGAAAAGTGTGAAATGAGCAATTCCAGAAGGGAACAAGTCGTTTTCAATTGTAGTTTCTATTTTGTAATTGTCACTCCTGAATGTTTGCACATATCTGGGAATTCCTCTTGTATGTCCAATGATTATAAGATCTTCTGTATACTGAGGATTATCAATGGCGATGGTAGAATTAACAAGTAAGCTTATTCTATTATCCGTTTGGTTGATCCTTAATGAATACCCTTCAGAAATTACCTCAGGGAGATCGTATCTTCCAGGTCTGCCATCATTTATTGAAATACTGGCATAATAGGAATTGCCCTTTTCCGGAATAAATTCAAAAATCCCCAATCCTGTTGAACCGGTACGGAAACTCGTAATTACATCTCCTTTTCCATCAAATAACTCCCCCTCTGCCATCTGTCCGGCACCAAACAGATCAACTATCTTTAAAGCAACCCGTGTTTCTGAGCCTGCAACCAGATTCCCGCCTTCGGGGAAAAAGGCTACTTCATAATTGCCGGATAAACTTTCAATATTTCTGTTAAAGCGTTTGTTCCTCCTGACTTCTCGTCTTGGAATAATATTCTCGTAATCAGGGTTTAATATATACATGTGCCGTGTAAAATAGTAATCGTCGCTAAAGTTCTTCATCCAGTCAGAATAGGCCCTGATCACATAGTTACCTTCAGGAAGGTCCGGTTGTAACGCTATATCACCTGCTGCATAACCATTTTCAGCCATCAAAATCCTGATATCAATAATTTCACCCTTCCGGTTGATCATCTCTACATAAATATTGACATTGCTGGTATCGGGACTATTCAGTATCCCGTCAAACAGGTAGGATTTAAACCAAATAGTTTCACCAGCCTTATAACCAGACTTGTCAAAATGGAGAAAAACTTTTTGAGGTTGTGAGAAAGTCGAAAAAGTATGCAGACGGTTCCTTATGTTGTCAGCAGGATCATCAGTATTTCCATAGGTTTGGGGCAATATTAAAAGTAAAGCTATAGAAAATACCATTGTGAATTTAATTCTCATGGCAATCAGGGTTTTATTTTAATTGATAAGATCTGAACCTGATCAGTATAACCTGTTTTTAATTCCGTGATTACAAATAAACATCAAGGCAGTTATATTGTTTCAAGGCAAGTTAAAACAAATACCGGAGAAAATACAAATAATTAAACCAGTTTCTCCTGTAAAAAACAAGTAGTCAGGATTATGTCAGGGAAAGTACTAATTTCAGACTGCAGGAGAAACCGCTTAGCTTTAACTTTTATTAATTAATCCCGGCCCATACATAGTTTAATTGTCGACCAGAACGCGGGAATCCTGTTTTTCAAATCGTGAAAACCTGATTCTATGTTAATAATTTGATCTGTATTTGAGTGCTGAGAATTTTCCATGGTTTTTCAAACAGATGAATCTCCCATGAGCCAAGGCACACAAAAAAGAAACGAATAATCCATGGGTGATCCATCCGTGGCGACCACGTGATTAGCAATTGTAACTTACTTATATTTAGATTAGTACTTATAAATTATTCGGATTAAAACTCTTCAATTGCTTTGACCATCCGTCTGAGCATTTCCCCGGTATCTTTGAGAAGTTTCAGAAGTTATTTAATTCATAAGAATAGAATTGAACAGTAATTTATAGGTTACCGGCGTAGACCCCCTGAATTGAGGACAAAAAGAAAATAATACCAACTGGCCATTCCCTTTCTTCACCCAAACCATGGCGGCCTGGTCAGAAAGCAGTTTTTCATTTTCAATAAATCCACTCATTAGAATACTATCTTTTGTGAATGCAGCTATTACTCTCCGGTCCATATCAAAATACGGAAAACTGGTTGCAAATACTGGATTTCCTCTGTGAAAAACCCCCGTTTCTTCAGGCATTCCGTAAGTAAGAGGATGATCCGGTCTCAGTTTCACCCGAAGCAATGAGCCTGTAACATCAAGGCCTTTTTTCCCGAGATCTTCACCTATGTTACTAACCGGCAAACTAAATTCCTGTTTATCTTCTTTTTCTTTGTCGATGCTGAGATTTCCCATAAAGATATCAGTGGATCTGCCCCATGAGACTACCTTACCCCCCTTATCTATAAAATCAAGCAAATTACTCAATCCCTTTTGCCCCATTCCTTTGGCATATTCAGGTGGATATCTTGATATTGTATAATTACCCGGGCTCCCTCCCTTTCCTTCCATTAAAATGGACTTACCCTGATCGGGAAAAATAACCATATCAAAATTCCTGGATAAATTTGCTTCCTGCAAATCTGATGGCCTGAGCACCTTATAAGGTATCTGATGAGTATCAAACAGATATCTTGTCCATCCGGCATCCATATCATGGAACCAGCTTTCAACCAAAGCAATACGGGGAATATTTACGGGCATAGTTTCCCCCTCAAAATTTTCTGTCAGATAAAGAGGCTGCACCATCAATTCACCCAGGATATTATCTATATTTCTTTGAGAGGGAATATAAAAACTTCCTGCGGGAAATTCTTTACCCTCAACAATTTGATCTTCTGTCAACCGGTCAACTTTTAACCCACTGGCAGAAGCGAAAAATGCGACTTTATAACTTTCATTATTTGAAGCAGAAAAGAGTACTCCGGCAAATGGGTCTTTCCCCTGATCTGAAATCTTAAATGGTATCTCTATTAATTGAAGGTCATCGGATGATATATTAATTTTTGTATTTATTGCAACCGCCTCAACTCCTTTGTGAAGAGGAAGTGACCAGGTGGTAATATCATATGGCCTGATCATCTCTCCATTTGCTGAAAAGTGACGTACGGGAAATTTCTGTGCCTCCATTACCTCCTTGATAAAGGAGCGATAAGGCTGACTAAGGGGTATAACCAGATCACCCATACGGTGCAACCTGTTATTGATCATCTGATCCTTAAGCAGCCTGTAAGAATTAATACCATGTTTATCCAATAAATTGATCAGACTTACAAGTTCGCTTTGGTCATGTTGTTCAGCAGGCAAGATATAGTAATATGGCGCTTCATTCTTTCCCCTTTCAACCTCTTTCTGTGTTATCTCATTACGAAATCTCAGGATTTCCTCTTTGTGGACAGATGCTGTGTGCAGGTATGATATTGTATTGACTCTTTCATATTCTACAATATCACTTAAATGCCACCACCCTCCCGGCCAGGGATCAGGCATATTTATACTTATTTCATATTCTGCCAGACCCTTGCCGGTGACCGACAATTCATTCGGTTCAATATATATGGGAGATGCTATATCAACGCTTGCTGCCTCAGATAACATTGCTATAACACCTTTCCATAAACTGGTACCGGTATGTCCCGGCCAGTACATGTCGAAAAGATAATTTACAGAAACCCCCTTCAACCCTTCATCTGTCATTGAAGTAATTGCTCTGGAGCCAAATATTCTTTTCCAGTTCCATAATCCGGGTAAAATGTTTTCAGACAATGGATCGCTTGGAGGTGAAATGTAATATCGCGGCCCCCTTGATCCCATCTGATGTCTTTCCACCATTACCTGTGGGAACCATTCTTTACTGTATACCCTGGAAATAGCATCGTTCTCACTCATGGCGAGCGTCACAAAGTCACGGTTAATATTATGACCAACATATTTATGGTAGACTCCAGGCATTGAGCTGCCTTCGTATCTGGTATCCTTGTATTTTTTGTAATTCTCAACAATCATGTTCATGCCATCCGGATTGTGAGAAGGGGTTATCATGTAAACAGTGTTTTCAAGAATATCATGAATTTTAGGATCATCTGATGTTATAAGCTCGTGAACGATAAGGGGGGCTGCCTGAGATGGCCCAACCTCGTTGGAATGCATCGAAAGAGTCATCAAAAAAAACACTTTACCCTCCCTGACGAGTTCAGTCCTTTCTTTATCAGAAATATCAAAATCAAGAGCCAGTTGCCGGTTAATGCTTTTAAGCCGGTCAAGATTTGCTATATTCCTCTCTGATGATACAAAAAGCAGATACATTGGTTTACCGAGCTCCGAAGTACCAATTTGCTCAATTTTAACTTTGGGTGAGACTAACTCAAGCTTCCTGAGATAGTCAATCATCTCCTCGTAATTGAACAGCATTCGGTCATCACCTGGTGTAAAACCGAAGTGGGAAGCCGGTGAAGGCACATCAGGGACAGTTGCCTGACTGTATGTCAGTTCTGTGCTGTGCATCATAAGAAGCAAGGCGACAAATATCCCAATGGAGTGTTTACGAAATATATGCATCATAGGAGAATTAGTTAAAACAAATCCTAAATATACAAACCTTATTCAAAAAAAACTTAATTTTACTTTTTGGAACCCTCATTTTTATTACAACACAAGGGTAACAGCCAGATACAAATTTACCTAAAATGAAAGCATGTTACAGTCTTAAATACACTCTGGTTTTTTTATTCTTTTTTAGTTTCGGTAATAACGATGCTCAAATCGTAAGGATTCTTATCGAAGTTGGTGAACTGCGTCATGAATTTGGCGATTACAGTGGAGCAATTGATGCCTACAGTCTGGCAATCGAATTAAATCCAACAGCCTTCGCTTATAACAGCAGGGGTATGTCAAGATCTGCTTCAGGTGATGAAGAGGGTGCTATAAGTGATTTTAACAGATCGATTGAAATAGACGATAAGTATTTGCCTGCCTACCTTAACAGAGCTGCATCAAAATACAATCTCGAGGACTTTTATGGTGCTATTGACGACTATGGTTATGTAATTGAAATGGATCCTGAAAATGCAATCGGGTGGTATGGACGAGGGGTCTCCCAGATTCAGATCAAATATTTTATCGGTGCCTGCGAAGACCTTGGCAAGGCCGTTGAACTCGGACTGGGTTTTGCGGGAGAATTAATACAGGAGCATTGCAGATGAATAACTGTTTTCAAGGTTAATATGTGCAACTGATCTAAACCCAAACAAGATTATCTTTTATGAGCCTCGTTTCACCGTGCATCCTGTAGGCAACCAGTTTACCCTTTTTACAGTAACAATAATCCACACAGCAGATATTCGGAGTCTGAAGGCCGGGTTCTTCTTTCAGGCAGTAATGGCCAATAAAAACCGGCCTTTTATCAACCTGATAAGGAATGAAGGATGATTTCTCCTTCTTGCTCAACAATCTGTTTGGTGTAATCGTATACTCACCAAGGGCAATATCACGCAACCGCAGATTATCAGGCTGGATCCACCACTTTATTCTTACGCGGTCAACCGGTTTAATATTCGAATTAATTACTGTGGTTAAATCATCAACCGGAATATCCAGGCCGGAAAGGAGTACCTCTACCACCTCATTTTCAATGGTCCCTGCCCTGGCAGAATTATGAAGGAAAGTCTCTGTCATCCTGCCACCGGGAAGGTTTCTTTTTACAAATTTAATTATACGTTTGTCCCAGCAAGCATGCACTACCCTGAAATTTTCAAATTCCAGGAATAAGGGCAA
Source organism: uncultured Bacteroidales bacterium (assembly GCA_964421595.1). Taxonomy (GTDB): domain Bacteria; phylum Bacteroidota; class Bacteroidia; order Bacteroidales; family PUMT01; genus PXAP01. Next base: position 20,379 of record CAYQXY010000044.1, on the reverse strand, counting down.
TTGCTTCATCCATTCAAAATTCTCGTTCCATTCAACCGGATGATCCAGAAAAGCTTTTGTGGAATAATAGAACAAACTCCTGTTTGCCGAGTTATGTTTGCGGAGGTATCCGCTACCTATCGATTTTGTATGATAGCATATGAGGTTATACTCATGATTTCCCATCACTGCCAGGGCTGATTTGTTTTCAACCATCCGCCTGACTATTTTGAGAGTTTGGCGTACTTTTTTACCACGATTGACAAAGTCGCCGGTAAAGATAACTTTTCGCTCCGGGTGACTGTAAAATCCAGAGGATTTAGAGTATCCCAGTTTTGCCAGCAGTTCTTTCAGGGCATCTGCATTACCGTGAACATCGCCTATAATATCATACATAGGTGAAACGAATGGTATTAATAGGGAGAGAAATTGTATCTGGATCTGCTGTGCCTGTTGTTAAAGGGATCAGAAAACGGCGAATTGAAATGGTATGGATTATTGCTCCTGTTAATTCCTACCTCAGCACCAAAGTGCAGGTTATTGGAAATCCGGTATTCCAGTCCCATTGACATTCCCTGATTAGAATAACCAAAAATCTCAGGGCTTGACAAGGATAGTGGGAATTGCCCCTTATCACTGTAAACGGTACCTGTCATAAACAGATTTTCATTGATCATATATCTTCCGGACATAAACATCGAATGGCCTGAAAGGCCCTGCTGTAAAGGTCTGGTATTATTAATATTATTGTTCATCACAAGCGGTTGAGGCATATTATTGAACTGGTTAAAGGAAAAACTGCCGCCTGCAATAATGGTAAATGAGGGACTCAGGTCATACTCAATCCTCGGGGAAATATAATTCCCCAGCATACTTGCGCCGGAGGAAAAAGAAGAAAAGCCGGTACCCATTTCCAGACTGAATCGGGTATTCTTATCGGGTAATTGTCCGCTCAACCAACCGGCACCCCGGGTGCCCCCATGATTCATCAAGCTCTGTGTAAAACCGGAAAAAGAGATCAGCGACAATGAAATCAACAAAAATATAACAGGACCTTTTTTCATCATTGGTATGGTTTAAATTCCACTTATTAACAAATTGGAACCACCAGTTGTTTTAGTAACCCGAAACAAAATTACTGTTAAATAACGTTTTTGCAAATATATTATTATTAAAATTCCATAAACGGCAAATATCATATGCCTTATCAAATCAGGTTATACGGAGCACAGGAATCCGTTCTGATGATTCCGTCCAGAAGGGCCACAAGGCTAACTAAGCTATGACCACCACCGAAGAAGGTGACTTTAATCCGTTTTTCTCCATACCGCAAATTTTTAAAAAATTCGCTAAAATCGGACTATCCACCACCGGAGGAGGTGGCTTTAAGCCCGATTTTTGCTGCGCACCGCGAATTTTTCTGGCGCACAGTCCTTTCGGGCATAGCCCCGCCATGACATTAATGAGTCCAGAATATACTGGTTTTAAAGATTATCGAGACCTGAACTAAATATATATCTAATGATACCGTAAACACCTATTAATAAGGCCAATACCAATCCTGCAAAGAGCTTTAATGAAGTATTATTCTGAGAATCAGTTGTCAAGCCTTGTTGCCTTCAGTACAGCCTTAACTCTCGTCAGTTTGTGAAGCAACAGATCCAGCTGTGCTTTATTTTTTACAATGACTCTAATGACACCTTCAAACATACCATCGGCGTTATCAAGGCTTATTGAGCGAAGTGTCATCTTCAGATCTTTGGAAACTACATCGGAAATCTTATTGACAATTCCAATTTCATCAATTCCATTTAATTTGATCATAACCTGGAAAGAGGTGCTTTCTGAAGTACTGGTCCACTGTGCCTTGACGATTCGATAATCATATCTGGAAAGCATTGAAGGAGCATTGGGACAATTTATCCTATGAATCTTAATGCCTCCGGTGACACTGACAAAACCAAAAACCGGATCGCCAAAAACAGGGTTGCAGCAAGGAGCTAACTTATAATCAATATTATTGAGGCTATTGTCGATAATTAGGATATCAGATATTTTTTCCAGCTGTGTATCCATTGTCCTTACCTCTGCAGCACTAACAGATTCGGGAATAATGTTACCGGCAACCACTTTCTCTTTTTGTTCAATATATAAAATAGTGTCCTTTACATCGTTTGGATCAATACGTCCTGATCCGATCAGATAATAGAAATCGAAAGAGGTTTTGACTTTATAATGTTTTATGAGTTTGCCTTTAATTTTGTCGGTAAGCTCAATCTTCCAGTTTTTCAGTCTCCGGTCCAGCAATTCCCTTCCATTATCAGAATCAGCCTGTCTTGCTTCTTTAAGGCTCTGCTTTATTTTAGTCCGTGCCTTTGCTGTTACAACCCAATGCAGCCAGTCAATTTTAGGTGTCTGGCTTTTCGAGGTCAGAATTGATATCTGATCACCGTTCTGCATTACCTGCTTAATAGGTACGTTACGTCCGTTAACCTTTGCACCAACACACCTGCTTCCAACATCAGTGTGGATATCAAATGCAAAATCAAGAACAGTTGCCCCGGAAGGAAACCGTTTTAAATCACCATTGGGAGTGAAAACAAAGACTTCTTCACTGTACAGGTTAAGTTTGAAATTGTCAACAAACTCAAGTGCATTGGGTTCTGGGTTCTCAAGGACCTCGCGGATGTGCACAAGCCATTCACCCAGTCCGTTTACTTCTCCTTCACCCTTATACTTCCAGTGAGCCGCCAGTCCTTTTTCGGCAATTTCATTCATTCGCCTTGTACGGATCTGTACTTCAACAAACTTACCACCCGGCCCTACCACTGTTGTATGAAGAGACTCATATCCGTTGGATTTGGGAACAGAGATCCAGTCCCTCATCCTGTTTGTGTTAGGTTGATAAAAATCAGTCACGATAGAATATACCCGCCAGCAATCAGACTTTTCACTTTTGATGTCAGAGTCAAGTATTATTCTGATAGCAAATATATCGTACACTTCACCAAAATCAGCCTGTTGCTTCTTCATCTTGTTCCAGATGGAGTAAACCGACTTTGTCCGGCCTTTGATCTCGAAATCAAAATTATGCCGGTTTAGTTCGTTCTTTATTGGTTCAGTAAACTCCTTTATAAACCGGTTTCTGGCAGTAGTGGTATTCTTAAGCTTATTCTGAATATCTGCATAAATATCCGGATTGGTATACTTCATTGAAAGGTCTTCCATCTCAGACTTGATTGTGTATAAACCAAGTCTGTGTGCAAGCGGTGCATACAGGTAAAAAGTCTCTGATGCAGTTTGAAGCTGCCTTTCGGCAGAAGCATACTCCAGGTTGCGCATATTCTCCATCCGATCGGCAAGTTTGAGCAGTATTACCCTCACATCTGACGACAAGGTCAGGAGTAGTTTCCGAAAATTCTCAGCCTGAAGCGAAGTATTCATGGCTGTTAATCCGGACATCTTGGTCAATCCTTCGACTATAGTCCTTACCGGCTTACCAAAATCAGATTCAATTTCATTGAAACTATAAACACCTTCCTTTACTGTTTCATGAAGTAATGCAGCAATGACAGAGGTTGTACCAAGCCCAATCTCTTCAACAGCGATACGGGCGACTGCAATAGGATGATACAGATAAGGATCGCCGGATTCCCTTTTCTTATGCAAATGGGCATTAAGAGCAATATTGAATGCCTTTTTTATATGCTCATTTTCTCCCTTGTTGTTGCATCTTTTACAAATACGAAGTAATCCCCTGTATTTGTTAATTATATCTTTTTTGGTTCTCTCCGGCAGAACTGAAGTATTGATAGTATCGATCATGCTGGACTCTTTCAGGTTTAAAACACTATAACGGGTTAAAATTAAAAACCGGTATCCTGAAAGAAACTAAAAATATCCCGAATGATCAATCAAACGGGATATTTTATTCTTATAAATAATCCTGGCTATCTGAAGCTAATACCAATGCCTCCGGTAACAACAGAAAAGTTTGAATAAGTATATGCCGCATGAAGGTGGATAACAGCAAGTTTCAATTTTACACCTGCAGTTGCACGTGGCTGGATCTTGCCTCCCTCGCCATTAAACTTGACATCTATTGGATCTCTCAATGCCGATGAATCAGTCACGACAGATTGAGTACCATCAAGCTCCGGAACCGGGAAATATCCCATCATTTTCAGATTGGATGTTGTAGTATTAATTCCAAGTCCGGCATATGCAGTAAAAAACGGAATATCAGCCGATACCAGAATATTCGCAGTAAAACTGCTTACTGACAGTTCCAGGTTCTGATCTGTAAAGTTAATGGCAGAACTGGTCTGGTCGATGGCTTCAATATCTGCTGGCTGAAAGTCAAGACCTGCCGCAGAGTAAAACCTTGTATATCCAGACATTATGCTTAAATTTAAAAATGGCACCCTTTTAACACCGGGCAAATATTGTTTTAAGCTGTGTTTGATACCTACGCCCCATAATCCAAGAGAGCCAGCCTCACCCATTTTCACCTCCGGCACATAACGACCTATTATTTCAGTATCCATTGGCAGGCCGATTCCCAGCTGCAGTGAAGGCGAAGGGATGAACCCAAGCCCTGTACCTTTGGGCAGTTCAATCTCTGCAAGGGTATTCCCTGACTCCATATATTGCAGCCTGGCAGGAACATCAGCTTTTGATGCAGCAATAGTTGGAGTTTCCGGCCCTCCCAGTACATTGGCACTCAATCCGAGATTATTTAAATTCAAGCTCTTGGCTTCATTTGGAATAACACCTAAATTCACTGATAAAGTAATATCAAAGCCCAGTACACTATGAGGCCTGGCTGTTGTAAACCATCCAGAGTTAAGATTGGCACCAAAGGCGTCTGTAAAGGGAGAAAGATAAGCGCCTGCAAGTTTTTCAGCATCTTCAGCTCCACCGGTTAGAATAATACCCATTTCATTAAGCTGGGCTTCAGATTCTGGAACTAAACAGCAGAATCCCAGAAATATAGATAAAGATATTTTTAAAAAATTGATTTTCATTTGAAAAGTGTTTTAGTTAAAATACTTTCTATTATTTACGTTGAACCTGAAAAGGGTTTTGAATATTCAATTTGCTTATAACCATGCACCTGTCAGGTAGAATAATAATGGCGGCAAGGTAGTCAGTTTATACTTTCAACAAAAATTATTTAGTGGTTTTTATTTTTTTCTGTCTCCTGAATCATAAAAGATCGTTATCAAAAAAATAGAGCAATAATTCAATAATTTAAAATTTAATATACTGTGGAACATCAGTAAATGTTTCACCTTCGTAATCAATTCGTATAATTTATAAAGGGACTAAAGCAAGGGACTGAATATACGGGCAAAAGACTCAATAAATCTCCTTTTGAGATTCCTTTTTCTATGCAATTCCAGATTTGCTTCCAAACAGTTTGAAAGATCATTTAGAAAAAAATTCTTCAGTTCAATGCTGAGTTCTTCATCATAAATGAGAGCATTGACCTCAAAATTATCGTCAAAGCTTCTTATATCCATATTTGCAGTACCAACAGATGCAAAAACATCATCAACTATGAGGATCTTGCTATGAATAAAGCCTTTCTGATAATAAAAAATTCTGATACCAGCCTCCAGTAATTCCTCAACATAAGACATTGTGCCATTATAAGCAAGGAAAGAATCAGCTTTTCCGGGTATTATCATTCTTACATCAACTCCGCTAAGAGCAACGGTTTTAAGAGCGGTAATTATACTTTCATTAGGAATAAAATATGGAACAGCGATGTAAATATACTCACCGGCCGTACTTATTGCATAAAAATAAGCCTGCATAATGCTTGCCCAGTCTGAATCAGGACCACTCGCTGTAATCTGCACAAGCTGAGTGTTTTTTATTCTGGTTACAGGAAAACAGGATTTGTCTTTAATTAATTGATCTGAAACAAAAAACCAATCGATCAGAAAAACAACCTGTAATGAATTTACTGCCTCACCCTCGATCTTCATATGTGTATCACGCCAGAATGGAATATCCTCGTTTCCGGAAATGTACCTGTCAGCAACATTTACCCCACCAACAAACCCAACCCGGCCATCAATGACAATTATTTTCCGGTGGTTCCGGTAGTTTATCCTGTTAGCGAGGAACGGGATTCGAACCTTCATAAAGGGATATAACTCAACACCAGCCTTTTCAAGAGATTTCAGGAATTTTTTACTCAATTTCCAGCAGCCGACATCATCATATATCATTCTAACCTTAACCCCTTCCAATGCTTTTACGATAAGAAGTTCTCTTATCTCATTGCCTATCTTATCATCATCAATTATATAAAATTCCAGGTGTATGTGATGTTTAGCCTTTTTAAGCTCTGAAATAATTGATGCAAATGTTTGTTCACCATTATTAAGAATTTGCACCTTGTTTCTGGTCGTCAATAACGCCTTGCTGTTACGCAACAGCAAATTAATTATTGGCAACTTACTCATAACCTTAGGATTATCAAGGTTGGCCTTAGCTTGTAATTCTATTATCTGATTATCACTAAAATCCCTTATCCGCTCAAAATCCTCAATTCCCTTTCGGGAAAAGATCTTTTCTTTTCTGTGATTCTTTCCAACCAGAAAATAAAGTATTAATCCCACAAGAGGCAGAACAAACAATACTACTACCCAGGAGATAGTTTTGGTTGGATTCCTGTTGTCAAGGATAACTGAAAAAGCAATTATAATGGCAGTTCCCAGGTATATCAAATTTAATATAAAGAAGAATATACTCCAGGAGTCGGTAAATGAATACATAAACAAAGAATTTCAGAAATGTAGGCTGAAAACTTTATTGTTGCCTGGATAAAAGTAGTTTTTTTTACTTAATTACAGCCATACTTGAAACCCATTTATGTTACTTAACAGGAATATAATTAAGCTCGTTCTCACTTTTTGCAATTATAGTCGATGCAGCACAATTGCCGGTCACATTTACAACTGTCCGCAGCATATCCAGTGGCCTGTCCAGTGCCAGAACCATTGCCAGTCCCTCGGCAGGCAATCCTACAGAAGTAAGTATTATAACAAGCATAACTACACCCCCGCCAGGAACTCCGGGTGTACCAATTGATGCAAGTGTTGCTGTGAGAACTATTGTTAATTGCTGGGCCATGGTCAGGTCAAAACCAAAGGCCTGAGCAATAAATACAGCACCTACAGCCTGGTAAAGACTTGTTCCATCCATATTTACGGTAGTGCCTATAGGAAGCACGAAACTTGAAATGGTCTTTGACACGCCCAGGTCCCTTTCTACTATTTCCATGGAAATGGGAAGCGAAGCAGCACTCGAACTGGTTGAGAAGGCGATCATCTGAGCCGGACTTATGGCTTTGTAAAAATCACGGTACCCGACAGGCGTAAGAAGCTTTAAGACGATCGGGTAAATTGCAAAGATCATAATAAAGTATCCAATAACCGTAGCAATTATATATAGTCCCAATGATGCAAACAGATCGAGCGATTCAGAAACATCGTCACCTGTAAAATCGACCACAAGAGTGGCAAGTAAAGCAAATACACCTATTGGGGCAATCTTCATGACCAGGTCAACAATCTTCAGGACAATTTCATTAAGTCCGTCAAAAAAGTCCTTTACAACTTTCACCTTTTCATGAGGGATAAGAGCTACCGCAAGTCCGAAAAGAATGGCAAAGAAAATTATCTGCAAAATATTCCTGTTATCACCCGCCGCCTGAATTACATTTTCAGGAACGATGCCTACCACAAAATCAAGCGGTCCGCTTGTCTTGACCTGTTCGGCTATTGACTCCTTCTCTCCTACCGAGGCAGCATACTGCTCCTGCATTTCAGTCCGCTTTGATTCAGGAAAAGCATGACCTGGTTTCATTATATTGACAATCAGCAATCCGATAGTAATAGCAACCACAGTTGATGCCATAAAGAATCCCAGAGTCTTGAAACCAATGCGTGATAATTTGCTGATATCTGTCAGGCTGGCCATTCCCTTTACAAGTGATACAAAAATCAGAGGAACCGCAAGGAGTTTAAGCATATTCAGGAAAATCGTACCCCAGGGCCTGATCCAGTTATTGTTGAATTCTGTCCAGTCAAGCATTACAGCCAAAAGACCCCAGATTATTCCGGCAACCATACCGGCAATGATTTTACCCCATAAAGGCAAATTCTTCCATTTACTCCACATACTGACCAATTTTAACGGTTTCCCGGATAATATCTGATGCTTCTCCGGATTCGCCGCTAAAATACATTTTTTTAATAAACCAGAAGGATTTTGATAATTTTTAATGAAGGGAAACGCCTCCTATTAGTTAAAGTCATAAGCAACTATTACCTGATAGTGTTCAAAATGGACCACTGAGATGAACATATCTCCAATAAGATACAGTCTATTTTGTAAAAAGAAAATCCGGGTTCCGACTGGTGGATCAGTATGCCCCGAAAACTATTGGTGAGCAGCAGCTTGTCAGCTCGAAGCAAAAAAACAAGACACCCAAACTTAGTTTAGAAAAGTGGGTCAGCATCCTCCGGAATGCTGGTAATATTTTTCTACCCCTAACAATAAAACTAACGGAAACACTCCGATTTGGTGGGTCAGCATCCTCCAAATTATCCACAAACGAGTTACAATTCAGCTAAATAATAGAGTTTAAAGTTCCAGTATCATATGTATGTCGGCGTTTTACTTTTCTTCAATAAAGTAAAGTAAATTATCCTCAAGAGTATAAAACAAAGGAGCGACTACTATTTTCGGATACCTTAGCCGCAGACGTTTGACCTCACTTAAAATGAAGTCCTTTTCACTTCCGATCTCAAACATGGGAGCATAATGTCTGAAATGCGTTTCGGCCTGGTCGCGGTCCCATCCGCTTGCATCAACCAGACCATCAATAAACTGTTTCTTGCGGGATATAAGGTTTACCATTCCACAATTATTATGACCAATAAGCACAATTGACCTTACTCCTCCCACCGCTATTGCATAGGATACTTTGAATTCGCTATAACGCAGGTTTGCTCCACCAGTACGAATTATAAATGCAAAATTATCAGGTATATGCAAATGCTTTCTCTTATCCATGCACATGCCAATAAGGATCTTTGAATCCTGATACTTCTCAAAAGGCTTTTTAAGGTTATGGTATTCTAAAAGAGTTTCAACAGGTGTATTGCGATACTCCGGCAAAATGTCTTCCTGGCTATTAACAGCGATAAGTCGGTCCATTATAAACAAATGTTTAATTCGCTGTAAATATAACTGTGGTTTATCGAATAACCTGAAAAAATGGTCTGCCCTTACTTATATCAGTAAACCAGATGGCAATAATCCCCCTAATCCATGATCATTCCATTTCATTATATAATGATTTGGATGGCAAGAACCATTTCTTTGCTTTTTTACTTAAGGTTAAGCTAATCAAAGCCAGGCTAAAAATCATCCCGCCGATTCTCGTGTAAAAAATTCTGTCATATTCTCCATAATAAATAATACTATAAATTATCATAACACCAACAACAAGGGATATGGCACTCTTCCAGTTATGTTGTTTAGGTGAAATACTTACAGAAAGAAAATAGATAAAGAGTAATGCAAAAACACCTGCTAAAAAATTAAGATAATAACTATCAAGTGAAAAAGTCAAAAATATTGGACGCAACAGGAAACCAACAATACCAATTAATATCGTCAGTAAAATGAACTTGAAATTAAAAGAGTTTTTCATATCGGGCAAGTTTTGTTAATTTCACATTACATCATTCACAGAAATAAGTATGCTAATTACAATACAATCAGATTCCAAAAGAGATAGTAGACAATTGCTCCTAATGCTCCAATTACTAATCCTATGAGAAAAGCCTGTGTAAATATTTTTTTTAATTTTTTTTCGGGTTTCATTAGTATTAGTTTAATTAATTTCAGGAAGGTTGATTAACTAATCGGATCAATAGACGAATCCAACACTTTTCAGTATAAGGTGTATGCAACATTATCATAATAAAGAATTTAAAGTCAGAGCAGAAAAATTATAAAAGGAATGTGCACAAATTGCGTACGCCAATCCGAGTTTTTTTCTCACATAACCAAAGTATAAACTTATTGGGAGATATAATGTAACTATAAATAATAGCTTAAAAATAATCGAATCTGAATTAATTACATTGATGTGAGCCAGTCCAAATAATAAGCTGCTAATATAAAATACCAGATTATAATACTTCCCGCAAATCAATTCGGTGAACTCATCATATAAAAGAAATATAAAGCCGCCAAATAATAGGAGGATCACTATACCCCACCAAATTTTTAAAAAGAAGAAAAAGACAAAAAACATTAATAATGCACCCCATACATCTTTTTTTTCACCACTCAAATGCGTCCTGAAGGAAATTTCTTCAATCAATGGTGCTACGATCAATATAGCGAGTAACTCCTTCAGATCAATATCACTAAAGGCCTTTATATTATAAGATTCTACAAGAGATACAATTGGACCGGCAATAAAATATATATAAACTAATAAAAGTGAAAAAATGATAAAATCCTGAAACTTGAGCTGTTGTTCTTTTATATTAGCTGGATTTAAATATTTAATGGTCATAATGAATCATATATTAGTAATACTGATAATATTTCACTCAATAAACCAATGAATTAATTGTTAGTACAGAAAAATTATAAAAGGAATGTGCACCGATAGCAATTATTAAACCATATTTTCTTCTTGTATAGGCGAAGTATATACTAATAGGCAAGTAAATCAGTACAATAAGAATTTTAATATAAAATGAATCAGAATCAATTTCATTATAATGAGCCAATGAGAATAATATGCAGCTGATAAAAAATATCATATTAAAAAACTTCCCGGTTATAAACTCAGAAAAACCCTCATATAATAGAAAAACAAATCCACCAAATAAAAGAATGATTACTACTGTCCACCAAAATTCTAAAAATATGGAGAATGTAAATACCATAAGCAACAGTCCCCAGGCATGTTTTTTTTCACCGCTTAAATGAACTCTAAAAGTTATTTCTTCAATAAATGGAGCAATTATTACAATAGCCAAAATATCAGGCATATCAAAACTATTGAATGATTGAGTATGGAAAGATGTTCCTAAAAGTGTACTTAGTGGATCAGCAATTAAATATATGTAAATTAATAAAACAGAATATATGACAAGCTCCCTAAACTTAATAGAATCCTTTTTAATATTATTTGGATAGAAATATTTAATGGTCATGTTATATCAAGGTATTAAAATAAGCAGGTATCATGAACGTCTTACTTTATTTATGCCATTATGCTCATGTATGTGTTACAATTTACAAAGCATATAATGTAATTCTAGAGTTCAATATATCAGTGAATTAATTGCAAGGACAGAAAAATTCAATAATGAGTGCATGCATATTACTATCGGTAATCCAGATTTCATTCTCACATATCCAAAATATATTCCAATAGGGAAATATGCAATAATAATTATCAGAAGTCGCTCAAAAATTGTTTCTGCATCAATTTGATGAAAATGAGCAAGTGCAAACAAAAAGCTACTGAGGAAAAAAACATGTTTGAAAAACCTGACCGAAATAAATTCAGAAAATTTATCGTAGAAAAGAATAATAAAACCACCAAATAATAAAAGAATAATTAATATCCATCGAAGTTGGAATATAAGGGATAAAGGAATAACCATAAGCAATGCTCCCCATGCATGTTTCTTTTTGCCACTTAAATGTATCCGGAAAAATAATTCCTCAAGAACAGGCGCCAATATCAATACTCTTAACAGGCCTTTTAAATTATGATCTCCAAATGTTTGTGTATGTGATGATATCCCGAATAAGTATGCTATGGGGTCAGTAATTAAATACATGTAACACAGCAGAAATAGAAAAATCATTAACTCTCTCAAGAATAAACTTCTTATTCTAATCGCAATTGGAATATGAACCTTTACCGTCATAAAATTAATTCACAGTAAAAATTGTCAGTATCTCATATATCAATCTCATAATGAAAACTGAAACAATTCCATAGATAAAATATGTAACCTTTTGCTTTGAACCCATGAACTTTGCCATATTGTATTAATTATCGGAAGTTCAATATAAAACTGTTCTATTCTATGCTTCATTAACTTATGAGAAAATGCAAAAAAATCAGATCTTATAATAAGTTTTTGGGTAATATGATGACAGCATTTATCCCAGCATGTATCAAAAAAGAAAACAAAAATCCAAATTTGTAGTTTGTTCTTGCAAAACCTAAAATAAACCCCATAAATATCTGATTTACTACAAGTAGTGGCGATATAAAGTAATGAATTAATTCCAAATTCTGAAAATTTAATAAATGGAGTATTCCAAAACTAAAAGTCAAAAAATAAAATAGAAATTTGTAATTGATTAGATAGAAGCTCCTTATCCGCAACTTTAAATTAACATGAAGTATATTCAAATTAGGGATCAGAATAATAAGTAATCCGCTTAATGAGCCTATATATATGTTGGTGATTTTGCTGATAACTAAAAAGGATAAAGTCCCAATGGCGATGAATAAATTGGATAAAGAAAATCGCATTGGTAATCTGAAAACTAATTCTTCATAAAAAGGTACTAATATTAAAATCTTAAAAGTTAAAGGTAAATTCATTGCTTTATGATCTGGCAGTAATTCAAAAACGGATAATGGAATTAGAATAAAATGAGTGCTAAGGAAAATGAAACAAAAATAAATAAGGATCAACTTCCCAATAACTCCAAAGAACTTAATGAATTTTATTGGATAGGGAACATATACATACAATGGATTTTTCAGATATCTTAAAAACGATTTTAGCATAGAATTCCTGGCAATAAATGCACTATCCACTAAACATAATCAGTTCTTTACTATTAAAGAAACAAGATCATATAATTTCTAAATCAAGTTAATAATAAATGTGCTTAGAAACCTAAAAAAATGAGGATAAAATGGTGAACGGTCTATATTAGCACCTGAGCGGTAAGGGTAAATGGAGAATTCGGACTATCCTGATTCATTATATTAAAAAATTAGACCTGCTTTGTAACCATACAATGACCATGAGATAAAATTGTGAATGGCATGTATTGCGAAAACTACAAGAAATGCTATCATATTTCTTTTTTTAGCTACAATATATGCAATCGATAATACCACTCCGGCAATAACTGCAATTATAATATAATCAATGCTATAATAATGAATTGAACCGAATAGGATAGCTGATATCGATACTACCCACCAATTACCATAAGCAACTTTATTAAAAATATGAATTAATATTTCCATTAAAATGAAATGAAAAATTATAGTTTCAAATAATGGACCCATGATGACAGTCCATATAAATTGATCAATCAGGCTCATTTCAAGATAGAATGGAGCACCATTATTGATTGAACCATTAATCAAAAAAATCAATTTTGCAATCAATCTCTCCGTACCCAATAAAATTAAGGAAAAGGTAAAAATTATACCGATAGCGGTACTTGTTAATTTATCAAATAACCTGTTGAATTTGATGGTTATCGAATTCATTTATTGAATGCATTAAGTGGAGCCAACCGGGTGATTTATTTATTTTTTAATATACTGGTTGACCAGTGTGTCAATTTCAAAAGCTGATCATTAATTATTAGCCGGTTTCTTTTCAGGTGGGTCGAAGACCATATTATGAGCAGAAAAAATTATGGTTCCGATCGACATAAATACTAGTCGACTAATACTTCCAGATAAAATAGTAGATTCAATATTCCCTGCATAAAAAAATTCTACAATAATATCGATCGCATTAACACCTATAAAAATTACCGCTAATCTTTTCAAAAATGTTATCATTGCTGCAATTAATTTTACAGGAAAGTTTGATTGGACTAACAAATTAATATCGCCATATTAAATAACTCAATTAAATTCGAGTCGATTAATCAATAAAAATGTAGATGATAAAAAAACACCTACGGTTAACGATTAGAAGAGTTTTTCATAGACTTCTAATAGAATGTACTTTATCCGTCACTTTTAAACCATCTTTTAATACTGTCAATATATGTTATACTTATTAACAACATGCTAGAAAGTGTACCTATGATTCTAAGAATAAACAATTCATCATAATTAATAAGATGGGAAATAGTAGTTATAATTATTACTCCAAATATTAAAACTAAACCACTGCGACAATGATGTAGTTTTTCTAAAATACTTATGGTGAGGAAATAAGCAAAAAGAATTAAAAAGATTATAGATAAAAGATGCAGATATATATCATTTAAAGAAAGGTTTATAACCATTTCACGTAACAATAAAAATAATAAAGTAATTGCTATAGTTAATATGGCAAATTTGGTATTAAGGATGTTCTTCATTAGGAAAATAAAAAATAAATTACGATTCTCGCCTAGTGTATCTTCGAATGATTATTTTAAAAAGTAGATGTAACTAAACGAGATTAAATTATAGACAGAATGAATTATAAATACTACTGCAAAAGGTAGCATCTTATTTTTTCGGGCAACTAAATAGGCAGAAGAAAATATGATGCCTGCAAAAAATGAATAAATTCTGTATTGTATACTATAATAATGTATTAAACTAAATATAATAGCAGAAATTAAAACCACCCAATATTCTTGGTTCTTTGTTTTTTTAAATATAAATAACAAAAGCTCCATCAATAGAAAATGAAAAATGATAGTTTCTACTATTGGACCAAAAACTACCCCCCAAAAAATTTGTTCTGCAAAATTTAGCTCATGATAAAATTGTGGTCCGGCATCTAATTGGCCAATTAAAAATAAAACGCCAGTTATAATAGTATTTGAGATAACCAATAGTAAAATAAATGTTAGGATTAATAAGAACGGATTACGAGTGATTGAGGTAATTATGTTATAATTTTTTATCTTATTATAGTATAATAGTATTCTGATGTTATTCATATTGAATGGATTAAATAAATATTTATGACCCCACAATTAGCAGGGTCATAAATATCATTTGCGAATTAAATTGCTCTTCTAGCCATAGCGTGTGAATGGTCAATATTTTTGGTATAGGCATCAATACCATTCGCTATTGCTGCCTCTATTCCACCAATTAACCAGAAATATGGCCGAAAAACGCCGCCATTAATCTTAATTTGGTCATTAAAGGATAATTCTTTAAGTTTTTCCATAAGTTTGTTGTTTAGTTGGTTTACAATAATATCTTTATTGTTGTTTACGTACATGATTATAACCCTCACGATATGCTTCTTTATACGTACTCCAATTAGAAATTATATCACACGCCGCCCAAACAATAAAAGGAGCCCAAAGAAAACCACCAGTATAAGATTTTAGTTCATTTTGAGTTAATTCAGTGACATTAAATTTTTCCATGTTTGTATACTATTTTCATTTCCCTACTCTATTTTGGCTTTTCGGTTTCCGCCGTAATAAAAAATGAGAAAAGGTTTGGTTTAATAACTTGAGCTTCCCCATTCTTTATCCTGCCGGAGGTTTTAGCAGTTTGTAAGCTTACAATATAAAATTACCCCCGCAGCGTCCGGAAAAAAAGTACTTAGAAAAATTTTTCCACCATTTATGTTATTTTTTTCTCTTGAATTTAGTGTTCTTAACTCAAAGGAGACAGATACATGAAATGGTTCTTCGTAATAAAAGGTCCTGCATGCTTTTGAATATGAAATTGGTGCCCCTTCAAGTTTTAATTCTTCCATTATCTCATATAGCCGGGTCCTGCTTATACCTAACCGCCTTGCAAATTCATCAGGACTGCCTGTCTTTTCCTGGGTTACAAGGTCATGGATCCTTTCAATTCTTTCCAGATAATAGAATACTTTCATAGTTTAAATATTAACATAAATACTCGTGGTATCGGTCTTATGAAACTATAATATGCTTTGCTTTTCCACAATCCTTTCTTTTCTGAATTCCTTCATTAAAAAATACAGACAAATAGAACCAATGAATATTGATCCTATAATAACTATCATATAATTAGTAAACCCTCCGAATATTTCTATAGATGATTTATCTATAAGAGTTTCTAAATCTATAAAAGCGCGCGTAAAATATGCAGTTAAATTAGCTGTTGCGTGAATTATAACAGGAAAAGTTAAGCTACGGGTTTTATAATAGATCCAACCGATAAAAATTCCTATAAAGAACCCGGTAAAAAATTGCCACGGGTTTAAATGAACCAAGCCAAAAAGAAAACTGGAAATCAGTATAGATTTTAGAGGAGAATAATTTTTTAGTAGCCCCTCAAGAATTATACCTCTGAATATTAATTCTTCTAAAACAGGTGCAGCTATTACAAGAAGAATGAATGCATAAATGCCATTTTGTCCAGCAAATTCATAGAACATTTTTTTTACGCTTTCTGGCATGGGTATTAATTCTCCAACAGGAGAAATTATCCCGAATAGCAAAGCTAGTGTCCCAATTATTACTAAAGGAATAATTCGCTTATTCTCTATTTTAAGATTAAATGATGTATCACCGGTTTTACTTTTTCTAATAGAGTAGACGATCCAAAATGGTATTCCTACTGCCAGTATGTAATAAATGAGTATTACAGGTTCTTTAGCAAGAAAATAATTCAACAAAACAATAACAGGACTAAGTAATATCATACCCAAAATTACGATTCCTGTAATGCCAAAACTTTGAGCTCCGTTGGGGTAGCTTTTAAATTCAGTTGAGTTCATATTTTATTTATTTTGATGATTGGTTTCTTCTCTACCTTCTCTATAACCTTCAATAAAAGATTGTTTGTAGGTGCTCCAGTTATGGACAGTATCTATTGCTACCATTACAAGGAATCCTAGAATAAAGAAAAGAACGTCGCGTTTTGTAATCTTAAATTTTTTCATGGGTTTTGGTTTAGTTTGAGTTTAGAGAGAAATTAATATTCAATTAAATTATTATCCGATGCTGTCGAAATAGTGCTAGTCTCTCCATTTACATCCTGTGCTATAAAATCCGGAACCTGCTGTGTCCACATCCGTCTGAGAGGGCCCTCAGTATTAATTAGAGCCTTAAAATCACCCTCCTGAACAACTTTTCCTTTATCAAGAACAATCACCTTATCGGCATTGCTGATTGTTGATAACCGGTGGGCTATTACTATGGTTGTTTTGCCTGTACTCCTGAGATATTCTATAGTGTTCTTCACAAATGACTCTGATAGTGAATCAAGTGATGAGGTGGCCTCATCCAGTATCAGTATCTCAGGATTTCTGTATAATGCTCTTGCTATAGCAATTCTCTGTTTTTGTCCGCCCGATAAAGAAGCTCCGTTTTCTCCCAGATAAGTATTGAAACCAGCCGGCAACTGCTCAATAAAATCATTCATGCCAAGTCTGTTACATATTTCAGTAATCCTAAGCATATCAGGGTCAAAATCATCAAGTGCTATATTGTCAGTTACGTTTCCGGAAAAGAGATCAATTTTCTGAGGAACTACTGAAGTGAGAGTTCTAAGTGATTTTGGAGTAAATCGATTAATATCGTGCTGTCCAATACGAATGTGGCCTGACTGCAATGGATATAAATTCTGAATTAGTGAGATCAATGTGGTTTTACCAGATCCGCTTTCTCCGGCAATTGCAGTAACCTCACCTTTTCTGATGGTAAGATTCAGATCATCGAAGACATCTACTCTGGTGCCATACCTGAAGCTTACATTACTGAATGTGATGTCATCTGTTAATTCAGGAAGGAATTCAATCAAACCTTCCTTTTCTTCAGATTCGAGGTCGAAAATCTCGAACAACCGGTCAGAAGCTATAAGAGCATCCTGAAGACTCCTGTTAAAGCCGATTATATCTGACACCGGTGAGGTAAAATACCCTATAATTGCATAGAATGAAAGTAATTCACCCGGAGTAATGGTATTATTGATAACAAATCCTGCACCTGTCCAAAGCAAAACCAGAGTGAAAATCTGGGTGACAAAGCTTGTGGAACCTGATGAAAATATATTATTGAGCCCGGACTTGTATGCCACACCCAGAAGATCGACAAACCTGAGCTCTGTTTTCAAGGCTGCATATTCCTCAATTCCAAACCTTTTTATGGTCCCGGCAGAACCAAGAGATTCAACAAGTTGTGATTCAAGATCAGCGGCACGTTCCATTACCTTTCTTTGTACTTTTTTATTCAGCCTGTCATACACTATATAAATGATTGTATAAAAAGGAATTATTAATAAAACAACAAGTGCAAGTTTCCAGAAATATGTGAACATAAGAGCAAATGAAACTATGAGGATCAGGATGCTTACAATCAGGTTGATTGATACATCATTTATAAATGCCCTTATTTTAACTGCATCGCCGATTCTGGAGATAATTTCACCAGTGCGCATGTTGTCAAAAAACGATAGGGGAAGTTTTAACAGATGCCTGTAATATCCTAGTATAAGGCTAGCGTCAATTCTCTGTCCTGTCTTAAGCACAAACAACCATTGAAATATATTTAAAACAACTCTCAGCAATATAATAGCCAGCATGGCAAGTCCAAGCAGATTCAGCAAGTTCATATTACCACCGGGAAGAACATGATCAACAAGTTTACCTATATAAATCGCTGTTGATAGTCCCAGAACAGAAAACAAAACTGCACCGCATAATGCCTGTAAAAGTACACTGGCATTTGGCTTCAGAAGTTGCCAGAGTCTGAGTGATGTGGATTTCTTCTCATTTGCGGGTTTAAATTCTTCACCAGGCATTAAAATTACCAGCACTCCGGTCCATTTTTCCTTAAATTCACTGTGTGTTAATCTGTGTATGTTTCCGTCAGCCGGATCCATTATGCTTATATGCTTGCTATCTGTGGCAACAATAACAACAAAATGGTGAAGAACTTTATTGACTACGATGTGAGCTATAGAGGGTTTTGGTATTTTAAAAAGGCTTTCCCATTCACCTCTTACGCCTTTTGCCATGAAACCCATTTTTTTCGCTGCTTCAACCATCCCCAGAATGTTGGTCCCCTTTTTGTCGGTGCCGGCAATCTGGCGTATCCGGGAAACAGGAATATGCAGCTTATAATATGCCGCAATTGAAGAAAGGCAAGCAGCGCCGCAATCAGTTATATCCCTTTGCTTTACTTTAATTTGCATAGTAGTTTGATTGGTTTTTACCTGAATATGGGTTAAACCATTTATCAGCCTTATCAAACAGAAGCTCAAAAAGACTACGGCGCGTTACCATTACCCTCGCTGTAAATGTCATGCCTTTGGACACTTCGGAAGTAACACCATTTCTAAGCTGCAAAAAAGCTTTCTCAGGCTTACATTTAATCCTGAAAAACGCCGAGGAATTATCAGAGATAATATCGTCTGATATTTCAGAGATCTTCCCTTCCAGCATTCCCCATTGGTGGTAATTGTATGCATCAACCTGCAATCTGACAGTCTGGCCTTTTTCTATAAATCCAATGTCGGAAGAATTCACAAAGAATATGGCAACAAGTTCACTCTCAGGCGATATCTCTGCAATTTTCTGACCTGCGGCAATAAAACTACCGGTTTGGATATCTGAGCTCTGAATTATCGTACCAGCCACCGGTGACATGACCAGCCTGTATCCGATCTCTTCCTTTTTATAATCCATTTCAGCTTTCAGCCTTCTTTTCTCATCATAGCGAGTTGCAAGATCATATTGCCATTTAGCCTGTTGAGTTAACTTAATTTGCTGGATCTTTTCTTTGTCCAGATTGTATCTGTGGAAGGTTCTCTCATAATCAGCCTTTGAAATAACATTTTGCATAAATAATACACTATCCCTTCTGTATTCGATCTCTGAACTCTGGAATATTTGTATTTGCATTTCAATCTGTCTCCAATAACTTTCAAGTTCCGAAATATATCTTGGTGTTAAGAGGTCATGAATGTTTGAAGTAGCAATTTGATGATTGCTTCCGGTTAGATTTTCCAGATCATAAATTGAACGCATATGTTCATTGTGGATAGATTCAAGGGCACTCAACTGTGCTTCGAGTCCTCCTGCATCCATGGTAAAAATAGTTTCTCCGGCAACAACTGTATTGCCAGTATGGATATTTGTAAAAGCAACCCTTCCATTAACCGGTGCGGTAATATCTTGCTTTTCAATATCTGCCTGAAACAATCCCCTGGCCTGAACTGAAATATCTACAGATATCAGCGGTAGACTTGCCAAAGTTGCAATCAGACTTACTATAATTATCAAATATATCACCCTGCTCTTCCTTGATATCCTTGAAGAATAAACCTCGATAGAATTATGTATTACCGAATCAGGAAGTAGTTCCATAATGACCTGAATTGAAAAATGCGAAACTTTAATTCAAGTTAATGAT
>CAYQXY010000043.1:0-46085 GCA_964421595.1 uncultured Bacteroidales bacterium | reverse complement strand
AATTTTGGGTAGTTCAATATAAATAATCTTATGATACATTAATGTTGATCAGGGCCCGGAATAAAATTAAGGACTTTCAGAAGCCGGCTTAAAATAGGATTGGGATTTAAATGCAACAGGACTGCAGGATATTAGCAAAATGTATCTCCCATCAGCCAGTGCACACAAAAAGAAACTAATAAAGTATGGGTGATCCATCGCAACTGAAATACATAATTTGAATTACCTGCTAAAGCCCTGTTAAACATGTTTTGAATTGTGTAATTGTGTGAAATTTAAGTTCTTTATGGATGGTAGCGGGACTAATATTAAGCAAATAAAGGCAGAAGTGCAAAGTAATCAGGCCTTTACGGGTCTGCCGGCCGGTAAAATGAACAAGGGAAAATAATGATAAAGCAAATTCTATTCAGAACCGATAAAAGGTGCTTGTATAAGTTTTTCACCAATATGATTATTAAAGGAGCCATCAGCTTCGGCAGGTTCCAGAAGAGGCTTAAAAAAGGGGAGACCTTTCCGCTTTTTCATTTTATCTCCGTAACGGATGATTGCAACCTTAAATGCCAGGGTTGCTGGGTGACGGGAAAAACAATCAACAGCAGTCTTGATCCTGCGCTGCTTGACAGGATAATTACCGAGGTTAAATCAAAAGGCAGCTATTTTTTCGGGATTCTGGGGGGAGAACCTTTGCTTTACAAAACGCTGATGGAGGTATTCAGAAAACATTCTGATTGTTATTTTCAATTGTTTACCAACGGGACTCTGCTGACTCCCGGGGTGGCTGAGGAACTTAGAAAGTGTGCCAATGTAACCCCGCTCATAAGCTTCGAAGGCTCTGAGGAAGTAGCCGATATAAGACGGGGAGGCAGGAATGTATTCAGCCGCACACATCAGGCAATTGACAGTGCCACAGGAGCCGGACTTGTTACCGGCGTTGCCATGAGTGTGTGCAAATCAAACATGGATATTGCCCTTTCGGCAGATTTTATCAATTCACTTATCCGAAAAGGGGTAGTTTACCTCTGGTATTACATCTATCGTCCTGTTGGTGAGAATTCCATGGTTGAACTGGCGCTTGAAGAGCATGAAATTATGCAGCTTCGTGAATTCATTGTAGAAGCAAGGACAAAATTCAATATTGCGATAATTGATGCCTACTGGGATGAAAAAGGATATGGCCTTTGTCCTGCCGCATCGGGATTAAGTCACCATATTAATGCATCGGGATATATTGAGCCCTGTCCTGTAATACAGTTCGCAACAGACAGGGCAGGAGACAATCCCCTCGTTGATATTTACAACTCTTCGGAATTCCTGAAAGAGCTTAAGGTGGAGATACCTATGAAAACCTCCGGTTGTGTTGTTATGGAAGACCCCCAGTGGCTGGCCGGAATGGCTGAGAAGCATAATGCCACCGATACCAGTGGCAGGGGAAATGAACTGCAAAGGCTAAAGGATATGCAGAAGACCCCTTCACATTCTTCCGGTATACCTGTTCCTGAAAAAAGCTGGATGTATAAATTCGCCAAAAAAAGGGCATTCTTTGGCCTTGGCGCTTATGGTTGATTGTTATGAGTATATCTGAACAAATACATGTAATTCCAAAGAATGATGATATCCGCAGGTTGTTGCGGCATGAAACCCGTATTTTTATTTCTGAAAACAAGATAGATCCACCCGCTGACATCGACACCCTCCAGGTCCTTGCGAAAAAACTTCTCAAACAGCTTAGCCTTAACAACCAGTATTTGGAATTTACAATGGTTCTGCTTGGAAACGGAATTTGGTCTGATGTGGTTGCCGCTATCCCGTTCAAAAGAAGGATGCTTCTGCTCCCACAATGCCTGAGGGATCATAATAATTGCAAGGGGGCTTTTGATGAACTCGGACTCATCTGTGCTGGGTGCAATAACTGCAGGATCAATCAGATACTTGAAGTGGCCCATGATCTTGGGTACACCACGCTTATTGCCGAGGGCACTCCTGTTGCCGTTAAGCTTGTTGAGGAGGGAACAATTGATGCCGTGATAGGAGTAGGATGCATGGCAGTTTTAAAACGTTCATTTAAACCCGTCAACCAGAATGCGGTGCCGGCCATTGCGCTCCCTCTGCTCTATGATGGCTGTGACAGTACCAGCATGGATTATGAATGGTTATTTGAGGAGATAGGACATTTTCGGCCTGACCCTGAAATCACTCCTATATCTGTGCCAT
This sequence comes from uncultured Bacteroidales bacterium, assembly GCA_964421595.1. Taxonomy (GTDB): domain Bacteria; phylum Bacteroidota; class Bacteroidia; order Bacteroidales; family PUMT01; genus PXAP01. The sequence goes on along the minus strand of CAYQXY010000043.1, from coordinate 43,874 downwards.
TGCTGAGAGACAGGGTTAAGGAATATTTTTCGCCACATGAGTTGGCAAAGTTTTTTCCGGAAGCAAACAATACCGAAAAGCTGGCCCTTAGAATGATGGAGATGGGCGGACAAAGAATGCGCCCGCTGCTGACTCTTATCGCATATGAATCGGCAGGTAAAGGGATGAGTGCAGAAGCCGGATTGACTTCTGAAAATAATGAAATAAAAGAGTTTGACCGGGCAACCATTAATAACGTCAGCTCTTACATCCCTGTGGCCGGCAGGAATGACAGTGAGGGAATTTGTGAAACTCTTGCCGTTATCATTGAGTGTTTTCACAAGGCTTCTTTAATTCATGATGATATAGAGGATAATTCAGAAACCCGATATGGAAACCCTACCCTTCATGTTTCTGAAGGTGTTCCGGTTGCTATTAACGTAGGTGACTATCTTATAGGTAAGGGATACAGATTGCTGGCCGGACTGCCGTTCGAACCCGGTGTTCTGGTTGACTGCCTCAGGGTGGTGTCAGAATCTCATTTGAAATTATCGGAAGGCCAGGGTGCAGATCTTACTCTTCATGCAAAACTATCGGGATATTCACCCGCCGATATTATGCAGATATATAAATTCAAGACCGGCGAGGCAGTTAAAGTTGCTCTGCTCCTTGGAGCCATTGCGGGTGGCAGTGATCAAAATGACCTTACCTGCCTTAGAGAATTTTCAGAATGGTTCGGGATTGCCTATCAGATACGCGATGATCTTCAGGAATACAGGAGCGAAGATGAGTCTGGTAATATTCTTAACTTTCCTTTTATGCTTACTCTTCTGAACGAAGAGCCGGAAGCCGCTAAACTGATTGGCGGAGATTTTTCCCGGGCAGAAAATTACCATTTGATCAAAGAATATCTTGAAGAATACAAAATAGCAGAAAAAGCTGAAATTTATCTGCGGGATTGCCTCAGTAAATGCTATTCTGCACTTGACAAACTCAGGAATTTCAGGCTGAGACTCAGCCTCTACAGGATTACAGGCAAAGTTTTTAATAAAATTTGATTTGAGCAGAGAAACAGTAAATATCCCGGTGTATCGTCTGCATTCAGCCCCCACGGTCTGAAGTTTAAAGTTTTTAAAAAATTAGAGTTGAGCAGAGAAACAACATATATTCCGGTTTACCGTCAGCTTATTGATACAGCAAGAAGAGGATTCGAATTGCTTGATGACCGGAGCCAGGAACAGGTACTTGAATTCATTGTGGCCAGCCAGGATCCTTCAGGAAGTTTCACCGATCGCAGCAAAACCCCCGATATGTACTATTCCCTCTTTGGTGTATGGCTTTCTAAGGCACTCGGATTAAAGGACTGCATCGAAAAGCACAGGTCTTTTGTTTCAGGCCTGGATCCAAAACTGATTAACAGGAATAAAGTTGATATTTACATTTTTATCCTTATCAGGTTAATACTGATGGGGAAAGATAAAAGCAGACCTTCAGCCTTAAGTATGTTGTCACTCCTTTCGGGGAAAGGAAAGGAAATTAATCTTGTTTACAGAATGTTTTTTTTCCTGCTGATATACGACGCGGCCTATAACCATAAAGGACTGATGAAATTACTGGCATATCTTCCATTGACAATACTCAGTCCCTCGACAGCCTGCCCATGCAGTAATATTGCTGCCATAATAATTGCAAAAAACTATGCAGGAATAAACACATCAGGTGATGCAAATTTACTTATGAAGTATTTCAGGGAAGGAGACGGATTTATGGTGTTTCCCGATGCAGAAAGTTCCGACCTGCTGTCAACAGCAGTATCACTGTTTTCCTTGAAAAAATCAGGAGCCGATCTTCGGCTGCTGGTACCGGACTGCCTTGGGTTTATTAATGATACTTATCGCGAAGGTGCTTTTGTTTCCGGCGATGGCGATGAGATAAGAGATCTTGAGTACACTTTTTACGGCCTTCTGGCCCTGGGTTCACTAAATTGATTTATCGATAATGCAGGAACAAAAGATCAGGTCCCGTTTAAATGAACTGGGCAGAGAAATAGCAGGCGATTTGAAGCCTGAGGGATACTGGACAGGTAAACTCTCTTCAAGCGCACTCGGTGTTGCCGTGGCAGTGACGGCCCTGCATTTTAATGATCCTGTACTGCATGCAGCGGAAATAGAAAGGGGACTGGAATGGTTGGGCGAAAATATAAATTCTGATGGCAGTTACGGCGATTCGCCGGGAAGTCACGGCAATATAAGCACAAGCCTCCTGGTTTATGCAGCTCTTAATTCACCCGGCCGGAGTTTAAGCAGGATGCAAAGTGTGCGGGAAAGATTAGCCGGATATCTGGGCCAACAGGGAATAGATGTCAATTCTGACGAGGTAGCCGGGGTAATTTTAAAACATTACAAATCCGACTATTCATTTTCGGTTCCTATATTGACGATGTGCGGACTATGCGGAATTCCCGGCAAAAATGCCTTTAACAACATACCACAGTTACCTTTCGAGCTGTTAATGCTCCCGGGCAGGTTCTATCGATTTCTGAACCTGAGCGTAGTAAGTTATGCGCTTCCTGCATTAGTGGCCGTTGGAATACTGATATTCAGGAAGAAACGGTCCGGCTTCTTCCTGCGTTCAGTGAGGAAATTCTCAACCGGCAGGGCACTTAAGATCCTGCACAGGATGTTGCCTGAAAGCGGTGGTTATCTTGAGGCGATACCCCTTACAGCATTCGTAAGCCTGAGCCTGATAGCTGCCGGATATGGCAACTCGGAAATAGTATCAAAGGGGATTCAGTTTCTCCTTAACACTCAGCGTGAAGATGGAAGCTGGCCAATAGATGTTGACCTTTCAACATGGGTGACGACATTGTCGGTTAAGGCATTCCGTTCGAATATCGGCAATTTCATAACTATGGAATACCAGAAAAGGATAACCGGCCACCTGAAAGAGATTCAAAACACTTCTGTTCATCCGTTTAACGGAACACCCCCCGGAGGATGGGGGTGGACAAATTATTCCGGCTCTGTACCCGACGGAGATGATACGCCGGGTGTTATGCTGGCCCTCCTGAATTCACCTGATATTGAGAAAGTGAAGAAAGAGGTGATTAAAGGAGGCCACTGGCTGTTGCAGTTGCAGAATAGTGACGGTGGGTTCCCGACATTCACCAGAGGGTGGGGCAAACTTCCATTCGACCGCAGCTGTTCTGACCTTACCGGTCACGGACTTCTTGCTATTTCTGCACTCCTGGAATTTTGCGATGATGAGCTAAGCGACAGGGAAAGAAAAGAGTTTCGCAGATCGTTCAGAAGGGCACTGCTATATCTTGAAAAGAATCAGAGTGTAAACGGGAGCTGGCTGCCTTTATGGTTTGGCAACCAGAATACAAAAAATTCCACTAATCCGGTTTACGGAACAGCAAGGGTTTTAACCTACCTTAAGGATTTATTAAGCCATAAGTGGCATGATGAGGAAACCATCGGAAAGATCGGCAGACTGGCCGGGGCTGGTACAGGCTTCCTTATACTGGCACAGAACAAGGATGGGAGCTGGGGCGGTAACAGATCGGTTCCAGGAACAATTGAGGAGACAGCTCTTGCAGTTTCTGCACTTGCATCAGTTGAAAATAAGAGTTTTTGTTATGCCGGACTGGAATGGATCAATAATTTCCAAAACAGGTATGGCTATGTTGCAGCACCTATTGGGCTCTATTTTTCATTGTTGTGGTATGATGAAAAAATGTATCCGCGGGTTTTTTACCTTGATGCCCTTTCACGGATGCTGGAAGCTGGAAACACACAATAGACTTTGTAAAGGTTATCAGCTGGATGCATTTTGCAATATTACATTTTCAAGGCCAGTTCACTGAGCATAAACGTTTGTCTGTTAATCCGTTTCATTAGTTCATTTTTTCGGAATATATCACAGTTCGTCGCCCGTTAAAAATTATCGGGCTCCTTGTAAACAGTTCATACAAGTATAAATTTAACCTGGTTTTATTTTTAACCTGATACAGTTAACATACCGGCAAATAACGGACCTTCATTATTTGTTATAATATCCTCTTGATAATTAGCCTGAGTGATTCCTGCTCAACCGGTCTTTTATGTAATTTATGCTTATATTTGCATTCTTATATATGTGTAATTATGAAATTCAAAAAGTTAGAACTACAGTCCGAGTCCAAAGGCTTATTTAGTTTTGTACATTCTCAGCATTTCCGAAAAACTGTTATTAGCATATTAATAGGTGCAATTGCAGGCTTCGGATTCTTTTATCTGTCAGAAGGCATGAATATGGATGGAATGATTTTTCAGGATTATGCAAGAAGCATACTAATTGGAGGCTTCCTGGGGTTCTTTATTACCAACAGTCCCTGTGCCCGAAACCAGTGTTAACTGGCTCCAATGGGCAGAGCAAATGCTATAACCAAACCGTCGAAGCATTAAATGTAGCAGGAAATCTGCCGGACTGGTTTACTTAGATTTCAAGTTTCCCTACAAGGAAATTATTGAATATTTATATCCCGGGCATTTTCGTTAAATCTGATATCAGCTATTTCCAGATCCAGCCAGGTCCAGTCTCCTTCGTCCAGTTTCCAGGTTGCCTTCATTTTTGAAGGCATTTTTATATTCTCAAAGACAGCATAATCATCGACTGTAAGTACCCATTCTTTACGTTTTGCCCCAGGTTCATTTCCATTATACCTTAAAGTAGTAAATTTCACAAAGTCGCCATTTTCATTAAAAACAAAAGTTCCGCTGCCACTTGTATTCTTGTAATTCATTGTCGCTTTGGCAGAAAACTCATCTATATGTTCCCAGGTTATATATGGACTGATGGCCAGGGAAGGAAACCATACCAATTCACCTAAAAATCTCTGAATTGTTCCTTCATCAAGTTTTTCGCCTTGCTCATCGACAACTTTAATTAATGAATTCATTTTAATCAGCATTTCACCTTTCCCATCTACAAATTTATCACGGCCCTTAAACTTCATAAGAGTATTCATTTCTACGTCAACTCCCCAGATGAATGCTGGTTTATCAATAAATGTATATTGTATAGCTTTCGCAGGATACCAGTTTTTCTGATCCGGTTTCATTTTCATTAATATCTTTTGCTCAACTCTGCCGTTACGAATAATACTTTGTCCTACTGCGCCTGAATTTAAAAGCCATTTTTGGACAGGAGGAGGTAAATGTCTAATATCGTTCTCTTCTAAAATAGCTGGATTATCATATCTGATCTCTGATAATAAACCAGATGTTTCCTTGTAGATAAGATTCTCAAACACTTGGTTGCTATAGGAAAACAAAACTGCAACAAGAATTATAATGTTGGGTATGGTAGCGAATTTTGCGTCTCTCCAGTAGTAAACAACTAGAAGCTGAGATAGTAAAACAGCAATAAATCCTATTATCCAGACATTTTTTACTTCCGTAAAATTTAAAATTCCATATGTCAGGAATAGTATAGAGACCATAAGCCATATAAATCCTGCAGGCCTGGTAACAGGAATTGTTAATTCATTAAGATCAACAAGGTCAAAAGCCTTTAAAAATCCAAAAATATGGATTAAACCATGTATTAATACCAATATTAAAAATATCATTCTCATTAATTGTTTTTTTAAACCTTAATATAAATTAATTGCGATGCAAATCTAAAAAGCTTTTACTAAATGACATTATCATCTCCGCAGCAATGCAACAAATTTTCAAAACATTCGTAAAACCGGTAATAGTTCATTTTAAGATAAATGGCTGGAAGATATATGCAAATTAGTGCAATTGACCGGGTCGTAAATTATCAAACTAACTAAAGTGATATCATGAAAAAATTAAGCCAACTATCAAAATTGATTTTAATATCAGCTCTTTCAGTTTCCATAATCATGAGCGGATGTAAAAAGGATGATGAAATTGTAGCCCCTGAGCTCCCTCCAATGGAATCGCTTTTAATGGTATTCAGCGATTTCGACACTGATAAAACTACAAAAGCTGTCTCCAACCATTATAACTGGGGAACCGCCTTCGCCCATGTATCGGTATGGAATGTATTCATTTCACTTGGAATGGCTATTCCTATTGCCTCTTATGCCGAAGCACTTAAACAGCAGCCTGTTTATCTTGGTGAAAACAAGTGGGAATGGCAATATGACGTGACAGTGGGCGCAGTTGGATATAGTGCTGCATTGGTGACTGAAAGGATTTCAAATGAAGAATTCACTGCCGCGATGTATGTGACTTTCTCCGGACTGACCCCTGTAGAAGGTTTTAAATGGTTTGAAGGTACGGTCAGGTATGATCATACTCATGCTTTATGGACCCTTTATGAAAATCCGGAAAACCCTTCACCCATGATTGAAATTGAGTGGAACCGCGACTGGGATGCTGATACAGGAGATATAACCTATACCAATGTTACTAATGATGAGGAAAGTGGCAGTTTTTTGAGCTATTCGTTTGATCCTGCTCTGCAGTACGATGCTTCTTATACTATATCGCTGCATGCAGGTCTGACCCTTATAGAGTGGGATCGAGAAACGAAAGCCGGAAGGATTCAGAGTCAGGAGAAATTCGGAGATTTAAACTGGTATTGCTGGAATTCTGATCTTCAGAATGATGTATGTCCATGATATAGGTTGCCTGTAAAATTTGTTGCCGGATCCTCCCATGTTTACTGAAATGGTGAGTTCCTCCTCTTATAGAGTCACAATTTTTGTGACTCTGTTTTTTTTTAATCCGGGCAATGCTGAGAGTTGAATTTATAACCATAAATTTGTACACTGTACCCTTCAAACAATCCGTTTCCTATATTGTGTGAATTATGTAAATTTACTCAGGGAATGTATAAAATTACATGATTTTACGTACCCATATTTGAACAGTTAATTATAGCCGGGAGACACTGGTCATATACCGCTGCAACAATTAATTATTTATAGTTCCGTCATACCGAATATACCAACATATTGAATATTTATGTAAAATTGTGAAAGCTGGTTACCTTGATAAGATAATGTAAAACTCTAATATTAAACCATATGAAAAATTTAATCCTTTTTTTTGCTGTCGTGGCACTTATCTTTAGCTCCTGCAAGCCGATATATCGTTGTGGCGATCCGATACCAGACAAGTTGTCTGTATCAAAAAGGGCTCAGAGAGTGGTGCTTGAGCGTGATGAACTTTGTGCAACAGTTGCAGAGAGAGACGTTGAGGTGGCTGATCTTAAAAATGACATTTCGGAACTTAATGATGAGATTGCAGAAATCGAGAGGCAATATAATGAGCTTAATAATGATAAACTTTCTCAGGCAGAGCAATTCAGCCTTGCTTTGAAACAAAAGTCAGATGAGCTGTCTGAAAAAGAAAGGCTTCTGGCTGAAAGAGAGAGAGCACTGACTGAGTTGCAGCACCTTCTGGCCGAGCAGGATCAGATTACACGGCGGCTGAATGATGTATTGAAAAATGCACTGCTGGGGTTCGATTCTGATGAGCTTTCAGTAGAAATAAGAGACGGGAAAGTTTATGTTTCAATGTCTGACAGGCTTCTTTTCAGGTCTGGCAGTGCAGCAGTTGAAGCAAAAGGTAAGGAAGCAATTCAGGTTCTTGCCGGGGTGCTTAACAATAACCCCGACATTGACATTCTGGTTGAAGGGCATACCGATAATGTACCTATTAAAACAGCAATTTATAAAGACAACTGGGATTTAAGTGTAGCCAGGGCAACTTCAATTGTGCGTATTCTGACCGAAGATTATAAGATGACACCTACCAGGCTCACTGCATCTGGTAAAGGTGAATTTGCACCAAGATCAACAAATGCAACTGCTGCAGGAAGGGCAAATAACCGTCGGACCGAAATCATTCTTTCTCCGAAGCTTGATGAGATTATGAAGCTAATTAGGATGTAATTCCAGGATTTTTCCTAATTTATTGCATATAGAATTGCGGCCGGCATCTTATAATGGTGCTGACCGCTTTTTTATTTTTGTCAGTGAACTAAAATAAATAACTACATACCTGATACCTCCCGGATATGCGCCAGATTCCGGATTGAAAGTAATTGCTGTAAATTTTTGTTTATAAGGGTATTAGATTCTGAAAAGGACTTTATCCCGTGCTGTGTTTAAATTACCGGATAATCCTTGTACATAATGGAGCCTGGTCACTGTCAGGCTTACCTTGTAATTTTCAAGCAGAATGACTTCGCGCGTTTCTGCACTGCTAAATTTACTGTCAGTTTAGCCTTTGTAGTATTCTAGTCCCCCGTACAATGTACTGTCAGAAACACTTTCAATCAACCTCAGCCTGTCAGCTTCGCTAAGTTCTTTAAACTGTTGTGCCAGGTATATTTTCTCTTCCAGGTATTGTGTGTTCTCTGCACCTGTAATCAAAGTACTTATGGGAAGTGACCATGCAAAATTAAGTGCCTCTTCAATACTGAACCTGTCGGGTATCGCCGGGTTGTCTGTTCGCCAGTTGTGCTGATTCTTTTCAGCAAAGAACCGGCCGTCAGCCAGGGTTTTCATTGCCAGAACCCCGATCTCTCTTTCCAGCAATACAGGCAGCACCTTCTTGATAAAGCTATTGTTACTTGCGGCATCTAGCGGATTAACCGGCATTTGCGCTGCAGTCCACATGTCCATATCTTTTGTTAGTTCAAGCATTCTTAGCAGGGCCATTGGATCCTGATGGCCGGTAAATCCTAGAAAGCGAACCTTGCCGCTGTTTTTTGCTTCCAGGAAAACATCAAGTACACCATTTTTGATTCTGTTCTCTACATCTTCCGGCGATCTGAGGGCATGGACCTGCCACAGATCAAGGTAATCAGTCTTCATCCGTCTTAGTGAGCCTTCAAGATGCTCCCGGGCCAGCCCGGGTTCAGACGCTGTCGTTTTTGTCATCAGAAACACCTCGTCCCTGTACCGTGGAGTAAGGAACTTGCCATACCTTATCTCGCTTACCTCAGGGCCATAGCTTTCGGCGGTGTCAAAAAAACGCACCCCGCTTTTCAGTGCATTCATTATCACCCGGCTGGCATATTCCTCGGTCGTCCAGTGGATATGGTACCCACCGACACCCAGCATGGTTACTGATGCGCCGGACTTCCCCAGTTTACGCAGAGGCAGTAATTCGCCAATGCTGTCGCTGGACATACCTGTAGCTGCACCTGCCTGAAACGGCAGGGTTAGTCCGGCAGTCAGCCCAGCCAGTTTTAATAAGAATTCTCTTCTGTTTTCCATAAGTTTTTATATTCCCTGACGTTATATGAACAATATAATCTCAAAAAGGTTTTTTATAAAAACCATGTTTCCATAGTCATAAAGTTACAAAAAAATGTAAACCAGTCCGGAATATTATTACTTTCATTGACCGGCGGCGAAGGGTGAGATGGATTAAAAAATGACTGGTATAAATATTGCTGTGCTCAATACAGTTGTAAATGGCCATGGCGACTTAAAAGATGAATTAGGGGCAGAAAAAGTATAATTAAAAAAGTATAATTAAAAAAGTATAAATTAGTCTATGAAAAAATGGATAACCAGGAACGGATACGTAGTTTATTTTATTTTAAGAGGAGGGTGCAATTGTTACCTGGTCAGAAAAGATGATATAAATATACTTGTTGACACTGGAAGCTCAAAACATTTTAACAAACTGCAGGAAAACCTCAGATCACTTAAGCTAAGGCGCAGTGAAATTGACTACCTGATTCTGACACATACTCACTATGACCACTGCGAGAATGCTGCAAAAATTAAAGAGCAGGAAAACTGCAGGATCATAATAAGTGAATTTGATAAAGATTCAACCGAAAAAGGCTATACACTTATTCCGGGAGGTACATTTCTGGTTACAGATCTGCTTTCCCGAGCCGGAAAACAGATTGGAAAATCTTTGTTTGGTTATCCTCCCTTCAAGGCAGATATTTTTGTTTATGACAGTCTTGACCTGGCAGAAAAGGAATTGAAGATCAAACTTATCCGGACAGCAGGACACTCTGTTGGCTCGATATCGGTAATTGTCGATAATGAGATTGCAATTACAGGCGATGAAATGATCGGCATGTTTAAAAATTCTGTTTTTCCTCCATTTACTGATAATGTTGTAGAAATGGTAAAAAGCTGGGGCAGGCTTCTGGATACAAGCTGCGAAGTATTCCTGCCCGGCCATGGTAGAGAGATAAAACGGTCATTGCTAAAATCTGAGTATGAGAAATATGGAAAGAAATATAAGGTTATCGCAGACTGACATCCGCTTGTGAATTCACGATCCTGCGAAACAATTAATACCCGAATTTGTTATCCGTATTAGTGATGTGTAATTGTAAATCAGACTAATAAGTGACTTGTGCGATGAATCAACAATATAGCAGCTACACCCCAATAGATCCTGATTTTTATGACAGGGTAAAAGAAATAGCTGAAATGAACTCCGTATTCAGGGTTTTTTATTTTTTGCCTGACCAGGGCCTTGGAGAGGCTAACGGAGAGTATAGAAGGATAGAGGAGTCTGTTGACGGCGAATTTATGTTCCTGAAGGATGCTGACCCCGTGCGGATAGACAGGATAATAACCGTCAACGGAAAACCAGGCCCTTCATATGATGAATACATTGCATATGCTGACGCTTGTCTTTCGTGCAAGGCCGGATACGATGAGACGGATTGATCCTCCCCCGAGTTACCTTTTAAGGACAATAATTATCTTTGCTGAAAAGGGTAATCCAATTTTTCCCTGTCCAAATAATTCATAGACTAAATTATGCCCTGGCCACTTCGAATGATTTCCTATGCCGGAATTCTGGTTCTGATCCTTCTGATCTATTTCGGGTACCGTTATTTTGCCTCCCTGAAATTACTTAACCTAAAACCACTCTGGTTTTATGGTTCCCTGTACTTTTTACTGGCTGCATTGTTCCTGGCCTATCCAATTGCAGGACACATTGAATACTGGACACAGGGTTCATTCAGCCGGACCGGTTATCCCACAATTGTTATTTATCTTTACTGGTACGGGGTAGTATGCATGGGGGTCATGCTTAACTGGCTTATTTTGCATGATGTGCTAAGGCCTGTGGTCATAAGATTCAGCGACACTGATCCGGCAAAGATAAGGGACTGGTTCTCCAGGGGGTTCCTTGTGATAGCCGGACTGACAGTAATGTACACTGCTGTTAAGATGATATGGGACACACGCAGGATAGTCGTTAATGAAATTACCTATTCCCTCCCGTCAGACAGTGGTCCGGTCAACCCCCTTACGATTGTCCATATTGCCGATATGCACGCGGATAAGTATACAGGCAGGGAAAAGATAAGCCGGTACATCAGCAAGGTAAATGACGCCAATCCGGATATTGTTATTTTTGCAGGCGACCTGATATCCTCCGGACTCGATTATGTTAATTTAGGGGCTGACGGACTTGCAGATATAAAATCAACTTATGGAACCTGGTTCGTTATTGGTGATCATGATTACTGGTCGGGCGAGGATGAAATAGCCAGGGCGGTTGAGGAAAGGGGAATTCATGTTCTTCAGAATGAAAATGCCATAGTCAGCCATGGCGAAATGGTAATTAAGATAACAGGCATAACTGAACTTTACAGCTACAAGATTGATAGGGGACATCTGTCTGAATTACTTAATGAGAGTGCGGGAGAGCATTTGCACATCCTTGCCAGTCACCAGGCATCGGAAAACCTGATAAACGAAGCGTCTGGTTCAGGCGTTCACCAGCTGCTTGCGGGACATACTCATGGGGGACAGATACGGGTGCCGCTTTTTTTCTACCCCATTACCGCTGCCCGTGCTGAATCCCCTTATGTAAAGGGAAACTGGAAATTTGGGAATATGCTGCTGAATATCAACAGCGGACTCGGTTTTACACTTACACCGGTACGTTATAATGCCCCTGCCCAGGTAACAGTCATCAAGGTGAAGTGAGATAAATTCTTCGGTGATTGAGGTCTAATTTCTTACAATTGCGGGCAATCCAAATACGGCGTCTCTTATGATTAAAAATACAAGGAATTGGTAAAAGATGATGGTCGCCTTATTGACTGGGGGTTCTCAGGCAAAATTCATAGAGGGCCGATACAGCAACCAAAAGTCTATAACCAGAGTATTAGTAAGGTTAATAAAAAGCTGGAAACACTTATTTGTCAATGGTTATTGCTTACGGGCCTGTTTTCAGGGACCACTTTAAAATATTTATTAAAAAGTTCGGAAATAGCATCAAGCAGTGTGCAAGCCATTATATACACGTAATAGTAAAGAACTAAAAAACTTTTCATTGTCCGGTGGTATTAAGTTATGATATATTTATGATGTATTTTGATCGCTCTATTATTAAGACGCAAAAAAGACGTCAGGGTTGCAATAACTTTAAAAATATTTTAAAACCGCTGCATGACTGGATTATATCAAAATCCATACCAAATGAATAAGTTTTTATCAAAAGTCTCTTTGCAATTATATTAATAAGTTTAGCTGCTTTTTAATCCGCAAACCACATTTAATCCATGGATCACCCCTGCATTTTTAATCCCGCCTGGTGAGGCCGGTTCATGAGGAATTAACCATTTTTGCAGCACCCAGGTTTGCCGAACTTCGGATATACTTTTCTTTGTGCCTGATTATGGTTAACTTGTATCCGGATATAAGGCAAAGGGTTCGTTTTAATACCTGTATATAGCATGGGGGTAACAAGCATTAATTCAGATGATTATTGCCATTATAAAAGATCCTGTATAATAGTTCGGCCTTTTCTGGGTTCAGGTAACATCTGACTACCCGGCAATTTTAATAAAGTGTAGAAAAACTCCATACTATGCCCATATTAATTGTGGTTCTGGGGATTGCCCTGCTTCTGATACTGATCATAGTATTCAAAGTAAATGCCTTTATAGCCTTTACCATTGTATCTCTTGCGGTAGGCATCGCAGGAGGTATGCAGATAGATGAGGTTGTTCGTTCATTTCAGGAAGGCATTGGCGGCACCCTGGGATTTCTTGTGCTGATTCTCGGATTTGGAGCAATGCTGGGAAAACTTGTAGCTGAGAGTGGCGCCGCGCAAAGGATTGCAACAGATCTTATAAATTTGTTTGGAATAAAATATGTTCAATGGGCCGTAGTTTTAACCGGCTTTATCGTAGGTGTGCCAATGTTTTTCACTGTGGGGTTTGTCATCCTGATCCCTCTTCTCTTTACAATAGCCGCAGCAACAAGAGTTCCACTGTTATATGTAGGAATACCCATGGTTGCCGCACTTTCGGTGACACACGGACTTCTGCCACCACATCCCGCCCCCACAGCCATTGGAATAATGTTCGGAGCAGATATCGGCAAGACTCTTATTTACGGGATTATAATTTCCATTCCGGTAATTATTATCTCAGGGCCCCTGTTTTCCAGGACACTGACTAAAATAAAAGCACGCCCCATAACGGAGTTTATAAGTGCAAAAGAGCTGAGCGATGAAGAGATGCCGGGTATCTGGAACTCAATCCTCACAACACTTCTTCCGGTTATTCTTATCGGAGCTTCTTTTATTTCAGATCTTGTCCTTGATGGCGATAATAATATAAAGACCGTGCTGAATGCTGCAGGCGACCCGGTAATCGCCATGCTCGTTTCTTTACTGGTGGCAGTTTATACGCTTGGAATTGCCAGGGGGAGGAAGGTAGGGGAGCTTATGGAGTCACTCGGACAATCAGTTGCCAGCATAACCATGATATTATTGATTATTGCCGGTGCAGGGGGGTTGAAGGAGGTGCTTGTTGACAGCGGGATAAGTGATTATATTGCCGGATTGCTCAGCATGTCTGACATGTCTCCTCTATTGCTTGCATGGATGATCGCTGCATTGCTCCGGATCAGCGTCGGATCTGCAACAGTTGCTGCTTTGACTACTGCGGGAATTGTATTACCACTGACACTTCCCGGAGGGGTAAGCCCGGAGTTAATGATACTGTCGATCGGATCGGGAAGCCTTATTTTTTCGCATGTGAACGATGGAGGCTTCTGGTTGTTTAAGGAGTATTTCGGACTAACAGTTAAGGAAACTTTCATGACCTGGACGGCAATGGAGACGTTGATCAGCGTTCTGGGTTTGCTGGGAGTTCTGCTGTTTAATATGTTTCTTTAGATGATTATTTTTTATTACCCTTTCGGGGAATCAAACAATCCTGCTGAAAAATTTGTTTTGATAACAACATCAGGGAAATTAAATTTAATGGAATTTCAATTTACACCGGAAAACATTTTTGTCCGGTTAACTTTATAGAGAGGATCATTACTTATTAAATATCAGTAGTGTCCGACTAAACTTTAAATCATAAAAAGGAGGGGGTTACTCCCCGAAGGTTTCACCCCCATGTTGTATGTTTGTAGTTACCACACCATAAACAGCAACATGGATAAAAATACAGAAATAAAATTTGTCGGACAGTTGGTTTTCAAACAAATTTTGAATTTAATTAACAAGGTTAACATACAAGGGCTATTATAAAAAGAAACGAATATACAAAGGGTGATACAACGAAATTGAATTACTGAATATGAATTACCAGCGAAACATAATTATTTGATTATTAATTTGATTAACCTGATATGCAAATGAAACAGAAACCTGATTTAAGAATAGTTGAACTTGGATTGGAGCTGCCGGCGGCTCCCAAACCTGCCGGGTTATACAAGCCGGTGCTGGTAGTCGATAAATTGCTTTATGTATCCGGTCAGGGTCCTTTAAGATCTGATGGAACCCTTATGACTGGCAAGGTTGGGGCAGATCTCGATGTCGAAGAGGGCAAATTGGCCGCAAGACAGGTGGGACTTACAATGCTGGCAACAATAAAGGAACATTTTGGAGAATTAAACAGAATTAAACGGCTGGTAAAAGTATTGGGAATGGTAAACAGTACTCCGGATTTTGGCCAGCACCCGGCAGTTATCAACGGGTTTAGCGAACTTATGGCCGATGTATTCGGTCAGGAAAACGGGGTAGGCGTCAGAAGCGCCGTTGGCATGATATTACCGTCCAATATACCTGTTGAGGTAGAAGCTATATTTGAGCTCTATGAAAATTACATAGAAGTTAATGTTGAGGATAAAATAGAATAATGCAAGTGTAGACTATCCCATTTATATGTATTTGAATATCAATTTTAAAATTACTGAAGAAAGCTAAAATACAGTTTTCCTAATGAAATCGACACGTATATAATAAGCTTGAATACTTTGAAATATAGTAATTTAGCCATGATGATAATAAAAATTATCGCCCACTAGTGATAATTTAACTTTAATGAATCAGTACTAAAACGAATATTTAAATGGAGAATTTAAGATCATCGGACACAAACTGGTATGAAATTGAAAATGCAGCAGAGGTTTCTTCTCCCTCACTCCTGGTTTATCCTGACAGGATTGAAAGCAATATCCGGCAAATGATAAAAATAGCCGGTGATGTTAACAGGTTGAGGCCGCATGTGAAAACCCATAAAATGGCAGAGGTTGTTGGACTGCAATTGGATGCAGGTATTACCAAATTTAAGTGTGCGACTATATCAGAGGCCGAGATGCTTGCCAGATGCGGTGCAAAAGATATTCTGCTGGCCCTGCAGCCTGTCGGGCCGAATATTGGAAGATTCTTCAGATTAAGGCATGAATTCCCCGAAGCGAAAATTTCTTGTATTGTCGATTCTGAGGAGGTGATCATCCAGCTTTCTGGAATTTCCCAGCGAACGGGCAGGGCGACGAATGTCTGGATCGATATTAACAACGGAATGAACCGTTCAGGCATTAGCCCGGGCGAAAAGGCTGTTCAGCTCGCTAAGAAAATAATTAAAATGCCGGAGCTTAACCTTAAAGGGTTGCATCTGTATGACGGCCACATTCTTGACAAGGATTTCAAGCTAAGAAAAGAGACATGTGAAGAAAATTACAGGCAGGTTAATAGTCTTCTTGAACATCTTGAAAAAGAAGGAATAACCCAATTGAACATTGTTGCCGGGGGAACCTCTACCTTTCCGGTTCATGCCCGCAGAAAAGGTATTGAATGTAGCCCCGGTACTCCTGTTCTATGGGATTACGGATACAGCAGCTCATTTCCCGATATGGATTTTAAGCATGCTGCTATATTATTTACACGTATCATTAGCAAGCCTGCTAAAAATCTTATATGTCTGGACCTGGGTCATAAGGCAGTTGCCTCGGAAATGCCCCAGCCAAGGGTGATAATTCCCGGACTGAAAAATTACTCAATTATGACCCATAGCGAGGAACATATGGTTGTTGAGACTTCAGAGGCAGAAAGCCTTAAAGTCGGTGCTGTATTTTATTGTTTACCATGGCATATCTGTCCCACAGTTGACCGGTATGATAGTGTTCCTGTAGTCAGGGACGGTCGGGTTGTCGATACCTGGGATGTTGTGGCAAGGAAAAGAGTTAATACTATTTAGGTAAAACTTTATGGTCAAAGTTCCAAAGCATTCATACATCCTATGATTACTCCAGGGGTTTTCCACATTATGTTTTAAATATGTATCAATGTATTTTACCTGTAATTAACAGCAATTAATTAATTCGATGAAAAACAAATACCTGATTTTTGACGGACATCTCGATCTGTCGATGAATGCACTCGAATGGAACCGGGACCTGCGATGGACAGTTGAAGATATCCGGCAGAGTGAAGCAGGTATGACCGACAAGCCCGACAGGGGAAAAGGTACTGTAAGTTTTCCATCCATGAGAGAAGGCATGGTGGGCATTTGTGTTGCTACCCAGATAGGAAGGTATGTGAAGAGGGGAAATAAACTGCCAGGGTGGAACTCCCCTGAGCAAGCTTGGGCTCAGACCCAGGGCCAGCTTGCCTGGTACCGTGCAATGGAAGAGGCAGGGGAACTGATCCAGATAAATAATACTGAAAGTCTCCGGAAGCATGTCCATGTATGGGAGGAGTTGGTAGATGAAGCTCAGGTAAGGGCTACCCGAAAAGTGAATACGCCTGAAAGTCAGCTCACCAAAGAATCGCCAGCAGGTGATAATTCCGGGCTTACGGGTAATTCCAGAAATCGCGGAAATATTCACAATGGTGATAAGAATCATGGTTCGGGAAATGCCCCGCTTGGATATATTCTGAGCCTTGAAGGATCAGATTCAATTATCTCTTTTAACCATCTTGAACGTGCATATGATGACGGACTGCGAGCAATCGGTCCTGCTCATTACGGGCCGGGGACATATGCGCAGGGTACCGATGCAACCGGGGGACTGGGTCACAAAGGGCGGGAGTTGTTAAGGGAGATTGAGAGACTGGGGCTGATTCTTGATGCCACACATCTTTCTGATGAAAGCTTCTGGGAAACCATGGATATTTTTAGCGGACCGGTTTGGGCAAGCCATAATAATTGCCGCATATTTGTGCCTCATAACAGGCAGTTTTCTGATGAGCAGATCATGGAACTGGTCAGGAGGGATGCAGTTATTGGTGTTGCACTTGATGCCTGGATGATGGTTCCTGACTGGGTGAGGGGACAATCGGATCCAAAAGCTATGGGCGTATCTTTAGAACTGATGATAAGGAATATTGATCATATTTGCCAGCTGGCCGGCGATTCATTGCATGCGGCAATCGGGTCTGACCTCGATGGTGCCTTCGGAAAGGAGCAGAGTCCGTATGATCTTGAAACAATAGCCGATCTGCAAAAAATACCAGGAATGCTTGATGCGATCGGTTATAGCCAGGAAGACATTGTTAATATAATGAGTCACAACTGGATTCGTTTCCTCGAAAGAAACCTGCCTCACTAGCAAACCGCACTTTCATAGAAAATATCTTTTCGGTTCTGTGGCCAATGTCATAACTGCTTTGTTTTGGCAGAAGCTACTTAAATATAAATGAGATAGAATATGCAAAATTAGTCTTCTCGTAATTCGTGGAAATATATTCCCCGGTTAAATTTTATCCCACAGTGCAGACACCTGGATTATTGTGGCCAGGAAAGAAAATCAATTTGTTTTATCTGTCGCCTCTCACTTCCTAAGAAAATGTATTTGAAAAAATTTGCTCATAATGTTATTTCATATAATTTTCGATAAAACCAAAAAGGTCAGCAGAAAGAACTGCTGACCTCTTTGAAGATGAATTAAAGTACCGTAATCTGGATAATTTTCCTCACTTTAATTCTTTACAATCTGCTCATTGTTCAAGGGTTTAAGATAATTGTCTGTCATCCATAGACCAATCTTGTCCCCCATTTCCTGTCCGGCTTCGCAGGCAAAACGAAAGTGAATGCCTGCCTGAACTCTTGATTCAGCATTTTCATTCGCGGCTTGCATCAGTCCGGAAAAGCTTCTGGTACCATTCGAAGGAGATGCCGTTGGAGAACTCATCGTAAATGGAGTCTGATCCCCTAAGATGTTCGATATTACAGTTGCTGCCGCATTGCCCAATGCACTGTGGGTAGAAGGATAATCCTGTACCGGAGGCGTAGGCATTTCGGGTTCCCATGTTAAATCCTCTTCTGTATAAGGATTGCCATCCTGATTTGCGAAACGTATAGCGGTATAAGGTCTCCATAAATTGTAATAGAATTTGGAATCCCATCCTGCTATATATGCATCTGCCATTGCCATATCGACCAGTGCAAATAATCTGGCTGTTTCCAGAAGATCCAAATCTTTGTCTTTGGCAACAATACGAGCTACCCTGTTCCAGCCTGCCTCGGAAAATTCGTACCAGAATCTGGCAAACGACGTTTGTTCTTCACTGCGTAATTCACTTCCCATTCTTCCGGTACCTTTAACTTCATTAAAATCCTCAGCGTATTCATCACTATCCAGCGAAGGTGGCTGTTTTGAACGAAACTGGTCATTTTTTTGCAAACCAAATGGCTTCACATCGGTCCAGAAAGGTGCGAATACAAAATCAAAAGGTGGCACTGCCTGATAAACGCCTGGCATATTGGGGCCGGTTACCGGCATGATCGGATCTCCTTCACAACCATCATCAGCACGGTTACTGATAATGGCCAATCCTGCCTCTTTGCCTAACTGCATTCCTTTTGATTTCGGTTCCCCTTCCGGAATAGCTGCTAGCGACTGGTACAAAGCCGAATCGAGATAAGCCTTTTGATCTGGAATTTCATGCACCAGAACTTCATAGGCTGCACTGGCTGCGGCAGTTATCGGATCAGCGCCGGAATCTTTTCCGTTAAACGCGTAGGTGGCATATCTGGGATGAATCGCATTTAAAGCATCATGCATGGCTATATGCACCATGGCGTTTAACCTTGAAGCCATTAATGAATGTTGGTAAGTTTCACCACCATAAGCAGTGTAGGCAATTTCATTCCATTCTAAAATCACCTCATTGGAAAGTTTTTCTCCATCAGGAACACTATCGGCCTGATCCTTATTACAACCTGCTACACTCAGACAGGTTATTAATCCCATTGTTAAAATCATGTTTTTCATTTTACATTTTTTTTAATTAAACATTATTGTTTTATGTATAATGATAGACGTAAGTTTAAACCTTACAATAGGAGTTGGCGAAACTTACAGGAGTTGCAGAGGCTTATGACAGGTGGAGGAACTTACGGAAGATTAAGAGGCTTTTGAAATTTAAAAATCTTCCCTTAAGAATATCAATTTCAAATAAAGAAGGATTTATAGGATTTAAGACTCTTATAGGAGATTAAGAATCTTATGGGATGAGGAGATAATTACGAAGTTACCCAGTTAATTTCCCGGTCGGGGTTATAGGAACAGAAGGTTCCGGTTTTTACAGCGTTTGAAAGATGTGCCCCCAGAAATGGGTGATGTTGTTCTATTCTGGCAATGGCACTCCGTATTCGCCAGGTTACTGCCGAACGTGCCTTTCCCACACTACTTCCGGTTTCCCTGATCCTGCCTCGCAGTCCCAGCGATTGGGACAGATGTTCGATCATATGGTCATACTCTTCGTGTAGTGTTTTCAGGCTGGAATAATCGCTCTGCAATTCAGCTTCTTCCATTTCGCTCTGCAGGTCAAGGATTTTTTTCTGGTAATCCCTCCGGGCTTTTTCATCAATCATTTTTTCTCCCTTTTCGTCAATCAAGCTGCCCATCAGTTCTGCACAATGAAAAACCTGGCCTGGCTGCAAGAGCAATTTCTGGATGTCATAAAATCCTTTTACTTCGGAAGCCATCACCACCGATCCATCAAAGGAAAATTTCCATACATCCGATTCTTTCAAAAAACTATTCACCGTAAGCCCTTTTTCTTTTGGAGGTGTTTTCTTAACGGTGAAAGTGTAATTACCTTTGCTTATAAATTTGAGAAACTCTTCGAGATGGGATACATTACGATGAGGATTGAGTTTGAATATCCAGTCAATTGCTTCCTGTTGGTCAAAATCCTTTCCTTTATTTATAAGGGTCCGGTAAGTTTCAAGATAGGAATTCCAATAAGAGTGCATTAGATCATATTGCCCGAGGTGATAGTAGATAGCAGCACAATAAGCGTCAGTATCTGCAATTTTTGCATTGCCATTGGGTTTGTGCTTTATGAAGGAGGCCGCTTTTTCATATTCTCCCAACTCAAAGTAAATAAAACCCCCAAGGCGAAGCTGATAATCGGCGTTAAATGGATTCAATTCCAAACCTCTTTCAAATAAGGCCAAAGCTTCTTTGCCTAATCCCAGATATACAATATATAGTGCAATAGGCATAAGGGTATCTGGATCGTTGGAATTCAGCAATAAAGATTTCCGAAAGTAATATTCCGCTGTGTCATATGAACCTTCATATAAAAAGATACGTCCCAAAACAAGGGCTATTATGTGATTCTGATCATCCTGCTAAATTGCCCTTTGAGCCCATTCAAAAGCGCCTGTTTTGTTTACTTCCCAGCGATCCCAGAGCTGACAAGTCCATTCGTTAAAATAGGTGAGCGACATGCCTGTACAAGCCAGTGCGTAATCCGGCTGTATATCAAGGGCTTTTTCAAAATGCTGACGTGCTTGCAAATCAGCTTCCACTGAACCTTTTTTTAGCGCTTCCATGCCATAAAACCAATGTTCATAGGCGTTAAAATCAACCCTTGGGTTTAGTCTGAGTTCAGATAGCAGGTTATAGTCAATTTGCTGTTGGAGCACTGCAACAACGCTTTTCAAAAGATCCTCCTGAATTTCGTTCAGGTCTGTGAGATTACCTTCGAACCGGTTTCCCCATACCAAATGCCTTGTCTCGGTCTTGTATAGCTGAACATTCAAATAAACTTTTTCGCTTTTGAGCCGGAAATCACCCTGAACAAAATAGCCTGTTTTCAAAGTATTCAGAACCTTCTCAGAGGAAATATCCTGTGAAAATCTAAAAACCCGTAGCTGACGAAACCGGGAAATACCGGTAATGAGATCGGCGCTGAAAGAACGGCAGAAGATTCCAAGTTCCTTTCTGGTAGAAAGGTCTTCAAAAGGAAAAACTGCCAGATCTATGGTGCCGGAAGTTTGCATATACAAAATTAACTTATTTTTAGGTACTTGCAATATTTTTATATTTAAATATAGACATATGTTGCCATAATGGTTTCACTTCTCCTGAGGGGATACAATTGGAGACAACAATTCAGGTAGGGGATGCTCAGAAGGCCGTATTTGAAGAGTTTTCCTTTTTAATTAAATACTTTGAGGAGCTACGAGACTTGATACCTGAAGATCCTTTGAATTGTTTTAAAAATAAAGCACATTATGCCGGATAACTGTTAATTTTACAACATGGCAAATGAAGAATTAAAACACAACATACTGATTGAGATCCAAAAGACAAAAAAGTTAATAGAAGAGTATAAAGAACTGACAAAGCCGGTTGAACCTGATTGCGCAATTGGCCGGGTATCACGGATGGATGCAATAAATAACAAGAGTGTTACAGAAGCTACCTTGCGACAGGCAGAATCGAAGCTTCAAAATTTAAAAAGAGTGCTGGCAATGTATGGCACCGATGATTTTGGACGTTGTATTAAATGCAAAACACAAATCCCTGCCGGAAGGATTCTTTTTCGCCCTGAGAGTTTGTATTGTGTAAATTGTGCGGTATAGTGTCCCTGCCTCACATTATCTTATCGGCAATTAGCATGGCTGACATATTTCTTTAATAATATTTAACCTTAGTAAACTTCATTGATGAATCGATTAATATACCTTATTATTCCCATAGTACTGCTGTTCTCCTGCAAGGGGCCGGCGGTTTCCGTAGACAGCGGCAGTGCCGAGAGCACAATTAGTACCCCTTACTACACAACAACTTCAGCCGATTCAATCGTTTTTGATGAAATTATGCGAAGATTTCTTGTTCCACTGGCATCTACAGCGCCTTTGAATCACCGGATAATTGAAGCCGGCAGGGCGTTTCTTGGGACTCCCTATGTGGCATCAACACTTGAAGCCGAAGGTGATGAGAGATTAATAGTGAACCTTAAAGGAGTCGATTGCACCACTTTCGTGGAATATGCCACTGCCATGGCAATCACTTCGCAAAATGGGGATATCCGGTTTATTGATTTTGCCCGCGAACTGGCAGAGCTACGATACCGGAACGGAATAATAGATGGTTATCCTTCGCGGCTGCATTATTTTACAGACTGGCTTAAAGTAAACGAAAGAAGGGGGTACCTGACAATTATAAGTGATGAAATTGGTAATGCAGAAATGGAAAAGGGAGTCAACTTTATGACCACAAATCCGCAATACTACCGGCAATTGCAGGAGAACCCCTCCTATATTGAAATAATGGCCGGAATTGAATCGTCTATGTATGGTTACGAAATGCGATATATTACCAAAGATGTGATCGAAGAAAAGGCTTCACTTATCCATGACGGCGATATAATAGCTTTCGTAACAACAATCAAGGGCCTGGATGTTTCTCATACCGGACTGGCACTGCATCAAAACGGGAGACTTCACTTTATGCATGCCTCTTTAGGTGCAAAAGAAGTTGAGATCACAAACGTACCGCTTTCAGTTTATCTTCAGGGACTAAAAAACGTTTCGGGAATACTTGTGGCTCGGGTGGATTATAAATGGTCCCGCTAATGATTGAATTTTATTTGTTGAAAGCAGGTTAATCAAATTTATAATCATATTTAGTATTTCAATTCCAATTGATCACCCATTTTGTTTGCGTACTTTAGTTCATAGGTAATTCATTCGAATATAGTGGTTCAATTCATTCCTTTATATCAGTTCCCGATAAAAACCCGGAATTCACAAACTAAAATTTTTAAGATTTGAGCCTTTCTGGTAAAGGAAATTCATGATTCAAGGCTTGTGGAGTTCGTTTATGGTTCGTGTTCTGTCAAACACGTCCATGCGGTCATGTTTGCAGACTACGTCCTGGTTTATGTTTCATGAAGCGTATCCATGGTTAATGTCTTGTGAAGCACTTACTGGTTCTATGAACCTGATTCCTCATTTTGACCTGAAATAAGACCGGCATCATTTCATAAGATAATCCTGCGAACAAAAATACTTTTTTGTCTGTTAGTAAGTGACATGCTATTGAACTAATTGGATGCTTATGACAAAGACCAATTTTGATTCAACAGATTTCAGGGATATTACTGCAAAGCAGAAAGAAACCTGGTCAACTGGAGATTTTCACCAGATTGCACGACAAAACGTAGCTATGGCTGAAGCACTATGTCAGGCTGCCGATCTTCGTGCCGGAGAGCGGGTTCTCGATGTTGCATGCGGCAGTGGTACTGCAGCACTTGTTGCATCCCGAAGGTATTGTGATGTGTCGGGGATTGACTATGTGCCTGAATTGATCTCCCGGGCAGAACAGCGTGCCGTGGCTGACGGACTGGAAGCCAGATTCCAGGTAGGGGATGCTCAGGACTTACCGTTCTCCGACGGAAGTTTCGATTCAGTCCTTTCAGTTTACGGAGTGCATTTTGCCCCTGATCAGGAGAAGGCAGCCAGTGAAATGTTGCGCGTTTGCAGATCTGGTGGAAAGATAGCACTTGCCAGTCCGGTTCCGGAGGGCTGGAGTGGCGACTTTTTTTCTACTAACGCCAGGTATGTCCCGCCACCACCAGGAGTTAAATCACCATTAAGATGGGGAACCGATGAAGGACTAAATGATCTTCTTGGCGATAACACGCGGTACATAGCAAATGAAAAACGAACCTCCCTGCAATATTACAAATCTGTTGATCATGCCGTTGAGGTTTTTCTTACATTTTTCGGCCCGGCTATCCGTGCAGCTGCTACTGAAAAAGGCAACAAACTCAGTGAGGACCTGAAAACTGTCTTTAGTAAATACAACCGTGCAACAGACGGCACCGCCGTAATTGAAAACACTTACATTCTAACCATTGCAGTAGTTGAATAAAGAAAATAGTTTCCATATCAGTTAACTATTCACATGATTGCTGGATAATTACTCACCGGTAAAATGAGATAAGCCTGTAGGAGAAGGAATTTTTCGAAGTGAGTATTATACATATAGTGTCAACCATACCCAATTGACAACCACTATCTCAACAAAGGACTTATTAATGATTTTGACGGGGGTCTCAAATTTTATCCACAAGAGTTGATAAACGATTCAACTCTTGCAATGTGGATAGATGCATATATAATTAAAAACCATTTAGTATCTGAGGCATTTAAAACCTCCACTCCCAGGTAACCTGAAAAGAAAAGAGAACTTGTAAAACTCGCAGCCAGTCTTTCTGTAAACGACAATCCGGTATTGGTGCTTGTTAGTTTAAAGAATTGACCCGGAAGGCCAATCAGCCTTAATATTTTATTTTACATATTTTGGTGCAACGGCAGGTGTTGGTGTCTTAATGCCAGTTTCATACATTTCATAGTTATAACTTTTCATAATTCAGATTAATTTGATAAATCATTAATAATGGCCTTCAATTGGTTGAAAATAAAGCATTAAGATATTCGTATTGAATTATCGGTACATTGTTTATAAGCATGTACTGTCACCCTGTTATAAGCAAAATTTTAAAATAATTGAATAAACTATAAAAAATAGTTGCATAACTATAAGATATAGTTTAAATTTATATCTCGAATAAAAAATGATGCCATGAAACTGACAAACCGGGAAGAACAAATAATGAATTATCTATGGGAGAACGGAGAATCTTTTGTGAAAGATATTATTTCGTCCTTTGATAAGCCTAAGCCCCACTATAATACGATTTCTACTATTGTCAGGAATCTTGAGCAAAAAGGATTTATAAATCATGAAGATTTTGGCTCAACATTCAGATATTTTGCTGCAATCTCCAAAGAAGAATATGCAAAAAATAATGTAAGACAACAGGTTGAAAAATATTTTAACAATTCATACAAGTCCTTCATTTCATCATTAGTAGAATCGAATGATTTAACAATTGAAGAAATAAAAGAATTAATTAAACTGGCAAAAAAGTAGTATTATGGAACTGCTTGAATATTATATGCTTGTTAATTTATATGTTTTGTTTTTCTGGATATTCTTTCATTTAGTCCTGAAAAATGAAACTGCATTTCAACAATTAAGAATTTATTTACTAGCATCTGCTTTTGTTTCTATCTTACTTCCCTTTTTACATATAAGTTCACAGTCATTTACCATTATATACAGTCAGATACCTCGAGCTATAGGTTTTGCTGAAATTACGACAACTCCATCTGAAATTTTAATAATAAAATCAAGCATTAAGCCAGATATAGATTATGAGTTGATATTGAAATGCCTGATTTTAACAGGTTCTTTTATTTTTTTAATATTAAACCTGATCAAGCATCTAAAAATTAATTCTCTGGTTAATAAATCTGAATGTTTGAGGTATCGGGATTTACACATTAAGATAACAACACAGCCAATTATACCATTCCTTTACAATAAGTTTATAATTATTCCTCAATCAATAGCGAAGGAAGAAATGGATATTGTTGTTAATCATGAGTATCAGCATTACAAGTTTGGTCATTATATCGACAATTTTGTACTTCAGATACTTCAAATTATTTTCTGGATTAATCCTGTAGTTTATCTCTTAAAAAGGGATTTAAAACAAATACATGAGTACCAGGTTGACAGGGAAATTATCAAATCAGGTATCGATGCATCAATATATAAACTGACATTAATTAAATATAGTGTTGGATTTCAGAAGTTTGCAATTGCAAACGGATTATCAAATTATAAAATTAAAAATCGAATAATTATGATGAGCAATCTGAATACCAAAAAGTGGAAATGGAAATTTTTACTTTTTATCCCGGCTTTTTTTGTTGTATTCTTAATTTTAAGTTTTTCAACATCTGATAAAGATTCTCCATTTATTAATATTGATCAGCAGATTAATAACAGATCAATTGAAATCATTTCAGTTTCGCT
The DNA here is from genome assembly GCA_964421595.1 of uncultured Bacteroidales bacterium. Taxonomy (GTDB): domain Bacteria; phylum Bacteroidota; class Bacteroidia; order Bacteroidales; family PUMT01; genus PXAP01. Next base: position 17,488 of record CAYQXY010000043.1, on the reverse strand, counting down.
GGAAGAGTTAAGACCAACTAGTGAGATGGAAATTATAAGTGTGCTTATAAACCGTAAATCACAATTATTATTTAATGGTGAGGAGAGTTCATTTGAAACAATAAGTGAAGGAGTTATTGCTTCATTTCAACAAAAAGTATCAGATCTTTACGGACAATTGAATGGTTCTTTAATAAGCGATACATCTTCAAAAGTAAAATTAGTTGTTAATAGAAGCACTCAAACCAATCAGGCTGACTACGATAAATTGCTCAATTATTTAAGTAAGAGTATTTTTAGCTTGCAGGAAAACTATAGCAATAAACTTTTTGATAAATCTTACGATTTGCTGGATTCTTCAGATAAAGAAGTTATAAATAATTTAGTTCAGCCAAGATTATATACATTGCCTTATAAAAATTTATAATATCTACTGGCTGTATTAAACAGGACCCTGAGCACAAGTACATCTATGGTTTTAAAATCTTCAAAGATTCATACTTTTTATCATCCGGACATGTCTGTTAATCCAGAAAATCTTGATGGTTTTGTCAAATCTCCTGCCAAGCCGCGGCTATTAATTGAATACATTGAAAGAAAAGGATTGTCAGAACATTTTTTACTTGATGCTGATTTCTTGCCATTTTCAAACGATGACTTCTATGTCGCACACACCAGGGAGATGGTTGATAATTTTTTCGACCATGGGAAAACAAGCCGGATTCTGAACTTGAAATGGTCACCGGAATATGCCAGGTCAGTCAGATATACAAATTCAAGCTTGTATCATTCGATAAGGCATGCAGTTGAGCACCCTGAAGAAGTATGTTTTAGTCCCACATCAGGATTCCATCATGCGCATCCCAAGCGCAGCGCACTGGCATGCGCATTTTCCGGGCAGGTAATTGCATCGGTAAAAATTTACAGGGAATACGGACTGTGCGGTTCATATATAGACCTTGACGGGCATCATGGCAACAGCATTGATAATGCCAGAGATTTTGTAAAGGATCTGGATCTTACCATATCGCCTGTTTGCGGTAATATAAATATTTACTCTGATCACAGGAATTATATCGAAGAATTAAAAGGCAACCTTCAAATACTCCGAAAGGAGATCGTAGAAAACAGGATCCATTACGTAGTTTTCTGCCATGGAGCCGACAGCCATGAATGGGATGAACTCTCAACCCAGCTTACGACCGAAGAATGGATCGAATGCTCCTTGCTGGTTTACTCATTCATTCATGATCTGCAGAATGAGCTTCACAGGCAAATTCCTTTAATCCTGTCCCTGTTTGGCGGCTACAGACAAGATGATTATGATTCGGTGCTGTCACTACACACAGCTGATTTAATATCATGTCTGAACATTCTATGTGGAGGAAATATCGAATATAAACCGGAAGTCAAGCCAAGAGTATAAGAAAAATTTCCTTTCACCACTAACATTTTGCATTCCTCCACAGTAGTGCATGTTTCCAATTCGTGGGAAAGAATCCCATGCTTTATTATCAATACCATTTTTCAGCATCAAGTGCCTGGTATTTTTCGTCAAGATGGTTAGAATCATTTCACAGGCAAGATCTCCGTTGGCCCGGGTATTTTCATATTTTCATTTGCAGCACTACTGCTATTCACTATGATCTGTATATCCTATAATGGAATTCAGGTAATTAATTCCAGGACTTCAGTTACAATTAAACAGGAATAATCTAAATATACTGATCCATTAAAGCTTCATTTAACTTGATAACAGTAGTTTTGACAGGCATATAAAGTTCCAGTTTGGAATTATTTAATTATAATCCATTAGGTTAAACTATTACTGAATATTAATCGTTAAAGTTAAGGAACCAATGATGCTGGATATTATGAATACAACAAAGATCAGGAAAGAGCTTCATGATTACATCGAAAAGGGTGATGAACGTGTTTTGAGACTGATGCATGCAGTAGTTACCGCTTATGAAAGCGATGAAGAAGACTATACACTTCCAGGTTCTCCAATGGATGTGGAGAATTATAAGACCAGGATACAAAAAGCTCGTGAGCGGGTAAATGCTGGATTTTATACAACGCAAGAGGATCTGGAAAATGAAATGGAGCAGTGGTAAAGAGAAATTACAAGGTCAAATGGGATAATGCAGCCAAAGCTTCATTGCGCAGGATTTATAATTACATCAAAAACAAAGAATCTGTTGATCAGGCGATACTTGTAAGGAATGAAATCCGGGATTTGGCAAAAAGTTTGGGTTTTATGCCCCACAAGTATGTCGCCGATCCTTTTTTTTAAAGATGAATCCTGTGATATCCGATTCAAAGCCATCTGGAGTTACAAGATCGTTTATGAAATTACTTCTGACACCGTAATTGAACTTGATGTTTTCCATACCAGCCGAGACCCGGGCCAACAGAAATAAAAACAGGAATTCTTCCCAAACCGAGCACAAACTATTACTCCGGACAACATTACGGAAATGTTATCACCCTTCCATAATCATACCTGACCACATCTTCTCACCTGAAATAAGATCAATTACTTTTGTATCTTACCAGCGGTCCTGTGTTTCGTTTTTCTTCTTTTAAAAATATGAAAGAAACTTATGCTATGAAATACCTTTCCGCAGTTTCACTGGTAATCTGTATGGGAATTATCAGTTCCTGTCAACCAGATTACCAGGCCCTTAACCTCGAAAGCCAGTGGGATACCCTTCGCCCTCTCGAAAATCCTGATAAAGGCTGGTACCATCACATGCTTGATAACGGGATTGATAAATACCTGATCCAGGATGAAAACGATCTCCATGATTTTCCGGGTATGGACCATTTATATCTGCGTATGGCATGGGCTTACCTTGAACCTGAAGAAGGTAAGTATGATTGGTCATATATCGACGATATCGTAGATAAATACGTGCCTCTGGGCTATAAAATATCTTTCAGGATCACTTCCAAAGAAACGGAATTTCCTTTTGAAAAAGACGGGGTTGGATATGCAACACCTTACTGGGTGAGGCAGGCCGGTGCAAAAGGAGTTGTGCCTTCGGAATTTGGTCCCCCGGTATGGAGTCCGGATTGGGGTGATCCGATATACCTGGAGAAACTCAGTAATTTCCATAAAGAATTTGCTGAAAAATACGACGGAAAGCCCTGGGTATTGTACACAGATGTTGGCAGCATAGGCGATTGGGGAGAAGGACATACACATTTTTCAACACGTGTCCCACCCACTGTGTCTGAGATAAAAGCCAATATTGATATTTACCTTAAACATTATAGTGAAACACAGATCGTGGTGACAGATGATCTCATTTACTGGAATAAACCGGAAGACGATGTGAACGAATTACTTCAATATGTCCTTGAAAATGATATCACATTCAGGGATGACAGTCCCCTGGTTGACTATTATATGAGCCATTACACTGATACGTGGTCAGTCAGTCACCCACAGTTTTTCGAGGCCGTTTACATGGAAAGACCAACAATTTATGAGCTGCAGCATTACTTGCATGTGAAAAGAGACGGGAACTGGATAGGTAAGAACGGAGAAGAAATTTTGCCTGAATTCGGGGTAAGCGGAGCAGATTTCTTCAGGGGATCCATGAAACTGATACGCCCTACTTATATTGGGTTTCATGGATATTTAGGAGAATGGCTGGAAGATAATCCGGAATTAACCATTGAATTGTTAAATCTTTCCGGATACTGGTATTTCCCCAAGTCCTTCAAAATTAATGAGATAAATTGCAGAAACTTAAGTTTCAGCATCGAATGGCTGAATAAAGGAGTGGCGCCTGCATATTCATCTTATAAATTAAACGGGAAAATGGTAAAATCAGATAATATTAATGAGGTTATTGAATTCAGTATTGAAGATTCTGGTAATAGAAACTGGATGCCGGAAGAACCTGCTACAGAAACCTACAATGTGGTACTGTCTGAACAACCTGTAGGTAACTATGTTTTTTATATCCAACTATTTGATGAGAAATCAGGGGAATTGGTTGAAATAGGTTTAAAAGAAAACCTCAGGGATAATAAAGGATATTATGAAATAACAGAAGTGAATTTTTAAAGTCAACATTATCACTTAATTCATACTTATAATCCTTCTTTAAAAACACTTTTGCAAACAAGAGAGCAGAAGAACTATTACAACAAATATTGGAACACCAGCTTCAATGCAGCAAATTGTTGCTGATCTTGTATGAAAGAAGCCTAATAAGCACTTATGAATTAGGGTAATGAATAGATTAGCTGGCAAGTTAATCCATCACCTATTAAAATGATTATTTCTCCCTGTAATCTTAATTCTATAAGATTGTTGTATTTTTAAACTTGGGATAGATCAGTTTCAAACCCGTAAATAGTTGGCATCGCAACATCAAGTAGAATTGAGCTTTCTGGTATCATCCTTTGTGTTAAAGGGAAAGCTGTTAAGTTTTGAAACTGCTCCATTACATTTCTGCCAGAGAAATGCTGGTGTTTAACTTATATATCAGATGCCCGAAGAGCAAATGCAGGATAGAATATTCAACCGCCACCTACTACGCCAACAAGATATTAATGTGGCATTTAAAAAACAATTTAATCTGTCAAAGTAGAATTAGCAATATTAAAAAAAAATAATATAATGAAGTTATTCTCAAAAATTGCAGTTAGTATAATTATCATTTTTCTGATCCTATTTTCCTGTAAGGAGTCAGAGAAATCTTCGATTCCAGTAATAGATATTGCAGGTAATATTGACAACTTCAAGCAGATCAATCTCTCTGATCTTGTATGCAACATGGAGTATGTCGTTTTGGAAAGCATTCCCGAAGCAATGCTCAGAGGAATAAGTTTTCTTGACATTTCTGAAGATTATATTCTTGTGTCAGACATGGATAAATGCCTTCTTTTCGATCGCAGCGGAAACTTTATTTCAAGAATTGGAAGTGAAGGCAGAGGACCCGGAGAAAACGACGCTTTTATCCAGGTAAAGATTTTTGATGATAGAATCTTCCTGCCCGATGCAAGGTCCAGCAAAATTAACATATTTAACACCAAAGGTGAATTTCTCAAAACTTTTAAATCTCCCGGTGCTTTTGCAGGTGCAACTTATCATAATTGGATTGTACTGACTGATACTACCTACCTGGTCCAAATCCCGGATGATGCTGATAATGGGAAATACAGAATAGCCTTAATTAATGATAAAGGAGAAATTCTTAATGGTTTTACCATTACAGCTTATTTTAATGATCATGAAGCTTCTCGTGATATGCGTATAATTGCTAGATTTTATAAGAGAAACGATAAGGTTTTCTATAAGGAATTATTCAATGATACAATTTGGCAGGTTGATGAAAACAGTATTGAGCCTAAATATGTTACAAACCTGGGTGAAAATGAGTTCTCGTTTGATTATAAGACCCTTTCGGGGATGTCTTTTGTTGAAAAATTTATAGAAACAGTTCGTGCATCAATAATTTTTGAATCCAATTCATATATCACCTTCACTATAAATTTGGGCAGGAAATATAATCTTGATATAGACAAGGCAGTTATAGGCCCCGGGGGACAGGAACGGATGGGCATACACCAGATTATTGGTTTATATGACAAGCAAAATGATGAATTCTTTCTTGTCGCTCCAAGCAACGTTGACCACCAGATTGAACCCACCGGTATCAAAAATGATATTGATGGCGGAATTAACTTCATGCCCAGGTATGCTGTAAATGACACGCTCATTGTGAGCTGGTTTGAAGCATATGAGTTAAAGATGTATGTTGCCTCTGAAGCATTCAAAAACTCCACCCCAAAATACCCCGAAAAGAAAGAGCAGTTAGAGGAACTGGCAGCCAGCGTTGATGAAAACGACAACCCGGTGCTGATGCTGGTTAAATTAACGAAATAACTTTTAGTTTGCGTAGTATAATCTGGATCATCTAAAGCTGGTAACTTTTTTCAAGTTCTTTCACTTGTAAGACTTGAAACGAATAATACAATTATGCTTGCAAAAAAAACACTGCCAATATTGGGATTTGTACCATATTTTGTATTTTTGGGACAAATAAATAGGATATGGGACAAAATGCACCACATTTCAAACTTGAATTACTTCCTCCACCAAGAGAAAAAGTAGAGACGATCGAAATTTTAAGACAAACCAACAAATCAATAGCAGCATTAGCAGAACTGAAAGGGATTGCTAAAACAATACCTAACCAGGCGATGTTGATAAATGCAATAGTACTACAAGAAGCAAAAGATAGTTCTGAAATTGAAAATATTGTTACAACACAGGACGAGTTGTACAAAGCTTTGACTGTTAATATGTCCAACATATCTGCTGAGACAAAGGAAGTCGTAAACTATCGAAAAGCAATATTCTCAGGATTTGACATAGCTAAAAAACAAGGGTTTATTAGAGTTAATGACATCGTAAGTATTCAACAGGAGTTGGTTGATAATACAGCCGGTATCAGAAGTACACCTGGAACTGTTCTCAAAAATGACAAAACCGGAGAAATTGTTTATACACCACCGCAGGATAAAGCTGAAATTATCGACTTGTTGACAAATTTTATAAATCATTACAACCAAAATGAAAATGATTTATCCCCAATGATAAATCTTGCAATACTGCATTATCAATTTGAGAGTATCCACCCCTTTTATGACGGAAATGGTAGAACAGGCAGAATTCTAAATATTCTATACTTAATTCTCAATGATTTAATTGATGTCCCAATTTTATATTTGAGCTCATATATAATTGAGAACAAATCGGAATATTACCGATTGCTAAATAGAACAAATCATGATGGGAAATGGGGGGACTGGATAATGTTTATGCTAAAGGCAGTTGAGAGTACAGCGAAAGATACTATTTTGAAAATTACCAACATTAAGAACCAATTAGACAAAACAATAATTAAAGTACAAAAAGAATCACCGAAGATTTACAGAAAAGAACTTGTCGAGTTACTTTTTGAGCAACCATATTCGAAAATTGATTTTGTGGTAAAAAGACTTAATGTTGAGAGAAAAGCAGCTTCAAGATATTTAAGGGAATTAGAGGATATTGGAATTCTGGAATCGCAAAAGGTTGGAAGAGAAACACTTTACATAAATCGAGAACTGATTGAAATACTGAAACAATAATGCAGGAAAGCCAAATACCGGTCATAACATTGTGCCACCAAATACGCATAATTTAGAAATAATATAAACTTCAGCAGGATATTGCATTTATAACTTATTTTTTAGTTCTTGTATAAGCAGCTCATTATTACTAAAAATACAGAATGCATAAAGAAAACTTTCTTAGATCCTGTTACGGAAAAGTCCATCAAGCAACCATTTTAGGTTTATTCGCACTTTCCCTTCTTTCATCATGTAATCTTCAAGAGGACCCGGGAATAATTTTAATAAATCCTCTGAATGCAATTGAAGGTGAAGTCTTCCTTTCTGATTTCACAGATGATATTACCTATATCCCTCTTGATAATGAGATCCTTTTTTCAGCATCCCAACCGGATTGAGATAACTGAAGAACTATTCATTATGGCTACATATCCTGCAGGTATCATGTCAGTAGTACTAGAGCTAAAATTCAATGATTACACCCTTAATTCATTAGTATGAAAATTTGGATTAAAACATTTTTGGTCATTCTGATTCTGATCTTCACTGCCTGTAATTCTGATAAACCTCAGTCAGGTTTAATTACCATTGATATAGAAAAGGTTGTGGAACAATCTGTTTCCAATTTATACATGAGCGAAATATTCACCGATATCACTTATATTCAGCTTCAAACCGGTAACGATATTATGATAGGAAATCATCCGGAAATTTATGTAGTTGATAACCTAATAATTGTCAATGATGGAGATAATTGTTTCTTATTCAATAAAGATGATGGATCATTTATAAGGACTATAGGAGCTAAGGGCAGAGGACCAAATGAATTTAGATCATCCCGAGGAGGGTTTGTAAATCCCGTAAACAGGAGAATATATCTTTTAGGGTGGCAAGGAACTTTGTTGGAATATGATTTGGATGGAAGGTTCCAACGAGAAATATCCATGCCCGGATTTAGTAATAGCAATACTAATCCATTCCTTTCAGACCATTACTCATTCATTGATAATCAAATTATTGCCTATATTATTAATCCTAAAGGAACAGAAGACAAATTATTGATAATCTACACTGAGGATAGCGAAATAGTCAATGTTCACAATAATAGCAATATACTCCCCGAAAAAACTTATACTATTACCTTTGAAGAATCTCAATTTTATCATTACCGTAACCAATTGTTTTTCAAAGAGATTTATAACGATACAATATACAAAGTGACATATGAACAACTACTCCCTCATATGGTATTGCATACAGGAGATTATCTGCTTGCTTATGAATCCAAATGGGGGATTCAAAGAGATTTAAGTACCTGTATTGGAATTCATAACCTTATAGAGACTTCCTCCTATTTTCTTTTTAGATTTTCATTTATATACAATGATTCCTTTTTGAGTTGTTTTGATAAAACCACAGAAACATTATCAATTACCGATTGGGATTCCGGAATAGTTGACGACATACAGAATTTTATACCCCTTATTCCTTTAAAAGCCATAAATGATAAAGAAGTTATGGGATATGCAGATGCCTGGAAAGTTGAGCAATGGTTTAAAGATAATCCGGAAAAAGCAGCTCAACTTCCGCCACATCTAAAAAAACTTGAAAGTTTAACTGAGAGTGACAATCCTGTAGTGATGATTGCAAGATATAAAGAATGAAGCCATTTGCAGGAAATTCAAATAAATCCACTGTTATCATAATTGACTCCAGTAATCATTGATTTTTCCAATATGAAGATTTTGTATTTAGTAATCCTGATATCCCTGCTGCTGATGAGCTGCAAAAACAAAGCGACAGACAGCGAGTTGAAGGAACCAATTACATCAATTAATGTTGACCAGCATATTGAGGATACTTTATACATTGAAGCAGGTGACTTTTTTCAGGATCTTTCACTTGTAAGACTTGAAACAAATAGTTCGATTATGCTTGGCAATATTTATGGTATAGTAAGAAGTGATGATTATTTTATTATTAGTCCAGAAAGGGGGAGCTACCTGTTCACTAAGGATGGCCGTTTTTTACGGGAACTATATAGGAGTGGGCGTGGACCTGAAGAATTCCTTTACCCAAGATTCTCGTCGAGAATTGTCAATGGCATTCTATACCTTGAAGACTGGTCCAAAAGGCAGGACAGGTACTATGGAATAAACCTTGAATCAGGTGAAATAAAGGTTATAGAGAAACCTCTTGCATGGCGAAGTCATGACTTTATGGTTGATGAAGAGGGTATTATTGCAGCTTTTGGTGAATTTGTTCCTGAGGGAACCGATCATGCCCGTGACCCGTCAAGGATCATAAAAAGGGATCTCTATTTTCAGGATATGAACGGAAACCTGATTAATACATATGATCATGGATTCTCTGAGCATGGAAAGATATGGGGGTTCGCAGAAATGCACTTTCTTTCAAAAGACATTTATCTTACAACTCCATTAGGAAAAACAATTCTGAGGATTCGGGATAACAAGTCTGATACTATCTGGACAAACTTTTTCGAAACTGAATATAAAAGAGGGGATATCCCTGGTAAGCATACTTATGCATCTTTAATCTACTATTCATCAGAAAAGGTTTTAATACAAAAGCAGGAAGTGGAAATTACTACCAGAAGCGGGCGTCATGCCCGTAAAGGTATTATCCTGGTTAACAGGAATGAGGGAACAGCAAAAATTATCAAATCCTTTTTAAAAACCAGAAAGAACATGCTGAATCTGACGACGTACGATTTTACAAGGGATGGCTTTTTGTGCAAGGTAATATATGCCCACCAGATAGTAGAAATGATGAAGGATCCTGAGATGGAGGCATACCTTAATGATTTGATCAGGAAAGGATCCTGGTCTGCCGACGAACCAGTCTCCATTGATGACAATCCTTTCATACTAATTGGGAGGATAAGTGATAATGACAAACATTCCATTGAATAATATTGATTTGATTTAGAACTAAACCGTGCAAAAAATTTGTCACAAAATCAAAACCCACACTACCATGAAAAAAATCGCAATCTTAATTTTGGGCTCATTTGTAGTATGTTGTCAGGCACAAACAGATTCAAAATCTAACCTTGGATTTGAAACACATAGTAATATCAATGCACTTTCTGATGGTTGGTTTAAGTGGGGAGACTTCATGTTAACCATAGACACGCTAAGTAATTCCGGACAAAAATCAGGAAAGATTACTTCCACAGATAGTGGTCAATTTGGTAGTATAGCATACAAAATTCCTGCAAACTATAACGGAAAGACCATTGAACTCGAAGGGTATATGAAAATAAAAAATGTGACTAATGGATTTGCAGGGTTGTTGCTTAGAATTGATGGTACCGGGGGCCCTTTAGCATTTGATAATATGCAAAATCAAAATATTTCAGGTACGAGTGACTGGCAGAAATATTCAATAAAACTTGACTATCCTGAACATGCAGAGGAAATTTATATTGCTGGCTTATTAACCGGGAAAGGCGAAGCATGGTTTGATGACTTTGTTCTATCCATAGATGGTAAGAATGTTCAAACTTTAAAAGAAAGTGAAAAACCAGTATCCAGAGCTTTTCTTGATAAAGAATTTGACAATGGTTCCAGGGTTGAAATTTTGAATTTAACGCCGGAAAAAGTTAATAATTTAGAGTTATTGGGCAAGGTATGGGGATTTTTAAAATATTATCATCCTGAAATTGCTAAAGGAAATTACAACTGGGATTATGAATTGTTTCGTTTTATTCCAGGATATCTAAACGAGACAAATGAGATACAAAGAGAAGAGCTGCTTCTTAAATGGATTGATGATTTAGGAAAAGTTGATGAATGCAAAACCTGTAATCCCACCCCTGAAGATGCACTCCTGAAGCCAGATTTAAAATGGATTACTGCCAGTATAGTTTCAGAATCGTTAAGAAACAAGTTGCACTACATTTATAACAATAGAAATCAAGGGAATCATTTCTATATCAAAATGGCGGCCGGTGTGGGGAACCCTGAATTCCAAAACGAGAACGCTTATGCAAATATGCCTTTTCCTGATGCGGGATTTCGGTTATTGGCTCTATACAGATATTGGAATATGATTCATTATTTTTTTCCATACAAATATCTGACAGATAAGGACTGGAACACCACACTAAAGGAGTATATACCAGTTTTTTTAAATGCAAAAGATGAGTTGGAATATGAGCTTGCTGCCCTCCGGATAATTGGCGACATTCAGGATACTCATGCGAATTTATGGGGAGGTCATGATAAAATTGAAGAATGGAAAGGTAATAATTTTGCCCCGGTACATTTGAGGTTTATTGAAGGTATACTTGTTGTTACTGATTATTACAATCCCGAACTAAAAAATGAAACAGGGTTGGAAGTTGGAGATATAATTACCAGGATAGATGGTAAGAACATAAAAGATATTGTTTCCGATTTATCTAATTATTATCCAGCCTCCAATAAGGTTGTACAATTAAGAGATATTTCTGCAGATATGCTGCGTTCACAAAAAACTGAATTAGAGATTGAATATTTGCAAAACGGGAGGCTTAAAACAAAAATTCTAAAGTTATATCCCAGGAATGAATTGAATATTTATAGAGGGTACAGAAGAAATGATGAGAGATGTTATAGGTTATTAGACAACAATATAGGGTATATAACTCTCATGTCAATTAAAGCTGATGATATTCCTGAAATTAGAAAAGATTTTAAAAATACCAGAGGCATCATAATTGATATTCGCAATTATCCTTCAACTTTTGTTCCTTTTTCCCTGGGTTCATTTTTCACCTCAACTCCAACTCCATTTGTGAAATTCACTCATGGGAATATTAATAATCCGGGTGAATTTACCTTTTCGAAGGAATTAGAAATACCAAATTTCGAAGATCCTTATAAAGGAAAATTGGTTGTACTGGTCAATGAGATATCACAAAGTCAATCAGAATATACTGCTATGGCATTCAGAGCCGGCGATAATACTACTGTAATTGGAAGCACAACAGCAGGAGCAGATGGAAATGTTTCGATAATTATGTTGCCTGGTAATTTACGAACAATGATCTCTGGAATAGGTGTGTATTATCCTGATGGGGGTGGAACACAAAGGATTGGAATTGTACCTAATATTGAAGTTAAACCAACAATAAGCGGCATTAAAAATGGTAAAGATGAATTACTGGAAAAAGCGATTGAAATAATCCTTAGTGAATAAAAACCGATCTGCGCTTTTAAAAAACTTGATAATATAACTGAATACGACAATCCTTTTGTGATGATTGCCAAAAAGTAAAGGATAATATACAGTGGTTACTGCTTAACTCAAAAAAGGAATATAAGTGATGGACGAAATACTGCCAGTTAAAATATTATCCCAATGTTCTATAATTAAAAGTCTTAATATGAAAAGTATAGTTTATAAATTTCTCATTGTTGGTACTATCTGTTTAGTTGGTTTAGGGTCATGCAATGAAAGAAATAAATTTGATGATGGAGTATTCCATCTGGATATAAGAAGTGCTGTAAGTCAGGAACCGAAAGTTTTCAATTTATCAGATATTGGCAGTGGTATAAGTTATATTCCGCTTGAAACAAATGAATTATGCCTCTTAAGCCAGATCAACAAGATTATACTCTGCAATGACCACATTTTTATTACTGATGGAATGAACTTGTTCCAGTTCGGATTATCTGGCAATTTTGTAAGGCAAATTGGCAGAGCTGGTAAAGGACCTGGAGAATATGGCAGGAGAATAACATTCGATATTGATGATGATCAGCAAGAGATATTAATATACAGTTCAACTGTTATGAATGTCTATGACCTTCAATCTGGATCATATAAACGAAGATTTCTTATTAATCAGGATGTTTCAGATTTTGCCATATTACCTAACGGCAATATGGCAGTCTTTACTTCTGAATTACAAACAGAAATACTTGTTTCATCAATTAACGAGGTATTACTGGTTAATTCTGATGGTAGTATAACTGACTCAATTCCGAATTATCATAGGTTGAACAATAAGAGTAATTCCCGCGGATATGCATTATCATATGAATTTGAAAAAAACGAAATTCGATACTTGTTCAATTATCGTGATACCTTTTATAGAATCACAGAAGATTTTGATAGAATTTCACATGTCGTTTTTATTATGAATAATAGGATATCTCGCGATAATCTCATTTTCGAACCAGGGTATGATAAAATACAATTCCCGGACTTTTTATGGATACCTGAAATACTCGAAAATGCCCAATATTTATTCTTTAAAGTTGAAGGTGGACGCGGATTTATAAATAATCCTAATCTTTATCATTTATTTTTTAATAAGAAATCTGGAGAATTAATTTCATCTCGTCCGATTAAAAATGACATTGATGGCGGTCTGGCTTTTTGGCCAAGATTTGCCTCTGGTGAAAAATTGATCTCACATTACCTGCCAACTGAAATCATGAATCATTATAAAGCGACTTCCGGTAATAATGAATTTTCCAAAGAATTCGAAGCTCTGGTTAAAAACCTGAATGAAAATGATAATCCGGTTCTGGTAATCTTAGAATAGTTTAGTTTAGCTTGAAGCATTGACTTCAATAATGGTGAATGGTGTAAATTTAATTGATATGAAAAGATTCAAAATTTTTCTAAGTATGCTGGTTATAATATATTCTTGTAACCCTCGTGAAAACATTGAACTGCTCATAATAGAGGCCTAAAGATTAACTGAAAATGACAACCCGGTGCTGATGATTGCAAAGCTGAAAAATTAACTTTTAATATTCTGTAATAATTTTAATAATTAATTGGAATACATTGGATACTTATCTGCCGAAATAATAGATTCTCCAAAAAAACTTCTATATATGCTTACTAATTTGATTTTTTGTTTAGCATTGTTCGCAACGATAACTCTTTCATGTTCGAAAAATATAAATAGCACTTCATCCTTTACAGAAATTAACATTGAAAAAAAAGTAGGCAGCTTTGAAAAGTTGCAATTAAGCGATTATATCGACGATATTCAATATATTCCCCTTGACTCGGATCCTGTTTTATTAAGAAGTATATACCAACTTGATTTTTATAGGGGGATGATAGCAGTAAATGACAAGGACAACTGCATCCTGTATGATACGAGTGGCGGTTATATAGCTAGAATCGGAAATCAGGGAAAAGGTCCCGGGGAATACATGTTCAGCACAAATTTCAGATTCGGCATAAATGGCAAAGTTTATATACAAGATGGCAGGGATATCCTGATATATGATTTAAACGGTACATTTATCAGGAAATTTGATCCTGAAATTAATACTGAATTATCTGCTGTAAGAAACTGGTCATTATATAATGACTCATTATTTTTAGGTCAGCTACCCAACCAGACTGGGAAAGAAGCATATAAAGCTGTTATTTTTGATGACAGGGGAAAAACTATTAAAACACTTCAAAACTGGATATTTTTAAACAGGGAATCTTTGGTTAACAGTTGGATTGAGAATCATGCCAACATTTATCAATTCAATGGGAAAACTTTCTTTAAAGAAAGTATAAATGATACCTTGTTTTTTATTAATGATCAATATTTGTTTGAACCAGCTTATTACTTTAAACTGGGTAAGTATGGGGAACCTGTTGCAAACAGGGAACTCGTTGCTGGTTCTGCGGAATGGAAATCAAGTGCTAATTACATTTATAATAACAATGTTTATGAACAAAAAAACCATTTCTTTATCGATTTAAGCTTTTATGAAAAACACTCCCCGGTAAAAAGGGACGAACCAGTTGAAAAGTATGGTACCATTAGTGAGTATTATACTTTTGTAGTTCTTGGCGTTTTTGATAAAATTACCAAAGAGCTTGCTTTTTCAGAGCCATCCCCAATCGATAATCAGTTTCTCAATACCGGGCTTTACAATGATTTTGACGGTGGCCTGAATTTTTACCCGAAGGAAAGAGTGAACGACTCTATACTTGCAATGTGGATAGATGCATATATAATCAAAGAGCATGTTGACTCTGATGCTTTCAAAAACTCCAACCCAAAATACCCTGAAAAGAAAAAAGAGCTCGAAGTGCTGGCTGCAAGGCTGGCAGAAAACGACAATCCGGTGCTGATGCTAGTGAAACTTAAGGAATAGTTGAAATAAACTCAAGGAAAGTATTGTAAATATAACTTATTTTTTAGTTCTTGTATAAGCAGTATTCAAACAAATTTATGTCATGGTGGAAATTACCCACATGGTATAAGCTTATAAGTCATCCCAGTACCTCAAGATGGTTGGCAACGATAATAGAAAAACAACATGAAAACATCAATTTCATTTATTGCATTAATCTTTATTTTGTTTGCATGTAATCAAATAGATAAAACAAAGACAGGAGGACAACCAGAACTATATGAAGGAGTCGCTGAAACAATTATAGATGAAACCATTTCTCCACTTCTAGAGGGTGAATTTCTTTTAACAGAAAAGGATTTTGGTGAAATTATCGAATTAAATGGTACTTCTAATCCTGTAGATAAAATTTTTAAGATCCAAGAGTGTGAATTGATTGCATTAGACAGTATCCTTATAGTAAAGAATTTAAACAACCAGGATATGCTCATGGCATTTTCTCTTCCCGACTTCACATTCCTTAAATCATTTGGGAGATATGGTAGAGGACCAGGAGAATTCCAGTACCCAGGTTTAGTAAAAGATGAGAGCGGAGAATTCATTTGTTTTATTTATGAAAGGACAAATAACAATTTATATTCATTAACCAAGGATTTCGAGATTAGAGAGTTACCGGTTAATTTTAAAAAAGGAGATTTTAATGATAAACAACTTCATGGAATATCTTCAGAGCAATTCTTTTATGTTGAATCAATAAAGATGGGGAAGGCCATATTTGGTATGAATTCGGAGAATGACACAATAAATACAACACTTATAAAAAACTTAGCCTTCTCTGATAAACATAAAAACTGGGCAGCATACATTGGTGATTTTGGAGTAAACGGTAAAAAAAACAGAGCGGTTTTTGCCTATAAATATTTTAAACAGCTTATATTTTTAGATCTTGAAAATAAAGCATCAAAAACAGTAATATTTAATGTGCCTACAGAGACAAAAAAGGGGAATGCGGTATCTATGCTAGATCCGTCTAATATAACTCATTATTGGGGGATGTCATCAAATGATAAATACGTTTATGTTTTATATTCCGGACGGACACCTATTGATGTATCAAAGGAACTAAAGAATTCATCAGGATACATCTATGTAGAGAAATTTGATTGGAATGGTAATCCAATTAACAAATATAAACTAGACAATTGGGGCTATTTTTGTGTAAATCAGGAGGGAAACACAATCTATTTAGCTTCAACATCAGATGAACATCCTTTTGTAAGTTATAAACTCCCTTAAGACTCTAGCAAGGCATTCAGGCCGCAGGTGTTGGAATCTCTATTCCGGTTTTCAATATATCAGAGACAACAGGATTCGAAATTTCAAAGTCGTTTTTACTGAATGGATGGGGTTCAATTAACAGATCCTCATCTGTACGAATCTTCAGAAGTTCAATTTGTAAGTCAATAATATCATCAATTGATGTAAAAATAATAGCCAGGTCAATATCACTATCAGGTTTTTGTTCACCTTTTGCATAGGAGCCGAAGATGATTGCATTTTCAATTTGATATTTACCTGCAACATTAAGAAGATATCGCTGGACGATTTTTATAGCCTCGCTTTTATCCATTTTCTTAAATCCTTTATTTTTTCAATCCAACCTGCTGTAAATTCTAACGTACATTTTTTATAAAAACTCTGTTTGTAACTATCGTAACGTGCATTTAAATTGAATGTTGTAATGGTGTCAAGCTAGATTATATGATCAGGATTGAATTCCATTCCTGAGAGTTTAGCAAGCCTTCTCAGATCATGAGAATGAGGTGCATGTTCATTAGTTCTTTTGACTATATTGGCTTTAAGCAATCTTTCTAATACAAGGTGTCCAATAAATAGCGACCAGTGATAATCTTTTGACTCAAAAAGATGTTGCATGGTTGCAATAATCCTTTTCAGAAATTGAAACCCAATGATCATATATGGGTTGAAAATCAAAGTCTTCATTGTTCATGAATCAAATATACTGAATTCCTGAATAAATAGGTCATTAAGTAATATCTAAGAAAACAACATGCAAGTTAATGGGGTGGGATAAAAAATTAGGAATGTATGATACATAATGTTCGTTCAACCAGCCGACTGTCGAATATATCCATATGACCATATTCTATATCATCAGATGATATTTAACATTGTCAAAAAAATAATATTCATTATTTTGTCACAAAACCATATCAATATCCGACTAACTATTA
>CAYQXY010000042.1:0-46223 GCA_964421595.1 uncultured Bacteroidales bacterium | reverse complement strand
CCCCTGCTTGTAAGGCAGGTGCTCTGAACCAGCTGAGCTAATCGCCCTGATCGCTAACTGTATTTAGCGGTGCAAATATAAATTACTTATTTATCAATTCAAAATAGATTTATATAATAATCTTTCCGAAATGCACTTCAACTTACCTTCCATAAAGAAGTTCTGCCCGGTCTTAACAGAACTAAGTGAATTTACAGTCAACGCAATATAGTTCTGAAAGAGCCAATCCCTGAAAGGTAACTCTTCAAAAATGCAAGACATCAAAATGAGTAGTCTCCTATCTGCCCGGATTTAATGACACCACATTTTCTGCTGATTTATTCAGATGAACCTGTAGTTTTGGTTTAGATGGCTCCTGAACAAGATCATACTTCCCAACAGTAATTCTTGCCATAAGGTAGCTTAGTGTAGATTCGGCTCCCTGATTTAAGTTTACATGAGCGTGTTCCAGGCCATCATAACATCCACCGGTTGCCGGGTTATAAACAATATGATGCAGACGGTTCTTTCCCAAAAACCAATTAAAGGCAATCTCCATTTTATCAAGATACTCCTTTTTGCCATAGGCATCATAGAATTTGCTAAGGGTCATCACTGTGTAGGCTACGTCAATGGGTTGTTCACCTGCCGTTGCCGGCTTCCGGCCTTTATGCAACCAGCCTTTGTTGGATATAACCTCGATTCCATCTTCATGAAAGGTTTTTGACAAGAGAAAACTCAATGAGTCAATGGAATAATCCCGGTATATTTTGTTACCAGTCAGAAGCCAGGCATATAGCATCGCTTCGGGCAATATGCTGTTTGCATAGGTCAGAAAACCTTCAAACCATGTCCACCTTTTTTCCGATTCGTGTTTGAACAGGTGAGCCAGTCGATTAGCAAACAACTTAACAAGATCAACATTCTCTGTACTTTTAAATGCTCTGTTATAGTAATACAGTCCTTTTATTGCAAAAGCCATTGCTCTGGGTGAATATATAGTGACTGCATGAATAAGCGCTTTCTCAAGTATGGTAATGGCTTCGGAAACAATTTCAGCAGGCAAACGTCCATTTAACGATACCAGGTAACCGAGTGCCCAGATAGCCCTTCCATTCGAATCGTCTAAATTTGTTGTATAGTTTTGAGTGGTAAAGTTGCATTCACTATCTATGTAATTAAGAAAGTTGCCTGCAGGTTGGAGACAGTACTTTATAAAAATAAGATACTTCTCTATTTCATCTATACTCTTTTTATCTCCGGTCAGTTTATAATTCATACACATAACAACCAAGGCCCGGGCATTATCATCAAGTGTGTATCCGGTGGATATGTCCGGTTCATTTATTTTAGAGAACTGAATGATCCCAATATCGGTAGTCATTCGCTTGATATGGCTAAGATTGATCACCGGTAAATTATACCTGATACTGATATTGCCCTCAGAAATTCTTTCAAACAAGCTTGCGTGGGCAACGGCTGAATTCTCCCAGGCTGTTGGCACTATTTTTTGTAATGTATTCAAACTTAGTTTTTTTCTTAATGGCTCATCTTTAAGCAGGCTAATAACAGCCTCACCCAGTTCATCTGAATTGAGATAATTAAAGATGATTCCAGTATCATCAGTCAATAGTTCGCGGGCATGTGGGATAGGTGTAGAAATAATTGGACACCCACAACTCATAGCATAGACAAAGGTGCCACTAACTGCCTGGTTCGGGTCATTGCTTGTGAAAAGATAAATGTCCGTAAGTTGCAGATATTCGAGTAATAAGGGTAGTGAAACATACTTGTTTATAAACTTTACATGATTACCGAGATTTTTACTTTTCACAATTGACTCAAGGTTGGAGCGATATTTCTCTCCTTCATTTTTAATTATTTCCGGATGTGTTTTACCAATAATCAAAAAAACGGTATCCGGATTATGTTTAATTATTTGAGGTAATGCTTCCAGGGTCGTCTCAATTTTTTTGCCCGGACCAAGAAGTCCGAAAGTTGACAATACCTTTCGCCCGGCCAGTTTGTATTTTTCTTTTAAAATTTCTTTATCCGGATGGGTTACCAGATGTGTCCCATGAGGAATCACTGAAATTTTCTCCTTTGGCACTTCATAAAAGTATTCAAGTACCCGGGATGAATTTTCAGTCATTACAATTACTGAGGTGGAAGCGTCAACAATCTTCTGCACCTTCTTTTTTAATTCGAATCCCGGATTTAACAACACCGTGTGAAAAACAACTACCACGGGAACAGAAACAGAATTCAGGAGTTCAATGAAAGCATCTTCATGCCGCATGAAGAATCCAAATTCATGTTGGACAAGTACAATTTTCACAAGGTCATCCTGGCTGATTGATTTTGCCAGTTTCTCAAATGAAGGCCTGATAGTGGTATCAAGAGTATATTTAACCTCATCAGAATATTTATGTTTGGGAAAACCATTTTCAAGAGCACAGATCTTAAGGGTAAATGAGCTTCTGAATTTATTGTTGAGGGCCTTGACAAGGTCTTCAGAGTAAGTTGCTATCCCGCATTTTCTTGGAGGGAATGAACTTATAACAAGTATTTCTGACAAATGATCATTTTGACGATCAATCTTTTTATTGATAACGGCCATCCCGGGTTTATCAGATGATCTGCTGTAGATCGGACTGTTAAAAACAATACTTTTTGAAGAAATTATATTTTTCATAGTTATATGCATATGTGAGATTATAGGCCACAAACACAAAGTTATGACCAAATTGCCAATTAACGATTGCCAATTGCCTTACTATCAAGCTGTATGTTACCTGAAAAAATAAAATCTTGCAAATGTGACCAATATGTAAAGATGGATATCTAAATGCTTTAATACCTTACATAATTTTTCAAATAAGTTACATGTTTTAATCCTGTTCAGAACTCTTCCCGGAGGGTGATGAATCTCGTGGTAAACCTTATAAAATGGTCAGTTTCACAAACCGGAAGGATGGAATTTAATCCGGGGTTCTTCGATCTTGTAGAATTGATCAATGAAGTAGTTGAATTATCAAATGACTCCGCCAGGCCAGAGTCAATTACAATAATAAAAGAGTTACCGTATAGCATTATGTTATTGGCCGATAAAAGTATGACCAGCACTGTACTTCGTAACCTGATCTCAAATGCTATTAAATACAAATCCGGGAGAAAAAATAAAATTAACAGCTATTCAGATTCCGGGGAGTGTTAAAGTTTCAATTATTGATAATGGCATCAGAATTCATGAAGATTCTGCTGAAAAAATCTTTAAAATAGAAGATAGTTATTTATTCAACTTAAGGGGACCCTGAATGAGATCGGGACATGACTGAAAAAGTCAATGCAGGTAAATAAACAGTAAAAGCGGCTTCAGCATCAAAATAATACTGAGCCGCAATTCATAATTCCTTTTTAGTAAAGAAATTACTTGCATTTATTTCATCTGATCTATCAGACCCGTCTTCCGGAAATAACTCTTATTAAAATAGCGATAACAGCTATTACAAGTAAAATATGAATTAGTCCACCGGCACTATATCCAACAAACCCAACTAACCATCCAATGACCAAAATTACAGCAATAATATATAGTAAATTTCCCATGATAAAGTTTTTTAATAAAAATTAATGTTTTCTAATACAAAGTTCACGAAGTTTCTTCATATAAATGTTACACAATTATTGAATAAAATTACATTATATCGCCTATTCGTTGATTTCATCATCATCACACAGCGGTCTGCATCTCAACATTTACATTTATCCGGAACTTTAACAGCATTCAATTGATTTAGCCTCTTTTAAGACGGCCAAGTGTGCTGTCAAGTGACGCCTTTAATTTATCTATAGCCCTACTAACAGCTTTCTCAGTAGTATCAGCATAACTTGTTACCGCTAAGGGCTGCAAGCCTTCGAGCCGTGCTTCAAGGAGGCAACGCTTATCATTTTGTCCGCCTTTATGACTGTTTTCATCTGATAGATGAACTTCTATCCTGGTAATCCTGTTGCTGAATCTTTTTAAGCCTGCTGAAATTGAAGGCCCATAAACTGCATTCAGTCCTTCTGAACCTGATATATTATCATCTGTGTTAAATTGTATATCCATCTGAATTAAGTGTTGTTATTATATTTATTATATGCAAGTTACATCCATTTCATGTGGCCGACACGGATGAATCGCCCAGACTTATTCTTCGTTCTCATCTCAAATCATTTACCAATTACCTTAACCAGTCTCCCGGCAGATACTCTTTCGTCAAGTTGCATATTGTTGAGAAGTGCCAGTTCCTCCATCCTCTGCTGTGGAACTCCCAATGATCGAAAAGCTTCGGCAAGTGTTCCTGCCTGCTGGATCTTGCGAACCTGAACCCTTTCAGGTTGTACATTGAGCCTGGCCTTATCAGTAAGTTTGTCGAAACTTGTCATTGTTCTTTCGAAAGCCTGAGCATATTTGTCAAAATTTGCTTCTGCTGATACTCCATGAAAAACATAATATGTTCCCTGGTCATCTATAAAGTATGATAATACTCTCAAGGTTTGCTGTTGTCCGGTATTAGGATCCTGGGAAGTCTGTGATGAGAGCGTAGCTATGGCAGGCATTCCATTAACTGTAGTACGCCTGCTGTCAGTTACATTCAGTTCCAGCTGCTGCATTGTTGCCTGCACTGCCTGGTCAAGTGATTCCTGTTGTGCGAAAGTAAATATCATAAGAGCATCCCTGTCTTTTGGACCCATTCTTACCTGGATGGTTGAATTTTCCAGTTCCCAGCCAGCCGGGAAGGGAAATTGAAATGCCAGACCAGGATGATAAAACATGTTCCCATCAACATAACCTTGCCTGGGATCTTCTCCATAAACCATGCCGTCAACTAACCGGAGGTAGTTCTCAACATTAACATCAAAGGAGTCGAATTCAAGCTCAGATTGCCACTTTTCCACATCTTTGAGAACATTCCCATACCGGTCGCCAGGATCTGGATGTGTCGAGAGGAATGTGGGTATGCCTGCATGGTCACTGGCAAGATTCATTCTTTCCAGAACCTGGAAAAAATTAGCCATATGGGTTGCATCATAACCAATCTTGGAGGAATACTCTACTCCCAGCCTGTCTGATTCCCGTTCATCTTCACGACTGAAGCTCAGAAACAGTAATTGCATGCCAGCCATTGCATATTCGCCATATCTTCTGAACTCCTCCGAAGCTATCATTCCTCCAAGGAGCAATATCTGGCCAAGCTGCTGTTGAGTTTGCCTGCTGGCCGAATGCCGGGCAGTTATATGACCCATTTCATGGCCGAGTACACCTATCATCTCAGCTTCACTGTTAAAATGGGCCAGGATACCACGGGTAAAATATATATATCCTCCGGGAACTGCAAATGCGTTTATGACTGGTGAGTCAAGTATCCTGAAATGGTATTCAAGTTTGGGCCTGTGAGAAATGGCAGCCATCTCCTGTCCTTTTTCCTGCATCAGGGAAAGCAACGGCTCATTCTCGTACAATCCAAAAGCAGAAACAATCTGCGGATCATATTCAGCCCCAAGTCTGACCTCCTGATTTTCAGACATGAACATCAGCTGACGACGGCCGGTAACTGGGTTGACTGCACAGGAGGAAAGCGTTAGCAGTATTATACTGTATGAAATTATTACCGGAATACTAAGCCTTTTCATGATTTTATGTTTAAATGATTTAAAATTAACCTGTATAATTATCTCAGTTATGTTGTTTTATACAGTGCAAATAAGAGGGCTGGCTACCCTAATGTAAAGTTGAATCCTTTCCTGCAAATTAATATTACAAAACTTTCCAAAAAAATTACATAATTCAAATCAGAAATTTCCGGTTATTAGTAAATCACAATATATGTTACTGTAATTTAAAACATTACACCCGTGATGCGATTCTTTCTCTATGCAGGAGAGTTTATATCTAACCTATGCTAATATATTAAAGAAAATACCATCCAAAATGTTCGAAATAATGCTTAACCCCTGATTATACAGTCTCAATATGCGAATTATGTAATTTTTTTGAAAAATTATGTAATAAGTAAAAAAGCATAATCAACTACCTTTGAATTAAATTCAAATAAATTAAAATTTACGGTAATGAAAAAGACACTCTATTTTATTTTTAGTTTGGTGCTTATTATGTTCTTTTCAATAAGTACATCAACTTCATTTGCGACAAATTCAGAAAATTCATCGGAGGAAGTCGCCATCAAGGCTGACGCTGAAAACTATCTGACGGAAGAAGAGGCAGAGATATTAACATTGCGAATCGAAGAGATTCGTAAGATGGACAAAAGTATTTTGACCGCTGAAGAAAAAGTTGAACTGAGAACAGAACTAAAGGACATCAGAAAAGAAATACAAAGACAGGGTGGTGTTATTTATATCAGTGTAGGTACGGTTCTGCTCGTGCTTCTGTTAGTATTACTTCTCCGGTAATAAACTTTTTATTTTAATAATTGTTTGTCCTTGAGAATTCATTTTCTCAAGGATATCTTTTTTGACAGGATCAACCAAAAGGTTATATAATTTTTAATCCATATCCTGATATGTAGTATGGAAAAAGAACTTTTACATTTAACTCCATTTCCGCATTCAGATAATGGGTCATATAATCCTTCCTACCTCTCTATAAATTTACCTGCTCTCATTGAAAACATGAAGCATGAAAAAACGTGGAAAAAAGGCAAGCTTTCTTCCATGATCCTAATGAAAACTCCCGGTAAAAAAGTTGTTCTGACTTTAGTACCCGAAGGCACAGAGATTTCGTCAAGCCAGGTAAACGATTCAGCAACATTCCAGATAGCAGAAGGAAAACTGGTCTTTTATTTTGAAGATGAGTATGTTAATCTTACCAGAAATGAAATACTTACTATTAATAAGAAAATTGACTATAGTTTCTATTCTATAGCAGATACTGCGTTCCTGCTTACTTTAATCTCCGGAAACTGATTATATTAGCATTATAAAGGAAATCCGGCAATCTGTTAATGTGAATATTCTGAAAATGTTTCTTAACCAGTACGAACTATTAAAGATATTACTTACCTGGTTTATTTCCTTTATATTTATCCCCGTTACACTTGCAAATGAATATTTCCAGCAAGAGGTAAACTACCAAATAGATGTGACCCTTGATGATACCCGGCATATGCTGCATGGGTTCGAAAGAATAGAGTATATAAACAACTCTCGCGATACTCTCGGGTTTCTCTATTTTCACCTGTGGCCGAATGCATATTCTTCAAATAATACAAGTCTTGCAAAACAATTGTTTGTATCTCAAGGGAAGAGAAAATTGTTTGATGACCCGGAATTAAAAGGGTTTATAGATTCAATTGATTTCAGGATAAATGGTTTACGGGTCAGGTGGGACCTACTGCAAGGCTATCCTGATATTTGCCAGATTTTCCTTAACAAACCGGCTGCACCAGGCGATACTATAGTTATAACTACCCCTTTCCGCGTAAAAATCCCTGATGGGACCATCTCACAGCTGGGTCATATAGGCGAGTCTTATCAGATCTCTCATTGGTACCCTAAACCTGCAGTTTATGACAGTGATGGATGGCACCGTATGCCATACCTTAACAGGGGGGGGGATTATTCAGAATTCGGAAGTTTTGATGTAAGAATTACCCTTCCGAAAAATTACAGGGTCGGGGCAACAGGAACTCTTCAGAATAAGAGTGAAATAGATTGGCTCGACAGTCTTGCTGCCGATCAATCGTGGAGAAGAACCATGTATTATGGAGGAACCATGTTCCCTCCCTCTTCGGATAGGATGAAGACTCTGCATTATAAAGCACATGATGTTCATGATTTTGCATGGTTTGCCGATAAACGGTTTCATGTGATGAAAGACAATGTAATGCTCCCGAATTCAGGGAAAGAGATTATTACATGGGTTATGTTTACGAATCTCCAGGCACGACTCTGGCAATATGCTCCCGAAAATGTAAAAACCGCAATATTGTATTTCTCGGGGCTTATTGGCGATTATCCGTATGAAAACTATACTGTTGTTCAAAGTGCCATGGGTGCTGAAACAGGAAGGTTGTATCCTGGTATGGCTGTTATCGGTTATGTTAATGATGGTTATTCATTTGATGAAATTATTGCCCAAAATACAGCCCGCAGCTGGTTTTATGCTGCACTTGGATCTAACAAACGCAGTCACCCCTTCCTTGATGAGGGACTCACGAGTGCTTACACAGCAACATTTATGAAAAGAAGGTATCCAGAAAGGAAACTATGGGAAGCTTTCATGTATACCAAAAATATAGCCAGATTATTAAATGTTGATGAAATACCTATCGAACGGCTTTATGAGCTGGAATGGCTTGCCCGTACACGGGAAAACATGGATCAGCCAATTGATTTGCCGGCAACCGAATTCAGCGAGGCAAATTACAACCATGTCTTAACTGTCAAGATTGCAATGGGTTTTAAATATTTAAGGGCATACCTTGGTGACTCCCTTTTTGATTCTGCCATGCAGACTTACTTTCAGAATTGGAAATTCAGTCATCCCCAACCAGATGATCTTCGTACAGTATTCGGAAATCACACCCTAAATAATCTTTCATGGTTTTTTGATGACTTCATAAGTTCTGCCGGGCGACTTGACTATAAGGTAGCAGGGCTTACTAATAACCAATTGCTTGTAAGAAATAATTCTGAACTTGCATCTCCGGTGACAGTTGCCGGAATGATTGGCGATTCGGTGGTTTTCGAGCAGTGGACAGAAGGATTTCATGGAACGAAGTTGATTGACCTGCCCCCGGGCAATTACGATAAGGTTGTAATTGATCCGTTACGGGTTATGCCCGAGATAAACAGAGATAATAACACAGTACGTACATCAGGTTTTCTTCCCCGGGCCAGCCCGGTTCAAAAACGGTTTTTGTTCGCTATTGAAGACCCTGGTAAAAAATCCCTGGTATATATCCCGGTTATATTTCACACAAGGCTAAACGGATTGATTTTGGGAGTGGCTTTTCATAATGGATACTTCCTTCCAAAGCCATTTGAGTATTTTATTGCTCCCTTCTATTCAGATAGAAACCGAAGCCTGATCGGGCTGGCGCAAACATCATTTACAATCCGGCCCAATAATAGTTTCATACGTTTAGCTACACTCAATCTTGAAGGAAGAAGGTTTGGTGCACCCGGTGATCAAATCTTTCAAAAAATTAAAACGGGACTGGATATACATATCAGGCCTGGTAACCCGGTTGGTTCCATTAGACAAAAGATCTTTGGAACCTTCACGGTGGCATCTGACCTCTTCCAGATCAATCAGGAGGAAAAGGCGGATATTGATCAATTTTTCCAGGCAGGTTACAGCCTGGATAATTCACGCTTGATAAATCCATACAGTTTACTGACCTCCATTGAATTTCACCGGGAATTCCAAAAAGCATCTGCAACTTTAAAATACAGGCACAGCTACATTGGAGATGATAAAGGTTTAGATATCAGAATTTTTGCAGGAAAAATGCTTAAAAACAATTCATCAGCACCTTTTCACGGACTGGCACCTGGTGGGAGAAGCGGCCGCGAACAATATCTGTACCAGGAATTATACCTGGACAGATTCAGGGAATTCAGAGAAAATATCTGGTCAAGACAACTGGTCTTTGACGAAGGCGGACTCGTTTCACCTGTAAACTTTTCGGCCGGATATAGTGACTGGCTGATTTCCCTTTCACTGACCAGTACTTTGCCAGCAATACCTGCCTGGTTTCCTGTACGGCCATTTGGCAATTTACTGGTAAATGAAGGCAGTGCCGGAATATCAGATTCCAATCCCTTTTTTTATGAAGCTGGAATAAAAGCCGGGATATGGGATCTGTTTGAGGTCTATTTTCCCTTTATTGTTTCAGATAATATCTCTTCAATGCATCCATATAAAGAGCGGATCCGGTTCACAATTACTATTGATTCCGGAACACGGCTGAATTTAGCCAATTAAGACGTCCTGATGAAACAGCAGCGGCCCCTTAAATGCCATGTTGAGTTCCATCTGGGCCCACTTTTCCCTTCTTTCCCGGCGTTGATGATTTTTGCCATATGGGTGATTCTTCCTGTCTTAATATCAGCCTCAGGGATGTGTCTTTTGTTATGTAAGCCCAGGCCCAGTTGACGAATATAATGAGTTTATTCTTAACGCTAAGAATCTTATAACAGAGGCCATCCGGATCTGAACATTCCTTTTGTTTTTAAAGACATTCCTCAGAGGAAATGAAATGCTTGAGGGTTCAATCTGTGACGTTGCAACCTGGTAAAACAAAGGCTGGTACTGATGGTGGTTGATTTTATCTATCAACAGCACATTAAACAGGTTACTGTCCAGCCTCCTGACCAGATGTATTCCTGCAAATCCACCGCCTGCAACTATAACCTTTATTTTATCTGCCATATCGGATACTGTTTAATTAAATACAAAACAAACGATGGTGAGTAAAGTTTGAATTTGATTAAACGGGTTATAAAAGGACCCGGAATTCAGACTCCGGTTTCCACTTTATTTTCAATATACTGTTGTAATCCGGTAATATTAAGGTTTCTTGTTTCAGCAACCATAGTTCCAGATTAAATTGACAAAAGCTTGATTTAACATAATTATGGTTCATTTATCATGAAATTTAATAACAGAATGATTGTTATATGTCAACTATTATTTAAATTGCCTTCATGGCCAGGGTAAATGACAAAGCCAGGAAGATCTATCTGTGCCATACACTGAACCTTACATTTATCTCACTAAAAATAAAATTATTAACTGCATTATCCGAATGATATTATGAAAACAAAAACGCTGGTTCACATTTTATGCCTGATTATATTTATGGTTCTGAATATTGGTGCTACAGCATCAGAAATACCGTCAACAACAGACAGTTCACAAAAATTGCCGAAGGTCCTTCTCTTTACCGGAGGTCATGGTTTTGACAAAGCATCTTTTTATGGGATGATTTTCTCATTGCAGGAAATGGAAATCGATACTATCAGTCAGCCCCTGGCAAACCAGTCACTGCTGTCAGACACAATAGACCGGTATGATGTAATTGTTTTTTATGACATGTGGCAGGACATATCATTTGATGAAAAAGAGGCCTTTTTGGAACTTACAAAAAAAGGTACAGGGCTTGTATTTCTTCATCATTCGCTTGTATCATATCAAACCTGGCCCGTTTTCACACAGATAAGGGGAGGCAAATATTATGAAAGAGGTTACAACTATGTCCCGGAAAGGTTTTCTGGTTATAAGCATGATATTGTTCTGGAAGTGAAAATAGCTGATACTGCACATCCTGTAACCAGGGGACTTACTGACTTCAGTATACATGATGAGGGCTATTTCAATGTAGGGATCAACGAAGACGTTACTCCTCTTCTTTCGACCAGTCATCCTGAATGTTCACCGATTGTCGCATGGGCGAATGAATATAGCAACTCAAAGATCGTTTACATTCTTTTAGGCCACGACAACAATAGCTGGTCAAATGATAACTTCCAAAAATTATTAAGAAATGCCATAAGTTGGACAGGAAACTGAAAATATAGAATCATTCCGGATTCAAAGTTATATACTGCAGTTGCCACAGGTTTAATACAAATCCATCTGATATCGTCTTTCTGCCTTCATATTCTGAAGATATTGCAATGCTACTCCAGGTGAATAACCGCCTTCAGAAATGACAATCTGTTCAAGACATGATTTCACAGCCTGCCCCATAGTCCTTTTGTTGCCACAGATATATACAACAGCATTTTCCTGATCAATCCACCTGAACAGTTCCTTTCCGTGTTTCTGTAGCTGATGCTGAATATAAACTTTCACTGACTGATCACGTGAAAATGCAGTAGTCAGATAGGTAAGCAATCCATTGTGCGAATATCCTTCAACCTCATCCTTATAAAGGAAATCGCTCCCTGCGTACCTGTCACCGAAAAACAGCCAGTTTTTACCTTCAGCACCAGTATACTCTCTCTGCTGAAGAAATGCCCTGTATGGCGCAATGCCGGTCCCGGTACCAATCATGATCATTGGCTTATTATCATCTTCAGGAAGTCTGAACTTTTCATTTTTTTCCAGAAAAACCGGTATTGAATCGCCTGTTTCTACCCTGTCGGCAAGGTATACTGAACAAACTCCCCTGTGTTCCCGGTTGTTAAGCCTGTATTCGATTATACTTGCAGTAAAATGGACTTCTCCGGGTAAAGCAAGCGGACTTGATGCTACAGAATAAAACCTGGGTGCCAGGTGTCTAAGTATGGAAAGCAGTGACTCAGGTGATTCTTCAAATGGATAATCCTTTACCAGGTCAAGCAGGTCCCGGTTACTGCTGTATTCTTTGAGAAATTCAGGATTTTTTACAAGAAATTTCAATTCCCGGTTTCGGGTTAATGTCGCATATTTCTCAATTACTACAGGTGTTAACAGAGTTATTTCATAATCACTAATCAGAGCCTCCTTCAATAATTTTCGTCCATTAATTGACTTTACCGGAATAGTTCCGTCGAAATTTAATTCCTTCAGGAGAGAATCAACGAGTATCCTGGAATTACTAATATAAACACCGAATGAATCACCAGGGAGTAATTTATCACTAAAACCCTCAAGTGATAATGCATAATGATAAGTTCGTTTTTCAAGAAGAGGATCTGTAAGAAGCTTCTTTTCGAGTACCCTGGCATAAAAAACATTCTCATGTGCAGAGATTTTTTTATTTATCTCAAAAGCAAAGTTTTTGGCCTTAGCGATTCTCTCTGCCGGAAGAACGGCTTCAAAGGAACTGACAGCTTGCCGAACCCAGTCCATTGCATTTTCTTCATAATCAATATCGCATTCAATCAGCGGAACCTGTTCCTTCGCTCCAAGATCGATAAATCTTTTCCTGATATCATGACCGGTTTTGCAAAAATCCCGATAACTACTATCGCCCAGTGCAAGAATGCTGAACCGGACATCCCGCATTTCGGGTGCTTCACTACTGTGAATGAAATTATAAAATTTTTCTGCTACGACCGGAGGATCGCCTTCACCATGCGTACTCACAGCAAGCAGGATATTCTTAAAACCGGTAAATTCTTTCGGATCAATTACTGCCATGTCAATGAGCGCTGACTTTAATCCGAGATAGCCGGCATATCTGCAGGCAAGGTCGGCAGCAGCCTTTGAATTACCTGTCCGGCTGCCAAAAATTACATAAAGGGTATTTTTTTCATCGTCTAAAATATGTATTCCTTTTTGCTCATGCTTCCCGGATTGTGAGCTTTCTTCTGACCTTTTATAAATGAAAGTTTTTCGCATAATCTGATATAAAAAAATTAGATAATTAGAATTGGATGAAGGTTATTAAAAATTGAAAACAATAAAATTCTGATATCGATAGTTCCTGCAAACCAGCAAACACTTTTGGTCATTAAATAATTGCATGAATGATTCAGGTCATCCCGGAATCAACATAATTGAACCCTTTTTAAAGATTTATGAAATACTACATGTTGGGAACCTTATGAAATTGCAATTTTCCCTGCTTTTACTTCCCTTAACTGATCTACCCAGGTTGCGTTTTCATCATACTCCATGAAAAAGGGCTTGAATGTATTCCGGTAATCACGGTGGCGTACATACTGCATCATAAAGTATTTATTGCCATCAAGCGGATTCTCAACTATTCCCATAATCTGAACCTTGCCCTTGTCGGCCGACATTACCGGACCGGTAAGAGTTTTGGCAAAACTGCCGCTTTCCCTTACAGCTTCCCTGTATGTTTCGTAAACCTCTGCGAGAGGGATCCTGAAATAATCGTAGGGCCCTGTTTCCCTTTCAACAAACATATAATAGGGAATAAGCCCAAGGCTCACCTGCTTCTTCCACATTCTTGCCCATGCTTCACTGTCATTATTAATGTGATTCAAAATAGGTGCCTGAGTGCGGATTACAGCCCCGGTCTGCCTGATATTATAGATTGCCTGTTGTACAATCTCATTTTCAAGCTCTACCGGATGATTGAAATGGGCCATGAAGGAAAGATGTTTTCCGCTTTCAACTATTCTTCTGAATAAGTTAAGCATATCGTCAGCCTCATCACTAAACTCGGGAAGGAAGGTGAATGGCCAGTATGCCAGAGACTTGGTTCCAAAGCGTATATTAAGCAAATTTTCAAGCCGTGAATCAATCAGAACATCAATATATTTTGATAATTCTCCGGGACTCATTACCATCGGGTCACCACCTGTAAATAATATCTCATTTATGCCCTCATTCTGCCTTATATATTCAGCCACTTTATTGATTTCCCTCATTGAAAACTTAAGGTCAAGCTCTTTAACAAACTGGGGCCAGCGAAAACAAAATGTACAATGAGCATGGCATGTTTGCCCCTGGCTTGGGAAAAACAATATAATGTCTTTATACTTATGCTGGCTGCCGGATAATTCCTCTCCATCAAGCTTTGGCACGTTGGTCATTTGCTGTGCCGGATGAGGGTTCATCTCCATTCTGACTTTATAAATTACCCTGTTTATTTCGAGTTTGGAATGATTCCCTTCAAGTATTTTTTTTACTCTCTCATACTGACTCTCAGTTAACATATTCCTGTTTGGGAAATTAAGTATATACATGGGATCTTCTTCATAATTTTCCCAGTCAATCATATAATCGACTACATAATTATTTGTTTTAAAAGGTATTACACTTGACACAATATCAATTTCTTTTTTAACCTCCTCAGGTAAATACCTCATATATTCAATTTCCCTGAAATTCTTAGCATTATATGTTATAAATCTCATATTATCAGCTATTTACATTTATCAATTAAATAAGATCTGCTTATTGTAAATGTAAGATAGATAATAAAAGTAAAATCTGCAATATTTATTTAATCTATTTAAACTTTATTAAAATG
The DNA here is from genome assembly GCA_964421595.1 of uncultured Bacteroidales bacterium. Lineage (GTDB taxonomy): Bacteria > Bacteroidota > Bacteroidia > Bacteroidales > PUMT01 > PXAP01. The sequence goes on along the minus strand of CAYQXY010000042.1, from coordinate 31,299 downwards.
CATTTTTCGTCCTGTATCTTCAAAAAAGATCCGGAGCAAAGTGTTTTGTGATTTAAGTCGGCTCACCTGAAGGCATATACGGCAAAGGGCGGCTATTCCAGTCCGCCCTTCACAAATATGTAAAAACGTAATAGTAAATCTCAATCTAGCCGGGGTAAGTCATAATACAGTTCGGCATTTGATGTCAAATGAAAAATTACCAGAAAAAGTAATAAAGCATACCAACAATCAAAATTATTCCTGCTGCACCAATGTTAAAGGTATTCCCTGTTTTAAACAATTCAGGTTTTATGTCGTAGGCTTTCTTGTCTACCTTCTTCATTTTGGAATTCAAAATAAAGATCAGTCCTACAAATCCAAATCCGGTTGACAACATGAAAATTGATTCAAACCCGAGATGCGCAAGTGGACCGATAAATATGATACCTGAAATCAAAGTGATAATGGCAGCAATCACAAAACCATATCCGGTGTTTGTCATGAATCGTGCTTTTTTGCCTGTCGGAATAGTTCCTTCTACAAGGTGCCTGTCACTCAGACTCACAATCGATGCTATAAATACGAGCAGGATGAAAACATAACCCATCCTGAGAATAAAGGGCATTGTGGGATATATGAGTTTAATAATAATCCCCGCAGGTATTGTTGCAATAGCCGTCAATAAAGCTGCACGTGTGGTCGCCTGCTTCCAGAAGAGGCCCATACCAAACACAACAACAACACCGGGATAAATATAGCCGGTATATTCCTGTATATACTGGAATGCCTGATCGAGTCCGCCCAACAGGGGCCGTGCAGAAATTACGGCAATAACAAGAGCCGAGAAGGCAACAATACGTCCAACCCTTACGAGCTGTTTTTCAGATGCATTTCTGTTAAAGAACGGCTTATAGATATCCATGGTAAAAATGGTAGACGTACTATTAATCATTGCCGACAGGGAGGAAACAATTGCTGCCACCAGTGCCGCAAAAGTTAGTCCCCTAATACCTGCTGGAACGAAATTTTTCAGCAGCCATGGATAAGCCTCGTCTGCCCTGCCGATTGTGCCGATATATTCTCTTTGCTCGAGCAGTTCAGGATGCTGGAAAAGGACATATGCAGTAATCCCTGGAAGGATTACAATTACAGGAATGAGGATTTTAAGGTAACCGGCAAAAATAAGGCCTCTTTTCGCATGCTGGATATTTTCAGCGGCGAGTCCCTTTTGAATTATAAACTGGTTAAATCCCCAGTATCCGAGATTCGTAAGCCACATGGCACCAAAGATAACGGCAAGACCGGGCAGGTCGCGGAATGCATCGGTTAATCCTCCGGCACCATCAGGAACTATGGTATTCTCAGCTACTATCATCCCAAAATGGGAATCACTGGCCTTTTCATATATAACCGCAAGTCCCTGAAATATACCTTCACCTCCTGATACGGCATACAAAGCAAGGACTGTGGTAACGAGACCCCCGCCAATGAGGAAGAAAACCTGCACAACATCAGTCCACGCCACAGCCTTCAATCCGCCATAAATTGAATAAATGGCAGAAAAAGCAGCAAGCCCAAAGATCCCCCACATAAGAGGGATCCCCATAATCCGGTCCATCGCGAGGGCTCCAAGCCAGATAACTGAAGTCAGGTTAACAAAAACATAAACCAGCAGCCAGAAAACTGCAAAGGCGACACTTACACTTTTATTATATCTTTCTTCAATAAACTGGGGCATAGTATAAATACCCTTGTCCAGAAACAGGGGAAGGAAATATTTCCCGACAATTATAAGCACTATCGCTGCTATCCATTCATATGCAGCAATGCCCAATCCTATTCTGTAACCTGATCCGGACATTGCAATAAAATGTTCGGCCGAGATATTAGCAGCGATAAGCGAGGCGCCTATGGCCCACCATTTTAAGGATCTGCTGGCCAGAAAATAGTCCTGGGATGTTCTTTCCACACCTTTCTTTGACCGGGACACATACAAACCAATCCCGACGATCATTAGAACATATGCCGTAAAAACAATGTAGTCAATTAAATCAAATGCTGAGCCCATAGTGAAGAGTTAATGAAGTAATTATTATTGAATTGGAAGAGTTATTTTAATAGTAAGTATTGATTTGAAGTTTCCACTAATTTGCATTAAGCAACTTTTTCTATTAAGTATTATTTACCGGGTAATCTGGTAATAAACAGACCTGATCTCAAAATATCGGGCAATATAGTTCGATATTGGATAAAATGAAAAAAAAACTGGGACAATTTGTAAATTCTCCGAATGGCAGACAGTAAAATAGATAGAATTCATGTTTTCATTGCGGATTAATCACGCACACAACAGATAACGAATAATCATTTGATGATTTATCAGTTGCGACCAGGTGCCCGGCAAATGTATCCACAATCCAGGACACACAATAATCCCCCGGCTTCACAGTAAATCTTAACAGCGAATGCCAGGGGATCATTATAGTCAAATTCGCAAAATTAATTCCTACAAGATATACTGATTAAGGATAGCTTCGTATAATTCCTGTTTGCCGCTTAATTGCTCAGGCTCACCATTTTCAATTGCGAGTTTGCGGAGGTCTTCAAGTGATAATTTTCCTGCTTCGAATTCAGCTCCTTTTCCGCTGTCGAACGAACTGTAGCGCTCTTTTCTCATTTTGAGCCAGGGTGAATTGTTAATGATATCGTAGGCAATCTCCATAGCCCTTGCAAACACATCCATGCCGGCAATATGGGAAATAAAGAGATCTTCAAGGTCAGTCGAGGCACGCCTGGTCTTGGCATCAAAATTAATACCACCTGTGGTAAAGCCACCAGCCTGAATTATTACAAGCATGGTTTCAACAAGTTCATAAATATTGATCGGAAACTGGTCTGTATCCCATCCGTTCTGGTAATCACCGCGGTTGGCATCTATACTTCCGAAAACACCTGCATCGGCTGCAACCTGGATTTCATGCTGGAATGTATGTCCTGCAAGTGTAGCATGGTTAACCTCTATATTCAGTTTGAAATCATCAGCCAATCCGAAATTATTCAGAAAGCCAATAATTGCGGCAGCGTCATAGTCGTACTGGTGTTTTGTTGGCTCCATTGGTTTTGGCTCGATCAGGAAAGTCCCTTTAAAACCCTGCGCACGGGCGTAATCTTTAGCCATATGCAGAAATCTGGCCATATGCTCAAGTTCCCTTTTCATGTCGGTATTTAGCAATGAAAAGTAACCTTCACGGCCTCCCCAGAATACATAGTTCTCTCCTCCAAGTGCTATGGTTGCATCGAGGGCATTCTTTACCTGCACTGCGGCATGGGAAACTACATTAAAATCAGGGTTGGTTGCTGCTCCGTTCATATACCTGGGGTGAGAAAAGAGATTGGCTGTACCCCACAGCAATTTAACTCCGGAAGCCTTTTGTTTTTCCTTTGCATACTCAACGATAGACTGTAGCCTCTTTTCTGATTCACCTATGGTTTCAGCTTCCTGGACAAGGTCATAATCGTGGAAACAATAAAAAGGAATGCCCATTTTGGTAATAAACTCAAAGGCTGCATCCATTTTTTCCCTTGCTTTCACCATAGGATCGGAACTCAGATCCCAGGGAAAAACTTTCGTACCCGGCCCAAACGGATCTCCGCCTGTTCCACAGAGACTGTGCCAGTAAGCAACAGCAAAACGGAAATGATCCTTCATCTTTTTACCAGCAATAACTTTATTCTCATCATAGAATCGATATGAAAGAGGGTTTCTTGAACCTTTTCCTTCATATTTAATTTTCCCGATTCCCTTAAAATATTCCTTTTCACCTTTCAGATAATCCATTGTTTTTGTTTTTAGGTTAGATTTTTAATGATTCGCTGTCTAAGTATGTTCTGTCAATAAGGTATCAGGATTGCATATGCTTGTCAAGCAATTCCAGCCACCTTGTATATGCCTGGTCGAGGGGAATACGTAAATTATCATCAGGTACAATCCTCTTCACGACTGTGAGTCCGCCGAAAGCTTCTTCGGCCGACTTGTAAATGCCTGCACCTATTGCAGCTGCCCTTGCTGCCCCCTGTGAACCATCGGTATTATAAAGTTCGATGGTTGCCCCGGTCACAGCTGCGAGACTTTCCCCGAAAAGGGGACTTAAAAACATGTTTGAATGTCCTGCCCTGATGACCTGGGGAATGATTCCTGTCTGCTTCATGATATCCATACCGTACCTGAATGCAAATACTATCCCTTCCTGTGCTGCCCTCATGATGTGTGCACGGTTGTGTATATTGAAGTTCATATGGGCTATCTGACAACCTGGTTCACTGTTGCCCAGCATCCGTTCGCTGCCATTTCCAAAAGGGAGGATAGAAAGACCTTCACTTCCGGGAGCAACCGTTTCGGCCATCCGGTTCATCTCTTCATATGTTATATCGGGGGGTGCGACATTTCTTTTTACCCATGAGTTGAGTATCCCAGTGCCATTTATGCAAAGCAGGACTCCCAGCCTGTTCATTTCAGAAGAATGGTTCACATGGGCAAAGGTATTGACCCTGGACTCAGGATCATATGTTATCTTATCGCTAACACCATAAACTACTCCTGATGTTCCGGCAGTTGCTGCAATTTCACCTGGATTAAGCACATTCAGGGAGAAGGCATTATTGGGCTGGTCGCCTGCACGGTAAGTAACAGGGGTCCCTTTTTTAAGTCCGAGTTCCTCAGCAATCCGGGCAGTTATTTTGCCCTGTTCAGAAAACACTGGTACCACGCCGGGAATAAAAGACGTATCAAAGGCGAAATGATCCATTACCATTGATGAAACTTCATTTCTGGTGAAATCCCATAAAATACCTTCAGAAAGACCTGACGGTGTAATACAAATTTCACCTGTAAGCTTCATGGCAAGATAATCGCCTGGAAGCATTATTTTGTGGATCTTATTATATATCTCAGGTTCATTTTCCTTTACCCATCCGAGTTTTGATGCAGTAAAATTGCCCGGAGAATTAAGGTGTGCAGAGAGGCATCGCTGACTGCCAATTGATTCAAATGCTTTCTGTCCAGTGGCCACAGCACGGCTGTCACACCAGATAACAGATGGCCGCAGTGGTTTATTATCCTTGTCGACAATTACCAGTCCGTGCATCTGGTACGAGATGCCAATTGCGGAAATTGCATCGGCAGAAACAGCGGGGTCCTTTAAGAGTTCCGTGGTAGCCATTTTTGCATATTTCCACCACATCTCAGGATCCTGCTCGGCCCATCCGGCACGAGGTGCTGAAATTGGCATTTCTTCTTTTGGAAAGTAAGAAGAAGCAATACATTTGCCGGTTTCTGTGTCTATAATACTGGCCTTTATAGATGAACTGCCAAGATCGTAACCTAATGTCTGCATAGTTGAGATTTTTTTGGAAAACGCGTTTTAATATGCGTTTTTTAAGCATTGGTGTTGAATATACAAACATAGAAAAAAATAAGCAAACATGAATTATCTGTAATTGTGTATTGATAAATTATATTACCATAATACTATATTTGCAATTCATTCTTTTCTTAACCCGGCCTCTTGCACCAGCAGCCGGAAATATCTGACCTTAAATATTATACCAGATATGGATTTCTTTTTCCCGATTAAGCGCTCTGCCTTCCAGGTCATGCTCAAACCTGTAGGTCCCGCATGTAACCTTGACTGTACCTATTGTTACTATCTTGAGAAAAAAAACCTGTACCCTTTTGCAAAAGGGTACAGGCTTGACGATGATCTTCTTGAAAAATTCATCAAAGAATATATTCAATCACAGGAAGTACCGGTGGTGAGCTTTGTCTGGCAGGGCGGAGAACCAACCATGCTGGGAGTTGATTATTTCAGGAAGGCATTTGAACTCCAGCAGAAATACAGTGAAGGAAAAAGGATTGAAAATGCTCTTCAAACCAACGGAACACTTTTAACCGATGAATTCTGCCAGTTCCTGAATGAAAAAAAGTTCCTTGTCGGATTGTCAATTGACGGACCAAAAAACCTGCATGATTATTACAGGGTAACTGTAAAAGGCGAACCTTCCTGGGACAGGGTTATGGAGGGAGTCAGGCTGCTGAAAAAGCACAATGTTGAATTCAACACACTTTCAGTGGTAAATAACATTACAGCTGAAAAACCGGTTGAGGTTTACCGTTTTTTAAAAAGTATAGGAAGCCGGTTTATGCAGTTCATACCCATTGTGGAAAGGCACACAACCGACCCGGGAGAGGATGATGTTCACCTGGTGCATCATCAGTACAGAGGGGAGGCTCAGGTAACAGAGTGGTCGGTCAGGCCGGAGCGTTATGGAAAGTTTTTGACAAGCATATTTGATGAGTGGGTGAGAAAGGATGTTGGCGCCTATTATGTGCAGTTGTTTGATGTCACTCTGGCCAACTGGATGGGTGAAAGCAATCCCGGCCTATGCGTTTTCTCGGAAACCTGTGGTGATGCATCGGTTATGGAACATAATGGCGATCTCTATTCCTGTGACCATTTTGTTTATCATGATTACCATCTGGGAAATATTAAGGAAACCCCCCTTATTTATATGATGCAAGAGGAGAGACAGGCCAAATTCGGAATGGAAAAACGAACCAGTCTGCCGAAAAAATGCCTCGATTGCGAATTCCTGTTTGCCTGCCACGGTGAATGCCCCAAGCACCGGTTCTGCACTACCGAAGATGGAGAGAGCGGACTAAATTACCTGTGTGAAAGTTACAAGATATTTTTTGATCATGTAAGGCCATACATGGATTATATGGCAAAACAGCTTAAGGCTAAAAAAGCACCTGCCAACGTGATGCAATGGATAAGACAGAAGGAGCAGCCAGTGAAGTCATCACTTCCTTCAGCCGGCCGTAATGAACCGTGTCCGTGTGGAAGCGGTAAAAAATTCAAACACTGCTGTTTGAAATTTTTTAAAGGATAATAGATAGGATTATTACTTTTTTTCGACAGCAAAAAAAGTTATGGATCTATTTCGATGAAAATTCCGGATTTTATAGTACTAATGTTTTATCTGGTTTGTAATTTAATAACAGTTTTGGTAATGATTTCAATGGCTATGTCAATTTCATCATTAGTTGTATATCTTCCGGTTGAAATACGAACCGTCCCGGCAGCTACTTTCAGATTAATTTCCATTGCTTTCAGCACCGGTGAAATCTCAATGGAATCGGCATGACATGCAGAACCTGTTGAAATGTATATTTCATTCCCAATCAGAGAAGCTAAAGTATGGGCATCAACACCATTGAATGCAATGCTGATAGTATTTGGAAGGGAGTTTGACAGGTCTCCGTTTATTTCAAACTCAATACCAGGCTTTGATCTTAAACCATTTAGCAGCCGGTCTCTAGACATGAGCATTGTATGATAATTTCTGTCAAAATCACGTTTTGCTATTTCGCAGGCTTTGCCCAAGGCTACAATATGAATAACATTTTCGGTTCCCGGACGTAAGCCTTTTTCCTGACTTGCCCCATACATGATGTTTTTGATATTTATGCCCTTTTTTAAATACAATGCACCTATCCCTTTGGGAGCGTATAATTTATGCCCGGCAATAGAGAGTAAACCGACACCCAGTTTTGAAACATCTGTATCGATCTTTGCAGCCGATTGCGCTGCATCGGTATGGAAAATTACCTCCACCAATGATAATAATTGTATTCATTTTTTACTATTTTATCATCTAGGGTCAGATGGAATTCGCATTACATATATCGTTGTTGTGATTGCAAGATTTTTTACATGGCCCATTTCATGAGTAAATTTATTTAGCTGGATTCTAATTGCCTGATTTTCCATTCAGGAAACCCTTCATCCAACCGCCTGACCTTGTAGCCCTTTTCGTTTAATATTTTCACTGCCTCATCGGCAAGGACACAAAAAGGTCCGCGACAATAAGCAATTATCTCTTTATCTTTAGGAATATTCTTAAATTGTGTCATTAGTTCGTTCATAGGTACAGAAATTGCCCCCGTGATATGACCAAATTCGTATTCTATAGCAGGACGGACATCCAGCAATAATACATTCTTATCATTAATCATGTTTTTCAAATCTTCCAGGCTCACAGCATCACGGGATTTATTCTCTTCTCTTTGTCTTGCAATAATTCTTTCCAGTTCAGCGATCTCATTAATTGCATATTTGGTAATTTGCTGATATAAGGAGAGAAATTCGTCGTTGACCAGTGAATAGTAAACGAAGTGTCCTTTCTTTCTGGATTTCAGAATATTACTGTTTTTCATTACCTGCAAATGCTGTGAGGCATTTGCAATACTAAGCCCCGTGGACTGAACAATGCCATCAACGCTTTTCTCCCCTTGCGACAACATCTCGATGATTTCCAGACGGTAAGGATTAGACAAAGCTTTTAGAAGTTTTGATAGCCCTGAATATACAGCATCTTTAAACTCTCTTCCTTTCATAGATAATAGGATTAGGATGCAAATATAAAATAATTATTCTATTATTCAATATATTTATTGAATTTATAAGCCAACCCCGGCATATTTCCTTGAGTTTTAGGATACGCTTATCAAAGCTTCCTGGAATTGTGTTTCGGGTGATGAATTTGAGTTTCAGCTTTTACTCTTTCTCTTTCTTTCATTCTCATCGAGGATGATTTTCCTGAGACGAATGGATTTGGGGGTGACCTCTACATATTCATCTTCACGAATATATTCCATGGCTTCCTCCAGGGAGAATTTTGTTGCAGGCGTTATGGCTGCCTTATCATCTGTGCCGGACGCTCTGACGTTTGTGAGCTTTTTTGTCTTTGTCAGGTTGATCACCATATCATCCTGTCTATTGTTTTCACCAATTACCTGTCCGGCATAGATGGGATCTCCCGGATCAATAAAGAATTTACCCCTGTCCTGCAGCTTGTCTATGGAATATGCTATTGCTGTCCCGGTCTCCATAGCAATAAGGGCACCGTTTCGGCGACCTGCAATATCACCCTTCCATGGTTCATATGCCTTGAACCGGTGGGCCATAATTGCCTCACCCTCGGTAAGGGTAAGTACCGCGTTGGTCAGGCCAATCAGTCCCCGTGCAGGAATATCAAATTCCAGCACAGTCCTGTCATTCTTAGGCATTATATTTACTATATCACCTTTGCGACGGGTAACAATTTCAATGACTTTCCCCTGGTGCTCTTCAGGAACCAGAACGGTCAAAGCCTCTATAGGCTCATGTACCTTCCCGTCTATCTCCTTTATAATAACCTTTGGCTGTCCCAGCTGAAATTCATAACCTTCCCTTCGCATTGTTTCTATCAGAATAGACAGGTGTAAAATTCCCCTTCCGTAAACCGTGAGTTTCTCAGGTGAATCGGTTTCTTCAACCTTCATTGCAAGGTTTTTCTCAGTTTCAAGATAAAGCCTGTCGCGTAAATGCCTTGATGTTACATAAATCCCCTCCTTCCCAAAGAAAGGTGAGTTATTTATTGTAAAAACCATGCTCATCGTCGGTTTGTCAATATTTATTACAGGTAACCCTTCCGGGAATTCACCGTCCGATATTGTATCGCCGATATCAATATTATCAACACCAAGCACGGCACATATCTCACCTGCCTCAACCGGGTGCTTCACCTTTTCCTTAGTAAGACCTTCAAACAGATACAGTTCTTTTATAACCGATTTATTGATTGTCCCGTCTGCTTTCACCAGGGAAACAGGCATGCCGGCCTTTATTTCACCCTGGGTTATCCTTCCGACGGCTATTCTTCCAAGATATGATGAATAATCAATCGAACTTACCTGCATCTGCAATTTGCCGGGCTTGCTTTCTGGCGGCTTTACATAGTCAAGGATAGTATCAAGAAGATAAACTATATCAGTGGCAGGCTTTCTCCAGTCGGCCGACATCCACCCCTCTTTTGAAGAGCCGTAAACCACGGGGAATTCCAGCTGCTCTTCAGTGGCATCAAGGCTGAACATCAGATCATAAACTGACTCAATCACATCATCGGGGTTGCAGTTGGGCTTATCAACCTTATTAATCACTACAATGGGCATAAGGTTCAGCTCCAGTGCTTTCTGGAGTACAAACCTGGTCTGTGGCATAGGGCCCTCAAAGGCATCAACAAGAAGCAGTACTGCATCGGCCATATTAAGTACTCTTTCTACTTCTCCGCCGAAGTCTGAGTGACCAGGAGTATCTATTATGTTAATTTTTACGTCTTTATAGCGGACTGACACGTTTTTTGACAGGATTGTGATGCCCCTCTCCCTTTCCAGGTCGGTCGAATCGAGCAGTAACTCCCTTACTTCCTGGTTGTCACGGAACATCCTCACCTGTGACAGTATCCTGTCAACCAAGGTTGTTTTCCCATGATCGACATGGGCTATTATTGCTATATTTCTGATATTATGCATATTATGATCGTCTCGATTCTGATGAAAAATAAATGCAAAGGTAGTTTTAATTCCTGGTATATTACTACCTGTGAATTAACAATAATCATAATTATTTCAGCCTTATGCACAACAACTGATTCACCCTGAACACTGACATCAATCCGAAGCGATTTACTCAAATACCGGGATCATTTCATCATTGCTGATTGAAAAATTAAGGTGATTTAAGAGCCAGTAAAATTGAGGATGTAATAGAAACCTGGAATTCAATGGAAGTAAGCAGATAATTATTTAACTAGCGAAGCCTTTCTGTAAGCATATTAGTGAATTTATTCCTTCCAGGTGGTTTTTTGAATGTAATAAAAACGCAGGGCCAATAATTGACCCTGCGTTTTAAATTGGACTAACAGATTAAGAATTATAACCTGTCAATACAGTTGAGGTCATCAAAGGCAACTTTAAGCCTTTCAACCATTGCTTTTTCACCTTCGCGCAGCCATACACGCGGGTCATATTTCTTCTTATTTGGTTTATCTTCTCCTTCGGGATTTCCTATCTGGCCCTGAAGATAACCACGGTTTTTGGCTTCGTACTGCCTTATTCCGTCCCAGTAAGCCCACTGTGTATCGGTGTCAATATTCATCTTGATAACACCATAGCCAATTGCTTCGCGAATCTCCTCCTGGGTAGATCCTGATCCACCATGGAAAACAAAGTCAACCGGATTAGGTCCTGTTCCTAATTTATCCTGAATGTATTTCTGGGAGTTCAACAGAATCTTTGGAGTAAGCTTTACATTACCCGGTTTGTAAACTCCATGCACATTACCAAAGGATGCTGCAATTGTAAAGTTGTCACTTACCTTGATAAGTTCACTGTAGGCATATGCTACTTCTTCGGGCTGAGAATAGAGCAGTGCATTGTCAATATCTGTATTGTCAACACCATCTTCCTCACCACCGGTCACACCCAGTTCGATCTCCAGGGTCATACCAATCTTACTCATACGCTCAAGATATTTTTTGCAGGTGGCTATGTTCTCTTCAATAGGCTCCTCAGAAAGGTCAAGCATATGAGAGCTGTACAATGGCTTGCCATATCTCTCATAATGCCTTTCACCGTAATCCAGAAGTCCGTCGATCCATGGCAGCAATTTCCTTGCTGCATGGTCTGTATGGAGGATTACTGAAACGCCGTAAAGCTCAGACATATGATGTATATGTTTGGCACCTGTAATTGCACCAGCAATAGCAGCCTGCTCGTTTTCATTCGACAGACCCTTGCCTGCATAAAAAGAGGCCCCACCATTCGAGAACTGGATAAATACAGGCGAGTTTACAACCTTTGCTGCTTCAAGTACTGCATTTACGGAATTGGTGCTTACTACGTTTACGGCAGGTAATGCATAATTGTTGGCCTTGGCTATTTTAAAAATGGTTTTTACATCTTCACCGGCTGCAACACCGGGCTTTAATTTGCTTAGAATTTTCTCTGACATGACTTAATTATTGAGGTTATTATAATTTAAAAAACAGTTTTCCGGAATGGCGGTAAATTTATAATATTTTACCAAATCAACCTATTGTCAAACTGTTTTTTAATTTATTGCAGAACAGTTTACAATTAATTCCGGATATTTTTACCTATGAAGAGGATACATCAGACGTTATAAGTGGACGAAGCGGTTGTACCTCCTCTGCCGGTCCAGTTAGTATGGAAAAATTCTCCCCTGGGCTTGTCTATTCTTTCATATGTATGCGCACCAAAGTAGTCTCTTTGTGCCTGTAATAAGTTGGCAGGAAGTCTTTCACATCTGAATCCGTCATAATATCCGAGTGCAGAACTCAGGGCGGGAACAGGAATACCGTTGGTTACTGCCAGTGAGACAACTCTCCTCCAGCTATCCTGGGCCCTGTGGATGGTTTCCGTGAAGAAGGGGTCCAGAAGCAGGTTATGCAGGTTGCTGTTGTTATCGAATGCCTCCTTTATTTTGGAAAGGAATGCCGAGCGTATGATACATCCTCCGCGCCACATCAGGGCAATGCCTCCGTAGTTAAGATCCCATCCGTATTCTTTGGCCGCCTCACGCATTAACAGATATCCCTGTGCATATGATACCATTTTTGATGCATAAAGTGCCTGCCTGAGATCCTCAACGAACTCAACCTTATCGGCAGTAAAATTAGGTTTTGGCCCCTTCAGGATACGGGAAGCCTCAACTCTTTCGTTTTTCTGTGAGGAAAGACACCTGGCAAAAACCGACTCACCAATAAGTGTCAGGGGCACACCAAGTTCAAGTGCGGTAACACCCGTCCATTTCCCTGTTCCTTTCTGACCGGCCGTATCAAGTATCTTATCAACCATTGGTTTGCCGTCTTCATCTTTAAATCCAAGTATATCCCTTGTAATCTCTATCAGATAACTGTCAAGCTCACCCTCATTCCATGCCTTGAAAACTTCGTGCATTTCCCCGGCAGACATGCCCAGGAGGTCTTTAAGGATTTGGTAAGCCTCACATATCAGTTGCATATCACCATATTCTATACCGTTATGTACCATTTTCACGAAATGACCGGCACCATCGTCACCTACCCAGTCACAGCAAGGTGTTCCATTATCAACCTTTGCGGCAATGCTTTGAAAGATTTCTTTAACAAGGGGCCATGCAGCCTTTGAACCGCCGGGCATTATTGAGGGTCCTTTCAGAGCACCCTCTTCTCCTCCCGATACACCTGTACCAATATAAAGAAATCCTTTATTTTCAAGGTAGGCTGTTCTCCTGTTAGAATCAGGAAAATGAGTATTACCTCCATCAATAAGAACATCACCCTTATCAAGATACGGAATTATCTGTTCAATGAAATCGTCAACCGGCTTGCCTGCCTTGACCATAATCATGATTTTGCGTGGACTTTCAATTGAATCGGCAAATTCCTGGAGACTTCTTGCCGGGATAATATTCTTCCCTGCGCCCCTGCCGTTCACAAACTCATCTACTTTTGAAACTGTTCTGTTATACACGGCTACAGTAAAACCTTTACTCTCCATGTTTAATACCAGGTTTTCACCCATTACGGCCAAACCAACAAGTCCGATATCTGCCTTTTTGTTCATAGTTGTGTATTTTGTTTAGTTAATAATATTATACCCTGAATCCAAGCTTGCGAAAGATGTCATTATAAGGATGAAGGGGATTTTCAAAATTTATTTTATAGGCCCCGAATTCTCTCCGGGGGTGATAGTTATCTCTGAAATATTCAAATTTCCCAGGTGCCGACCTGAGCATGGCACTGTCAGCCTCAATATTATAGGTATGTTTAAAAAGCTTACCGGCCACCTGATCAAGATCTTCCATTTCAGATGTGATCGTTATAATGTCACCTGAAGGAGGAGGAACGTTATCCGGGTACCAGTCATCAATACCCAGGGAAAAATGCCGGCTTACCGAACTTACGCTCTGGGCTGTACCGTTGGCCTTTCCATCAAGGGAGTATCCTGCAATATGCGGAGTGGAAATTCCAGCCAGGGAGAGCAGTTCCAGGTCTATTTCCGGCTCATTCTCCCAAACATCAAGAACTGTACCTCCAAGATGGCCCTTGCGCAATGAGTCAGACAGTTTGCGAGAGTGCATCACCTCTCCACGGGAAGTATTTATAAACCACGATCCTTTTTTCATGTTGCTGAAAAAATTCTCATCTGCCAGATGATAGCTTTTGTCTGGTCCTGCAAAATTCAGGGGTACATGCATTGTAACAATATCAGACTGCTCCAGCAATTCTTTAAGTTCCGAAAAAATGGGCTCTCCTTCACTTCTCTGCCGCGGCGGATCATTCATAAGTACTTTCATACCAAGGGTCCTGCCAAGATGCTCCACCTTGCTCCCCACGTTACCAACCCCTACAATACCCAGGATCAATTCCCCAAAACTCTTTCCTGATGAAATGGCAATCCACGACAGGGCAGATGCGATATACTGCATAACACTGCCCGAATTGCATCCCGGGGCATTTGTCCAGCCAATACCATTTGCATTGCAATACTCAATATCAATATGATCAAATCCAATTGTCGCAGATGCAATGAATTTTACACTGGTCCCACTCAGGAGCTTCTCATTGCATTTTGTCCTGGTACGTACAATAAGTGCGTCGGCGTCAATGATATTCTCCCGGCTAATTTCCCTTCCGGGGATAAAGATCAGCTCGGCAACTCCGCCGGGCATTCCCATTAAAAACGGTATTTTATTGTCAGCAACAATTTTGATCATTAACTTTTTTTAAATCATTATCATTATCACAGCGGGCAGTGCTAAAATTCAATCAGGCATTTTTCATCTCTCTTCGATCATTTCCGGCTTACCAATTGTCATACATATCAATACCGGGCAAATATGATTTAGTAAAAAGTTCAGTTCATGCGAACAACCGGAAAGATCCAGCTACCTTCACTAATCACTATTGCAGGAACGCGCCTGCTAATTAAAAAACCTCTCCCTGGCTGACCAGAGCCCAAGCGCTGGATTGGAAATATAGAATATCTCTTCACCATCGGCTGTTACATTTAATCCATCTTTAAGGATCCGGGGGTCATATTTCACCATCATTTCTGCCAGACTGCCATAAGAATAATTTACCGATTCAATTTCTTCCCTGGAAAGGTTACCCGGACAATAGGTAACCCTGAACCTGTTCTCTGATGATCCGTGAATAAGATGGGCAGCTGCACTGAGATTACCCTTCAGGTCGTCATTTTCTGCTACCAGTTTGAGTATTTCAGGTGATGTCAGGTATCCGTATTTCCGAATAAGCCGGTCGATCTCCCTGTCCTCACCAAACTGAGCCAGTCCGGGTGCAAGCACCACAAGTTCGCCATCATCGGCAATTGCCATCCTTGTCCGGTATATACTCTTGTTCCCCAGCCATGTACTTTTAAACTCTTCCGGGTCAAGATATACGACAACTTTTTTCAGGGGCTTTTCGACCATAATAAAATTAACCTTCAATGAAAGCTCTGCAGCCTTTTCAAAACATTCAATATCGTCGCCAACAAACAACCCCCTTGTTTTGAGCTTGCCATCCTTACAGGTGCCAACCACGGTCAGTATATATACAATTGGGAGATGCCGGGTAAAATTTTCTGATGCATAATTGAGCACCCTTCTAACAGGAGTGTCAACCCTGCCCATCATCCTTTCCATTCCGTAAACCGCACCCAGGAAATGACTTTTATTGATACCCTCAGCCCCTCCAGTACCTATAAATATGTTCTTATTATAGTTTGCCATGCCAACAACCTCATGAGGCACTATCTGTCCGATAGAAAGAATAAGGTCATGGCCCCCGTTCACCAGCAATTTGTTAACCTGGGCAGGCCATGTATAATCAACAAGACCCCCTGATACTTCTTTCACAAATTCTGAAGGCACTTCACCCAGATTTACTATATCAGTTCTCCAGTTGTGCTCCCTGAAAAGAGAAAGGGGGACACCTGGAAACATTTTCACAATTTCAGTTTCTGACATGGGAAAATGAGTTCCCAGGGCAGGAAGCACATCAGCAAGGGCTTTACCATAATACTGATAGGTATACGAAGTCAATTCTCCGGCCCGTGAATGATACCGCGTAAAATCAGGTGGCAGGGCAAGGACTTTCTGCCTTTTGCCTAAACTGTCGAGTGCCTTGTTCAATCCATTCTGCAGATCCTCAGAAGATAGATCGTCGTTCTCAGAACCTCTGGTATAATAAAGCATATTATGATCTTTTATGTTTGTGTATTACCATGAAGGCTTTTCCGGAAGATAGGCATTAAACTGTTCTATAAGCCTTCTTTCATATTCGCCCTCATAACTACCACTGAAGAATTTATCAAGTGCTTCATTGTAAAATCGTTCCCAGGACTCTTCTTCATGTCCGGGATTTATTGGATAAAAGAGTACGCCATTGGAGCTTGCAGCTTTATAATCGCCGGGAGCATCACCAATCATTAGTATCTTGTTATCAGGATATTTACCTTTAGCCGCCAGTGCAATATGTTCTGTCTTGGTTCCATATTCCTGACCACAGATCAGTCGCACAAAATTATCAATGCTGTTCTCTTCCCACTCACGCTCCAGGGCTTCGCCTGGCGTTTGAGACACTACCATGGCATCTGCCTTTTCGACAATCTTTTTCAGTGATTCTTCGAAATACGGGAATGGACTTATTCCAAAAACCATTTCTGCAATATCTACATTTACCTTTTTTGACCAGGCGAGGGTCAGATTGATACGTGGATCATTGACTTCTGCAGCATAACGTTCAAGGGCAGGATTTCCAAGTTTGGATTCGGCAGCGACCCATTTTTCCAGCGCACTCATATCGGGCAGAGCAGCGCGTCTTGCCTTCACCTCTGGTCTCTCCTTCAATAATCTGACCGCTTCGAGAAGGGCCAGGAACCTGTTTATCCCCCTTGTCTTTGAATAAAGATTCACAAATTCCCAGGTCTCACGTGCATATTTTGAAACCCTTTGAAGATTATAGAATTTTATGAAATTCGGACAAAAACACTCTTTTTGCTTTATTTCCATTGTGTCGAAAACGCAACCATCTGAATCAATACCAATAAAGAACTCTTTTTCAGGTTTAAGAGCCTTTAAAACTTCCTGCCGGTTATCTGATTGAGCCATAGTAAAATTGTATTAGTTTATTTTAAATAATTAAAAATTTGCTTGTAAGTCTGCTGCTAATTAGGACATTAGCAACCATTTCAGTAGGCCTGCGGCACATAGTCTTTCAGTTTCCTTTCTGCAAAAACCGGCAGTAACCTGGCAAATCTCTGGATCCCTCCGATAAGCGGTACCGACACCCAGTCCTCTCCAATAAGCGGTTTAGCGTAGCGTATAAAATCATCTGTAACATCTGTACCTCCCGGAGCTATCCATTCCTTTGGGAAGAATCTTTCAGACAAAGCAACTTTTTCAAGCGGTACCTTGTCATACCTTACATTATAGATCAGACCCGGCTCCCTGAGTATGGTAGCCATCCAGCCATTTCCATTGTTAAGCGATATTTCCACTGCTTTCTGACCTACTTTGTAGGCTTCTTCAAGATCAACGGTCGAGGCATATATCATTGTATCTCTCTGGTCAGTCCCCATAACATGCCCCCTGGCTGCTCCCCTGGCCTTCAGACCATTTTTGTTAAGGTAATTAACTATACTCTGGTAAACTGAAAGCTGGCTCGAACCAAATGAAGTGTGGCCGAAT
The DNA here is from genome assembly GCA_964421595.1 of uncultured Bacteroidales bacterium. Classification (GTDB taxonomy): domain Bacteria; phylum Bacteroidota; class Bacteroidia; order Bacteroidales; family PUMT01; genus PXAP01. The sequence continues at coordinate 13,684 of CAYQXY010000042.1, read as the reverse complement.
GCATCCTTCACCTCACCAATATTCCCAACATCAAACCCTTCACTTACAACCACTATACACCTTCCGTCCCTTACCAGCTGGTTGTTTACATTATCTGCAAGTTCTTCAATAGTCAAACCCGATTCTGTAAGGTAGATCTGTAATGGCATTTTCCTCTCAGGGTCAGCAAGGCGCGCAGCAGCGGGAATGTACCCGATCTTTCTTCCCATTGCCTGAATCACAAGAACAGGATCAGCCGGAGATGATCCCATATTTTCTTCGTTGGCATTTTGAATTATATGAGACCAGTATCTGGCCACGCTGCCATAACCGGGAGTGTGGTCGATAAGTTTGAAGGCACTGTCGCCTACGTCGTTATCAATGGTTTTTGGCACCCCGGTAGCTACCAGTTCAAGTCCGCGCCCTGCAGCCAGTTCGCTGACCTTAAATGCCGTATGCTGTGAATCATTTCCTCCGATATAGAAGAAATATCCCACATCGTGTGCCCTTAATACCTCAATGACCCGTTCAAAATCCTTATCCTGATTGTCTTTGAGTTTATATCTGCAGGTACCAATGCTGCCCGCTGCCGGTGTAGTACGCAACAGCGATATTTCTTCTTCCGGCTGAGCCGACAGATCAAGGAGCTCTTCTTTAAGAACACCTTCAATACCATGCCATCCCGCGTATATTTTTCCAAATTTATCGGGGAACATTCTGCAAGTTTCGACTATTCCCCTGAGCGAATTGTTTATTACCGGTGAAGGTCCGCCGGATTGTGCTACAATTACATTTTTACCCATAGTAAATAAGTTTGTTATGTTATTAATCGGATCAATTTCTTTTGCTAAGGGAGCCCTGTCCTCATTTATTTGTTGCATTACACTGCAACTACTTAACCTTGTTGTTAGCTCTATACCCCTCCAAAGGCGCTGTATCCGCCATCTACCGGAAGGATAACTCCATTTACAAACGAGGACATGTCTGATAAAAGGAACAGCAATGAACCCTGAATATCTTCCGGGTTGCCAAATTTTCCGACGGGGGTATTGGCAATGATCTTTTCGCCTCTCGCTGTCAGTTCAGCAGTCTTCTCATCTGTTAACAAAAACCTGTTCTGATTGGTCAGAAAGAATCCCGGCGCAATACCGTTTACACGCACACCAGTTTTCCCGAAATGAACTGCCAGCCATTGAGTAAAGTTGTTAATTGAGGCCTTGGCAGCTGAATAAGCAGGGATCTTAGTGAGAGGTTTAAAGGCATTCATTGATGAAATATTAATTATTACACCCTTACCCCTGCTGACCATTGACTCGGCAAACACCATGGTTGGCAATAATGTCCCCATAAAATTAAGGTCAAAAACCTGTTTGAATCCTTCCATTTCGAGGCCAAAAAAGCTTTCGGAAAAATCATTGTTTGAATCTGGTATTATCTGCTCTACTTTTGTAGTTGCCCTGGGAGAATTACCTCCGGCTGCATTTATGAGAAAATCTATTCTGCCAAACTTCTCAATTATTGTATCCTTCGCTTCATTAAGCGAAGATTTGTCCAGCACATTAACTGCAATCCCCATGGTTTCAACATCATACTCCTTTGAAAGCCGGCCGGCCAGCGTTTTTGCTGCTTCCGGATTTAAATCAAGAATTATGGTTTTAATTCCTGCAGATACCAGTGCCTCTGCCATAGAAGTGCCCAGAATTCCTCCTCCACCGGTCACAACACAAACTTTATTTTTTAAATCTTCAAATCCAAATTTTTTCATATGTATGGGTAATTTTTATGTAAATGTATAATGGCCAAGATTCTCCCGGGTTAATATATCAATTGGAAGATACTGGTTTTTTTCGACCGACTTTTTAAGTATCAGGTGATGATAAAGTGAAAGGATACTTTTATAACCCTGCTCACGTGGTTTCTGGCTTATCAGAAAGTCAATAATGCCTGACTTTAAATACTTCTTGTTTTCCTCAAGAAGATCATAACCTATCAACCGGAAATTTAAACTGCCTGAACTTTCAAGAAATTCTGCAACCCGGAAAACCCTGGAGTTTGTAACGAATATCCCACCTGTACGGGGACTTGCAAGAACTGCCTCTTTTAATATTCCCGGGTAATCAGATATATCATTTTCTATAATATTAAGTTGCCTTAACCTTGATTCATGGTATTCCGGAAAGGCTGAATAAAATTTTCTGAAACCCTCTTCTCTTTTTAAGATATGCTCCTGATTACCATTCTCCCTGATAAAGTTAACTATCAGGATGTCTGAACTCCTGTCAAGTCCGTAATGCATAAGCCGTGCAGCCACCATCCCGCTTTGAAGGGAGTCCTGACCGACAAATGCAAGACAACTTCCATTACAAATATTGGCATTGATCAGGACAACCGGAATACCCTCGTTGCTGCATTTTTCAATTACAATTGCTGCATCTTCTGTGAAAACCGGTGCAAGTATTACACCCTTAGGTTTGTTTTTAAACATCTCGACCGACTTACCAATGAAACTCCTCCGGTCGAAATAATCAAACAGGTACTTGTCGACCGACAACCCAAAATGGCTGGTCTCAAGTAGCCCCTCTTCAATACCTTTAAGGGGGTATTTCCAGAAAGGGTTATTGTATTTTTCCTGTGGTATCAGGGCTGCAATCCTGAATTCCTTCTTGTTGGCAAGGGTACTGGCAAGAATATCAGGATGATAGTCCATATCGTTAATTATTCCAAGTATTTTCTTCCTTGTTGCTGCCGATACTTCACCACGATCATGCAATACCCTGTCGACAGTTCCTGGCGAAACTCCTGCAAGTTCGGCAATATCCTTGATCCGTATCCGGGTAAGATTAGTATCCACTTTTAATTATAAATTGGAATAATTCAATTATTATTATGGTCTTTTTGCAAAGTAAAGAAAATAAATTGTATTTTCGTGCACGCACACGGACTTATTTTCTGATATAAGTAGTCAGCGAGAAATTATTTTTTACACGGAGAATTCTTATATATGCAACCCTCTAAAAGTTAAAGAATATGCAATTAGGAAAATACTCTTTTGGAATTGGCGACAGATTTGCCCGGCAGGGAGAGGCACAGTTAACGGCATTTATTAAGGCCGGGGAAAAAGGTATTGACATCACTCCTGTATGGAACAAATCCAACCGCGAACATCTTACTATAGGTTCTGAACCAGCTGACACAAGAGCTGAAGCAGATCAGGCAGCAAGAAACCTCAAATGGCAAAGTTCCTGGCTGGTTGATGCTGATCATATAAATATGTCGAATGTTGATAAATTCATTGAAAGTTCAGACTTTTTTACTATCGATGTGGCTGATTATATAGGGAAGAAAGCAACATCGGGAGATCTTGAAGAATTTACAGAGAATAACCTGAAATATACTGGCGAGTTTAAGATACCTGGCATTGAAGGTTCATACACCATTTCCAAGGATATGATTTATTCCATTGGTGAAAAATTTCTGTTTGCCTTAAACGAAGCAGCCAGAATATACAGGCATATTGAATTAAAAAAAGGACAAGGTAACTTTGTTACAGAAGTCTCCATGGATGAGGTCAGCGAATCACAGTCGCCGATCGAACTGTTTTTTATTTTAAGTGCACTGGCTTCCTGGAAAATACCTGTTCAAACAATTGCCCCCAAATTCAGTGGAAGATTCAACAAGGGAGTCGATTACCAGGGCGACCTGGCAATCTTTGAAAAGGAATTCGAACAGGACCTGCTTGTTATTGATATGGCTGTCAAAGAGTTTGGACTGCCTGCTAATCTAAAGCTGAGCGTCCACAGTGGCAGTGACAAATTCAGAATATATCCGGTCATGGGTAATCTTATAAGGAAACATAATAAGGGAATTCACATTAAAACAGCCGGCACAACGTGGCTTGAAGAGATGATTGGACTGGCAATTGCTGGTGGTGAAGCACTGGACCTTGCCAAGGATATCTATAAACGTGGACTGTCCAGGTATGATGAATTATGCGGTCCTTATTCAACAGTAATAGATATCAACACAAACAAGCTGCCTGATCCTTCTGAAGTATCAGAATGGACGGGAGAACAATTTGCAGATGCCCTCAGGCATGAACCCGGTCACTCCGGGTATAACCCGGACATGAGGCAGCTGGTACATGTCGCTTATAAAGTAGCTGCAGAAAAAGGTGAGATATATATTAATATGGTGAATAAACACAAGGAAATAATTGGACAACAGGTAACTGAAAATATATATAAAAGGCATTTCGGGCGACTGTTTGACTTGTAATAAAAAATATGATCGTTGAAAAAGTTTATATCCATTTTGAAACTACTAAAAGAAATAGATTATGAAGGCTTTTATGGATGAAGATTTCCTGCTGGAAAACAAAACTGCCGAACGGCTTTATCATGAATATGCCAAAGACCTTCCCATTATAGACTATCATTGCCACCTTCCTCCTAACGAGGTGGCCGGGGACAGAAGCTTTGAAAACATGACAAAAATATGGCTTGATGGCGACCATTACAAATGGAGAGCCATGCGCGCGAACGGTGTGGCAGAAGAATTCTGTACTGGTAATGCACCTGATAAAGAAAAGTTCATGAAATGGGCAGAAACTGTTCCCCATACTCTGAGAAATCCTCTTTATCACTGGACACACATGGAACTGCGAAATCCTTTCGGAATAAAACAAGTTCTTAATCCTGATACAGCTGACGAGATCTACAGCCAGTGTAACGAGATGCTGAGCACACCGGAATTGAGTGCCAGAAATATCATGCGCAGCATGAAAGTTGAGCTGGTATGTACAACTGACGATCCGGCCGACAGCCTGGAGCATCATATAAAAATCAAAAATGACGGATTTGAGATTAAGGTATTACCAACCTTCAGACCCGACAAATCAATGGCTGTTGAAAATGCCCAGGCTTATAATACATATCTGGACAGCCTCGAAAAGGCATCGGGAATTTCAATTTCCAGCTTTGACGATCTGATATCTGCCCTTAAAACAAGGCATGACTTTTTCCATGAACACGGCTGCAGGCTCTCCGATCATGGTATCGAGCAGTTCTATGCAGAAGATTATTCTGAAAAAGAGATAAAAGATAGTTTCAGCCTGATAAGATCCGGTAAAGAACTGGATCAGGCAATGATCATTAAATTCAAGTCGGCGATACTTCTTACAATGGCCCGTATGGACCATGAAAAAGGCTGGACACAGCAGTTTCATATTGGAGCCCTCAGAAACAATTCTACCCGGATGTTCAGGAAGCTTGGAGCAGATAAAGGCTTTGACTCTATAGGTGATTTCGGGAGTGCAGTATCAATGTCGAGGTTTTTTGACAAACTCGACCAGGAAAATAAGCTGGCGAAGACTATTATCTATAATCTAAACCCGCGTGATAATGAGTTAATAGCAACTATGGCCGGAAACTTTAATGATGGCACAGTACCAGGTAAAATGCAATATGGAAGTGGCTGGTGGTTCCTCGATCAGAAAGACGGAATGCAGAAACAGATGAATGCCTTATCCAATATGGGACTCCTGAGCAGGTTTGTTGGTATGCTTACCGACTCCCGAAGCTTTCTCTCCTACCCTCGTCATGACTATTTCAGAAGAATACTCTGCAATCTGATTGGCACAGATGTGGAAAAAGGCGAGATCCCGAATGATATCGATCTTACAGGTTCGATGGTGGAGAATATATCATATTATAATGCAAAAAATTATCTTGAGATCTAGAACATCGCCTGATAAGTTTTTCGATCTGCCTTTGGTGACAAATTTAACTAACGGGTCATACAACATTATTTAATTAAATTTTCTTTTTCATATATTAGCCGGATGTTTATAATTAAAAATTAGCAAAATGGCAAGATTTGCGCGGATTGACGTCACTCTGAAAATGAAGGAAACAGGCATTGTTCCGGTTTTTTATCATCCCGATCCGGAAATTTGCTTTCAGGTAGCATCAGCTTGCTACAAAGGGGGATTAAGAGTTTTTGAATTTACAAACCGGGGAGATTTTGCCCATGAGGTTTTTGCTGATCTTAATAAGAAATTAATTTCTGAGTTCCCTGATATGATTCTGGGTGCCGGCTCGGTTGTTGAAGGGCCAACCGCAGCTCTCTATATCCAGCTGGGATCAAATTTCATAGTGTCTCCCTCTACTCATGATGATATGGCAGCAATTTGCAATCTGCGAAAGATCCTCTGGATCCCGGGTTGCGGTTCTGTTTCAGAAATTTCCCGCGCGGAAACTCTTGGTGCTGAAGTTGTCAAAATTTTTCCTGCTTCACAGGTCGGCGGACCGGGTTTCGTGAAGGCAGTACTGGGGCCTAAACCGTTCACCAGTATCATGCCCACAGGAGGTGTTGAACCAACCGAAGAGAACCTCAGCAGCTGGTTTAAGGCGGGCGTTCATTGTGTCGGTATGGGTTCCCGGATGATTACCAGCGATATTATAAAGAATCGCAATTTCGGATTGCTTGAATCAAATGTAAAAAACGTTGTCGCTATTTTAAAGAAAATCAGAAACGATTAAAAATCTAACAATGATAAGAACTGCGATTAATTCTGTTATTTTAATTCTTATTGTCTGCCTTTCCCTTGTTTCATGCAGGGATGCCGAACATGTGACTGTGCTGAAACTTGCGCACGGACTTGCGCCCAGCCACTCAGTCCACCAGGGTATGGTGTACATGGCCGATCTGGTTGAAGAGAAGTCGGATGGACATATGAGGATAGACATCTATGCCAGCTCTCAGCTTGGCTCGGAAAGGGAAAATGTTGAGATGCTGCAGATCGGAAGCCTTGCAATTACAAAAGTCTCGGCTGCGATTATGGAAAGCTTCGCTCCTAATTACAGGGTTCTTAACCTTCCATACATTTTCAAGAACAAAGAGCACACCTACAGGGTTCTTGACAGTGAAATAGGACGGGAGATCCTTCTTGACGGTCAGGATTTCTGGTTGCGCGGACTGGCCTTTTATGATTCCGGCAGCCGGAGCTTTTACACAAAGGACCGGCCAATTATGCATCCGGATGATTTAAGGGGTCTGAAGATCAGGGTAATGCCAAGCCCCTCGGCGGTAAATATGATAAGGGCAATGGGTGGCTCTCCTACCCCTATCTCATGGGGCGAATTATATACTGCCCTTCAGGGCGGTGTAGTTGACGGAGCTGAGAATAATCCACCGAGTTTCTATCTTTCCCATCACTTTGAGGTTTGCCGGTACTATACTATAAACGAGCATTCTACAATTCCCGATGTTCTGTTAATAAGCACCAAAATATGGAATACGCTGACAGAACAGGAGCAAATTTGGTTGCAGGAAGCTGCAGATGAGTCGGCTATTCACCAGAGAATACTGTGGGCAGAATCTGAAGAGTATTCCTTAAAGCAGGCAGAAGCTGCCGGGGTAGAGATCCTTTATCCTGACAAGGAACCTTTTATCGAGAAGGTTCAGGGGTTGTATGAAGAGTTCAAAAAGGATGAACAACTCCAAAGTTTCATAGAAAGAATTCAGGAGAAAGAAACACCGGTGAGTCTCAATCAGGATTAAATCCGGAAGTAACCATAAAGGTTAAAAATAAAAGTAAAAATACATTACACATGACTCTTAGAAATCACATTGACAGGATCCTGGGCACTTTTGTTGTCCTTTTGATGGCTATACTGGTTATCAATGTTCTATGGCAGGTGGCCAGCCGCTACCTGATGGGGCATCCAAGCTCATTTACCGACGAACTTGCAGGTTTTCTCCTGATATGGGTCGGATTGTTTGGGTCGGCCTTTATAACCGGTAAAAAGCAGCATCTCGCAATTGACCTGCTTCACACTAAGCTTTCACCGGCAGGCAAGATCAGGATTGACAAGTTTATAAATATCCTGATTGCCCTTTTTGCACTTGTAGTTCTTGTTGCAGGAGGCTCAAACCTGGTTTACATTACCCTGCACCTGAAACAGATATCCTCAGCTCTGCAGATACCTGTCGGATATGTTTATACAGTATTACCAATAAGCGGCATTTTTATTATGTATTATACGATCGATGATCTGATACATCCGCAAATAAAGAAAAGCACTAATTAATTTTAACCTGACAAAATAAATAAAATGGAGTATCTCGAAATATGGGTTCTGGTAATCAGTTTCGTCGTTCTGCTTATACTTGGTGTCCCAATTGCTTACAGTATAGGTATTGCAGGTACACTTACCTTGCTGATCAATGTAATGCCGGTTCCGGCATTCACAACCTTTGCGCAGAGAATGGCAACGGGGCTTGACAGTTTTGCACTTCTGGCCATTCCCTTCTTTATTCTTGCCGGACAGCTTATGAACCAGGGGGGTATCGCACTCAGGCTTATAGATTTCGCCAAAGTACTTGTCGGACGTTTGCCCGGGGGACTGGCTTTTGTAAATATAATGGCAAATATGCTTTTCGGGGCTATATCAGGGTCAGCAGCAGCTTCAGCCTCGGCCATCGGCAGTTTCATGACACCTAAAATGGTTGAAGAAGGCTATGATAAGTCTTATGCAGCAGCCGTTAATATTACCTCTGCAACAACCGGACTGGTAATTCCTCCAAGTAATATTCTGATTGTTTACAGCCTTGCCAGTGGAGGAGTGTCAATTGCAGCCCTCTTTCTGGCCGGATATATCCCCGGCATACTTACAGGATTGATGCTTATGGGGGTAGCTGCTGCCTTCGCCTACAGGAAAAATTACCCTGTCGGGGAAAAAACCGGGCTTAAAACCGGACTGTTCAAGTTTCTTGATGCTATCCCCAGCCTTCTTCTTTTAATAATAGTTATCGGAGGTATTATTACCGGAGTATTTACCGCAACAGAAGCATCGGCAGTTGCAGTTCTTTATACGCTGGTATTGGCAATGATCTATGGCGAAGTTAAGATAAAACATCTTTTTGGTATTCTTTTAAAGACCGTTAGTGTAACCTGTATCGTTCTTCTGCTGGTAGCCACTTCAATGGGAATGTCATGGGTAATGTCATTTGCAAATATCCCTCAGAATGTAAGCGCCGGACTGCTCTCGATCAGCACAAATACCATCATTATACTGCTTATCATAAACATGATCCTTTTGTTTGTCGGCGTATTTATGGATATGACCCCGGCAGTTCTGATCTTCACACCAATCTTTTTGCCAATTGTTGTTGATCTGGGAATAGATCCCATTCACTTTGGTATTATTATGGTGGTTAACCTGAGTGTGGGTTTGTGTACGCCACCGGTGGGTTCGCTGCTCTTCATTGGCTGCAGCGTTGCTGATATAAGCATAGTCAAGGTAATCCGGCCCCTGATACCATTTTTCATAGCGATGATAGTGGCCCTGATGTTAGTTACCTATATTCCTATGATTAGCCTCTGGCTGCCAGGACTTTTCGGGGTTTAACAACTTTTCAATGATTAACTGCCAGTAACTGGCATTAACTTTTAGTGAACTACCAAAAAACTAAAGATTTTTTGGCTTCGTGCTTCACAGCGATTTGCTTACTGCTCCGAAGAGTTAGAAGTCTTATTTTCGCTCTACACGTGTACTCGCAAGTCCCTTACGAGGTTTTAATGTCTTATACTGACAACATGAATTACGAAAATTAATTGAAAAACAAATATTTGCCTTACATCCCACAAGCTAAAGACTTGTGGGTTTTACGGCACTTATAAAAACCAACCCCTGACAACACTCAGGTTAATCATAATTCACAGGCATTTACGTTATTTATATTAGTAAAAAACACAACAATTTCATTTTATCAGATAGTTGCACCAGTGAGAGAGGGTGCATATTCGGGATCAAACATTACTTGCGTTTTTTTGTTCCATAAATGCTTATCCCGCTCCAACCTTTTATTGCCTCGAAAGAGTTAAGCTTTATTTGCTTACTTTCCGAAATAACTGACAAATAAATATTCAATTGAAGAATAAACATTTTTAGAATGAAAATAAAATATAAAATTGGCCTGGTAATCTTAACTATAGTTCTGTTGGCGATAGGGGGCATTGCATATTATGTAAATAACCAGATTGGAAATATTGATTCATTGGAAGATCGTAAGGCCAGATTTTCCGGGTTGGATTATTATTCTGCAGAAAGCGACCAATTTCTAAGTCCGGAGAAGCTGGTTTATCATTCTGACCAAACCACAGGAGGTGATCCCGGTTTTGCAAGGTTTTTTAAAACCTCACCTTACGCGCCGGAGCATCCTCTGCCAAAAATTACTCTTTCCAAAAGTGATTTTTCACAAACCCCTTCTGAATTTGCAGCCTACTGGTTTGGTCACTGTTCATTTATAATTGAACTTGATGGAAAACGTATCCTGTTCGACCCGGTATTTGATAATGCGGGTCCCTTTCAGGGCATTGTCAGAAGGTATGATGAATCTCCACTTAAAAGAGAAGAACTGCCTGAGATCGATATAGTCGTCATTACACACGATCATTACGATCATCTGGAAACTGCAACTATAAAATTTCTTGCCGAAAGAGACATAGAATACATTGTACCGCTTGGCGTTGGAGCAAGACTGGAGGGATGGGGCGTTCCGAAAGACAATATCACAGAGTTGGGCTGGTACCAGGATAAGGTTTACAGTTCTGTAAAAATAACAGCCTGCCCTGCGATACATTACTCAGGAAGGAGTAATTCCGACCGGGATAAAACCCTCTGGGCCTCCTGGGTGATTAAAGGCACAGATAAAAATATCTATATTAGTGGCGATACCGGTTACGGCAAGCATCTTAAAGAAATAGGAGAAAAATATGGCCCTTTTGACCTGGCTTTTGTTGAAATAGACGGTTGGAATAAAGGATGGCCTTTAACCCACCTTTTTCCTGAAGAGGTAATAAAATTTAGTAAGGATATAGATACAAAGCTCCTGTTTCCTACTCATTGGGCTACCTTTGATTTAGCATTACATCCCTGGAACGAATCAATTCAAATATTAGCTGATATGACAGCAGAAAATGATATTGAACTGGTTACACCAATTATGGGTGAAAAAGTAATCCCGGGCGTGACTCCGACATATAACTGGTGGACAACCGGGGAACATTAACCTGCAGCACTTTGCCCTGGATAACAAGTGCAAGAACCTTTTCCGGAGATACTCCTCCATATCCAAAACATAAACTTGATCGTCAGCTGTAATAATTCAAGCAGCTGAAATATTAAATGACAGACATAAAATGTTTGATTTTTGAGAAAAGATCAATAAAGGAACTTAAATTATACGGCACTATGGCCGCTTAAAACTTTAACGAACTATGATATTATATAAAGGAGGTTAATCTAGGCGCATTCTAAAAATTGATAATACTGTGCTTCAATCTTATATATTTCTTTTTCGGTGTGAGTTTAGGCGCATTATAAGGTTCTCGGTGTGAAGTTAATGACAGTGTCAATGCATGCTATTTCAAAATATAGTCGATTATAAACTGCGGATAAAGCATTTGTTTTTTCCGCAGTTTCGTGCTTCTATTTAACTATATTTTATATCAGTGTAAGTGGATGTCTTTCTGAGAAATTATTAAAAGATGTAACGTGTTTTAATCCTTGTCAGGATTTCTACTTGGCAGCAGGAAACCCAAAACCAGTTATGACAGCTGCGTCAATATTGTGAAGATAAGAACTATACTGTTGTAAAGAATTCAGTGAAAACATATCCAGGGGAAATGAAAAAAGAGCCGGCATTGTCACCGCAATTGAACTGGAAAACCAGGCACAGTATGTAAAGTATAACTGAACTGGTTAAGTTCACTACTCATTGAAACTAAAATACAATTTTTCAAATGAAATCGACACGCAATAATTAAGCCTGAATTACGTGATTTACAATGATTTAGCCATGTTGATAATAAAATTTATCGGACACTAATGATACAATATGTTAAAGGAGAAAATGTTGAATTAGAAAAGTTACAGGAAAGTATAAATAAGATCCTTGATAGTATGAAATAGCAGAAAGCCTCGGGAAAACAGGGCTTTTTTACTTTATAAGCCCAGCTTTTTTGAGCAGTTCAATAATTTGTTCTTTGGTAATATTTTCAAGCTGGTTTTTGTCGTAGATGTAAACAAGGTAAACCTCCTTGTCTTCGGTTACAAGGTAAGTGATAACCCTTGCTCCGCCAGACCTCCCTTTGCCTTTAGATGTAATGGCCATACGGATTTTATAAATTCCGTGACCAAGATTAATACCGGAATCCGGTTGCTCTTTTAGAACTTTTGTAAGTTTTTGCAAATCGGCTTTCAGAGAAGAGTGCTTTTTAGCAAGCTTCTTGAAAATTTTTTTGAAGTCGGGGGTTGGATATATGCTATAGTTCATTTATAAAATCTTCAGCCGACTGTTTTTCAATTTCACCTTCCTGCATCAGTTTAACTTGGTTAAGGCTTCCTTGCAGCTCGTTCAATGCCTTTTCATCTACTTCTGGCACTTCCACGTAATCCAAAGTTTTAATAAACTCTAAAAAGGTGCTGAATTTACTGTCGCTAATATTTAATGTTAATTGCCTCATAGTTTTAAGATTTATCCGATATAAGCCTGTTTTGCTTTATAATCACGTATTGCGAGGTCAAGAAAGTTGATAATCATTTTCTTTGTATCCCCACCCATATCTTGTATAGCCTCAAATTTTTTGAATAGTTCTTTATCCTTTATCAGAGTAGTGTCATCGCACAATAGAGAGTCAGCAGAAACTCCCAAGGCATCAGCAATAGCCTTTAAAGCATTAGCCGGAGGAACGCTTGTTCCAAGTTCGTACCTCGAAAGGCTTTTAACATTTATTCCGGCAGATTTTGAAAGGTCGTTTTGGGAGATATTCTTTTGCTGCCTTATTAGTCTTATGCGTTCAGAAATAGTCATAATCGAGATTTATTAAAACACAAAACCTTTATATTTCTTTTATACGACAAATTTAAGATAAATATTTAATAAAAATCTTTCTAAAGTCTTGTTGTTAAATCTTAAATTATATACTTTGGGACAAATGTGAGAATATACTTGCAATTTTGCAACATTACAGTATCAAACCAAACTGCAAGATTTATCCTGAAACAAATACCTTTCATTGCTTTGGCTGCGGTGCAACAGGCGACCAAATCTATAATTACTGACCACGATTATAGAAACATACTTGATACCAGGTTTGAATCTATGTTCAGATTTAGGATATGCCAACATTGGGTACCAGTATCCACTTAGGCGGTAATAACTGATGTTTTTTAAAAGATGTTCTGCTTTAAATTCATCTTCAATAAGCAAATCTCTTGATTTTAATATCTCAACCTGTCCGGAATATGTGAGAGGAGATTTGGCGTATGGCACTCTATTTGGCATAGGGATAAAAAATAGTCCACCCTGAGCGCGCTGTTCTAATGGGAAGCGGGGTGAACATGTTAATCAAAAAGTAATACATTAAGTTGTTACAAGCAAATATTTTGCCACTTATATATAATATTATTAAAAGTAATACTACTTAAGGGGATAGTCAGCAGATGCTAAATTATCTTCAACTGATTTCTTCTCAATTACCTATCCTCCGATAATATGAGCTTGTGCCCAGGTTGATGGATTGTATTATTGAGTTTGGTTATTTGGAAACCTGCATTATTTTGGGAATAATGCACCGCCCACTCCAACCTTCACCTTGATTTATGACCGGATTTCCTGAAAACTCCTGCATTGAACAAGA
>CAYQXY010000041.1:21150-47530 GCA_964421595.1 uncultured Bacteroidales bacterium | reverse complement strand
CCTCTCTTGTGTCTCTTGGGGCTGCAAAGGTAATTTACTTTTTCATATAAAAAACTCAAATACCAAACTAATTTAAAATAAAATTCTAATATTTTAGTATTCAAATATTTGGTAACCTATCTTTAAAACCTATAACCGGCAAGCCGGCTAAAAAACAGTAAAAGATTCAGACATACCGGATGTTTCCGGGATCGTTTGACTTGATTTTATAAGTAAAGATTATCAACAAAAGGTAATACAAAGATAGAATATCTAATCTAAAAAATCAATAAAATCTATCATTAGTGTCATCGAAAATTGATTATTCACAATCTGTAATAATTCCTGAAATTCATTTAGAGAAATCGCTTTTTAATGGAGACGATTTTAAATGAATATGAAATGATAATATATAATAATTATGGACAACATCCAGAGGCCCGGCCGTTATAACGTTAATATCCGGCTAAGTCAGGGATTATCAAACTTCTCCCGATAATTTGGATTGGGAACTATTCCATGGAGGGAGAGATACTTTTAACCAATGAAACCAGGAATTAGCGAAAACTCTTTCAGATATTATTATTTCATTATATATTGTAATATCTTCGTCTATCTACATTAAACATGATCAATAGTGAGTAAAAGTCTGATTATCATTCCAACCTATAACGAAATAGATAATATTGAACGAATAATTGAAGCTATATTTTCATTAAATCGTAATTATCACATATTGGTAGTTGATGATAGTTCACCTGATGGAACAGGCAAAACAGTAGAATCACTTGCTCAGAATTATCCTGAGGAACTTCACCTTATAATGCGGACTGGCAAACTGGGACTTGGCACCGCTTACATCACCGGTTTTTACTGGGCAATGGAGAAGGAATATGATTTTGTGTTTGAAATGGATGCCGATTTCTCGCACGACCCGAAAGACTTAACCTCGCTGCAGCAGGCATGTGAGGAAAAGGGTGCCGACCTTGCCATTGGCTCAAGATATGTAACCGGGGTTAATGTAGTCAACTGGCCATTGGGGAGAATCTTAATGTCTTATTTTGCATCTGCATATGTCAGGATTATTACCGGCATGAGAATAATGGATACAACTGCAGGTTTTAAATGTTACAGGATTGGACTGTTAAAGGCGATTAATCTCGAGGCTATTACTTTCAGGGGTTATGCTTTTCAGATTGAAATGAAGTTTGCAGCCTGGAAACTTGGCTATAATATTGTGGAAGTTCCGATAATTTTCACAGAACGTAAGCGGGGTAATTCCAAAATGACAGGAGGTATTTTTAATGAAGCATTATGGGGAGTTATTATTATGAAGTTTAAAAGTTATTTCAAAAATTACAGATCTGGAATAACAGCCTGAAAATATTACATTAAATTTCAAGTCCGAGATAATGGAACCATTACTGATAAAAAATGCTGCTATAGTTAACGAAGGAAAAATAACAACCGGTCATGTCTATTGTGAAAACGGGTTCATCGAAAAGATAATTCACACTGAAGTTCCGGCAAGTATTCTAAACAGGAGACCAAGGGTGATAGAAGCAGATAACAAGTTCCTGATACCCGGAATAATAGATGACCAGGTTCATTTCCGTGAGCCGGGTTTAACGCATAAAGCTGATATACGATCTGAATCTAGGGCTGCAATTGCCGGAGGCATAACTTCATATCTTGAAATGCCGAACACAAGTCCCCCTACTACGACCAGACAGCTTCTCGAAGAAAAATTATCTATTGCACGAACTGCTTCCATGGCCAATTATTCATTCTTTATGGGAGCAACCAATGACAATCTTAATGAGCTACTCGACACCGATCCATTATTAACTTGTGGCATAAAGATATTTATGGGTTCATCAACAGGCAATATGCTAGTTGATGATGAGGCTGTATTACGATCTATATTTTCGAAAATAAAAATCCCGGTTGCAGTGCATTGTGAAGATGAATCGGTAATACAGGCTAATATACTGGCACACAGGAGAAAATTCGGAGAAAACATTCCCGTTATAATGCATCCGGCTATCAGAAGCGAAGAAGCCTGTTTTAAATCATCCTCCCACGCAGTTGAACTCGCAAGGGAATACGGAACAAGGCTTCATGTGCTTCATATCAGCACCGAAAAGGAACTGGCCCTGTTTAATTCCGATACTCCTGTCGAAAACAAGAGGATCACAGCTGAAGTTTGCATTCACCATCTCTGGTTTGACCAGAATGATTATGCACGTTATGGTTCCATGATCAAATGGAACCCTGCTGTCAAAACAAAAAGAGATAAGGATGCCCTTATCAGGGCCGTAAGTGACGGCCGTATAGATGTTATAGCAACTGATCATGCACCACATACAATTGACGAAAAATCAAATACCTATTTCAAGTCGCCATCCGGCGGACCTATGGTCCAGCATGCACTTGCAGCAATGATGGAAATGGTAAAGAAAGGCTTGATTAGTATTGAAAAAGCAGTTGAAAAAATGTGTCATGCCCCTTCGGTCATCTTTAATATAGAAAAGCGAGGCTATATAAGGGAGGGTTATTATGCAGACCTTGTTTTACTGGATACCGCCAAATCATGGAAAGTAACTAAAGAAAATATTCTCTATAAATGCGGTTGGTCTCCTATGGAGGGACAGATATTTTCAACCACAATTACACACACTGTATTAAATGGTCATGTAGTATATGAAAATGGGGTTATAGATGAACAACCCAGAAGCATGCAGTTATCATTCAACAGATAAATTTGTCTGAATTATTATTAACCGGTTTTTAAATTAACATTGTAAGCTATTGATGAACACCTGTCATTTTTTTACCAGATATATGGATGATATACAGGCATGTTCGTATTTTGTTTTGTGCCGGTTCTGTGTAAATTATTATATCAAGTAAAGCATTATGAGTATTACAGACGAGAAAAAATTGAGCCTGGCAGCTTTAAGGGAGACCATTTCAAAAATGGTAATTGCCGCACGTACAGCACCTAAAGCAAGAGGGATTGACACCTTTGAGATCCTCGTTGCTGAAGGAGAATCAGTATTAAAACTATCGGAGAGGATGTCAAAAATATCACGTGAGAATGATATAGCTTTTTTTGAACGTGATGCCGGCAACATCCTTGAATCACCATTTATTTTTCTTATTGGTACCCGGATAAAATCAATTGGCCTTAAAAAATGTGGAATGTGCGGCTTTTCCGGTTGTGATGAAAAAAACAAGAACCCTAATGTACCTTGCGTATTCAATACAGGAGATCTTGGTATAGCTTTGGGTTCGGCGGCTGCTGTTTGCATGGATCACAGGGTTGATAACAGGATCATGTATACTATAGGCCAGGCTGCAATGGACCTCGGACTTTTTGAAGATGATATCAGGATTGCATATGGTATTCCTGTCTCGGCAACATCAAAAAACCCTTTTTTTGACAGAAAATAATATAATGGAACAAGAACCGGAAAAGTTAAAGGTCCTTTTTATAGACTCTACTCATCCCGTACTGCCGGAAAAATTAAGTGCTGCCGGACTGGATTGTAATTACCGCCCTGAAATATCGCACGGACTGGTCGAGAAGACTATTCATCTGTATGATGGTATAATAATAAGGAGCAAGTTTCCTTTGAACAAGGAATTGCTTTCCAGGGCTACAAAACTAAAATTTATCGGGAGGGTAGGTTCGGGACTTGAAAATATTGATGTGGAATATGCAAAGTTCAAAAACATAGCCTGTTTTAATTCTCCCGGGGGGCATAGTGATGCAACCGGCGAACACGCTGCGGGAATGCTGCTTTCTCTTGTAAATAATATCTGTAAAGCAAACAATGAGGTAAAGTCAGGCCAATGGTTCCGTGAAGTCAACCGGGGGATGGAAATTATGGGAAAGACTATTGGAATAATTGGCTATGGCAATACAGGCAAAGCCTTTGCAAGGTGCCTTTCCGGGTTTAACTGCAGGATACTGGCATATGACAAATACAAATTCGATTATTCAGACCAGTATGTTAACGAGGCTGATCTGAATGAACTTTTTGATGAATGTGATATCCTGAGTTTGAACGTACCGCTGACAGCGGAAACTAAATACATGGTTAACAACGATTTCCTTAACCGTTTTAAAAAAGATATCTTCATAGTCAATATTTCAAGAGGTGCGGTAATTAACACTGCCGATATGGTTGCCTCTCTTAAAACCGGCAAAGTAAAAGGTGCTGCACTCGATGTTCTGGAGTATGAAAAAACAAATTTTGAAGCGCTCCACCGCAAAAACCTGCCTGATGACTATCTGTTTCTGCTCGAACACCAAAGAGTGATTCTTACTCCCCATATAGCAGGATGGACACATGAATCAAACAGAAGGCTGGCAGAAATTATAGCAGATAAGATAATACAGTCGTTTGGAAAGTTTTGAACAGATGATATGGAGAAATCATCTGAAGCTCCATAATCTTCACCTTACTACATACATTACAGTACTCCGGCTGCGTTGTTCAACAAGGATCTCTTTGCCGGCAGTGTGTCTGTTGATTGCATCCTGAGTGTAGTGCCGTATAGTAATTAATTCAAGTCCCTCATTATATAGTATCCTGAAATCATGGGCCATCTCCTCCAACAGCCGGTCAGCAAAAGTTTTCCTGCTATCAGTGCAGATGGTAAAGCTAATGGCAGAATTCTGCAACAGATTGACTTTCATTTTGTTTTTGAAAAAGAATGCAAAGATCCTGCTCAGACAATCTTCTACAACGAAAGAATAGTCTCTGGGTGTTAATGAAACAAGTACCTGTTGTTTCTTTATTATAAGTATCGGTCTTAGTCCGATAGCAGAATCGGTTTTATGTATCAGGGTTCCAGGTGCCTGTGGATCAATGAATGATTTTACATAAAGCGGAATATTTTTATTCTGCAGGGGCTTGATAGTTTTTGGATGAATTACCTTGGCACCGAAAAAAGAGAGTTCTATCGCCTCCTGGTAAGATATTTCGTCAAGTTTTTCTGCCTCAGGGAAAAAAATGGGGTCAGCGGTAAGTATCCCCGGTACATCCTTCCATACAATGAGCTTTTCAGCACTTAGCAGATTTGTAGCAATTGCAGCAGAGTAATCAGATCCCTCTCTTCCCAGTGTAGTTGTATTGCCCTCTTTTGTTCCTCCAATAAAACCCTGGGTAATAAAAATTCTGCCGGGAAAACGGGAAATTTGGTCCCGTAAATCAACTGCACTTTGATTTAGATCAACATTTGCTTCGCGGTAGTTGCTGTCAGTTATAAGCCAGCTCCTGGCATCAAGCCATTGATTGTCGATATTCCGGGAGTTAAGATACTTACTTACAATTTTCGTGGAAAATAATTCACCATAGCTTACGATCTGATCATATTCAAAATCGTAATCACCGGAAGGCAGATTTCTGAGTCTGGTTTCCAGGAGCCCGAAAATCTGGTTGAATTCATTATATATCTGATGATTATCATCAATAAACAGATCTTTAATAATATCTGTATGATACTTCTTAAGGTTTTCCAGTTGGATAAATGTGTCGTGGCTGTTTTCCAGCCACAATTCCAGAATTGCTTCCAGTGAATTTGTTGATTTGCCGAATGCCGAAATAATAATAACCAGTTCATCCTTGCATCGTGAGACAATCTCAGCAAGATTTTCAATAGCCTGTGCCGAACTTACTGAGGCTCCACCAAATTTATAAACAATCATATTAAGATAAATTAATTTACGTTGGTTTATTCTGTTTTAAAAGCTTACCCGGAATGTAAATTTAACCAAACCAATCGTTGTTATGTCAATCTCGGTTTTATCATCAAATTAGTTAATTTTGCAAATCTTAATTTAATACACACTAAATTAACGTGACAGACTTTCTCATTAAGTTCCAAAGGCACCCAAATATAATACGTCTGAGCGGCATTATCAACAATACCGCAACAGCCAGATGCCATTTAAAAGGACTATCAGGATCATCTGTATCTTTATTTGCTGCTTCAGTAATCAGCAATTCCGATTCTGATCATCTGTTTATTCTTGACGATAAGGAGGAGGCCGCTTATTTTTATAATGACCTCGAAAGTTTTTGTCCTGAGCAGAAATTATACTTCTTCCCATCCTCCTTTAAGAGATCGTATAAAAAAGAGGACTCAGATCCTGCCGGAATGGTTCAGCGTACTGAATTACTTGAAAAACTATCAAACAAGGCTGAGAGAATAATAGTAGTTACATATCCCGGAGCTCTGCTGGAAAAGATCATACCCGGAACAATACTGCAGAAAATGAAACTGCAGCTTACTGAAGGTGAATCAGTGTCAAGGGACTTCATAGTTGAATTACTGACAGAATATGGTTTCAGAGAAACAGATTTTGTATACGAACCCGGCGAATTCGCTATCCGCGGAAGCATAGTTGATGTTTTTTCCTACTCAAATGACCGCCCCTTCCGGATAGATTTTTTTGGAAATGAGGTGGAATCAATAAGATTATTTGATATTGAAACCCAGCTCTCTGAAACCAGGGTTCAATCTGTCACGATATTGCCTGACATCCGGAATACCGGTGAGGGCGGCGACTTACTTCCAAAGTGGGGTGATATGTATAATCTTTTATCACTTCTTGATAAAAAAACACTCCTGTGGATGGCAGACCCCGGCTTAACCATATCGGCATTGAATAATCTGTATGAATCGATTGATCTCCCTGATGAACAAATCAACAGAAAAAGCAGCATTTTTTGTAACGGAGGTGAACTGAGAGAAGAATTAAACAGATACACTGTTCTGGAATCAGGGCAAACTGCATTTTTCAAAGAAAGTGAAATAATTCAGTTCAGTACCAGTCCGCAACCTGTATTCCATAAAAACTTTGAATTACTTACCGAAAACCTTGCCGGAAATGCCGAAAAGGGGTATACCAACTATATATTCTCTGAAAATGAGAAGCAATTTGAGAGATTAAGAGAAATATTCAGTGAAATATACGGATCAGTACCCTTTACCCCTGTCCTGGCAGGCATGTACCGTGGGTTTATTGATCATGATCTTCATATTTGCTGTTACACCGACCACCAGATTTTCGAACGATATCATAAATTCAGGCTGAAGGAAGGATTTAAAAAAAGGGCAGTACTTTCGGCACAAATTCTTAATGAACTTCAGCCGGGCGATTATGTAGTTCATATTGACCATGGAATTGGGATGTTCGGCGGACTGGAAAAAATTGATGTTAACGGGAAGGTACAGGAAACCCTCCGGCTGGTATACAAGGACGGTGATGTTCTTTATGTCAATATACATTCACTCCACAGGATATCCAAATATAAAGGGAAAGATGGCCTGGCGCCGAAAATATACAAGCTTGGTTCCGGAGCCTGGCAAAAACTCAAACAAAAAACCAAAAACAAGGTAAAGGATATAGCCAGGGAACTAATAACCCTTTACGCTAAAAGGAAAATGGAAACCGGATTCCGTTTCTCGGCCGATTCGTACCTCCAAAGGGAGCTCGAGGCCTCCTTTATTTATGAAGATACTCCTGATCAGCTTAAAGCAACAAACATGGTTAAGGAGCAGATGGAGTCGCCTGTACCTATGGATATGCTGGTATGCGGAGACGTTGGTTTCGGAAAAACCGAGGTCGCGATCAGAGCTGCATTTAAGGCAGTTGCCGACAATAAACAAGTTGCAGTACTTGTCCCTACAACAATCCTCGCACTTCAGCACTTCAATACATTCAAGGACCGGCTGGGTAACTTTCCATGCAGGGTCGACCATATAAGCAGATTCCGTTCAGCTGCCGAACAAAAACTGATTCTTTCTGATCTTGCTGAAGGTAAAATTGACATCCTTATAGGAACACACCGGTTAATAGGGAAAGATATTAGATTTAAGGATATGGGCCTGTTTATAATTGATGAAGAACAAAAATTCGGGGTAAGCGTTAAGGAAAAACTAAAAAAGATCAAGCTCAATGTAGATACCCTGACTCTTACAGCAACACCAATCCCAAGAACGCTTCAATTTTCACTAATGGGAGCAAGAGATCTTGCCATAATAAATACTCCGCCTCCAAACAGACATCCTATTATAACATCCCTGTGCGAGTACAATACCGATATAATCAGGGAGGCTGTTGAATATGAAACACAACGAGGCGGACAAGTATTTTTCATTCATAACAGGGTACAGAATATTGCCGAAGTAGAAAGCACAATACAGAAATTGTGTCCCGGTGTCAGGACAGTTTCTGCTCACGGCCAGATGAACAGCGATAAACTCGAACAAATAATGCTGGGCTTTATTTCCGGAAAATTTGATGTCCTGATATCGACTACTATAATTGAATCGGGACTTGATATTCCAAATGCCAATACAATTATAATCAACAATGCTCATAATTTCGGATTAAGTGATTTACATCAGCTCAGGGGAAGGGTCGGGCGTTCCAATAAAAAAGCCTTCTGTTATCTGCTTGCACCTCCGCCGCAGAACCTGACAAGGGAAGCGCGACAAAGACTCAAGGCTATAGAAGATTTTTCTGAACTTGGCAGTGGCTTCAGCATAGCTATGCAGGATCTGGACATAAGGGGTGCAGGAAACCTTCTTGGAAGAGAACAAAGTGGTTTTATAGCAGATATTGGATTTGAAACTTATCACAAAATACTCGATGAAGCCGTTCAGGAATTAAGAGAAACTGAATTCAAAGATGTATTCGAAGACAAGGAGACCGAAAAATCTTCCAGCCATGCTTTTATAAGTGACTGTCAGGTTGAGACTGATCTGGAACTGCTTATCCCTGAAGAGTATATTCCCGGTAATTCCGAAAGGATCAGGTTATACAGAATACTTGACAATACACGAGACGAAGAATCGCTGAAGAAGTTTGAGGCAGACCTGACTGACAGATTCGGGCCGCTACCCTTGCAAACCAGGGAATTGCTGAATGTAGTGAGGCTTCGGAGACTGGCAATTGGTCTGGGTTTTGAAAAAATCGTAATCAGAAATGAAACAATGATTATTTATTTCATTTCAAATCAGATGTCACCCTATTATCAATCGCCGGTTTTTACCGGGATTCTCGGTGTTATTCAAAACCACAAAAAGATGAAAATGAAAGAGCACAGAGATAAACTCACACTTAGTCTGCAAAACATTAGCTCTATTGACAACGCCCTGTCAGTTCTTGAAAAATTAATTGCACAATTGAAACAATTTGATCAATTTGTCAGTTAAACAGGGTATATCAATTAAATAACGTGTTCGATTATGAGGAAGTTGCTTATTGTCTGCCTGGTAATTGTATGTAGCGGCGGATTCCTGTATCCTCAAAGCAATATTTCCGTGCTGGATGAAAACCTGATCAGGGAAAATCGTATTAGCGGAATCACCGAATGGAATCATGCTTTCAGGGGTGATAAACCAGTGGAGACCGGCACGATCAGCCTTAATACACGGTATGATCAGAATGGCCATCTTCAGGAAGAAGTAACATATAATTCTAAGGGACAGGAGTCGCGGAAAATTACCAGCCGCTTCGACCATATGGGTAACCGGACAGAATACCGGATTTTTGACAGCCGTAACAACAAGCTCACTTTTAGTCAGATTGCCAGCTACGATCAAAATGGGAATACTCTGACCGAATCGGGTTTCGACGGGCTCGGAAATTACAGGAATGATTATATCCGGATGGATGACGGCAGACTTGGCGAAATACGATATAATACCCAGGGCAGGCTAAAAGAGAAAAGAACTTTTAAATACAGTGGCAATGGAACATATATTTCTGTTTTCCTACCTGACAATTCTGTTTCTCAGAAGATTACACTTTTACATAATAACGTGGGCAACCTTCTTGAGGAGATTTATTATGACGGCAAGGGCAATCTCATAAGGAAAGTTGAATATGACTACAACTCTATCGGATTAAAAAATGAAGAACGGAGATACCAGGGAGCGGAATTGCAATATCGCAACACATATATATATGATGGCAAACTGTTGCTGAAAGTAATCAGAACAGATAATTCCGGAAATGAGGTTATAATAAATCGTTATGCCTACAATGAAAATGGTCAGCTCATAAAGGAAGAATGGTATAATGAAAGTGCAGCCGACTATTCTACAAAAAAACTTTCATGGGACAGTAACGGTAATATGACAAGTGTAGCATGTTATTATGCAAGCTATCAGTTCCATGTCTTTTACCGCTATGATTACAGTTTTTTCTGATACTTCAACATAAATATTACATCCCCGGTTCCGGTCAGTTGAACTACCCCCCTGAACAGATCCCCGGTCGGACGGTGCAGGAAGTTAATAGTAAAAAAATTCTTGCCGTTACCTTAAGAGAGAACCCCGGGCCAAACAGCAAAACGGTTGATTTGTAAGTTGGTGCAGGTAACTATTGCATTTCATGTGAAACACCATATTTTTTGTTGACAGTTTTTTGATAAATAATTAACAATGCGCTGCACTATTTAACATATTTTAGCGTTTAGCTTCCTGTCAAATTTGTTCACGCTATTCTATAACGCATTAACAGTACTAATGAGATCACCCTGCAGTTTTTCTATCATTACATTTCTGGTAATTTTTTTTCATATCCCACATACCGGCACATCGCAAACTGCAAGCCGTTTTACAATCAGCGGTTATGTTTATGAAAAGGGAAGCCGCGAAACCCTGATTGGTGTCAATGTATATGAAACCAGCCTTGGTGTTGGGGTTACAACCAATTCTTATGGCTACTATGCAATAACCCTGCCTTCCGATACTGTTGAGGTTATTTTCTCATATGTAGGTTACCAGCTACAGAATAGAAGCTTTTACCTGAACGATAATATCCGGTTGGATATTGAACTGGAGCCTGGTGTTGAACTGGAAGAGGTGGTTATTACAAATGAAATGAGCCGCCGGATAAGTCAGAACACACGGATGTCACACGTTGAAGTACCCATTCTTCAGGCCCGGACCATACCATCATTGCTGGGCGAAAAAGATATGTTCAAGGTTTTGCAGCTGATGCCGGGAGTACAATCCGGAACCGAAGGAACCAGCGGATTTTACGTAAGGGGAGGCGGCCCTGACCAGAACCTCATTATTCTTGATGATGCACCGGTTTATAATGCCAGCCACCTCTTCGGATTCTTTTCGGTATTTAATGGTGATGCCGTTAAAAACATGCAGTTGTACAAAGGTGGATTCCCCGCTCGTTTTGGTGGCAGGCTTTCCTCTGTGCTTGATATACAGATGAAGGACGGGAATAAACAAAAGATTGAGGGCGAAGCCGGTATCGGACTACTCAGCAGCAGACTAACCCTTGAAGGGCCTGTTGTAAGGGACAAGGCATCATTCCTGGTTTCAGGAAGAAGAACATATCTTGATCTTCTTGCCAGGCCACTCATGCCTGAAGATTCAAGGGGAGGATATTTTTTCTATGACCTGAATACTAAATTCAATTATGATATAGATCCCAATAACAGGATATTTGCAAGTGGTTATTTCGGAAGGGATAAATTCTTTTTCAGGGATAAGTATTCAGATGACCGGTTTACCGACGAAACCGAAGGCGGACTTTTCTGGCAGAACTCAACAGCTACTGTCAGGTGGAATCATATTTTCAATGAGAAACTATTTGCCAATGCTTCATTCATATTTTCTGATTATACGCTCCAGATATATTCAGATGATGAGTACAAGGATAATCTGGATGGAAGTTTAGAAAAATATGAACTTAAATACAATTCAGGCATCCGTGATCTTGGTTTCAAATATGATCTTAGCTGGAATCCAATTCCTAACCATCATATCAGGGCAGGAATACAGGTTCTTCACCATGAATTTACTCCGAGTGCTATTGTTTTGCGGGATGATGATACAGATACCTTTGAACATTCAGCAGAGAAGCACAGATCGGTTGAATCGGGTATTTATGCAGAAGATGAAATAAGCATAGGTAGCAGGCTCAGGGTCAATCCGGGCATCAGGTTCAGCCAGTTTTTCATCAGGGGTAAATCCTATCACGGACTGGAACCCAGGTTCGCATCCAATTTAATTTTGATGCCCGAACTTTCGTGGAAGTTTTCATATGCCGCCATGAATCAATATGTACATCTACTCAGCACCACTGGCATAGGTTTGCCGACTGATCTTTGGGTACCATCGACAGACCGTATTTCCCCCCAGTCCAGTTACCAGTTAGCATCGGGGTTTGCATATGACTGGCTCAGGCCATCATTAGAACTGTCAGTCGAAGGTTACTACAAAAAATCCTCCAATATCATTGGTTACAAGGAAGGGGCATCCTTTCTTTTAATCGATGATCCATCCGGAGCAAATGAGTTCTCATGGCAGGATAATATAACCTCCGGTGAAGCCTGGGCATATGGAATTGAGTTCCTGCTGCAAAGAAAACAGGGCCGGCTCAGTGGATGGATAGGCTATACACTTTCATGGATAGAGCACCGGTTCAATGAACTGAATTTCGGAGAAGTATTCCCCGCCAGATACGACCGGAGACATGATGTTTCGGTCGTAGGGATCTATGAGGTCAGTCCACGAATAACCCTAAGCGCTACATGGGTATACGCTACAGGGAATACATTTGACCTTGCCACCGGAAGGTTTCCTGTGATTCCTCATCAGGTTCACGATCAGGATATTACCGGTAATAATTTTTGGTTTACAAGTGCTAATGTATATGATAAAAAGAACAGTTTCAGGGCGGCTTCTTATCAGCGGCTGGATGTTGGCATCCAGTTCAATAAAAACATAAACAGGTTTTCTTACCCGGTAAAACGGACTATCGAGATCGGTGCGTATAATGCCTATAACAGGAAAAACCCCTTCTTCTATTACTGGCGTGAATCTTATCACAGTTATCAGGAGAATATAACTGAGTCAGAAAGAAAACTCATGCAGTTCAGTTTGTTCCCGATCGTACCATCCATAAGTGTAAATTATAAATTCTGATAATGGATATAATGAGAAAAATATCAGCTAAAACCGGCAGGAAAAAACCTAAAAGGTTTTACAAAACAGCTAAATATCTGTTTAGAAGTATCAGATTGCTCTCAATAATGGTATTTGCTTTACTGGTTGCGGTATCGTGTGAGGACTTCTTTTTAAGCGAGGCTACCAACGTTAATATTCCCGGTGGTGACTCCAGATTGGTCGTCTTTTCATATTTATCTCCCCACGATACTGTGATCAGGGTTCATGTATCAAGATCGGTTCCTTATTATAACCCGGTAAAAGATGAGCCTTTTCAAGGACAGGCAATTGTTTCCCTGGCTGTAAAGGGAGGGGAAAAGAGTTTTTTGGAATATAATGAAGATTACAGTTGTTTTGTTATCAGCCCCGATGAATTTAAAATAGAGCCGGGAAACATTTATCAACTATCGGTTGAACTGGAAAACGGTGAAAGAGTCACCGCTGAGTGTTATGTACCTGAAATGGAATACAAGAAGGTAGAGGCTGAGGCACTCTATGATGAGGCAGATGTGTGGGGGAATAAATACATATCAGTAAACTGGAAGATCACAACCAGTAAAAATCCGGCAGGGAGTTATTATTCATCCGGAGCATATGTATCCTCTTACAGGTCATACGTTTATGATGACTTAACAGAAAGTTCTGAATATATACAGGAACTATGGCTGGAGAAGGGAAACCAATATATATTTGATGAATCCGGCAAAACCTGGTCATTTAAAGCTACACACTGGGGAATCGATTATAGTTACCCGCCAAATTATTATGATTACCCTGAGGAATTGCAGAATTCCCGGAATACTGACTCAATATTTGTCTATTTAATGCAGACCGATGAAAATTATTACCTGTTTCATCGCAGTTATGAAAACTATTATTATTATGGTGATGACTTCCCCTTTGCAGAAAGTGTTCTCATTTACAGCAACATAGATGGCGGTCTTGGGATTTTTGCAGGATATAACCGTAAGAATTTTTATGTGCCGGTCTTGTCCCGGTAAGATCAATAAGGTAAAAATGATTCAAAAAAGACAGGTTCATACTGAACTTCCTCTCAGGGAATCTTAACATGAAATGCTATTTTTCTAATTGATCCGGTGCTGAAGAGAAGTTCTGTCAGTGAAGGATGGCTTTTCCTCTGCCTTTAAACTAAAAGGTGATTTTGCGACCGGAGATACCGGAGGCTAAACCACCTTTATTTTAATATATAAAATACTGCTTGATGACCAGTCCTATCTGAAAGTATATCTGATCGATAGTGCCACTCCATCACCCCACCACTGGGTACTTCCTATCAGGTTGAATGCGGGTTTCCAGTCGAGGCTCAGTGAAAAGGGTATCTCATCTATTGTATATTCAGCTCCCAGGATCAGATCAAGGCCAAAAACACTGTTGACATCGGCATCATTATAATACCTCCCATGCTGCCAGAATCCGATATGTGCACCACCGCCATAATACCACTCAAGGTTGTTCACATCTGAAAAAGGCCTCTGAAATTCATACAGGCCAGTGATAATAAATCCGTCCCACCTGGTTGAAAGGATACCTTCAATGGCATTTCCTTCCTGGAGAAAATGCTTTACTGTCAAACCGTTAAAAAAACCCAGCCTTGCTCCCACACCTGTATTGTAAAGCTGTCCGTAAGTTGAAACATTTCCAGCAGCAAAAAGTAACACTATAGTAAAACTTAAAAATAGTTTCTTCATAATCATAATCTTTAATGTGTATTTTGTATTAAATTTAAAACGCGGTTCAAAATTACAAAAATTACAGGGATATTTTCAATAATTTTGAAAAGCTGATACACCAGATCCTGCTATTTATGAATGAACCGCTTCACATGAACCTTTGTATTGATATAGGTAATTCACTTGCAAAAACGGCAGTTTTTTCAGGTTCAAAAATTGTAAACCTCCGGCAATCGCCTGAAATAGGTGCAAGGGAAATTGACTCACTTATATCTGAGTTCCCTGAAATAAACAATATTATCCTGTGTTCTGTAAGAACTCATGATCAGGATCTTATAACACTGCTGCAAAAAAGGATAGCAAGAGTTCTTGTATTCGATGAAGATACAGCCATTCCGCTCACCAATCTATACAAGTCTGCCAATACATTGGGGAAAGACCGTCTGGCAGCTATTACCGGTGCCAACAATATTTTCCCTGACAGGAACGTTTTGGTTGTTGATGCCGGCACAGCTATAACCTTTGATTTGGTTGATGAGTTTAACCGGTTCGTCGGCGGAAACATTTCGCCAGGCATGACTCTGAGATTCAGGGCATTACATGAATTTACAGGCAGGTTGCCACTGGTATCTCCTGTTGAGAATGCCGGCTTACTGGCAGATAATACAACAGATGCAATTGCCTCAGGTGTTCAAAACGGTATTATATTCGAAATGGAAACATACATTAGCAGATTAAAAGAAAAATACAGCGATCTGGAAATTATTTTTACCGGAGGTGATGCCAAATACTTTGATAAAAAACTAAAATACACCATCTTTGTGGACCCGAATCTGGTTTTTACGGGATTAAACAGAATTTTAACATACAATGTCAATAAAAAGTAAATCGATACTGCTGATTCTTTCAGCTATATTTTTAACAACAGGGCTTCAGGCCCAGACTAATACATATTCTCCATATTCGCGTTTCGGAATAGGAGATATAGCAAAAAAAGGGTTTGGAAGAAACCAGGCACTTGGAGGAACAGGCATAGGTCTGCGGGACAATAACCATTTGAATTATCTTAATCCTGCAGCTGCGTCAGCGCAGGATACTATGTCATTTATTTTTTCCACAGGCATTTCGGGCAATACAATGCAATTATCAAGTACTGAAGGTAGTCACAATGTGCAAAATATAACCCTGAGTCACCTTGCAATTGGATTTCCCATAGCCCGCTGGTGGAAAACAAATATCGGACTTGTTCCCTACAGCCAGATGGGCTATAAGATAGTTGATGTAGATCTCAGTCACGGAGCTGAACATCATTATGAAGGTACAGGTGGGCTAAACCAGTTCTATTTTGGGAATGCGGTTAATCTCACATCCAATTTTTCTGCAGGAATAAACATATCTTACCTTTTCGGATCACTCACCCAGAAAAGCCGCCTGGAATTTCCACTTGAAGAGAACCTTTTTGGTTCGACCAGTACTTCAAGGGCAATGGTAGGTGATTTTCATTTCAGATATGGAATGCAGTACTCCGGCAGGATCGTGAATGATTACAGTCTGACTGTTGGTGCTGTTTTTGAGAATAAGACCCCGCTTAGATCAAATCATGACAGACTTATTGTAACTGAACTGAGAGATACTATTCAACATATGGTTGGAGCTGAAACACAGATAGAGCTTCCGTCAACATTTGGAGTAGGTTTTACTTTCCGGAAAGATAACAAATTCCTGATCGGAGCAGACTATTCAGTCCAGCAGTGGGCAGAAACCAGTTTTTTAAACCAGTCGGACGAATCACTGGTAAACAGCACTTCTATTAGTGCAGGAGCACAATATACACCTGATCACACCAACTTCAGGAACTATCTCAGCAGGATACAGTACCGGGCTGGTTTTCATCACACAAACACATACCTGCAGTTAAGGGGCCATCAGTTAATTGATTATGGGATAACCTTCGGACTTGGTTTACCATACAGGAATACCGGCACATCCTTTAATTTTTCAGTTAATCTGGGCCGCAGAGGTACTACTGACTTCAACCTGATTGAGGAAAATTATGTCATGTTCAACTTCAGCGTTTCCTTATATGATGTATGGTTTTATAAAAGAAGGTATGAATAATTCAGATTGGAATGAAAATTGCTGTTTCCAGGATAATCTGGTAATCATGAAATATCTGTTGTTTCTCCCCGGAGTAAGTATTTGATCAAGATGGGAACCTATTTAGAAATTTTATATCCGGTTAAAGAAGTACTGAGATCATATGGCAGACACCTGGTACTGCTTGCTGTGACGGTCATGTTGATTACTTCATGCGAAAATGATATTGAAGTTGTTAACTCATTTTCCGGCGATTCTTTAAAGCCGAGCCAGTCGATGATAAATGTTGTAACAAATTATACTGACTCTGCCCGGCTGCAATTACGGATAACTACACCTGAAATCAACTACTATTCTACTGTTAATGACAACTATACAGAATTCCCGCAGGGTGTTTTTGCAGAATTCTTCGACCGCAATGAAGATGTAGAGTCATCTCTCAAATCCAGGTATGCTATATACTATCAGGACAAAGAGTTATGGGAAGCCAAAGACAGCGTGGTTGTAGTTAACCGTGATGGAGAAATTCTGGAAACAGATCAATTATTCTGGGATGAACAAAAAAAAATAATCTTCTCACACTCATTTGTCAGGATAACCCGGCCAAATGAAGAATTTACCGGAGAAGGGTTTGATGCAGATGAAACATTTTCAAGCTGGAAGATTCGAAAACTTCAGGGAACCATAACCTTACAGGATGAACCCTAAGATAATACATCTGCTCGAGCTGGTCTGGATAAGCCTGGCCATACTTAGTTTCCTTGCAGGAATCTATAACTGGTATCAAACAGGTTTCAACGATAGCATGATGTTTTTTGTGATTACAATTCTTTCCTTTATGATGTTTTTATACAGACGTAACCTCAGAAAATCGCAGAAACCATAGTCCGGCACAATGAATCCTTTGATTGTCATCCTGGTCAGTTTGCTACTTTCCGCCTTTTTTTCCGGAATGGAAATTGCTTTTGTTTCGGCAAATAAACTCCGGCTTGAACTTGAGAAAAAACAAGGCACCTTTACCTCCAGAATAACTTCGGTTTTTACAGGGAACCCGGGCCAGTATATTGCCACCATGCTGGTAGGCAACAATATAGCACTTGTAGTATATGGCATTACAATGGCAATTATCCTTGAACCGCAACTACAAAAACTGATAGGCTCAGAATTTTCTGTATTTATAATACAGACCATTATAGCTACGGCAATAATACTCATAACAGCAGAATTTATTCCCAAAGCGATATTCAGGCTTAAGCCAAATTTAATCCTGAATGCCCTGTCTCTGCCTGTAATGCTCTTTTACATTATATTATATCCCATAAGCAAAAGCATAATCGGTATAGGTAACTTTCTTTTAAAATATATTTTTAATACTGATGTATCAAAGGATGATAAAAAAAATGTTTTCGGAAAAATTGATCTTGATTATTTCGTAAAAGATAGCCATAATGAAAACTACCAGGAAGACAACCTGAAGAATGACATAAAACTATTCCAGAATGCACTTGATTTTTCGACCATTAAACTTCGTGAGTGCATGGTTCCAAGGCCGGAAATATTTGCATTTGACATTGATACCTCAATGGAGGATATTAAACTTAAATTTATAGAAACAGGCTTCGCCAGAATACTGATCTACAAGAACTCAATTGACAATATAATAGGCTATATAAATTCTAAAGACTTCTTTAAAAACCCCAGAAGCCTCAGATCGATGCTTAACAGGATAATAATTGTTCCTGAAACTATGGTAGCACACAAATTGTTAAGTTTGTTTATAAAAGAAAAGAAAAGTGTGGCTGTGGTAGTCGATGAGTTTGGAGGTACAGCAGGAATGGTAACAATTGAGGATATTATGGAAGAAATATTCGGGGAGATTGAAGACGAGCATGATACTGTCGACCTTGAAGAAAAGCAGATATCCGGCGATGAATTCTTGTTCTCCGGACGCCTTGAGATAGATTACCTGAATGACAAATATATGCTTGGCCTCCCTAAAACAGATGATTATGAGACACTGGCAGGATTTATTCTATATCATCATGAAAGCATTCCAAAAGTAAATCAGAAAGTAATAATTCCCCCTTTCGAATTTGAAATTATAAAAATGAGCAAAACCAGGGTTGAAATAGTTAATCTGAAAGTTGCCGGGAATTAAATAATCTGCTTTTTCAGCTTTTCATACTTTTTCAACTTTTCATATTTAATTTTGTTTATAGTTTGCTAAACTATTTCAATAGTTGTATTTTTATAACACATATCAGGATGCTAATATTTCTATGTGTAATTATTGAAATAACAGGTAA
Organism: uncultured Bacteroidales bacterium; assembly: GCA_964421595.1. GTDB lineage: Bacteria > Bacteroidota > Bacteroidia > Bacteroidales > PUMT01 > PXAP01. The sequence continues at coordinate 28,458 of CAYQXY010000041.1, read as the reverse complement.
CCAAAATAATGTAATTACTGACGTCCGGAAAACCCGGATTCATTAAATATCCTTTATTTTAAAGCTTAACGCAAATACCGGAATAATGAAAAGTAACCTGCTAAAGGGAATATTGATCTCCTTAATAGTTTTTCTTATCCATATTAATGTTTCCGGGCAAAAAGGAAGATTCGGGAATACTCCGGAAGATAGTGCCAGATGCGTGCTGAACCTCGTGATGTATGGCGACAAGTTTAAACAGGGTAATTATGAGGAAGCCTATCCGCTCTGGAGGGTGGTTTGTGATATTTGTCCACAGGCAACAGTTAACACTTTCCGCAACGGTGAACGAATTATGGATCGCATGATCCTGAATGCGAAATCTGAAGAAGAAAAGAAAAACTACCTTGATACTGCAATGGTGATGTTTGACAGACGAATTGAATTTTTTGGCGATGAAGAGAATGTGCTTGGCAGAAAAGGAATATTCTGGTTCCGTTATAACAACAATACCGAGGAGGCAGAACCTGGATATAATGCCCTGAAAAAAGCAATTGAATTATCAGGAGACAACCCTTCAGACGCAGTTGTCGCTACCTTCATGCATGTAACAGTTGCAAAATTCAATGCAGGTTTGATTGATAATGAGCAAGTTATTGAAACCTATTCAAGCCTGATTGAAACCATTGACAAATCAACCAACGATGCACTTCATAATATCCGTGGAACTGTAGAGAGCCTTTTTGCAGACAGCGGTGCGGCCGACTGTGATGCCCTTGAAAATCTTTTTACTGATCAGGTTGAAAACTCTCCTGATGGTATTGAACTGCTTATGAAAGTAAACGATCTGCTGACAAGTACCAGATGTACTGAATCCAACCTTTACCTCACAGTTGCTGAAAAAATTCACGAAATTGATCCTTCCCCGCGCTCTGCATTGAGTCTCTCGGCTATGTATAAGAAACGTGAAAACAATAGTCAGGTTACTCATTATCTGGAACAGGCAGTTGATTTGCAGGAAGATCCGGTTGAACGTTCCAGCTATCTCCTTGAGCTGGCATTTCTTGCCGATCAGGATAAAAAGGATAAGCAGCTTTCCCGCCGTTATGCATTGGAGGCACTTGAAGATAACCCAAATCTGGGAAGGGCCCATCTTCACATTGGAAGCCTGTATGCGGCTGAAAAGAACTGCTTTAATGACCCCTTCAAGGACAGGACTGTATTCTGGGTTGCTGTAGACAGGTTTAATGAAGCAAAGAAGGTTGATCCCTCACTTGCAAACGAAGCGGACCGTTTTATAAATCTTTATTCGGGATATTTCCCTGATAATGAGACTATTTTCTTCAATGGTTTGTCAGCCGGTGAGACTTACAGGGTAGAATGCTGGATAAATGAATCAACACGTATCAGGGCCAAATAATTCCTGAATAATCAGAAAACACTTTAATTACCATCCCGGGATTGCCAGCTGACAAATGTTTTCCTGCGTACATATAATACTGAATTTATGCATTTTAGAAAGCTGGTCACTCTTGAGGGTATAAATGCCGTCATTTAATTGGCACAGGTTTTGCAACAAATTGTTTAGAAAGAATTTTTTCGGGTCAAACAAATTATAAATAAGATGAATCCTATGTTTTTTGAAGATAGTTTTTATATTTGTCGGGAATTTCCCGGAAAATTATTAAATCCAGGCCTTGCATTATTTAATGATAAAAAGTTGAGATGATTGAAGCATGTGGGTGTGAATTTAGAAACATGTTTATTAAAGAAAGGTTAAAAACAAATTTCCTGGTATTTGATTATTAATTTACTAACTATAAATTATTCGGATGAAAAGTTTAATTTTAAAAGGAGTCCTGGCCCTGTTCCTGGTTATATTAGCCCAGACAGAAGTATTAGGTCAAAATGGAAGGTTTGGGAATACACCTGAAGATAGTATCAGGGCCCTTAGAAATTTATCCTTATTTTCTGACCGTTACAGACAGGGCAACTTCGAAGAAGCAATGCCTTACTGGAGGGTTGTGTTCAAGGAATTTCCCCGCGCCAGCCTTAATACTTATATCTGGGGCCAGAACCTGATGAGCCATCACATCAATAATGCAAATTCTGACCAGGAAAGACAAGCCTATCTGGATACAGCAATGATGATGTTCGATCAGCGAATTGAAAATTTCGGCGATCCAGCAAATGTCCTTGGGAGAAAAGGGCTGTTCTATTTTGAGCACAACAGCAATATAGATGAAGCCGGCCCGGGATATGAAGCATTGGAGGAGGCAATTAAACTTTCCGGAGCTACTCCTTCACACGCAGTGGTTTTTATGTTTATGCAAGTCACCGTGGCTAAATTCAATGCTGGATTGCTGGACAATGAGCAGGTTATCGAAACCTATTCAAGTCTTATGGAAACTCTTGATAATGTATACAAGAAATCTCCGAGTGATGACCTTCAGAAAATAAGAGGGATGGTAGAGGGATTGTTTGCCGACAGTGGTGCAGCAGACTGCGATGCGCTGATAAGATTATTTGGGGAACAGGTAAATAATTCACCTGAAGATGTGGAATTGCTGAACAAGGTCAATGATCTGCTATCAAATGCAAAATGTACTGATTCAGACCTATACCTTACTGTTACTGAGAAAATTCACCAGCTTGACCCCTCCCCGCGCTCAGCCTTGAATCTTGTGTCAATGTACCAGAAAAGAGATGAAAATGATCAGGTAGTTAACTACCTTAAACAGGCGATTGAACTCCAGGATGACGATACAGAGAAAGCCAGCTATTACCTTGAACTGGCATTCCTTGCCAACCAGGTAGATAAAAACAAGCAACTTTCCCGCCAATATGCCCAGGAGGCTCTAAAGCATAATCCTTCACTGGGAAGAGCACATATCCATATCGGAAGCCTTTATGCATCTGAACAGAGTTGTTTTAATGATCCGTTCAAAGACAGAACAGTATTCTGGGTTGCAGTTGACAGGTTTAATGAAGCAAAAAGGGTAGATCCTGACCTTACAGCTGAAGCCAATCGCCTCATTGAGACCTATTCAAAGTATTTCCCTGATAACGAAACCATTTTCTTCCAGGAATTAACAGCCGGACAGTCATACAGGGTTGAATGCTGGATAAACGAGACTACAAGGGTGAGGCCCAATTAAAAAAAGCATTGCAAGTTAATAGGGCTGTCCGGAAGGTGCAGCCCTTTTTTTATTCCCTGAGAGGATGTAAAATAATTACACCCCCGTCTCATAAAACATTACTCCTGAAAGCAGGAAGCCAGAATTTTGTTCAAAAAATACAAAATTTTGACTTACAGGAGAAACCGGTTCACTTTTCCTTGAATTTTTTTCATCCATCTGTGTGTAATTTCGAATAAAAAAATTTCATGTACATTTTAAATTATTATCTTCGTAGCTCTAAAAATCGGAACCTTTTAATTTGAAATTTTCAAATGGCTACATTAGAAAAAATAAGAAATCGTGCAGGAGTACTGGTGGCAGTAGTTATCGGACTGGCTTTGTTCGCATTTATCCTTGGAGACATCCTTGGATCGGGACCATCACTTTTTACGAACACCCAATTCGAGATAGCTGAAATTGCAGGAAAATCTATCTCATATGAAAACTTTCAGGCCAAAGTTGATCAGTTAACAGAAATATATAAGCTTAACACTGGTGAAACATCAGTTGATGCCGAGACTCATGAAGGGATGCAGGAACAGGCCTGGCAATTGCTTCTTCGCGAAAGTATCCTTGAACAGGAGTATGACAGACTTGGAATAGAGGTCAGCTCTGAAGAGATGTTCGATATGGTTCAGGGGGCCAACATCCACCCATATGTACGACAACTTTTTTCTGATCCTTCAACCGGCTCTTTTAACAGGTCGGCTGTTCTTCAGTTCCTAAGGTCTATGAATCAGGATCCGTCAGGACAACAGAGAGCATACTGGCTGTACGTCGAAAGGGAGATAGCACAGGAAAGGAAGCAGGCTAAATATAATAACCTTATCAGGCAGGGACTGTATGTTAACCCTGTCCAGGCCAGACAGGCATGGGAAGAAAACAACAGAAGGGTTGACTTTGAATTCATAGTTCAGCGATTCAATACTATTCATGACAGTCTTGTAGATGTAAGCCGTTCGGAGATCAGGCGCTATTACCGCCAGAACCGTAATGAATTCAGGCAGGAGGCTTCAAGGGACATAGAATATATTGCATTTGATATAAATCCCTCTGAAGCAGATGATCAGCTGGCCAGAACCTGGATTGAAAATATGCAGAACGAATTCAGTGAGGTAGAGGAAATAAGGCAGTTCATCAATCTGAATTCAGATGTTCCGTTTACCGGACAGAATTTTAGCCAGGATGAATTATCCGATTCTATAGCCGAATTTATGTTCTCTGCTCAGCCAGGTGACATATACGGACCTTATTTTGAGAATAACAGTTATAAACTTTCCCGGCTGGTGGAAATCAACTTTGTACCTGATTCAATAAGGGCAAGACACATACTCTTACAACCAGACAGTGAACTGGCGTATCAGAATGCTTTAAATACCTCAGACAGTCTTCTTGGTGTTCTCCGGAGAGGAGGAAGTTTTGAACAACTCGCCATGGAGTTCTCTGATGACATGGGCTCACGCTTTGAAGGCGGCAACCTGGGCTGGTTTACAGAAGGTATGATGGTTCCCGAATTTTCTGATGCAAGTTTCGCAGCTGAAAGAGGTTCATTTTTCACAGTTGAATCGCAGTTTGGGATACACATTGTACAGGTAACCGATCGTTCAAGGGAAACTAAAAAGGTACAGGTTGCCACACTTGCAAGGGAGGTGGCTCCCAGTTCAGCTACCTATCAGCGTGTGTACACCCGGGCCAGCCAGTTTGCGGGAATGAACGATACTTACGAAAAATTCAGTGCCGCTGCTGCTGAGGAAGGGCTGCCGATAAGAATGGCAAACAATCTGCAGATAAATGACAAACAGATTCCCGGACTTGAATCTGCCAGGGAAGTAATAAGATGGGCATATGATGCCCGCGAAGGAGCCATTTCCCCTATTTTTGAAATTGGCGACAAATTTGTTATTGCAGCTTTGTCAGAAGCACGAAGTGAAGGAAATCAACCCCTGGAAGATGTACAGGATCAGATATCAGAAACTTTGCTCAGACAAAAGAAAGGTGAAATAATTGCTTCGCAGTTGCAGAGTATGTTAGATGAGGGGAATGATCTGGAAGAAGTTTCCGGCACTCTTGATACTACTATCGAACAGGCCGAAAATATTCTATTCACATCTTTTTCAATTCCCGGAGCGGGTATTGAACCACGGGTAATTGCGACTGCCGTAAGCCTGGAAGAGAATTCACTATCGCAGCCGGTAATAGGTGAAAACGGGGTATATGTTTTGAAAATAAACTCCGTAACGATTCCTGAAGAAATTGATATTGATCAGGAAAAGACCAGGCTTGCAAACAGCAAGAGGGCCAGGGTCAACTTTGAGGCATTTGAAGCATTGCAGGAGTTAGCCAATATAAAGGATAACCGTCACAAATTTTTTTAATCCATTATCAGAATTTTCTGAGTCCATAATCATCATATGCGGTTAAAACCAGGTTTTAACCGCATATTTTTTTTACATTAGCAGTTAAATTCGGTTAATCTAACCAAGTCACTAAATGCATGGATAATTTCCAATTACTGGATAAGCTGATTGATCTTGCACTTGAGGAAGATCTGCAGAAAAATGGAGACATAACTTCAGAACCTATCTTCACTCACCATCATTTCACCTACAAGTTAATATCAAAAGATAACGGCGTGCTTTGCGGTATTGAGATATTCACAAGAGTGTTCCATATGGTTGATAATCAAACACATGTTGTATCTTATTTTGAAGATGGAGCTTCTATTGGCAAGGGAGACCTTATTGCAGAAATTTCAGGCAAGGTTGTCTCAATTTTAAAGTCAGAACGTACAGCACTGAACTTTCTGTCAATGCTTTCTGCTGTTGCAACCCGGACATCAGCTTTTGTAGAGGAGTCTCGCGGACTTGTCACTGTGCTCGATACCAGAAAAACCATACCTGGCTTCAGGCAGCTGCAAAAATATGCAGTGCGGTGCGGAGGCGGCAGCAATCATAGAATGGGCCTTTATGATATGGTAATGATCAAGGATAATCATATCGATGCTGCAGGCGGAATAAAAGCAGCCGTAGGCATTATAAGGGACCAGTGGGGTGAAAGATATAAAATTGAAGTGGAGACCAGGAATATCGGCGAAGTCAGGGAAGCGCTTGCATGTGGTGTTGACCGGATTATGCTCGACAATATGAGCGACATCGAAACAATGGAAGCAGTGAGGTTAATAAACGGTAAATGTGAAACTGAAGCATCAGGTAATATGACTCTCGGCAGAATTAGAAAGGTTGCGACCACAGGTGTCAACTTTATTTCAATTGGTGAAATTACTCATTCCATAAAGGCATTCGATTTCAGCCTGAAGGTAAAATAAAATACAAATGAGACATTTTTACGATGTAGTGATTGTCGGATCCGGATTGGCCGGATTGACCTGTGCAATATACCTGAAAAAGTCGGGCATACATGTTGTAGTAATGACTAAGGAAACTGCTATCAACGAGACTAATACCTTATATGCCCAGGGCGGAATAATAGCATCCAGGGATGGTGATTCAGGTGAACTTCTCAGGAACGATATGCTCAGGGCAGGAAGTGGGTATAATAACCTGGAAGCAGTTGACTTTTTCGTAAATAATGGTCCGCCCTTAGTGTTTGATTTCCTTGTTGATGAGGTTGGAATCCAGTTCAGCAGATCAGAGGAAGGCAAGATTGATTATACTGAAGAAGCCGCTCACAGCAAGAGGCGGATAGTTCACTATGAAGATCATACCGGCGACAAGATCGAAGATTCACTCGTAAACTACGCTAAAAGACTGGGTGTGGAATTTTTACCCGATTATACTGCCATCGACCTGATATCCAATAATCACCACTCCCGAGATCCACAGGAAGTTTACAGGGAAAGAGAGGTCATGGGTGTTTATGCACTTAATAATATCAAGGGCGAAATAGAAACATTTTTTTCAAATCAAGTTGTTCTTGCTACCGGCGGATTAGGGAACCTTTATTACCACAGTACAAATCCGGTCTCTGCTACCGGTGATGGAGTAAGTATGGCTCACAGGGCGGGTGCGTGTATCATAAATTCTGAGTTTGTCCAGTTCCATCCTACTTCGCTGTTCCACAAAGATATAAAAAGGTTCCTGATCTCAGAGTCTCTGCGTGGCGAGGGAGGAAGGATAAAAGATCATACAGG
>CAYQXY010000041.1:0-21140 GCA_964421595.1 uncultured Bacteroidales bacterium | reverse complement strand
TGTCAGAGTACTCGGAAATGGGCGATCTGGCGCCAAGAGATGTAGTTTCCCGCGCTGTGTATGACCAGATATGCAAAAAGGGAAAGGAGTACATGCTGCTTGATATTGCAAGTTATTATACTGGCGGCACACCTCTGGAGGAGAGGTTTTCACGAATATATACCACATGCCTCTCCGGAGGTATCGATATTACCAGGGAACCTATTCCTATTACCCCTGCAGCTCACTACTTCTGTGGCGGTATCAAAACAGATATCAGGGGTAAAACTTCTCTCAGGAACCTTTATGCAATAGGTGAAGTTTCCTGTACGGGCCTCCATGGAGCAAACAGGCTGGCTTCGGCCTCACTACTCGAGGGGCTTCTCTGGGGTCAGTCATCGGCAAATCATATCATCAGCAACCCGGGTGGAATTAAAAAAGAAAGGTTTGCCAACATACCCGACTGGGAATCACCTGCTTACGCCGAAACTTTTGACCCTTTACTGATTGACCAGGATATGAAAGCCATACAGCTTACAATGTGGAATTACGCGGGAATTATCAGAACTGTAAAAGGGCTGTCCCGTGCTGAATCAGATCTGGATTACCATGCACACAGGATCCTTAAATTTTATAAGAGTGCAGAAATAAACAAGCAGATCATAGAACTCAGAAATGCTGTTGTAAGCTCTCAGCTTATAGTAACAGCAGCATTAAAAAATTCAACATCGGTCGGATGCCACTATATCCGCAAATAAACCTCCTCCTCCCGGGAAGGAGTCATACAGATCAGCAAAGAAACAGTCTGATCAACTGCCTGGGGTGTTATAGCAATTTACTGAAGTCTGAAACGCGTTTAACCGTCGATCAGGAACAAGTTCTAATCGACATTATCATGAAGGTAGCCATTATCGGGTCTCAATTTTGGTCCCTTATTTCCCTCGTCAGAAAGTGTGTACCGACTAACCGGGTTATCTGATGATTTTTTACTCAGGTTCAGGTTTATCTTCTTCCTTTCAAAAGCCGGCTGTCTCTCCATCTCCTCAATCTCTTCCTTCTCATTTACATTCAGATAATTCTTTTCTTTTAGCCTGCTTCCAGCCTCCTTAAGTCTGACTGCCCGGTCTGCTGCACGTTTATCTGATACAGATGATTCACCTGAACCATCCGGGTCTTCTTCATTAATTGATAAAATCTCCCTGCCGGAATCACGAATATCAAATTCAATTTGCCTTTGCATGCTGTCAAACTCGAAAGGGTCGGAAACTTTCTGTTTTCTGTCACGTATTGTGAATCCTCCCTGCACAGATCCGATTTTGGGAGTAGGAAAATCAGGCAAAGGATGCCTCTCTATATCTTTTCTTCGGGCATAAAGTTCGGGTATTGAATTGGATTCAAAGCCGGTAGCAATAATTGTAACTGATACCTTATCGCCAAGAGATTCCTCTGTGCAGGTTCCCCATATTATATTGGTGCTGGCAACAGTTTCTGCAGTAACAAAATCGGTTATCTCACCTACCTCATCCATGCTTACCTCATTAACTCCTGAAGTAATATTAAGTAAAATATTCTTGGCTCCCCTTATATCATTATTGTTAAGCAACGGAGAAGAGATTGCATCCTGAACCGCCTTGAGGGCGCGGCCCTCTCCTTCGGCCGAACCTGATCCCAGCAGGGCTACACCACTGTCAGACATAACAGTACATACATCGGCAAAATCGACATTTACATGACCGTGTACTGTAATAATCTCGGCTATACCTTTAGCTGCTCCGGTCAGCACATTATCAGCACGTGAAAAGGCCTCGCTTATCTTCAGATCGCCGAAAACCTCGCGAAGTTTCTCATTATTGATAACAAGCAGAGAATCAACGTGGGTACGTAACTCATTGATACCATCTATTGCCTGATTAATACGAACCTTCCCCTCGAATTTAAATGGAATGGTTACAATTGCAACCGTCAGAAGGCCCATTTCCCTGGCAGCCCTTGCAATTACAGGGGCAGCCCCGGTACCTGTACCTCCTCCCATACCGGCTGTAATGAAAACCATTTTGGTGTTCCCTGATAAAGCTTCAATAACATCATCCAGGTTCTCTATGGCAGCCTGCTTGCCAATTTCAGGCTTGTTGCCTGCACCTCTTCCTTCGGTAAGGGATTCCCCAAGTTGAATTTTAATTGGAACTTCACTGTTTTCAAGAGCCTGTGCATCGGTATTGCAAATGACAAAGTTCACATCCTTTATACCCGACCGGAACATGTGATTTACAGCATTACTACCTCCTCCACCAACTCCAATGACTTTTATGATTGAGGACCTTTCAACGGGGAGATCAAAATTCATTATTTCTTCTGACATAGTATTTGCTTTTAAATTTATTTACATTTTAATATCATCTTCCTCGAAAATCTTGATTATCGACGACTTAAGATTTTCAAATATATTGCTCTTGATCCTTGCTTTTTTCTTTTCAGCCAAAGGCTGGGCCTCTGCCTGTTCATCAAGGGCAACAAGAGATTTGCCATAATCAGCTCCGTCAATGTCAAGTTGCTCATAGCCTTTAAGGATCAGGCCAACAGCAGTAGAAAACATCGGATGATTGATCTCATTGTCGGGTTCACTTCCAAGATGTTCATTGGGTAATCCGATCCTTACATCAAGACCGGTACGAAACTTTACAAGCTGCGATAAATGGGTAAGCAGGGCACCCCCGCCTGTCAGTACAATACCGGCGCTCAAATGATCATAAAAGCCCGAATTTTCTATTTCAAATGTTGCAGCATCAATTATTTCTTCCATCCGGCTCTGAATAATATAAGCCAGGTTCTTAAAAGAAATTTCCTTAGGCTCCCTGCCGCTTATTCCGGGAATGGTTACGACCTTGTCTTCAGGAGCCATTTCGCCAAGTGCCGATCCAAACTGGATCTTAAGCAATTCGGCCTGCCTCATCAGAATGGAACAACCCTGTTTGATATCTTCAGTCACAACGTTGCCGCCAAAAGGAATAACAGCGGTATGCCTTATTATTCCATCATAAAATACTGCAAGATCAGTTGTTCCTCCGCCAATATCAATTAAGGCTACACCTGCCTCCTTTTCATCCTCAGTAAGTACAGCTTCTGCTGAAGCTATCGGCTCCAGGATCAGATCCCTGACTTTTAGTCCCACGCGATTGACGCACTTCTCAATGTTCCTTGCTGAAGCCACATGACCTATCACAATACTGAAATTAGCCTCAAGGCGTTTCCCTGCAATCCCCACCGGATTCTTTATATTATGTTGATTATCGACAATAAAGTTCTGGGGAAGGACATGGATTATTTCCTCACCGACATCAATCGGGATCTTGAACATATCATCGACCAGGGCCTGAATATCTGCCTTTGTGATCTCCTGATCGTATGAATCACGGTTTATATATCCGCGGTTCCTTATACTTTTCACATGCTGGCCTGCAATTCCCACAAAAACCTCAGCAAAAGGATGCCCGGTCTGCTCTCTGACTTCATCAACTGTCTTTTGAATAGCCCTTACAGTCTCTTCAATATTTATAACAGTTCCCCTTTTCACTCCACTTGATTCAGCCTTACTGAACCCCAGGATATCAATTTTATTCTTCTCATTTTTTTGGCCAATAATGGAGACGATTTTTGTTGTCCCGATATCAATGGCTGCTACTATATTATTCAATTTGTCCATAATGTTCTCATCTTTTAGTGCAAACTATCTGATTATCATATTTAAGATTAATTATATCATAATTGTTCCATCCTGTGTTGCTGAGACCATACAAGTATAAGGCCTCCAGCTTTCTGAATTTGGTTTCATAATCTCCGGCACTTCCCAGATAGATAATATGTGCCCCAACCCTTGGGATCAGCTCCAGTTCATATTTATTGTTTACATATATCTGGGCAATCTGGGCATTCCACAACTCCGATCCGGAGATAAAAGCTGCCAGCTTGAAAAGATCAAATATTACAGCATCTCTTTTATTGTCGGGGACCTCCATATCAAGGACCGACTTATTATTCTCATGAACAAATGGCTCTGATATAAATCCGTTTGCAACAAGCACCCTGCTGGTGAATTTTCCTGAGACAGGTAAAATAACACCTTCTTTGTCAAGGTAATAACTTTTACCCTGCCGGTTAATTATCCTGAGTATTGGTTTGCGCTGGATAATATCTACATTTAATGCACCATCTACTGTTTTATAGATATCAGCATGCTTGATAAAAGATTCCTCATTCAATGTCTTACCCAGTTCCAGGGTATTAATTCCTTTTAGCGGGTATCCGAGAATTCCTGAACCATTTTCCAGCAGGATATCAGTTATTTCTTCCGCAGAAACAAACCTGTTGGTAAGTGAATCAATTACTTTCACATTGATCCGCTCACAAATCCGGTCATTGTACCGGGCCGATACGAAGCCCATTACAAAGATCATGTATGAAATGATCCCGATCCAGATCAGCATTTTTTGAAACTTTCTCATAGTATACCTTTCAACTTACCGGTTAAGACATTTTTAACAGGTTCGACCATGGCATCAATATTTCCCGCACCCAGGGTTACAACTATATCAGTTTTCAATCCTGCAATCACCTCCGGCAACTTTTCCCTTGTAATCAACATTTTGCTTTTAATATTTAGTTCATCGAAAATCAGATCTGAAGACACACCTTCAATAGGCTCTTCTCTGGCCGGATAAATATCAAGGAGGATGACATCATCTGCCTCTTCGAGACTTTCAGCAAATTCAAGGGCAAAATCCCGGGTTCGTGAAAAAAGGTGTGGCTGAAATATTGCCATCAGCCTCCTTCCTGGGAACCATTCCCTTATCGAAGAAATACATGCCTTAAGTTCTGCAGGATGATGTGCATAATCATCAATATATACACATTCCGGAGTGTTTATCTGAATATCAAAGCGCCTGTAAACTCCTTTAAAACTTTCAAGTCCTTCTCTTATTTCTTTTTCAGAAACACCACAGATCAGTGCTACAGCAATTGCAGCAACAGCATTTTCAACATTAAACCGGCCAGGAATTCCCAATTTAAATCCTTTATATTCACCCGAGGGTGTCACAAGATCAAAAACCGGTAAACCATCAGCACCTATTTTAAGATTCCTGGTAAAATAATCAGTATCCCCTTCAAGGTCATAACTTAAAACTGTAATGTCAGAATCTGATTCAATATCCAGTCCTTTCCTGCAGATTATCGTTCCTCCGGGATTTACCTGTCTGGCGAATTCCAGAAATGTCCTTTTCATCTCATCAAAGTTCCCGTAAACATCGAGGTGATCAGGGTCAATTGATGTAATTACAGCGATATCAGGCTTCAGCTGTAAAAACGAACGGTCATACTCATCTGCTTCAGCAACAATCAGTCTGCTCTCTTCTGACACCATTAGATTGCTGTTAAAGTTTTTAGATACACCTCCCAGAAATGCATTACATCGTTCTGAAGTGCGACTCAGAAGCCAGGAAATCAGAACTGACACAGAAGTTTTTCCATGTGTACCCGCTATTGCAATTCCCTTCCCCTTATTAAACAAAGTACCCAGGAGTTCAGACCTTTTAACCATTCGGTATTCACGGGTTTTGAAATACTGGAAAATTTTGTTGACAACTGGTATTGCAGGAGTATAAACCACCAGTGTATCGGGTCCCGGACCAGATCTAAGGAAGCCGGCAGATACTGATCTTATATCATCATCAAAGGAAATATCAATTCCTTCTGACATAAGTTTATCAGTCAGGCTGGTCCGTGTAAGATCATACCCTTCAACGCTGATGCCGGTATGGTTAAAATACCTTGCCAGTGCAGACATTCCAATGCCTCCCACCCCTAAAAAATACATTTTATTTATATTATCAGTCGTCAAGTTACCTGGTTTTAATGAGTCTGAGTACTTCAACGGCAATCTGCCTTGCTGAATCAGGATATGCCATTGCCAATATATTATCCTTAAGCTCTTTAAGCCTGTTATTGTCACCTGCAATCTCGATTGCAACTGAAACAAGGTCTGATACCGAATTTTCATCCCTTACCAGTACTGCTGCCTTTCTGTTGACAAGTGCCATTGCATTCTTAGTTTGATGATCCTCTGCCACATGGGGAGATGGAACCAGAATTGAAGGCTTGCCTGTCAGGCACAATTCGGAAATGGTACCTGCCCCTGCCCTCGATATTACAAGATCGGCCAGTGCATACGCCAGGTCCATCCTTGTTATAAAATCATAAATATGTACACCTGATGAATCAGTTTTTTCCAGTTCTTCCCTTGCAGCCTTAAATCCGTTTATACCTGTCTGCCAGATTATTTCCATACCGCTCTCTCGAATCTTATCAATGTTCTGCAGGATACTTTCATTTATACTGCGAGCTCCAAGGCTTCCTCCAAGAACAAGTATAACCTTACTGTTCTCTTTAATCCCAAACCATGCTATAGCTTCTTTTTTCTTACCTGATAAATCATGCAGGTCCTGTCGAACAGGATTGCCGGTAACTAAAATTTTGTCAGTGGGAAAATATCTTTCCATTCCTTCATATGCTACACAGATTCTGGATGCCTTTTTTGACAGTAATCTGTTTGTGACTCCTGCATATGAATTCTGCTCCTGCAGAAGAACAGGAATTCCTTTGGAGGCAGCCGCCCGAACTACGGGCCCGCTGGCATAACCGCCCACACCCACTGCAACATCCGGATTAAAGGAATTGACTATTTTTTTTGCCCTTATCATACTTACCAGCAGGTTATAAAAAAAAATTACATTCTTAAAACTCAACCTTCTCTGGAATCCGGTTACCGGAAGCCCGACAATCCTGTAGCCGGCTGCAGGTACTCTTTGCATTTCCATCTTATGGTCTGCCCCTACAAATAGTATATCAATGTCTGTCTCCATCTCTTTGAGTGCGTTGGCAATTGAAATAGCAGGGAAAACATGGCCCCCTGTTCCTCCTCCACTAATCAGTATTTTATGATTCCTGTTCATCTGATGTATCTTCAGTTATAACTTCAGAAACTCTGGTTTTCTGAACACCGTTACTGACACTCAGTATAATTCCCAGTGCAATGCTTGTAAATACAAGTGATGACCCGCCCATACTTACAAGAGGAAGAGGCTGGCCTGTAACCGGCAAAATATTGACTACCACCGCCATATTTATCATAGCCTGTATCACAATGCTAAGTGTCAGGCCAATTGCCAGAAAAGCCGGAAATGTGCGGGTGCTTTTTCTGACAATAATAACAGCCCGGTAGAGAAGCCAGAGGTAAAAAAATAACATTACTATACCTCCGGCCAATCCATACTCCTCAATTATAATTGCATAAATGAAATCAGAATAGGGATGAGGTAAAAAGTTCCTCTGGGAACTGTTTCCAGGACCTTTACCTACGAACCCGCCGGTTGCTATTGCAATTTTCGACTGTTCGACCTGGTAATTGCCTTCACTGGATTGTGTAACAAAATTTTCTATCCTGTTGCGCCATGTTCCCAGCCTGCCTTCAGACTCGCTGTAGAATGCAACAGCAATAAATATTGCAACCGAGAAAATTCCTGCCATTACAAGCCCACCCATATACTTGTTATTGACCCGTCCTATAAACATTAAAATCATACAGGTAACGAAAAGTATTGATGCGGTTGAAAAATTGGCCGGTAAAATAAGAGCACAAACCAGTATTACCGGGATCAGCAAACCAAGAAATGATTCTCTTTTTGTGCTTGTATTGTTCTGATTTCGAGACAAGACCCTGGCCAGGTACATAATAAGTGAAAGTTTGGCAAAATCACTTGTCTGGATGGTAAAACCAAGTCCGGGCAGGGTAAGCCACCGGGACGCCTCATTTATAGAAGTGCCGATAATAAGCGTTAAGGCAAGCAGAATTATTGATGATATTAAAAAAAGCTGGGAAAGTCTTGAATAGAATTTATAGGGGACCATATGGGTTGCAAAAATTATTACAAGTCCCACAATCATAATCAGAAAATGCTTCAGTATATAATATGCTGTATTGCCTCCCTGGAACCTGTATGCAAGTGTTCCGGTAGAACTGTATACAGCAAGGAGTGATACAATGGAAAGGAAAAAGATCACTGCCCAGATAACCCTGTCACCCTTCAGATATTTGAAAAATCTAATCATTCAAGCTAATTATAGGTTTCTTACACTGTTTTTAAACTGACGCCCCCGGTCTTCGTAATTATCGAACAGATCAAAACTCGCACAGCTGGGAGACAGCAAAACTGCATCACCATTCTTGGCAAGATAATATGCAGACCTGACAGCCTCATGCATCGAGGAAGTTTCCACAATAGTCGGCACAAACTCCTTAAATGCCTTTATCAGCCTTGAATTGTCCTTCCCAAGACATACTATCGCACGTACTTTATTCTTCACCAGGTCATTGAGAACAGAATAGTCATTCCCTTTATCAATACCGCCGGCAATCCACACAACCCTGGTTGTCATACTCTCAAGTGCATACCATGTTGAATTAACATTTGTAGCCTTTGAATCATTGATAAAATCAATTTCATGAACCCTGAGAACCGACTCAAGCCGGTGCTCAATACCCTGGAAATCGGACAGGCTTTCCCTTATGACTTCCTTTCTTAAGCGAAGCAGCTGTCCGGCAATACCTGCTGCCATAGAATTATAAAGATTGTGCCTGCCCTTTAATGCTAATTCTTCCAATGTCATCTCAGTTTTATTATTTGGTGTTATTATTGCCATTCTGTTATTTTCAATATACGCGCCCCGGGTAACCTTTTTTTCAATTGAAAAAGGATACTTCAGGAAGTCGGTTTTAATCAGTCCCAGCTCTTCGGAGATTACCTTGTCGTCATCACAATAGATTAATGAACCTGTACTCCCCATATTTTTAATTATTCTAAACTTAGAATTTACATATTTCCGGAAATCATGATCATACCGGTCGAGGTGGTCGGGAGTTATATTAAGCAATACTGCTATTCCCGGTTTAAACTCAATAATGCCATCAAGCTGGAAACTACTCAGTTCAATGGCATAATAGTCAAAATCCTCCTCAGCAACCATTCTGGCAAAACTGGTTCCTACATTTCCTGCAAGCCCGGCATTAAGTCCGGCTTTTTTCATCATATGGTAAATCAATGAACTTGTTGTTGTCTTGCCATTGCTTCCTGTTATACATACAGTAAAGGCACTGGTATAACGCCCGGCAAACTCAATCTCAGAAATAACAGGAATCCCCTTCTTTAAAGCCTCCTGAACCACAGGTACATCATCAGGAATTCCCGGACTTTTTATTATCTCGGCAGCATCATTTAACAATTCGTCAGAATGTCGGCCCTCTTCAAAGTCAATATTGTATCTGACCAGTAGTTCCCTGTATTCAGGTTTCAATGACCCGGCATCAGACAGAAAAAGATCAACACCCTTTTTCTTTCCAAGGATCGCAGCACCTGCTCCGCTCTCACCACCTCCGAGTATAATTAACCTGCCGTCCATTTATCTGATCTTAAGAGTTATAACAGAAATAACAGCCAGCAATATCCCGACTATCAAAAACCTTGTTACTATTTTGGGCTCGGGATATCCCTGAAGCTGAAAATGATGATGAAGGGGGGCCATCCGGAAAACCCGCCGGCCCTCCCCGTATTTCCTTTTAGTATATTTAAAGTAACTCACCTGGATCATTACCGAAAGACTTTCAACAAAAAAGATTCCGCACATTACTGGTATCAACAGTTCCTTACGTATCAGAATAGCAAATACGGCAATAATACCTCCCAGTGCAAGACTTCCTGTATCACCCATGAAAACCTGTGCCGGATAGGAATTATACCACATAAAGCCAATTGTTGCACCAATAAATGCAGCCATATATATAACCAGTTCACCGGTATGGGGCAAATACATGATATTCAGATAATCAGAATATATAACATTACCCGACACATATGAAAGGATTCCAAGCGTTGTTCCGATAATCGCCGACAGGCCCGTGGCAAGACCGTCCAGGCCGTCAGTCATGTTGGCTCCATTTGAGACTGCTGTGACAATTAAGATAATAGCGGGAATGAATATGATCCAGCTCCACTTGATTGCTTTATCGCCCAGAAACCAGAGCAGGTAAGCATAGTCAAACTCATTTTCCTTGAGAAAGGGAATGGTGGTTTTTGTATTCTTAACATCCCGCGTGACATACTGCGGCGACTGAACCGGTGTACCGGCATCCCATACCTCCAGTTCCGGTTCGCTGTCTGGCAACATGACCATTTCCCTTACTATGATATCTTCACTAAGGAACATGCTTATCCCCACTACAAGCCCGAGTATAACCTGTCCCAGTACCTTGAACCAGCCACTGAGGCCTTTCTTATCTTTCTTAAAAACTTTAATATAGTCATCTGCAAAACCTACAATACCAAGCCAGAATGTAGTTAAGAGCATTAACCTGATATATATGTTACTTAAATCGGCTAACAGAATTATTGGTATTACAATAGATATCAGGATAATAATGCCTCCCATGGTTGGTGTTCCCTTTTTTTCCATCTGGCCATGTATCCCAAGGTCTCTCACCGTTTCTCCAATCTGTTTTTTGCGGAGAATGTTAATTATCCGTTTGCCAAACAACAGAGAGATGATCAGAGACAGAATAATTGCCATGGAGGACCTGAAGGATATGTAATAGAACACCCCTGAGCCCGGAAAATCTATATCCTGTAACCAATCGAACAGATAATACAGCATATTATTAATTATTAGTTTTTGCAGCAAAAATTTCTCTGACTATCTCCCTGTCATCAAAATGATGTTTCACACCTTTAATTTCCTGATATGTTTCATGGCCCTTTCCGGCGACCAGGATAAAGTCGCCGGGGCGGGCTATCATACAGGCAGTCCTGATTGCTTCTTCCCGGTTGGTGATGCACAGCACCTTATCTCTTAAACTATTCTCTACTCCTTCAAGCATATCTCTGATTATGGCATCGGGATCTTCCGACCTTGGATTATCCGAAGTCAGGATTAGTTTATGACTTTTCTCTGAGGCAATCTTTGCCATTACAGGCCTTTTTGACTTATCGCGGTCGCCGCCTGTGCCGGTGACAGTAATTAACTCACTTTTGCCGGAAAGCAGCGGCCTGATTGTTTCAAGTACATTCTCAAGGGCATCAGGGGTATGGGCATAATCAATTATTGCCGTAATCTCCGAAGGTGACCGGATTGTCTCGAAACGCCCTTCTACGGGTGTAAGTGAACTGATGATCCTGAGAACTTCATCCTCGTCTGCTCCCAGCATGATAGCTGCGGAATATACTGCAAGTATATTATAGGCATTGAATCCGCCTATAAAACTTGTCCACAACTCCTTCCCGTTTAGCCTCAGCAGCATCCCCCCGGGGTGGCTTTCAATTAAACTACCCCTGAAATCGGCCATTGATTTCATTGCATAAGTGCGCGACAAAGCCTTTGTATTCTGAACCATAAAAGCAGAATTCCTGTCATCCTTGTTTATCAGTGCAAATGAACCTGGCGGGAGATTGTCAAAAAAAATCTTTTTGGCAACCATATACTCCATAAAAGTTTTATGATAATCGAGATGGTCATGGCTGATATTGGTAAATAAGCCACCGGCGAAATGAAGGCCTGCAATACGTTTCTGAACAACCGAGTGACTGCTTACCTCCATAAAACAATGTTTGCAGCCATCTTTTACCATCTCGGAGAGAAGCCAGTTCAGTTTTACAGGGTCAGGAGTGGTATGAGTTGCAGGCAAAACCTTGTCATGAATAAAGTAATTTACTGTGGAAATCAGCCCCGATCTCAGTCCGATTTGTCCGAACAGGCGATACAGCAGAGTAGCTGTAGTGGTTTTACCGTTGGTTCCGGTTATGCCTGTTAATTTAAGCTGTCTGGAAGGATGTCCGTAGAAACCGGAGGCAATCATCCCCAGTGCAGCAGCACTGTCTCTGACCCTTACATAACTGACTTTATTACTAATAACACCGGGCAATGATTCACAAATTACCGCCACAGCTCCGGCAGAGATAGCCTGGTCAATAAAATCATGCCCGTCCATACTGGTTCCCCTGATTGCAAAGAACAGGCTGCCAGGAACATTCTTCCGGGAATCGATCATCAGGTTCATGATCTCAACCTTCGGATCGCCTTGTACTTCCTCAACAATTACTTCATCAATCAGTTTATCCAGTCTTTGCACAATTATAAAAGATTAATGTATACTCATTTCAAGAATTATTCTCTGGCCTGAGCTGACAACTGTTCCCGGTGGAACAGACTGTGAGTTTATCTTTCCCCTGCCCCGGACAACCACATCCATCTTATGATTTTCAAGAAGGTAAAGAGCATCACTGAGTGTCATATCAACAACATTGGGCACAAATTCACGGGTAACATTCCGCTCACGCAACTCGACAAATGAATCACGTCTGGTAGTTGTAACCCATTCGGCAACATTGCCGGATGTCTTTACATAAGGTACCCCCAGATGTTTAAAAACCAGATTCAGGTCATCAGCTCTTCCTGACTTGGAATAAGGAGGGTCACTCAGCAATTCTCTTTTTACCATAAGCGGTTCATGCATATCAAGGCTTGTTGCGTAGACCTTATCGGCTATCTCTCTGAAAATGGGCCCCGCAACAAGATTACCGTAATAGACATTATTTGATGGTGAGTTTACAACTACAATACATGAATAGCGGGGATTGTCAGCGGGGAAATAACCAACGAATGATGCCTGGTGGCTAACCCTGGAATCCATTTTGTAACCATATCTCTCATTTGCGATCTGTGCCGTACCGGTCTTGCCGGCAATTTTATAATCGGCATTCCTCAGGTTAATTGCTGTTCCCGATTCTACAACACCTTCAAGCATTTTTCTGGCATTACTTATCGTGGCAGGAGAAGCCACTGATGAGTTGATAACCTCAGTCGGGAAGGTCTCCACCAGGTTGCCATGATATTTAAGGGCGCTTACAAATTTTGGCTTAACCATTCTGCCATTATTCGCAATTGCATTATAGAATGTAAGAATCTGCATGGGAGTCATCCTGACCTCATACCCGATTGACATCATTGGTAATGAGATGCCTGACCAGAATTTGTCACCCGGATACTTTATTTCAGGGTTACCTTCACCAAGTATCTCAACACCGGTTTTCTCGTTCAGGTTCATCCTGTAAAGACGATTAATAAATTCCTGTTCTCTGCCCTTATAGAACATATCTACAATTTTGGCAACACCAACATTGGATGACATCTCAAACACCTCCTGCACTGATAGCTTTCCATATCCACCTCTGCGTGAATCGCCAATTCGCTGATTATAAAAAAATATCTCACCTTTGCCAGTATCAATGCTGTCTCCCAATTTTATATAACCATCCTCCATAGCCGCCATCAGCGTCATTAACTTGAAGGTCGAACCCGGTTCAGTACTTTCGCCGATAGCATAATTATAGGTTTCTGAATAAACCCCGCTGCTGCTCCTTTCCAGATTGGCTATTGCCTTTATCTCACCGGTCCGGACCTCCATGAGAATAACTGTTCCATGATGTGCCCTGTGTGTCATCAACTGCCTCAGCAATGCGTTTGTTGCCACATCCTGAATTTCTATATCAATCGTTGTAATCACATCGATACCATCCCGTGGTTCAACTTCATTCCGGTCATTAACAGGCATCCATGTGTTCCCGGAGATCCTCTGCATCAGCTTCAGTCCGACCACACCCTTCAGATATTCGTCATAGGCACCTTCAATTCCAACTATATTTCCTGATTCACCTTTGGTAGTATATCCAATTGTTCTGGATGCAAGGTTGCCATGAGGATGAATACGCTGGTTATCCTGGATAACAATCAGTCCACCGACATTCTGCCCATGACGAAAAATCGGAAATTTCTTCAGCTCTTTAAGCTGATTAAAGGATACCCTGCGCTTGATAAGATGAAACCTTCTTCCTTCACTGCGGGCCCTTACCAGGTCAGTCCTGTATGAAGACGCAGGTTTATCCCTGAATAAGCCTGACAGTGAGAGGCTGAGTGAATCAATGTTGTCATGGAACATCCTGTCTGTCAGTCCGGCAGCCCTAAGGTCCATCCTTATCTCATAAAGGGGCATCGATGTGGCCAGAAGACGATTACCCGAGGCGTATATATCGCCCCTGTTTGGTTCAATCGTAATGTCACGTATAGTCATGCTGCCTGCTTTCTCCTGCCACATACTTCCTTCAACGAACTGGATGTAAACCAGTTTTCCGATAATTGCAACAGCAAAAGCAACTATACCGAAATATACCAGTACCACTCTCCATAATATGTCCTTCTTCATAGACATAACTTATCTCCGTTCTCTTTTAACAACGATTTTTCTGGGTGGTTCGAGCGACTCTACCAGATCAAGATTATTTCTCCTTAATAATTTCAGAACTTCAGATTGTCTGCTCATATGCATGAGTTCGGCCGATACGGTAATAGCCTCAGCACGCAGCTCTTTTAATTCATTCTGAAGTTCTGAAGTTCTTCTGACAAGCTTTTCTGAATGATACCTGTTGCCAATATAGAGAATTGCCAGTATGGCCAGGAAAATTATAAACGGTAATTGCCTGACTACAAAATCTCTGGTCAGAACGCTGCCATCAATAAAATCTTTTACAGATCCACCCCTGTGGACGGATTTTTTTTCGGAACTTTCCTCTACAAACTCAACATTCTCTTCAATATCCATAGTTGCTGGTATTAATTGCGCCTGGCTATTCTTAACCGGGCACTTCTGGCTCGCTTGTTATTCAGTATTTCATCTTCTCCTGGCACTATGACTTTTCTTGTAACTACTTCAAAAGGAACCAGGGGATTGCCATAAAAATCCTTCTCAAGCACACCCTCAGGCTTTCCGGTTCGCATAAAATTTTTAACCATCCTGTCTTCAAGAGAATGGTAAGATATAACCACCAGTCTACCCTCCTTATCCAGACATTGCAGAACATTCATCAGCATTTGCTTAAGGGCCTCAAGCTCATTGTTTACCTCAATACGCAGTGCCTGGAATATTTTGGCCAGATATTTACTTTCCTGTCGTGGAGGGATACATGAGGATATAGCCTCCAGGAACCCCGGAATATCACTGAATAACTTTTCTTCCCGTGCAGCTGCAATGGCATGCGATACTTTACCTGCGTTATTTACCTCACCAAACATCCTGAATATCTTTATAAGTTCTTCAATACTATACTTATTAAGAATATCAATTGCTGTCACTCTTCCATCCCTGTTCATTCTCATATCAAGACTCCCGTCAGACCTGAATGAAAACCCCCGTGACGGTTCATCAATATGATGTGAAGACAATCCGAGATCGGCAAGTATCCCGTCTACAAGATCTATTTTGTGGTATCGCAGAAAATTTCTGAAGAACCTGAAATTACTTCTGACAAATGTAAAGCGCTTATCAGTTATTTGTGCAGCTTCGGCCCCGGCCTCTTCATCCTGATCAAAGGCAATCAGACGGCCATTTTTAAGTTTTGTCAGAATTTCCCTGGAGTGGCCACCCCCACCGAATGTCAGATCGACATAGGTACCGTCCTGACGGATATTTAAACCGTCAATGCTCTCCTTTAAAAGAACCGGTTTATGATAACCCATGGCTAATTTATTTTCGGTCAGTGTCTCCCATAATTTTCTCTGCAAGCAAAGCAAAGTCTTCTGCCTCACCTGACTGATCCTCATACAGGCTGCTGCTCCAGATCTCAATTTTCCCATCCTGTCCTGCCAGAACAGCCTCGTTTTCTATTTCTGCAATATCGAGTAATCTTCTGGGTATAAGCAACCTGTTGTTTGCATCAAGTACAACCTCTGCAGTTCCCTTGTAAAAACCCCTGAGAAATTTACTGTGATCCTTATTGTAAGGATTGATCCTTGACCTTATGATGGCATTCTGCCTGTCCCACTCATCCATTGGGAAAAGAACCAGGCAGTGTTCAAATACATCTTTCTTGACTACAAACCTGTCCATAGCAGCCTCAGGCATCTGCTTCTTAAATGCGGAAGGCAAGACTATTCTGCCCTTGGCATCTACTCTGCATGTATAATCGCCTATAAAGGTTGCCATAGAAAATTCATTTTGAATAGGTAAAAATAAACAAAAAATATCCACTTTCATCCACTTTCCCCCATTATTAACCACTTTGTTAATAACTTTTTGATCAATTCTATTTATTATTACATTTGTAACAAATTACAGGATGTCAATGGAAGAAAACCAAACCATACAAAAAGCTGCCCGGATTGATGTGGATGCCATATTCAAAGCTAAAAGTCCGCGTATCTACAGTTTTCTGCCCCGTTTTGCATTAAATTACATTAAACGCACTATACATCAGGATGATGTAAATGAGGCACTGGAAAAATATCAGGATAAATACGGACTTGATTTTATATCTCACATACTTGAGTTTTACGGCATAACATACTCTGTTTCAGGCGAGGGCAATATACCACTCGAAGGAAGAAACATATTTGTCTCAAATCACCCTCTTGGCGGACTGGATGGTATTGTGTTCCTTGACATTGTAGGCAGGTATCACAAAAAGTTAAAATTTATAGTAAATGACCTGCTGTTGAACCTTAAAAACCTTGAACCGGTTTTCATTCCGGTAAATAAGCATGGCCGCCAATCTATCCAGTATGTTCGGAAGATTGAGGCTCTTTATGAATCTGACGAGCAGGTATTATACTTCCCCGCAGGTTTATGTTCGCGACGACAGGGAGGGAGGATAATGGACCTCGAGTGGAAGAAAAATTTCATTAAAAAAGCAATTGAACATAAAAGGGATATAGTGCCGGTTCATTTTGAAGGACAGAATTCTTCTTTTTTCTACCGCCTGGCAAACTTGCGGCAGAGTATCGGCATTAAAGCTAATATTGAAATGTTTTACCTTCCCGATGAAATGTTCCGGCAGAGACATAAGAAAATTCACGTAACAGTTGGCAAGCCGGTCTCTTACAGCACACTTGATAAATCCAAAACCCATTCTGAGTGGGCTGAAGAAATAAAAGGTATTGTTTACCGGTTAGGTAAAAAGTAATTATTTAAATCTTTCGAATTTTTTGCAATATCCGTCCGAAAAAAATATTACTTTAGCCGTCAATGTTAACTCAGTATTAAACCTGGATTATTGACCTGAATACAGGAAACACAATTATGAACCTTTGATATTTATATGGAATCTATCATTGATGCAGTCAGTCCGGATGAAATTGAGAAAGAACTTGTTCCTTCCAAATTTATAAGAAAAACCAATAATGCCGGCAACGAACTGTATATCATCGATCATACAGACTCGCCCAATATCATTAAAGAAATCGGGAGATTGCGTGAATTAAGTTTCCGTATGGCCGGGGGTGGCACAGGTAAAAAGCTTGATCTGGACGATTTTGATCTGTCTGATGATCCCTTCAGGCAATTGATTGTCTGGGATCCGAAACACCGTGAAATTCTTGGAGGATACAGGTTCTATATACCTCCGGCGGGAAAACCGGTTGACCCTGAAAGATTCGCAACATCGAGGCTGTTTAATTTTTCCGACAAATTTACAAATGATTATCTTCCCTATCTTATTGAACTGGGGCGGTCTTTTGTTCAACCCGCGTACCAGTCCACCGCCAGGGCAAGAAAAGGAGTATTTGCACTTGATAATTTATGGGATGGCCTCGGAGCTATTATGGTAGACAATCCCGAGATGAAGTACTTCTTCGGCAAAGTCACCATGTATCAACAGTTCAACCAGGAAGCAAGGAACCTGATACTTTTCTTTCTGCAAAAATACTTCCCTGATCCTGACCAGCTCATTACTCCCAAAGATCCCCTTGATCTGAACATGAATCTTAAAAAGATCAAAAAAATATTCAACGGGAAAGAATACCAGGAGGATTACAAAAAACTATCAAAGCATGTAAGGAGTTATTCCGAAGTAATCCCTCCCCTGATCAATGCATATATGAATTTGTCACCTTCAATGAAGGTTTTTGGTACAGTAATCAACAAAACTTTCGGTGAAGTTGAAGAGACTGGCATCATGATAACAATGGGCGATTTGTATGAAAAGAAAGTGACACGACATGTCTCTACCTATCAAAGAGTTAAGTATTATATCAGGAAAAAATCCTGATTGAATTCAGTTGTTGCTGATTAACCCATCCTGTCTGGTCAGGTATACAGTTTTTAAGACCATACAATCTGCAACTGTTTACAGGGTTGATTCCGGAAAATAATCCTGCCAAAACCAGTGCCCCGGATATATCCGGCTACCATTAGATAATCGCATCTGGTTTTACTGTCTGCTGATACTCTTGCTGGGAGGATTTATAAAATGCCTGAAAAGTTATGTGGTATTTCCTATAATCTGGTGTTAAATATAAGCAAACCTGAGTATTGACTGTCTGCTATATTCACTTATCGCGGCACAGCTTCGGCCAGTCCGTCAGTATGATCTCTGGTTACGCGATTCAATGAAATTAACATAAGAAGTATTTACAACCTTATTGCCCCCCGGAGTAGGGTAGTTTCCTGTGAAATACCAGTCACCCTTGTCATTGGGGCACGCAGCATGAAGATTACCGATTGTCTGGTATACTATTTCGACCTCAGCCTTTAAATCGGATGGTTTAAGTAAGGCGGAGATCTTTGCAGAAATTTCTTCTGCGGTAAAGGGCTTGTAAATCTCCTTAACATAATTTACGATCTGTTCTCTGGGCAGATTCTGCTGTTCTTTCGAAAGCTTGTAAATTTCCATGATCATTTTCTCCCTGCCTGTATCTTTAAGAAGTTCTATTGCAGCATGAAAAGCAACAAAATCACCTAGTTTGGTCATATCAATTCCATAACAGTCCGGGTATCTGATTTGAGGAGAGGAGGATACAATGACTATCTTTTTTGGTGATAACCGGTCCAGAATTTTGAGAATACTCTTCTTTAAGGTGGTCCCCCTGACAATAGAATCGTCAATTATGACCAGGTTGTCGACACCCTCTCTGATGGTTCCGTAAGTGATATCATAAACATGACCGGCCAGATCGTCCCTGTCCTTTTCCTGAGATATAAAAGTTCTGAGTTTAACGTCTTTAATTGCAATCTTCTCTACGCGGGGCCTGGCTGCAATAAGATCTGTCATCTCTTTTTCAGAAAGAGTATTTCCTTTCTCAATGATCGTCCTTGTTTTTTCCTCAAGCATGTAGTTTTCAATTCCCTTTACCATACCATAGAAAGCTGACTCGGCGGTATTGGGTATGTATGAGAACACCGTATTAACCAGATCATTATCTATTGCCTTAAGTATTTGAGGCGTCAGTAATTCTCCAAGTTTCTTCCTCTCCCGGTATATATCAGAATCGCTTCCCCTGGAAAAGTAAATTCTCTCGAAGGAACATGAAAGCCTTTCATGAGGCACCCTTATCATCTTATCAATTATCCGGCCATCCTTCTTAACCAGTAATGCATTTCCAGGATCCAGTTCCCTTACCTGATCAATCGGAACATTCATTACAGTCTGTATGACCGGTCTTTCCGATGCAACAATAACAACTTCATCATCCTGGTAATAAAAAGCCGGCCTTATGCCCCATGGGTCTCTCGCGACAAAAATATCTCCATGA
Organism: uncultured Bacteroidales bacterium; assembly: GCA_964421595.1. GTDB lineage: Bacteria > Bacteroidota > Bacteroidia > Bacteroidales > PUMT01 > PXAP01. Next base: position 1,487 of record CAYQXY010000041.1, on the reverse strand, counting down.
CCAATTATACCTGCTACAGTATATCCACCATCCCAGTCTTTGCTGGAATCTTCCAGCACTTTATGAACATCAAGATTTGATTCGATCAGTCCTGAAATCTCCTGATTTGTATATCCTTCATTTTTATATTTCCTGAACAGGAATTGATTTTCCTCGTCAAGAAAATGTCCTACTTTTTCAAGTATCGTAACTGTATCAGAGTAAGCTTTGGGATGCTGCCCAAGTTCAATCAGTTTATTGAACAATTCATCAGTATTTGTGAGGTTAAAGTTTCCGGCAAGGACAAGATTACGGGATTTCCAGTTGTTCTCACGCATTACCGGGTGTACATGGTCAATTGTGGAATTGCCGAAAGTGCCGTACCGAAGATGTCCGAGGTAAATTTCACCGGCAAATGGGATGTTGTCACGTGCATAAGCCGGATCGTCAAGATACTCCGGGTTTTTCTCTTCAATCCTGTTATACAGGTCATTGATCCTTCCAAATACATCATTTATTGAAGATGGAGAATTTGACCGGTGCCTGAAAAGATATGGCTTGCCTGGTTTAAGATCGAATTTTATGCTCACCACACCTGCCCCATCCTGTCCCCTGTTATGCTGTTTCTCCATCAACAGGTAGAGTTTATTCAATCCCCATCGCCATGTACCATATTTTTCATGATAATACTCAAGGGGTTTAAGGAGGCGTATGACAGCAATACCACACTCATGCTTAACAAGATCGGTCATTTCTACAGGTTGTTTTTATGAAGCTGTAAAAGTAATATTTTAATCGGATATGCATAAAATTAAGTATAACTGCATATCAGATTTTACACCGATACCATGAATTGTTAACTATACATCGACCCGAAGATATTATAAAAAGCAACAAGACCTTTTAAATCGTGGCCGTCAGGGCTGACGGAGCTGCCACTGAAACAGACAATTTTTTTCTCCTGGCAGGTAACAAACATTAATCCAGCGGAGGAAAATTGATACGGTCACTCACTATGAATGAATAGGGATAGTCCCTGTTTATTTCACGTAAGGTTTTTAAAGCTTCACTTCTTGTCCTGAAGTCACCTACATAAACTTTGAAGTTAGGGGCATCCCATTGCAGATATGTTTCTATGTCAGGGTATTTATTAAAAAAGATAGCTCTGACATTATTTGCATTTGGCCGTGCGTTCTGTCCCGATTCAGAAAATATCCTGATTCTGAAACCTGGCATTCCATCCATTTTCTCATTAATTCTTCTGTGGCGACTTAACAGCTCATTCAGCCGCTCATCCTGATTTATGCTGAGCCTTCCGGGGTTCAACCTTTCAGCATTTTCAGACCGGTATTCATTTCTTGCAACTGAACCGTCACCCGCAGGGGAAGACTGAGAAAACAAGAGCCCTGGTAATACCGGCAGTAAGAGAAAGAGAACTAAAAATATTGATTTCATCCGAATAATTTATAAGTACTAATCTAAATATAAGTAAGTTACAATTGCTAATC
>CAYQXY010000040.1:0-49709 GCA_964421595.1 uncultured Bacteroidales bacterium | reverse complement strand
GTAGATTTTAACTTTTAAGGTGTTTTCAGGTGTGAATACCAAGGAAATACTGGGACACCTTGGCCTAGAAAAAACAAGTCCAACACTAATTGATTAAATGTTGGACTTATGTGGGCCCTGCTGGGCACGATCCAGCGACCCCCTGATTATGAGTCAGGTGCTCTAACCAGCTGAGCTATGGGCCCGGTAAATAAAAACCTTATTTGTTTTTATTTGGGACTGCAATATTACATATTTGTATTCTAATTGTCAATATAGTTAACCAGTTTTTTATGAAAAATATAAAAATAAGGCCTTTTAAGGATAAAACCATCGATGCAATAATATTTGACCTCGGAGGAGTCATTCTGAATCTTAGTGTAAGAAAGTCGATCGATGAATTTATTAAGCTCGGATTCAGCAATGCAGAAGAGGAAATGGAAAGACTCAGCCGTATATCAGATCATGAAGAGCCCGGCATATTTCGTCTCTATGAAACAGGAATGATCAGTTCCACTCAATTCAGGGCCGGTATAAGAAAGTATATTGACAAGGATCTGGATGACCGTGATATTGACAGGGCCTGGTCAGCCATGCTGCTTGACCTGCCTCCGGAAAATCTCAGCCTGATTGGAAAGCTCAGCAAATCATTCAGGATATTTCTTTTGAGCAATACGAATGCTATCCATATTGAGAACCTTAATGCCATATCTGAAAATAATCATGGATTTTCATCACTTGTAAAGCTTTTCGAAAAAGTATATTATTCGCATATAGTGAAAATGAGAAAACCTGATGTCGGAATATACCATCATGTTTTAAAGGATGCCGGCCTGAATCCAGACAGCACACTTTTCATCGACGATTCGTTGATTAATGTACAAGGAGCGCAGAAAGCAGGATTGCATGCTTATCATCATCCTTCCAATGCAGGACTTGATCAGATTTTTGAATTGAGTTAGGCACTTGTGTCTACTTAACTCCAACACATAAATGCATGCTAATCACTTATATTGAGTGTCCATGAATTTAATAATAGGATAATAAGGCATGAGTGATTTGTGCGGCTTATAAGTTATTCGGAGAAATTTGAGTGGTCACCTGTTTATAGTGAATTTCCAAAGTTAAGACCAAGTTTAAATGAGGATACCCTAAAAGTCCAAACTCCGGTTTTTCATATAGATAGGATGTTAATTTCACACAAATGTTTAAAGACTATCGTTAAGGCTCAATCCAGTCTCCGCTTTCCCTGATAAGGGAAATTAAATCATCCACTGCATGTTCTTCGGGAATATTCCTTTTTACAACCGTCTTTTTTTTATAGAGAGTCACTGTATCTTTGCCTGAGCCGACATAGCCATAATCGGCATCTGCCATTTCTCCGGGCCCATTCACTATACAACCCATAATGGCAATCTTCAAACCTTTTAAATGTGAGGTCCGCTTTTTTACTAAGGAGGTAGCCTTCTGAATATTGAACATCGTTCTGCCACATGAGGGGCATGAAATAAACTCTGTCCCGGTAGTTCTCCGGCGGCATGCTTGCAGAATTGTAAAAGAAAGTGAGGAGATAAATTGATTGTCTGAATACCTGTTTTCTATCCAGATACCACTGCCTTCATTATTCAGCAGGACTGTTCCAAAATCAACAGATACAATTATACGGAGATCATCTTCATCCGGCTGGCTGTATTCCTTTCTTAATATAACAGGATGGCTGCAGCCGGCTTCACGCAGTTTTTTAATGATCAGGGTGAACTCAGCCGACGGATTTCCCGTAACGGAGTTAGCTATAATTACCAGTCCCCTGTCTCCCCATATCCGCTCAAATAATTCATCACTAAGATTGTCAGCTGAAATAATTAAAAATTTCACCTCACCATTGCCTGGTGCGTCTTCAGTATATTGTTCAGGAGTATATACCGGATACACCGGTTGATTTTCCAGAGGCAATTTTTGAGGATCTGAGTTACCTGCCCTGTCAGGATCCTGTATGACTGCGGCAATGTCATTGTTGGCTATTCTGAAGATATAATCCGGCAAAGGGCCGGAAATGACAGGGGTTGCAGGCTGGTTTTTCTCAGTTGTAATTACTACTGGCACCTGATCTCCGCCTATATTACCAACTATATTAACCTGTTGGGAAGAAGGAAGCGGGATATCATCTTCTCTTAAACCTTCAGGATAACTGGCAGTATTATAAAAACCATTTTCAGAAATTGCATCTGGATTGTCAATTTCGCTGAAACTATCAACAGAAAACTTAGATTCACTCCTTATTTTCTGCGAATAAGATACCAGTGTGCGTGCAACAGGAATTTCATTTTCCGGATCTTCGGTTAGCGAAACCCTGATTGTGGAACCTATACCCTGCGCAAGCAGCGATCCGATGCCCACTGCCGATCTGATTCTGCCATCATCTCCCTCACCGGCTTCTGTTACTCCCAGATGAAGGGGGTAAGCCATATTTTCCCTGTCCATGTATTTGACCATCGTTATGTTGGCTTCTCTCATGATAACCGTGTTGCTTGATTTGAGAGAAATTACAACCTGGTGGAAGTTTTCTTTAACGCAGAACCGGAGAAATTCCATGGCCGACTCAACCATGCCTTCAGGGGTGTTGCCAAAACGGTTAAGGATGCGGGAAGACAAAGAACCGTGGTTCACTCCTATGCGCAATGCAGTTTTATTCTTCCTGCATATTTCAAGAAGCCTGCCAAAGCGTTCCTCCGCCAGCAGAACTTCGGCCCTGTATTCATTATCTGACAGAACTCCGGTGCCAGGTTTCTGCCTGATGCCGTAATTTCCCGGATTGATCCGGACCTTATCAACAAGTGTCGCCGATACTTCTGCAATGGCAGGATTGAAATGTACATCAGCCACAATGGGGATAAAGCACTGCTGTTGTATAAGCCGGTCTTTTATATTGCCAAGGTTCTCAGCTTCTTTGAGGTTTTGGACTGTAACGCGTACTATGTCGGCTCCGGCACGGGCAATCCTCATGATCTGGTCTGAGGTTGCAATTGTATCCATAGTTGGTGTGTTAGTCATCGACTGTATCCGGATGGGATTATCCCCTCCGATACCAACTTTTCCAACCATTACCTCTGTGGTCCTCATTTTATTTCCCACTCAAAGCCGTCCTTAGTATCCTTAACGATAACTCCCATTCGCGAAAGTTCATCACGAATGCGATCTGATAATGTAAATTCCTTTTTTGCCTTTAATTCCAGCCGTAGGTTTAACAGCATATCAATCAACCCGCCGCTCAACTCCTTCACCGTACTTTGCTCTTCTCTTAGTCCGAGAATTTCATGTACGAAAATTATAAATAGTTCATGAAGCCTTGAAAGATCATCAGCGCTTATCGATTCCTGTCCACTATGAACAGAATTAATATATCGGGAAGCATCAAATAACTGTGCTATAAGGACGGGGCTTCCCAGATCATCATTCAGTGCACGGTAAGCTTTCTCTTCAAATTCATCTACTGACCAGTTACCTGGCTCGCCAGACTTAATTTTTTCAAACTGGTCGAATGTTTTCAGAAGGCGCGACAATCCCTTTTCTGCTGCCTGCAATGCATCATTTGAGAAATCAAGTGTACTGCCATAGTGTGCCTGGAGCATGAAAAAACGAATTGTCATCGGACTGTAAGCCTTATCAAGCAGCTGGTGGCTACCTGTGAACATCTCCTCAAGGGTAATAAAGTTACCCAGTGACTTACCCATTTTCTGTCCGTTAATAGTCACCATGTTGTTATGCATCCAGTATTTAACAGCATCGGAGCCCCCTGCGGCAACAGATTGTGCAATTTCACATTCATGATGCGGAAAAAGAAGATCGTTACCACCTCCATGTATGTCAAAGTGCTCACCCAGGTATTTCCTGCTCATCGCAGAACATTCAATGTGCCATCCGGGAAAGCCATCTCCCCATTTAGAGGGCCAGCGCATGATATGTGACGGGTCGGCTTTTTTCCATAAGGCAAAATCTACATTGTTTTTCTTTTCTCCCTGACGTTCAGGAATACGTGCATTACTAATCAGGTCTTCAAGTATTCTGCCGGATAGTTTTCCGTAATGATGCTTTTCATGATACTTAAGTACATCAAAATAGACTGACCCGTTTGATTCATATGCAAATCCATTTTCGATAATCTTTTCAGCCATTGCCAGCTGTTCAATAATATGCCCGGAAGCCCTGGGTTCAATCGATGGTGGAAGAATATTCAGCCGGCTCATCGACTGATGATAGGAGTTGGTATAGTGCTGAACTACCTCCATGGGTTCGACCTGCTCGAGACGGGCCTTTTTGAGTATTTTATCTTCACCTTCGTCGGCATCATTTTCAAGATGCCCTACATCAGTAATATTCCTGACATACCTGACTTTATATTCAAGATGCCTGAGGTATCTGAAGAGAAGGTCGAAGGTAACTGCCGGACGTGCGTGGCCAAGATGAGGATCGCCATATACAGTTGGCCCGCAAACATACAAACCCACATGCGGCGGGTTTATTGGCGTAAAAAGTTCTTTCCTGCGGGTGAGTGTGTTGAACAGATGAAGTTTGGTTCCGGCATTTTGGCTCATTTCAATACTGATTTCTTCCTGTGCCAGGAAACATTGCTTAAGACCAGGCACCATCATTAAACATTTTCGTTTCAATGGTTATTCATGCATGCAATAACAGGCATTATTCATTGAGCGGTCACAAATTTACGATAAAGATCAGAAACTTCAGCCATATTATAAGTACCGGGCACATAATCAACCATGCTCATAGCATTGAGTTATTAATTTCAATTCAACATATTCGAATTAAAACTTTTCTTACCTGCTATTTAGTTCATGGCCATAATCAATTATCATCGACAGAAAAATCCTCCAGTAATTTAATTGTTGTTCTATAACCAATATCGAACATCTCCTCGCCGTTCTTCAGTTCAAGCAAGCCATAATCGGCCAGCTTCTTAGGTTCAATAAAAAGATCACACTCCATTCCCTGTTCAGACACCCCTCTTCCAAGAGTCAGCCTGAATGACCTTTCTGTGATCATTTTCATCCCTTCTATCTTATCTACCTGCCCTGCGAAATTAACATGTACTCCGATTAGTTTATCGCATTTGTCCTTAATAGGCTCAATCGGAAAATTATCAAGTATACCACCATCAGCATAAAGCGCATTATTCAATTTAACAGGAGAGAATATTACCGGTATGCTTGATGATGCTATAATCACATCCATGAGTTCACCCTGGCTGAAATATTCTATAAGGCCTGAGTTAAGATTTGTTGCAGCTACAAAAAGAGGTACCTGTAATTGTTCAAAGGTTTTTGCTTTCAAGTGGTTTTCAATCAATTCTCTCAGTCCGGCGGCCTTCATTAAACCCTGCTTCCTCATCGCAAGGTTTACAAATTCAAATATTCTTTTTTCAATGAAAATATCCCTTAGCTCTTCAGGATCATGACCATCGGCAAGGAATGCACCAACAATTGCACCTGAACTGGTTCCGGAAATAATATCAGGGTGAATACCATTTTCAAAAAGAGCCTTTGCCACCCCCAGGTGTGCCAATCCCCTGGCAGCTCCACCGCTCAAGGTAAGTCCGATACGGGTTGAATTTTTCATATTGAAACAATTATCTTATCTTTGCTACGAATTTATAAAATCACCAGGCGACTTTCCGGCCACGGAAATGGCTGCATCCTTTACTGCCTTTACTCAAAATTACTAATCTTTTCCCTATACTCGCAGCATTTTTATTACTTTTATATTTATTAATCAGCGGTGATAATTCTCAACAAAATACATACACCAGATGCCAAAGAAGAAAAAAATAAACAAGGAGAGCCAAACCTATTCCAAACAAGCCATGGCAAGGGCCATTATGAGCCTGTTTGCCGGAAATCCAAATAAAACTTTTAATTATAAACAGATATCCAAACAGCTTCAGGTACGTGATAATGATACCAGGAAGATGGTATCAAATGTGTTGGATTACCTTAAAGGCAAAGGAGATGTAGAAGAGGTTTATCCGGGAAAATACAAACTCAAATCAAAGGGCGGCCATGTTATAGGTGTTGTTGACATGAAGGCCAATGGTTCTGCCTATATTGTGTCAGAGGATTTCCCTGACGACATTTTTGTCAATGAACATAACCTTAACCATGCTCTGAACGGCGACACGGTTAAGGTTTATTGTTATGCCATGAGCAGGAGGAAGAATCCGGAAGGAGAGGTAATCGAAATCCTGAAAAGATCGCGTGACACTTTCGTCGGAACCGTGGAATTATCCAACAATGTTGCCTTTCTGGTGTCCGGTTCGAGAATGATCCCGTATGACCTGTTTATTCCAATGAAGAGCCTCAAAAATGCACAAAATGGAGATAAGGCGATTGCCCGTATAACAGACTGGCCCAAAAATGTAAAAAATCCGATTGGCGAGATAGTTCAGGTGCTTGGTAAAAAGGGAGAAAACGAAACCGAGATGCATGCTATACTTGCTGAATATGGTCTGCCATATACTTTCCCCGAAGAGGTGGAGGAGGCAGCCAATGAGATTCCTGAAGCCATATCAAACGAAGAGATAAGTAAAAGGAGAGACTTTCGTCAGATCACTACCCTTACAATTGACCCTGTCGATGCAAAGGATTTCGATGATGCCTTATCCTTGAAAAAACTTGAGAACGGAAACTGGGAAGTAGGAATACATATAGCCGATGTAACCCACTATATCACTCCACGCACCATCCTCGACAATGAAGCCTATGAAAGGGGTACTTCAATCTATCTGGTGGACAGGGTTGTTCCAATGTTGCCAGAGCGTTTGTCAAATATGATATGTTCTCTGCGGCCTGAAGAGGATAAATTATGTTATTCGGCGGTCTTTGAAATAGATGATCAGGCAAGGGTTAAAAAAGAGTGGTTTGGCAGGACAGTAATCTGCTCAGACAGGCGCTTTTCCTATGAAGAGGCACAGGAAGCAATAGAAACCCGTGAAGGGGAACTGGCTGATGAGATTCTTGTACTCAATGATCTTGCAATAAAACTCCGGGATGAGAGATTCAAAAAGGGTGCAATTGGTTTTGAAAAGACCGAGGTGAAATTTAACCTTGATGAGCAAGGTAAACCCCTGGGTGTTTATTTCAAGGAGATGAAGGCTGCCAACCATCTGATTGAAGAATTTATGCTGCTGGCAAACAAGCGGGTTGCTGAATTTGTTGGCAGGTCTTCACAAAAATCAGATGAGGGAGAAGGGAGAAAAAAAGGCAAAACTTTCGTGTACCGGATTCATGACAAACCAAAGTCTGACAGACTCGAAACCTTTTCAAATTTTGTCAGGAAATTTGGATACAGTATAAAAACAGGAAGCAGTAAGGCAATTTCCTCCTCTCTTAATAGCCTGCTGCAACAAGTTAAGGGCAAGACTGAACAAAATCTTATCGAGACCCTTGCCATCAGGAGCATGGCAAAGGCTGTTTATTCAACTAAGAATATTGGCCATTACGGGCTGGGGTTTGATCATTATTCACATTTTACCTCGCCGATCAGAAGATATCCCGACATGATGGTGCACCGCCTATTGACCCACTACCTTGCAAACGGAGAGTCAAAGAGTGCAAAAAAATATGAGCCAATGTGCGAACATACTTCCCAGATGGAGCAGCTTTCTGTAGAAGCTGAGAGAGCCTCTATAAAATACAAGCAGGTAGAGTTTATGAGTGATAAGACAGGGGAGATCTTTGACGGTGTAATTTCCGGGGTAACCGAATGGGGATTGTATGTTGAACTTATTGAAAATAAGTGCGAAGGCCTGATCCATATCAGAAACCTGGAAGATGACTTTTATGAGTTTGACGAAGATAATTACAGCCTTATCGGCAGAAAAAATAATAAACGATACCAGCTTGGTGATGCAATAACTGTTAAAATTTCCCGCGCCAATCTTGAGAAGAAACAACTGGACTTTGTGCCTGCAAGGGCTGAAAACAAAGAATAAATTTGAATCTGATAATTTTTGGTATTACATTTAGGAACCTTTTCATATCCTTTGACAGGCTATATAATCCTGGAAGGAATTATTGAAGGGATTATACTTTTTATCTTATCGTCATTTAAAAGATGAAAAAAGAGGAAAAAAGAGAAAACATCATTTCGGCTGCCGGCAGGGTCTTTGGCCAGCAAGGTTTTAAGGAGGCAAGAATGGAGAAGGTTGCAGAAGAAGCCGGTATGGGAAAAAGTTCCCTTTACTATTATTTTCTGAGCAAGGAGGAGCTTTTTGAAGCAGTCGTCGAAAGGGAAGCCGAATATCTTAAGGCCGAAATTATAAAGGCAACTAAAGACATTACCGATCCTTACAAACGTATGAAGATTTACGTGATTGCAAGGATGAAAGCATTTAACAAATCAATTAACCTCTATACTGCAGTCAAGACAAATTACCTTGACCACCTTCCTTTCATTGACAAGGTCCGCACCAAATATGACAAGGAAGAGATGAAGATGGTCGAAAGTATATTAAAGGATGGAGTAAGAAATAACCGTTTCAAGCTCGTTAATACCGAACTGGCAACGATTGCAATAGTTACTGCCATAAAGGGCCTGGAATACAACATCATTATCCGTGACGGATCAGCAAAACTCGAGCAACAGGTTGAGCAGCTCCTGATGTTCCTTTTCTATGGTATCGTTAAACGGCACTAAAAACCTCCACCTGTTTTTCGGACAAGCCCTGTCAGGATTGCAATGAAATGACTCAGATTTTAGGTTAAATTAAACACGACCGCACTACATTATCGACCATCCTGACTTGATTACGTTGCTCTACAACAGACAAACCCTGGCGATTTTTCCCGATTACATCTCCTCCGGAAAAATGTCAGGGCTCTCCAGATCTGCAAGAAGTAGTCGCAGTCCGGTGCTGAACAGAGTTGAAAATTATTGACCCGGATAACCTACAGTCTGACCAAGAATTACGTGCTGGGATGGGCCAAGCTTTAACAACCCGTGTAATTTATCCCTGTCAAGCAATCCCCTTACAACAGTAGAGATCTCTTCCGATGCACAATAGAGGTAAACGTTTTGCGAAACGAAACCGACATCTGTCGCAGAATGGAATTTACGGTTGTCCTCATCAGCCCCAGTCATGCGGTCATGATCTGATACATAGATAAGATTAAGCGGTGCAGTGCTTACATAATCCTGCGATCCTGCATGTTCACGAAAATCGTCTGCTCCCTGTTTAATAAGGGCATGCTCTTTATGGTCATAAAGATCCCAGCCATCAGCCATAATAAGATAAATGTCAATCTGCTGCCAGTTTCTTGCAGTAGGGGCTGTCCGTCTGCCATCTTCACGATTAACTCCACTTGCTGCCCATAATAACCCCGAAAGATGTTTCTCAGAAAGAGCTTCAGCACTGAAAGTCCGCGAACTGCTTCTATTGCTTAAAGCCTCCAGTAAAGACATTCCCCCGGATCTGTCGGGTTCGGAAAGAGGTATTATCTCTTTATTCTGAGCTGAGATGGCAAGTGTCAGAACCAGGCAAAGCATAAATATTCCAACAATTTTTTTCTTCATGATTAATAGGTTTAAACTGAATTGGATTAAATTAGTGAACCTGCTAAATATACATGAATTTACAATCATTTGAAAATCGACAAGTGGTCAGTTCCTTACACACTACCCACCTTATTTTTTGATAATTTATTCATGTATTGATTAAAATTTATGAATAATAATAGTTTATTCCGCATGAGGAATCAACGAATTGAGACATATAGTTCCCCCGCAATGGTTTGCAATTAAATTATGTATTGGTTGCGTTTAAAAAAAACATTCCAAAAATTATAACCGGCAACTTTTAGTCTTTTCTTTTGTTTAATATTATCACTTAAAAATTAAACCTGGATACGCTGCAGATTGAGAGAGGGTAAAAATGATAGCAAGTGCAGGGGGTCCAAAAAATAGCAACAATATCAGAGGGCATCATTAAGGACTTTCCTAACCAGGTATGTGGACAGGATAGAAGTAGTGAATGAAAATATATTCCCTTTTTATAATAAGGAAACTGCGGGTGGTCTGAAATCAAAAATAAGTAACAAATTACATGCGGAAAATGACATTTATAATCTTTTATGGGATCGTTCTTTCAATCTATATTTTAATAAACTACTACATATTTATCAGGGGCTGGCAATCACTCCCGCCTGGTTCGCAAAGCAGGGGTATTTATATCGGATTGTTTATTTTTCTTTCATTTTCTTATATCGCCGGCCGGATACTTGAACGCTACTGGCTCGGCCAGCCGACAACTTTCCTGTTATGGTCAGGCTCCTTCTGGCTGGGCGCCATGGTATATATTATTCTTATTCTTCTTGTTATTGATTTTGTCAGATTGGTTAACCTTGTCATCCCGGTAATACCCGCAGTATGGATGAATAATCCTTTGCATACAAAAATGGTTGTATTCACCGGTACTGTAATTCTGGTTTCAGCTATTACACTTGCTGCTCATATCAATACCTGGTATCCGGGAACAACTACTCTCGATCTTGAACTTGACGGAAAAAACAGTCAAATGAGATCGGTGAAGATCGTAATGGTTTCTGATATTCACCTGGGAAGTCTGACACCCAGGAACCGGGTTGAAAGGCTGGTAAGAAAGATCAATTCTCATAATCCGGATATCATTCTGACTGCCGGTGATGTACTTGACGAAGATGTAAGGCCGGTTATACACCGCGACCTGGGCAGTGCTTTGAAAAAACTTACAGCACCCCTCGGAGTGTATGGCATCACCGGTAATCATGAATATATTGGTGGTGTTTCAGAAGCTTCAGATTATCTTACGAGCCACGGTATCGTTCTTATCCGCGACAGCGTAGTTAAAATTAATGATAGTTTTTACCTTGCCGGCCGTGAAGACCGGAGTATCAATTCTTTCTCAGAGGGCAGAAGAATGAGTGCAAAAGACCTTATAAACCTTGCGAATGATGATATCCCGGTAATTCTGCTTGACCACCAGCCATACGACCTTGAAAAGTCAGCAGCTGCAGGGGCTGACCTTCAGCTTTCAGGACATACACATCACGGACAACTATGGCCGTTCAATTTCATTACCAGGGCCATTTATACTATCAGCAGGGGTTACGGGGAAATTGACGGCATGAAGGTTTACGTTTCCAACGGGATCGGGACATGGGGTCCGCCCATGAGGCTGGGCTCAAGACCGGAGATAGTTGTTATAAACGTCACCTTCAATAATTTATGATTTGTGGTGTTTAGAACGCCACAATGTTTTATGACCGCGTTTTGCCTCCGGCATCTCCTGTCTTTTCGTTAATAAGTTCCTTTCTCTCAGGCGAAAACTCCAGATGGGTCCATTTCCACAACCATTGGCATGAAAATAGACATAGTTTGTTCCTTGCTATTGCAAATTTGAAACAAGAAATGTATGTTTGTTTGGGAGAGGAACTACAGAGGCTGCAGAAAACAAAATACTGTTTATCATGTCTGAAAAAAATAGCCAGGTCCTGCTGAACGATTTACAGCAATTAAAGCAGGAAAACGAAAAACTCACCCTGAGACTCCACTCTTTTGAATGGATGTTTAATAAAAAGCAAGCTGCAGCAACGGAATATGTGCCTGAATATGGCGACCTGAGTCGTCTGAACAAAGATGGACTGATCAAGAAATCCATACGAAAAGAACAACTAAAGGATATTGTCTCTGAGTACCTTGATTTGCTGGAAACATCGGCTGCCGTCTATGAGAAAAACGGGGATTATGCATTGGGTATTTTCTCCTCCGGTTGGTGCCAGATGATGGATTCAGCATCACGCAGGCTATGCAATACTGACGACAATCGTAAGGCCCTGGCAAGCGGGAAGTGGCTATGCCATGATTCTTGCTGGAAGGATGCTTCTTTAAAATCGATGAATGACGGTAAACCCGCAGAGGTAGCATGCAATGGTGGAATTAATTTATATGCTGTGCCTGTTTGGGCTAATAAACAAATAATAGGTGTCATTAACTTTGGTTTTGGCTCTCCCCCAAAAGATGAGGCAGAACTTAAAAAGCTGTCTGAAAGATTTAAGATACCGTTAAAAGAATTGCGGGAGCATTCACGTGTGTACAATGACCGTCCTCAATTTATTATTGATTATGCGAAGCGGCGCATTCAAAATTCTGCCAAATACCTGGGATACCTTGTGGAGCGTAAGATAGCAGATGATGCTGTACGCCAGAATGAAGAAAAACTGAAGAGTATCTTCCGGGTGGCGCCCATCGGAATTGGTGTTGTAATAAACCGTGTTTTCGCCGAAGTTAATCTGAAAGTCTGTGAAATGACTGGCTACCATTCAGAAGAACTTGTGGGGCAGAGCGCAAGAATTTTATACCCAACACAGGAGGAGTTTGAGTTCGTTGGACAGGAAAAGTACAAGCAGATTGCCAGACTCGGAACAGGCTCACTTGAAACACGCTGGCAACGAAAGGATGGCAACATCATAAATATTCTTATGAGTTCTACTCCGGTAGATTCCGTTGATTTATCAAAAGGAGTAACCTTTACCGCTCTTGATATCACAGAAATTAAAAAGACGGAACAAGATTTAAGAGCAGCTAAAGAAAAAGCAGAAGAAAGCGACCACTTAAAATCCGCTTTCCTTGCAAATATGTCGCACGAAATCCGCACCCCGATGAATGGCATTCTTGGGTTTGCCAATTTACTGAAAAAACCTGCCCTTGCTGGCGAGAAGCAACAAGCATATATTGAAATCATAGAGAAAAGCGGGAAGCGGATGTTAAATATTATCAATGATATTATTGATATTTCCAAAATCGAAGCCGGCCTGATGAAACTCGATATGAAGGAGACAAATGTAAACGAGCAAATCGAGTATATTTATACATTCTTCAAGCCCGAAGCGGAGTCCAAAGGGATGAATCTCTCTTTTAAAAACCCTTGGCCTGCACAGGAATCAATCATCAACACCGACAGCGAAAAGGTGTATGCCATTCTTGCCAATCTGGTAAAAAACGCCATAAAGTACACCGAGAAAGGCTCGATCGAATTGGGTTATAATATAAAAACAGGCACCAAGCCGGGAGAGTTGGAGTTTTATGTGAAAGACACCGGTATCGGCATTCCAGAAGACAGGCAGAAAGCTATATTTGATCGTTTCATACAGGCTGATATTGCCAATCATAAGGCAAATCAGGGCGCAGGGCTGGGTTTGGCAATCACCAAAGCTTATGTGGAAATGCTGGGTGGTAAAATCCGGGTTGAAAGCGAAGAGGACAAGGGCTCAACATTTTATTTCACCCTGCCTTATAATACTGAACCTGCTGCTGAAACCAATGACCGCCAACCTGAGCCTTCAGGTAAATACGATGGTATCAGAAAACTTAAAATACTGATTGCGGAAGATGATGAAGTATCGGAAATGTTGCTGGATGAAATAGTAATAATGTTTGCCAGGGAAACTCTAAAGGCAAGGACAGGGGTTGAAGCCGTTGAGGCTTGCCGTGACAATCCTGACATTGACCTGATAATGATGGATATTCGCATGCCCGAATTGAGTGGATACAAAGCAACACAGCAAATCCGGGAATTTAACAAAGAAGTTATCATCATTGCACAAACAGCCTATGGACAAACGGGAGACAGAGAAAAATCGATAGAATCGGGATGTAACGACTATTTAGCAAAACCCGTTAACGAAAATGAATTTCATGAGATGATACTAAAGTATTTCGGGAAATGATTTGAAGTTTACTTTCGGTTTTAAGTCAGAAATTCAAGCGGGTGGCTACAAACGAACAGGCTGTCTTGAGAAGTATCAGTAATAACAGTTCAATTCTTCCAAACAAATTTTTTAGTATATTGTGGGCTGAAAAAATATTCTAATGAGCAGTTCACGTAGAACCTTTATCAAAAAAACAGGGCTCGCGTCCATGGCTGTTTTCTCCGGCGCTTCTGCTGCCGGAAATGAAAAACTGATTCAGCCGGTATCCGGCAATGGTGAAGGGCCAATCGTTATTTCCACATGGAAGAACGGTATCCAGGCAAATGATGTTGCGTGGAAAAAAATAATGGATGGATACCGGGCTCTTGATGCTGTTGAGGCTGGTGTTATGGTAGTGGAAGCCGATCCGGATGACATGAGTGTCGGATACGGGGGCAGGCCCGACCGGGAAGGAAATGTCACCCTTGATGCATGTATAATGGATGAGAATGGTGATTGCGGATCGGTGAGTGCGCTGGAGCATATTATGCACCCAATATCGGTGGCCCGGAAAGTTATGGAAGAGACTCCCCATGTTATGCTGACCGGTGAGGGTGCATTGCAATTCGCCCTTGAATCGGGATTCAAAAAAGAAAACCTGTTAACTGAAAAAGCACGTAAGGAGTGGCAGGAGTGGTTAAAGAGTTCCAGGTACAGTCCTGTTATAAACATCGAGAACCATGATACCATAGGTATGATAGCAATTGACCTGAAAGGTAATATATCGGGTGCCTGCACAACAAGTGGAATGGCTTATAAACTCAGAGGCAGGGTGGGCGATTCGCCTATAATAGGTGCAGGTATGTTTTGCGACAATGAAGTTGGAGGAGCAGTTGCAACCGGAACCGGCGAACTGGTGATGAAAACCCTTGGCACTTTTCTTGTAGTTGAACTAATGCGCAATGGACGAACGCCACAGGAAGCCGTTGAAGAAGCTGTAGGGAGGTTTATCAAGAAAATTCCTGATTACCGTGACCATCAGGTAGGTTATCTGGCAGTGAGCAAGCAGGGTCAAACAGGAGCATACAGCATCCAGCCGGGTTTTAACTATGCACTTTATGCCGGCTACAAAAACAGGCTGATTGACTCTGAATCATTCATAAAAAAGTAATATAGTAAAAACAAATATTAGTCCGAAGTAGCCTGATCTTTAAACAAATACATATAACCCTATCCTAATATAATTAATCTAAATTCAATAACTATGCATGAGTCGAGAAGGTCTTTTATAAAAAAATCAGCACTGGGAGTTGCTGGTATGACAATTGGTGGCGCCGCCTTAAGTGCCAAAAGCTATAGTAATATAATTGGTGCAAATGACCGGATAAATGTGGCCATCATCGGACTGGGCCGCAGACTTGGCGCTTTTACTGAACCGGTTTCCATGAAAGAGAGCAATGTCAATGTTGCATACCTGTGCGATGTTATGGAAAGCCAGCGTACCAAAGCGGCCGAGAGGTTTTCCAAACTTCTTGACTACAAGCCTGCCCTGGAAAATGATGTCAGAAGAATATATGATGATAAAAATGTAGATGCCATTATTGAAGCCACCCCTGACCACTGGCATGCACCGGGAACCTGTTATGCAGTGCAGGCAGGAAAGAATGTTTATGTTGAAAAGCCTTGCAGCCATAACCCCTGGGAGGGAGAAATGCTTGTTCAGTTCCAGAAAAAGTATGGCAAGGTGATCCAGATGGGGAACCAACAGCGATCATCACTCGAGTCGATCGAAATAGTAAACGATATCCATAACGGAGTTATAGGAGTGCCTTATATGGCAGTTGCTTTTTACAGCAATGCAAGGGGAGAATCTCCAGTACCTTCAAAAGCACCGGTTCCACAGGGTCTTGACTGGGAATTGTTCCAGGGGCCGGCACCGAGACAAGAGTACATGCATGATACTTGGAACTATAACTGGCACTGGTATGGCTGGACCTGGGGTACGGCCGAAACAGGCAACAATGCAGTGCATGAACTTGATATAGCACGCTGGGCCCTGAAAGGAGACTTCCCCGAAAGGGTGGATGTTTCGTCGGGCAAGTTTCATTTTCCCAATGACGGCTGGACAATGTATGATACCATGGATGCCACATTCAGGTTTCCGGGCAATAAAATAATTAAATGGGATGGAAAAAGCCGCAATGCATACAGTACATATGGATCTGACAGAGGCACCATTATTTACGGTTCTGATGGTTCGGTATTTGTAAACCGAGGAGGTTACAGGCTGTATGACCGCAGAGGCGCTCTTGTTAGAGAACGCCAATCGGGCGGAGATGAAGGAGGAACTGCACTTGGAGGCGGTGGCAGCATGTCGACAATGCATGTTGTTAACTTCTTTGATACAATCAGAGGTAAAGCAACATTAAAGTCGCCTATCGATGAGGGTGTAAAAAGTACACACCTGGGGCATCTTGCAAATATCTCATCCAGAATAGGCAAAGGATTTGATGTGAATTCGGAAAACGGACAAGCATTGGACCGGGATGCTCTCAGGCTCTGGAAAAGAGAATACGAGCCAGGCTGGGAACCTAAACTGTAGGTACATTTACAACTGACATTTCCAACAGACCTTTCCGATCATGCAAACTAAATTGTTAACGACCCTTGCACTGGCACTTTTAGTGACAACAGGGGCCATCAATAGGACTGAAATGGAAGATAATGAAGGATCCTTCCAGCTTCCCGGGGAATATATCCTTGACGGAGAACCACCAGTTTATGATGCCGGAGTATTCAAACTCCGGCGTCAGAGGCTCATGAAACAGATGGAAGGAAGCATTGCAGTAATATCGGCTGCCACCGGCAATGATTTTATATACCTTACCGGATTTACAGAAGATCGGCAGGCCATAGCAATACTTGATGCTTCTTCAGATAAACCTTATACCCTCTTTGTACTTCCAAGAGAACCAATGGCTACACTCTGGGATGGAGAGAGGCCCGGAATTAAGGGAGCTGTAGAGATTTTCGGGGCTGATGCCGCATATCAGACAAGTGAATTCAGTGAAAGACTGGCAGAGGTCCTTTCAGGAAACAAATCGGTATCAATGCATGCTGATGACAGGATGCTACGTGAACGGATCAATCCGAAAGGCAGCTCAAGACCGGTCTTTACCGATCTTGCCCCAATCCTTCATGAGATGAGGGTAATCAAAGATGACTGGGAAATTGCAAGGCTAAAGAGGGCAATTGAAGTAACAGCATTGGCCCAGAAAAGAGTTTTAAAAACAGTTGCACCGGGCCAAAAGGAGTATGATGTACAGGCAGAGATCGAATATGTATTCAGGAAAAACGGTCTCCCAACCGGTTTTTCAACTATTACGGGTTCAGGCCCTAATGCTGCAATCCTGCACTATACACGAAATGACCGCACCCTTCAGGATGGAGACCTGATCCTTATGGATATTGGAGCTGCAAGTGATGGTTATGTTGCAGATATAACAAGGACAATACCTGTTAATGGAGTATTTTCTGACAACCAGAAGGAGTTGTATTCGCTGGTTTTGAAAGCCAATCAGGAAGCAATAAAGAAAATGGTGCCCGGAATGAAGATGCTTGATTGTCACCACCGTGCTACCGAGATCATTACAAGGGGATTATATGATATTGGATTGATTACCGATACTACCTCCTGGTGGCAAAAGAGGTTCTATATCCATTACCGCAACAACCATTATATCGGATTGCATGTGCATGATGTTGGCAGTTACGGCGACCTGAATGCAGCCGATCGCGATGCCTACATAGTCAATCCGGAAATCAGGGGCAGGGATCTTTTACCCGGAATGGTGCTAACAATAGAGCCTGGAATTTACCTGATTGCCGACAGGCTGGAACATCTTCATGGCCTTTTCGGTCATATGGCCACTAAAGAAGAGCTTGACGCTTTCGCGGAAAAGGTCAGGCCCGTATATGAAAAATATGCCGGCATAGGCATCAGGATAGAGGATGACGTGCTGATTACGGCAGAGGGCAACATAGTTCTCTCTGAAAGAGCCCCTAAAACTGTTGAGGATATTGAATCGGCCATGAGAAAGTGAACATGATGACCCGGTAAATAAGTGAGAGTCCGTCCAGAACATTACCGCTCCCTGTGATTTTGCCATATGGCAAAAATATAGGGAGCGGCTTTAAAAGATTAAGTAAAATATTCGTTAAAATCGGACTATCTAACACCGGAGGAGGTGGTTTTAACCCCGATTTTTGCTTCACATCGCGAATTTTTTTAAATCGCACATACCCTTCGGGCAAATCTCCGCCAGGACATTTCCACTAAGGACGTGGGTTTTTGAATTTAACTAAAACTCCCTGATCTTAATGCTTCTGAAATGAACTTCGTCATTGTGATCCTGAATATGGATAGGCCCATTAGCCGCCATTCCAAAGCCTTCAAGATCAGCAAATTTGCTTAATGCAACCTGTGCATTAAAATAGTCACCTCCTCTTTCATATTCAAGAACTTTCCGGCCATTAAGCCAATGCTGAGCTTTACCGTCAGGGTAAACGACAATGCGGCCACGATTCCAGTTACCCGGACCATTAACAAAACGTGCTTGCTTGTCTGCCGGAATTACATCGTAAAGAGAGGCAAGTGTACGGTTACCATTAATGCCGTTTTTGGCATCAGGATGGTTTTCATCATCAAGTATCTGGTATTCGAGACCTATTGAGGTACCATGATTACCTAATCCATATTTAATACCACTGTTAGCACCTTCTGAAAAATTAAAATCGAATTTTAACTCAAATGGGCCAAATTCCCGTCGTGTAATTATATCTCCCCCCTTCTTTTCAGGATCACCCCCACTTGCATGAACAGTCAGTACTCCGTCTTTTACTTCCCAACCCCTGGAAGGAAACTCTTCACTCCTGACACTTCTGAAATTATCGGCAGAAGTTCCATCAAAAAGCAACTCAAAACCCTGGGCTTTTTCAGCCTCACTCAAATTATTTGGAAGCAGGTTCACTACATAAATATCCTCATCAGGTGAAGGCTCAAGGTTCTCAGTTTTAATCCTGATATTTTTCCACTTTATTTGTTGTCCCTCCATTGAGGCATCTCTTATTGAATGCACCTGCAATGCAATAAATCCTTCCGGAGTCATATCATCATAAATATGGGCAACCGGCACGCCATTAAGCCAGGTTTTTATAGATGGACCAATGCATTCTATGCGATAATGATTCCATTCATCATTCTTAAATGCGCTGCGGGCATCCGGATTCAGATCAAGTGGATACAGCCAGCCCCTCCGTGCTTCATCAAAAATTCCTGCACTCCACGCACGCTCGGAAGGATCAACCTCACTCTGGTATCCGTGCACCCGTCCATTCTGATAATCTGGTTTGCTTTCACTTCGAAACTGAATGCCCGAATTCATATTATCTTCCACCAGCAGTTCAACTTCGAAAATAAAATCAGAATAAGTCTGCTCTGTACATAAAAATGAGTTTGGAGTATCGGCTACTGTTGTACCGACTATCATTCCATCAACAACTTCAAATGTTGCTTCGCCATTGAGCTGTTTCCAGCCACTCAGATCTTTTCCATTGAACAGTTCAGTCCACCCATCATTAGTGCTGCTGGAGCATCCTGTAATAGCAAGGACTGTAATGAACACCCAGACAATGGTGTTTATTCCGGAATATTTTCTGCTCAAATTTTTCATATCATTGTTTTTTAATTACTTATGATTTAAAAGGTCTTATGTTATTGAAGAAGAACATCGAATTTAAAATATTGGATATCCTTGAAGAAATTCAGTATTGAACTTTTCATTGAACCTGAGGACTGGTTATTCCTCACCAATTTCAACAGAAGACAATAATGAGAAAAATTTTTGGATTTATTACAGAATTACCGAAAATTATTAAAGAGTCTCATATGAAAAAACTTCCTCAATCAATATTTTCAATTTTCCATCATTTTTTTCATTTGTACAAGATATATAAGTTTCAAAGGAAAGAGGGTTAAATCAGGTTCATTTATTTTTCTTTTAAATATCTGAATTTAATATAATATCGACTGTAACCAAATTCCTGTTGTTATCGTAAAAAATGAAAATAAAAATCATTGACTATGACCCCTTTACCAAATTCAAAAGAAATTCAGGTTAAATTTCTAATTAAAACTGCGGTATTCATAGGTTTTTTACTTATGACTACTCTGACTGCCTGTGAAAAAACTGATAGTTTCAGGAATGAGACAAGGATAGAAGGTAAAATGTCCTTCCTTGATATAATCAATGCAAGGGCCCTTGTTCTGGGCGAAGGGAAAGGGAAACTTAAATCTGACGGAGACCTGCAGGCAGGTCCGGGCAGCTCCCTTTTCAAGATTACAGAAGATGGGGTTATTCAGGAAATAAAGTACTGGCAGATTGACACTATCTATATTGAAACAGAAGACGGAGTAGATATTAAAATAGATTCAATAGAGCTTACCACTGTTATCTATCCGGTTTATATATTCGAGGCCTCTGATGATTATCTTATCATCTGTTTTGACGAAGAGAAAGAAGGAGAGAGTCTCCCCTATGAGTACGATTTTCTTATAAGAAAATCAGACGGTGCAGTATATGAATTACCCCCGGGCCGCAGGCCGTTAACCCGATGGAGCCACTATAACCAGATGTTTCAGAACGAGGAAGCATCAGTATTGATCCAACAGGATCTGGATGAAAATATATATTACCTGGGGGGAGGCGACATACAAAAGCTAAGCACTCAGAATCCTGATAATCTCACCCTTCATCAACTGACAACAGGAGGCCAGTCGGGAGAGGGAGTAATGAACTACAGGGTTAACCGGGATGGCCATATTATATTTAATTCAGGCGGTATTTCAACCTCTTCAGTCACCAAAATACGCTTAAGCAGCGGGGGACTAAAATATCCGGAAAAAGAAATTGTACCTTTCTGGCGTGGTTTTGACAACAACTTCTACTATTCATATAAACCTGAATACTCGGCGGGTGGCAATAATTATCCTGTTATTGAAAAGCTTTCCGTAAATAATGAAGATGTTTCATACGAGAAAATTGGTTCGGTTGTGCATCCGGATGCTGAGCATACTTCATTAATGAACAGTTTTATCCTTAAGGTAAAAAATTCAAATAAAATAATGGCGCTCGGATTCGGTACTGATAAGTGGCAGGGGGGAATTATGGCTGCTGAGGTATACAATAGCGAAAGCACCATTAAAGCTTTTACAACCAGCGAACTTGGCATAACAACAATAAAAAAGGGAAGAAGTTCAGACAACTTTTATTACCTGAGCGGTCTGGATGGCAACCAGCCGGTGCTGTTAAAAGTCGATCCCTCCGTATATCCCCATCAAGCAATAAATCTATTGCCCAAGGGTTCACATGATATCTATAACATGGTTGTGACAACAGATGACTATGTTTACTTTCATTCACTTCGCATGAGCGATGGTAATATCATCATAGGTGAAATATCTCCTAATGGTGTAGTGACCGTTATGGAAGATATAGGAACCGAGGTTTTACAACTGGTAAAGATCCAGTAAACAATTGGCTTTAATTCTGATCAGTCACCAGCCTGTCAGCAAACATCATCATTGACGAGGATTGAAATATGTGGATATTGGCCTCGCAGTAACAGCTTCGCATCATTCATGCAAATTAATTAAACACTTACTGTGCTGATTTGTATCTGTATAGAATCATTAAATGAAAGAAATATAGATTTGCATAAACTAAAATATGTATTTAAATTTGTTTAAACCGGATAAAAACTAAAATAATAAATCCGGATATTAAAAATTCAAACAAATTTAACTTCTTCACAAATGGCAAGAACCCAGCAAATAAGTCATAAGGGAAAAGAGATTTTCTATATGGACTTTTCAAGTCTTAATAGCGTTAATGATATCAATGGTGTTATTAACGAAAGTATCAGGCATATCCGCAGTAAACCATCGGCCTCATTATATTGCCTGACCAATATCAATGGAATGCATTTTAGTGGTGAGATCAAGGAATTGTTCCATAACTTTGTTAAAGGAAATAAACCTTATATAAAAGCCAGTGCAGTGGTAGGTTTAAATGGTTTACAGCAAATTTTATACAATGGCATGATGAAAATTACAGGACGTGATATTAAATCATTTAGCACAATCGACCAGGCCAAAGAATGGTTGGCAGGAATGAACTAGAATTATCAAACTCGTCTCTATAGAAGAATGTCTATCGAAGTTATATGTCAGATAGCTTAACAGGGGAAAAAATTGTTTCATCTGTTTCATCCGAATAAGTAATATAGATCCAAAATATAGTTGCTACTACGGATGGATCAACCAACCAACAGGAGCATACATTGAACCCTGAAATTCTCACATGATGAAGCCAGTTAGAAAGGCTTCCCGGTAAATATTTATACAGATCAATAAAATTTTAAGTGTTATCAAAAAATTTTATCATGGTTTAATTGAACAAATCAGAAAGAACCAGCTTTATTCAAAAGATTTTCATATAACACCATTTAGAAAGGACAAGCGTTTTATTTGTGGCGGGGTTACGATACTGGAGCAGGTTTCGGGAGAAGAAACGAACTGTTAACAGATCGGGAGGTTTTAAGCACACGGTGAGTTAAAATAATATATATGGAAAAATCAGAATAATGGAACTTCACATTAAAAATATGGTGAGTCTGAGATGCAGGATGGTGGTGAAACAGGAGTTTCAAAAGCTGGGATTACGGTACACTGAGATTGGTCTGGGCAAGGTAGATATTGCAGAAGAATTATCTGATGATAAACGCGAACTATTGAAGGTAAACCTGCTTAAATGGGGGTTGGAGCTGATGGAAGAAAAGAAAAATATTCTTGTTGAAAAGACCAAGATACTGATAATAGAAATGATCCACTACTCTGACGAACTTCCTGATGTCAATAATTCTGATTATCTGAGTGAAAAACTGGGCTATGATTATTCATATCTGTCTAATATTTTTTCTGAAGTAAATGGCACCAGTTTGCAACACTTTATAATTCAACATAAAATTGAACGCATTAAAGAATTAATTTTATACGATGATCTTAATCTTTCCGAAATCGCCTACAAATTGCACTACAGCAGCGTATCCCACTTATCTAACCAGTTCAAGAAAATTACCGGTGTAACTCCATCTTTTTATAAAAAGATGAAACATAACCGTTCACAAAACCTGGAAGATATATAATTTGACGAAGCCAAAACCCATGACTGCCGGGTTCAGGAAATCAGGTGAAATATACCTGGTAAAATGATGAACCGAAGTCCGAAATCAATTCAATCTTTCAGTTGAAAGGACTACCATTGAACCAGGATACTGGACATTTTCGTTTTCCTCGGCAGTAATGAACAGTCTGGTTGGTTTGAGAGTGGCAACTGTCTCAAAAGATACTTTATTTCTGCCGGTGGTAATTACTCTTCCGACATTTTTTGGAGATCCCTGTCCTGATTCCAGCCATACCACGTAACTATTTTTTGGTGGTTGGAGTCTTTCAACATCTGCAAGGTTGGAGATCTCCATTTCTATTTTGTAATTTTCATTTTTGTCACTTTTCACCGTCACATAACCTTCAGCGGCCGGAACTACAGAAGACTGCTGAAAAGCGACTTTTTGTGCACATGAATGGAATGCAAATACCATTATTGCAGCTACTCCCAAAAGAAACATTTTTCTTGTCGAAAGATTCAATTTTGTTGGTTTCATGATAGTAGTTATTTTTATAATACAATAAAGTAAAAAGGAACTTTATATTTAATGCATAATTAAAAGTGACCTTTACCAAGACGTGATTTCTGATTTATGCTATCTCTAACACAACAAGATGTATACCTGAACCAGCTTTGTAGGGTCAAATTGTCTAAAAATTCAATTAAAAAGGCAAGAAGGGTTATGACAGGCAAATTTTATTATGCCCTATTAAGCATAATACAAATTTAACACATTTACATGCCGGATCATTACATATTCAACCCGAAGATTTGCACATTTCACAGATGTAGACATAACAAGAAAGGCTGTTCCCCGGGCCGGGAATCTTTTGTTCGAAGTTATAATCATTGATTCTGATTGTTCCCCGGATCATTTCAAGCAGATTTATTATATCGGAAATTATTCAGGAATATTTCAGAAAAAGAATTATCTGGCAAATCCGGAGATGTCAACAACCGAAAGCAGGCATTGCTCTTCCTCACCCGCAACTATGCCCTCCATGTAAACTTCTAGTTGATGATTGTTATTAGTGAAAAGCATTAGCCTGCATGATTCTTTTTTATAACCTGTAAAAACCTTACTCAGAAAGACATTAAATAAAGGAAGTGAATTTTCATGAATGAACAGTCTGATATTAGTGCCAATCAGACTAATGCGCTTCTCCCCAAGCAGTCCGGCAGCCGTATAGTTAAGCTCACTAATCACGCCTTCTCCATTTAAGGTAAAAAACCCCATTGGTGCAAGATCATACAACATCGTATATTTTTTTAGAACCAGTTCCTGAGCTTCATATGCCTCCTGTAACTCTTCGTTCTGCATCTCCAGTTCAATCTTGTGTACCTGCAATTCATGAAACAGCTTCAAATCGTCAGAAGCAACCGAAGGTATTCCACTGCTTTTTTGCTTCTCTTTCAGTAGTTTTTCTGCTTTCAGTCTCAGCATTCGGGCATATGTGCTTTCCTGTTTTTCATTAACCATAGTTAACTTTTTTTAGTATTGTTATTTACTGCCGGTATCACTTATCAAGCATTTTATGTAACATGATCAGTCCAGCCGAAACCTCTCGTTTTGATTTTAATAAATTAACTGACCATTCAATTTCCTTTGAAACTCCTCCGGCGGCTGTTACAAGCGCTTTTAATCTGCCGCCATCAGGTTTTTTCATCAGTTTGAGTATTCTTTGTTCAGTTTTTTTTCTAGCTGGCTCGGGAATAAACATTTTAACCCAGTTTTGGTTAATTGCATCACTGCTTTTCGTGCCAAAAAATTGTTCCGCCCTGGAATTAAAACGGGTTATGTTCAAACCGGCCGACAATTTAACTATTACATCATCTGAAGAGTCAGCGATTACCTGTATCATTTGGTCTTTATCGTGAAGTTCATCTTCCGCTTGCTTGAGATCGGAAATGTCTATAAAAGATATAACCAGTCCGTCGATTTTGTTATCAGGTCTATGATAGGGCATAATCCTGACGGTAAACCATCGTCCATCTTTGCCGGATACCTGCTTCTCTATTAGAACAAGCGTTTTCAAAACCTTATTGGCATCTTCAGCCATATCGGGGTAGTTTAGACTCGTAGTCTGGTCAGTAAAAGGCCGTCCGATATCACTTTTAATAAGCTTGAAAATTTTGGTTGCCTGGTCGGTATACCGACGAATGTTCAGATTCATATCCAGGAAAAGTGTCGCAATATCAGTACTGTTGAGCAGATTCTTCATATCGCTGTGCACCCTGGTAAATTCATCAATCTTTGACTGCAGTTCAGCATTTACGGTTTGCAGTTCTTCATTCAGGCTTTGCAATTCTTCTTTTGATGTGGTAAGTTCCTCATTGGTAGATTGAAGTTCTTCATTTGTAGATTGCAGCTCCTCATTGGTGGATTTAAGCTCTTCCTGGGAAGTATGCATTTCTTCATGAATACACTGATTCTCTTCACGCACACGTAACAACTCATCTTCCAGTTCCAGCTGCCTTCCATTACTACTTGCTGTTTTTTTATTCACGCTTACTGACTTCTTTTTTCCGGCATCCGGTGCGTCTATAAATACAACCATGATAGTGCCTTTTATAGATTCCGGACTATCAATCCATCGAATCTTTATATTTACATTCTGCGATTCTTCATTTTTTCCTATCCTTATATTCTGAAGCATTACCGTTTCCTTCTTTAGAATTGCCTTTCTAAAGGCTGCGGGAAATTCATTTCGCAACTCATTACCCAGCATGGCAAAAATATTCATATTTGCTTTGCCTGCGGCAGGTTCCAGATATTTAGCGGTATACCCGCTGATGTAAAGAATATCACCCATTTCATTTACAAGAACACCTGCAGGAGAAAATTCATGTAATAAGAGCTTATCAACAAGAGAATGAATACTCAATTCAGATCTGGCAGTTAGAGGTCTTTCATAATTGACCTGGTAGGCCCGGTTACCTGAATAGGAATTTACTGGTTCATATAACAGTGAAGTGTCGGTACTTGTGTAAATTTTCAGCCTCGAATCAATAGTACTAAAAAGATGACCCTGCACTCCGGGAGTTTCAGAACTCCCCAGCAACAAAAATCCGCCAGCCTTCAGGCTATAGTAAAACATCCCGAGTATTTTTTTTTGCAACTCAGGATTAACATATATAAGCAGATTCCGGCAGGAAATAAGATCAATCTTGGTAAAGGGAGGATGCGAAATAATGTTATGCTGCGCAAATACGATCATTTCCCTGATCTCAGTGTTAATACGATAGTAGTCATCTCCCCTGACAAAAAATCGGCTTAGCCGGCCCTGCGACACTTCTGAACTAATTCTTGCGGGAAAGATGCCTTTGCGGGCAATATCAATAGCTTCATTGCTGAGATCAGTGGCAAATATCTGCATCGTAATGTTCCGACGAGGAGTGGCTTTGTCCATAATTTCCCGGAAAATCATTGCCAGCGAATATGCCTCCTCCCCGGTAGAACAGCCAGGCACCCATAACCTGATTACTGATCCGTCCTCTGAGTTATTAATGATCTGTGGAATAATTAAATCCTTTAGCTTATCCCATACTTCAGGATCACGAAAAAAATTCGTTACACTGATCAACATCTCCTTTAGCAGGATGTCAATTTCCCCAGGGTTATCCTGAATATAACTGACATAATTTGATATCTTGTTAATCCCATGTATACTCAGGCGCCTTTCAATACGCCGGTATATCATATTTTCCTTATACTGGGAAAAGTCATTCCCTGAATGGATCTTAAGAAGCAGGATTATCTTTTCAAGATTATAATTGTCCCTGATGTCCGAATCCATTCCGGAACAGCCGGCCCTGTTGCTTTTTAAAAAACCGGTCAGCATGGCTGGCAACTCGGCAGGGGAAGCAACAATATCAGCTTCTACTGCTTTCATGGCGCTTCGGGGCATGCTGTCAAACTTTGCTGTTTCAGGTTCCTGTACCATTACAATCCCGTTTTTTTCTTTTATTCCAATCACACCTGCACTCCCGTCAAAGCCCATACCAGAAAGAATAAGTCCTATACTTCTTTCACGCAAATCCTCTGCCATTGAAAGAAAGAAAAAATCAACCGGAAGCCTTGATCCCCTGGCCTCTTCAGGATTAAACAGTTGCAGTATCCCATTGCGAACTGACATGGTCTTATTCGGAGGTATCACATATACCGAATCGGAACATAACACCATACGGTTCTTAACCTGGTAAACCGGCATTTTTGAAACCTTCTGAAGGAGTTCAGGCAAAATTCCTTTTTTAGTCGGATCCAGATGCTGGATTACGACATATGCCATTCCGCTGTTTTTAGCAATGCTTCCCAGGAATAGTTCCAATGCTTCAAGACCTCCGGCAGATGCACCTATCCCCACAACCGGAAACTGATCCTTGTCAGTTACTGCTGTTTTTTCAATCAGGGGATCTGATACATCCATTTTTCGATTAACCATAGATCTGTTTATGTTTTTATAAAAGCCAGAATTTCATGCGTGGTGTATCCCCATATTCACAGGCAAAAATAAGGTGTTTCCCATGCAGGCCTTTACATATTTCCAATATAGATTTATAAAAATCCCATCTCAAGGTCAGATGTATGGTATTGTAACCGGCGGTTATCGAAAAATTAGAATTATAATCAATTCATTTTAATTGCCGGAAATTAATTTTTAAGTAATGCCTGGATCAATGCGAGCAACGCAGATCGGCTTACTGGTTTCGAAATATATTCATCGCATCCGGCGGCAAGGCATTTCTCCCTGTCTCCGGTAAGGGCGTATGCAGTGATTGCAATGACCGGCACTTTTCTGTTTATTTTTTTTACCGCTTTAGTTGCTTGAATTCCATCCATCCCTGGCATTTTAATGTCCATCAGAACAATATCGATATTTGTGTTTTCACGGAAAAGGTTAATTGCCTCTATACCGTCTTTTGCATGAATTAATCTTGCTCCTGTCTCTGACAGAAGCTCGTTCATGTAGATAAAGTTTGCCTGCTCGTCTTCAGCAACAAGTACAACTATTCCCGACAGGTTATCATCAACTCTTTCATCAGTTTTAACTTCCTGAATTGAATGTTTTATATTTCCGAAAGGCAGCGTGAAGTAAAAAGTTGATCCTTTACCAAACTCCGATTCAACCCAGATCCTGCCCCCGAGCATATCAACAAAAGCTTTGCAAATTGGCAACCCTAAGCCCGTACCACCATATTCACGTGTATCATCCATATCAACCTGGCGAAATCTTTCAAATATTATCTCATGATGCTCGGGTTTTATTCCTATACCAGTATCGTTTATATAAAACTGAATAAACCCGTCTACAATAGTATACCCAATTTCAATCTCTCCTTCTTTTGTAAACTTGATAGCATTACCCAACAGGTTTGTAAGAATCTGGTTAAGCTTCACTGTATCAGTTTCAATTTCTGCCTTCTCTTCAATTAGCTGGAGGGAAACTCTAATTGTCACATTTTGCTGGGCAGCCTGATTAATAAAGATATCCTGTACACGAGTAATTATTTGATTTATATTGGCTTTACCCATGTGAATGTCCAATTGGCCTGTCTCTATCCTGGCTATATCAATCATATCGTTAACCACGTTGAGAAGCTGGTGACAGGATGTATTTATTATCCGGGTAAATTCATCCTGCTTCTCGTTAGAGAGGCCAGGTTTAAGCAAAATCTCAGAAAAACCAATAATTGCATTCATGGGAGTACGAATTTCATGACTCATGTTTGCAAGGAATGCTGTTTTGAGTTTATCGCTCTCTTCGGCTTTTTCGCGGGCAGCAATAAGATCCTTGTTAATTTGCACAATCATTTTGTTGCTCTCAATTAACTTGCTGTTCAGGGTTATGTACTGCTCATTCTTTCTCTTAAGAATCATCTCGCTTTGACGAATTGCTTCATCAGCTTTGTGAAGTTCGGTAATATCATTATTTACTACTATTGCACCCAGCATGGCTCCCTCATTGTCAAGAACCGGTGCAGTGTAGTTTAATATTACCTTCTTTTGCCCATCAAAGGCTTCAATCTCAATAAGCTCATCGGTAATTGTTTCGCCTTTAGAAATGGTATGGATCAGGGCCCAGTCATCGGGAGCAATCTCTTTGCCCGAGGGTAAACGGCGGGCCTTAAATACAGCATAATCATCAGCTGCTACTTTTGGTTCAGCTCCCCATATCCTTACTCCTGCAGGATTCCCTCTGAGTAATTTCCCTTTTTCATCAGCAAACCATAAACCAATTGGGAGAACATCAAATATTTTATTAAGGAGCAATTCACGTTTTAATATTTCATTCCCGGCATTTTTTCGGTCGTTTATATTTACATGTGTACCAACAATCCTGACAGCTTTTCCCATTTTATCGCGCTCTGCACACTTTCCGCGTGAAAGCACCCAAAGCCAATCTCCATCCTTAGCTTTTAATCTGAATTCTACCTCATAGCTATTGGTTATCCCCTCAATACACTCATTCGCTTTCTGTAAGGCTGTCTCTTTATCATCAGGATGTAAAAGATTTTTCCATGATCCTCCTGTTGCGGGGAACTCTCCAACCTGGTAGCCCAGCATGGTAAAGAACGCAGGGCTAAAGTATGCCATATCGGTTTTTACGTCCCAATCCCATAGCCCATCGTTGGTAGCCTCCATGCTTTGCTGGAATCGTTCTTCGCTTTCGCGGAGGGCTTCTTCTGCTTTTTTTCGTTCGGAAATATCTCTGGCTAAAGCAATGACAACACTTTTACCAAAATAAACACCCCTGGTGAGAGTGACCTCATTGGGAAATACTGTTCCGTCATTCTTCCTGCCCCAGAAATCAAAACGCTGAGGCTTGCCATTAAACGCATTTTTTACCATTTCGGCAACCAGAGCAAGATCGTTTTTACCCTCTGCTGAGAGTATTTCAGGGGTTTTTCCTATCATGTCTTCACGCTTTAGACCGTAAGAGGCTATTGCAGCGTCGTTAACCTCAAGAAATACCCCGGTCTCATCCTGCACATATATTGCCTCTGAAACGCTATTGATAATCCCAAGGTAGGTTTCATGCGATTGCCTGAGTTTTTCCTCGGCAATTTTCTGTTCCGTTACATCCCTGATGATGGTAAGAGCATTGTTGTTGCCATATTTTACCATCCGGGCATCGAAATGTTTTTCCTCACCTTTGATTTCGACCGTGTATGAATAACCCTGAGGTTCTCCTGTTTCAAAAAGATTTGTAATTGCTTGCCTGGTGGTATAAGCAAGGTACCCTGGCAGGACCTCATTGGCATTTCTGTTAAGGAATTCTACAGGCTTATGCAACAATATCTGAGGATTGGGGGAGTGGTAGTCCAGAAAAACTCCTTCCTTGTTGAAAACAAACATCATATCAGGGTTCGCACCAACAAGTGCGCTGTTACGCTCGTTACTTTCGGAAAGGTCCTCGGTTAAACTCTGCAGCTCCTCATTAATTTGAATTAGCTCCTCGTTCTGTGCTGCAGATTCCTCTACCTGATACTTAAGTTTAAGTTCATTTTGAAATAGTTTATCGGAAGTTTGATGAAGCTCTTCGTTTGCCACAAGCAGTTCTCTGTTCAGAGCTGTATACTCCTCATTCTTCTGCTTTAGCTTCAGCTCATTTTCCTTTAGTTTTTCCTCAAGCATTTTCCGCTGGGTGATATCCACGTTACATCCTACCATTCTGACAGGAGTACCATCATCATTCCACTCAATAACCCTGCCGGCATAAATCACCCAAACGGCCGACCCGTCTTTATGCTTATAGCGAACTTCGTTGTTGAAGGGTACTTCCCCTTTGCTCTGCACATGCTTTTCATAAGTATCAATTACCCCGGGAAGATCTTCCGGGAAGATAAGTTTCTGCCAGGTTTCGGGCACATTCGGCAGCTCGTTATACTCGTAGCCAAGCATTTTTTTAAAAGCCGGGCTGAAATACTCAACATTTGCAGGTATGTTCCAGTCCCAGTAACCGGAAAGTGTCGATTCGAGAATGTCGGACATCACGAGTTGCTGATCGGCTAGCTTTTGCTTAATTATTACTCTTTCAGTAATATCCTTGTTGGTAACCCTTAGACCCAGATGCGCTCCATCATCATTAAAGATATTCTGGCATACATGGCCAACCCATCTGATTTCGCCATCTTTTCTGATTATTCTTATATCAGCAAAATGCTCTTTTGCTTTTTCTATGGGAATGACAGCAAATTTATTATGCTTCTTGAAAATATCTATGTCTTCAGGATGTAAAATATCCTCTATAAGCTTTGGATTCAAAAAGAAATCGTCCTTGCTATAACCGGTCATCCGCTCGCAGGATGGCGACATATATAGCAATCGCCCCTCAGGATCCTGCCAGTACTCCCAGTGGTAAGCAAAATCAGCCACAGCACGGTATCTCTCCCGGCTTTCGATAAGCTGCTGCTCATTTCTTACTTCGCGGGTAACGTCAAGTAACCCAATCCTCAACAGGTCTTTATCATTAGTATTCAAAAGGTTGCATTCCATCTTGACGAAATATTCCTTCTTTGCACTAAAAAGCAGGATCAACTGGCTGACTTTGGTTTTTTCCTTTAATACTTTTTTGATTAAAAGGTAGAAACGATCCTGATAATCGGGATGAACAAACAAGTTAAGGTTTTGCGATTTAAGATTTTCCGGTTTCTGTTCAAACATTTCGGCAAACATTTCATTTGCCGAGTGAATAATACTGTTGGAATCAACAATCACGTAACCAATTGGTGCGTTACTAAATAGCTCTTCGTAATGTTTTTCTGACCTCTGGAGATCATCCTGGATACGCATCAGCTCCAGGTTCTGAAACTCCAATTCCTGATGGTATATGCTTATCTCCTGCAGGACTTCCTCAATTGTCTTTCCACTAAGATTTGTTAACCCGGTCTCCCGGCTTTTAATAACCTGCTCAATCTTTCGTCGAAGAGCCTCCTTGCGGTTGTTTTGGTTTTCCATTATTACACTATAAATTATATTAATAACACAGGCGCAATAGACAATCAGGATAAAAATGCTGTATCGCTTAAAGTGAGTTTTTAGTCTATAACCCCTATGCTGAAAACTGCCCCGTCAAACTGCCCATCTGCCCTATAAACAGGCGATCCGAAAATTGAAAGAAGCACTTTCTTTTTACCGGGCACCTTAATATAGTGGCGGAAATCCGAAATATTCTTCCCGGTTCTCTTAATTATTGCAAATGGCAACTTCCCGGAAGGAATGGGTTTATCATCAATTCCGGTTATCTTCCATTTGGAAGCATCATAAGTACGGGATAGTATCTCCTGCTGCGAAATCCCGAAAATTTTTCCTGCTGAGTTATTGACGTAAATGATATTTCCCTCTGCATCAAGAAGGGTTTTTGCCATAGGGCTATTGTCAATAACCTTTTGCAAAAGCTCCCTGCTTTCTTTAAGTTCACTTTGTGTATTCTTCAACTCAGTAACATCCCTGGCCACTCCAAACATTATTTTTCTGTCAGGATAAGGAAACGAATTCCACGACAACCATCTCACTGTACCATCTTTGCATATATATCTATTTTCGAACTGATAAACTTCCTGACCGTTGACTATAGTTGATTTGGCATTTTCTGTAAGAACCTTATCTTCAGGGTGAACAAACTCGAGCCACGGTTTTTCAAGCAGTTCCTCTGTTGACCATCCCAAAGTTCTTGACCAGGAAGGGTTAAGGGTTTTAAAGTGTCCGTCAAATCCTGCAATGCAAAGCATATCGATTGAATGATTAAAGATATCTTCACTCTGCCGTAATTCCTGCTCAACCATTTTTAACCTGGTAATATCCACAAAGGTTATCATTATCCCTTCTACTGCATTGTGCTGGATTCGGTATGGGCGCACACGGGCCTGCCAGATATTGCCATTATTGTGGGTTATCTCCTTATCAACGCTTTTAAGGGTTTCCACAACCGAGTTGACGTCATGAATCAGGTCGGGATAGTTTGCCATTACAGCAATATGTGAGATAGGGCGTCCTATATCAGATTCCAGTATGTTTGTAATTTGCGATACAATCGGAGTTATTTTGCGGATGCAAAGATTTTTATCGAGGTACAACGCTCCAACATCAGTGTTCTTAAGTAAGTTGTTGAGGTCGTTGGTCATACGGGTAAGTTCTTCGATCTTGGTCTGGTACTCGGAATTCACAGTGTATAGCTCCTCGTTAACAGACTGCAATTCCTCATTGGTGCTTTGCAGCTCCTCATTGGATGCGATCAGCTCCTCATTGCTGCTTTGCAGCTCCTCGTTTGAAGTTTCGAGTTCCTCTACGGTTGCCTGCAGATTCTCGTGTGAAGATTGCAACTCTTTCTCAAGCTCAATTACCCTGGCATTAACTTCAACCTCTACATCTACTGTTGTTATTCTTCCTTTCTTGCGTTGAGATTTGGTTTCTTCAGAAATAAAACTGATAAGAAAGTATCTGTTCCTGTCGACGTTAATAACCCTGCCTTCAATAGTTATTTTCAGGCCATCGAGTACCTTTACACCAGTAATATTTTCAAATGCAACTATCTTCCCGTCATTTTTAAGCCTTCGCAGAAGATTGTTAACAAATAGCGACAGATCGGAATTTATTATGCCAAGCAGGTTATTGGAAAAACGCCCAGGCTGGAATTGCGTGAAAGGGTTCACATCGTTGATGACGTGAATAATATTATTGCTTTCATCAACCAAAAATGATGGAGGCAGGTATGCGGTAAGAGCACCATCAAGCAGCTTGTCAATTTTTGGCATTTGCCTTAACCTGGCCTGAACCATGAATTGCATCTCAGCCTCGGCAGAAGATTTTGGGGGTAAAGGCATATCCTTCACAAGGGGTGGGCGATACCCATCCTTGCACTTATATATTTTCCACTTCGAATCAATAGCTTCGAAGGCCTCACTCATCTCACCTATGCTCTCACTGCTACCCATGAACAGATTTCCACTCGAGTTTAGAGCGTAGTAAAACATCGAAAGTATTCGCTGCTGCATCTCAGGTTTAAAGTAGATAAAGAGATTACGGCAAACCAACATATCCAGTTTGGAAAATGGCGGATCCTTAAGAAGGTTATGAGTAGCAAAAACAACCACTTTGCGAACGTCCTCGTTTATTTGATAGCCATTCTCCTTACGGGTGAAATACCTGGCCAGCAACACGGGGTCAATATCAGCGACAATACTGTCAGGGTAAAAGCCCTGACCCGCAATATCCAAAGAATGGCGATCGATATCGGTAGCGAAAATTTTCAAATCACAATCAATTTTATTCTTACTCATATGCTCAAGGAATTGCATGGCAATTGAGTAAACCTCCTCACCTGTTGAACAACCAACTGACCATACCCGGATTCCCTTCTTAGGGTTGAAATCAAGTTTTGGTAACACTTTTTTTTCTATACTTTCAAATGCTTCGGTATCACGGAAGAACCGTGTTACTCCAATGAGCATCTCACGGTACAGGACATCCTTCTCCTTGTCCGATTCAGAGAGGTACAAAAGATACTCATCAAGCGAGTTGAAACGGTTAATGCTAACCCTTCTCTCAAGCCTGCGGATTACGGTATTCTCTTTATAATAGGAAAAATCAATTCCGCAATAATCCCGAAGGATCAAGGTGATTTTTGTGAGCGTATCGAGATCTTTCTCTAAAATATTTTCCCTGGTGCCCGATTTCCGTATGAATGGGTGCTCAATGAAATTCAGCAAAGCCTCAGGCATTCTGGCAGGTTGCAATATAAAGTCTACCAGCCCGGTGGCAATTGAACTGCGGGGCATACCATCAAACTTAGCAGACTCTTCATCCTGTACCATTATCATACCACCTGCCTCCTTTATTGCACGTGTACCAAGAGTGCCATCACTACCGGTTCCCGAAAGTATTATGCCTATGGCATGATTGGACTTGGCGGCAGAGAGCGAGCGAAAGAAAATGTCTATTGGAAGATTTAAACCTTTCTTTGGATTGTACTCCTCAAGGTATAATTTATCATGAAAGATAGAAATATTTTTCCGGGGCGGAATTAAATAAATATTGTTTGGCTTTACAGCCAAACCATCTGTAGCAACATGTATTGGGATATCAGTATTGCGGGCAAGCAGCTCGTCCATCAGGCTTTTATAGTCGGGAGAGAGGTGCTGGATCACAACAAAAGCAAGATTAGTATCGGTAGGCATGGCCTTAAAAAAATCCTGGAGAGCTTCCAGTCCGCCGGCAGAGGCACCTATACCGATAACTATCTGCTCTTCGGCTGGTTTCCTGTTCTGCGATGGTTTAGCTTTTGGTGGTTTCAAAATTGTATTTTTTTTGGAAGGTTCATAAATGCAGTTTTATTAAAACTCACAAAAGATCAAATCATACCCCTTCTTTTGTTTAACCCGGACATCAAAGGCATATATATATAAATCTATTTAACCATTTATCATTAGTTAAATCCATTCAAATATAATTAAATGCGTTTGTGAATTACGATACTAGTAATATTTTTTTATAAAAGCCTCAATTCGATTAAGCAGGTAGTTAATCTAATACGGGCCCAAAGGGGATGGTAATATATACCGTACCGATATATTATAGGGAAACAAAACGTAAATAATTGAACTGGATGCTCTGTCGGGGAAGACTTAAATAAAATCAGATATGTAATTGCTGCAAATAACCAAGGAAGCCGAATACCCTGAGTAACCAGATTACAAGAAGAATAACAACAACGATATTCAGGATACTCTTGACGGTGCGTTGCATCGGAATCAGGTTTACCAGCCAGAGAAGTACTCCAACAACAATTATCGCAATGATGACATTCAGTACAGGCATAATAGTAATTTTTCAGGATAATAAATTCTATAACATAAATATAATCATATTTGTTCGAAACATAATAGATAACTTTAAAATAAGATAATTTTAAAAGTTGAGTTTCCCCAGAAAAAAACCCCTGCATCTGATTAAGATACAGGGGTCTTTGTTTTGCTGTGGTTGACCGACCAGGATTCGAACCTAGACAGGCAGAACCAAAATCTGCAGTGCTACCATTACACCATCGGTCAATCATTTTTTGAATTGCCATGCAAAAGTAATAAAAAATGATTATTTACATCCTTTTTTAAGAGTTTTAAATCTCAGGTTAATTCAAAGCAGGCACAAGTCCCTGGCAATTGGCAGCCGGCTATCAATTCGGCAAAAAAAAATCCCCCATGACTTCTGCAAGTTTGACGGGGGATTGTTTTCATGTCTTAATATCCCGGACTAAGGTTCTGCTGTTTTGAAATTGTTCCTGTCCTGTTGTGTGGTTTATGTTTCAAAGCAGAAGCCTTTTGAGATTCAGCACAGTTCGCCTAGTTTAAAGCCGGGGTAAGCCTCTCATCTGTCATAATCCATTTTTTACCTGTCATCGATGAAACCCTTCTCCATTCATGTGTACGTGCCGAAGTTACAATACGATCAATACGGTCGCCTAAATGCACACTATGTCCTTCCGGAATATAAAGGCGAAGATTTATTTCGGAAAAATTCCAGTTGCTACCCTGTGGTACAGAGAACATATTGTCAAATATAAGGACAGAATCCTGCAACTCCCAGGTGTAGACGATATTCTCTGCATTCAGTTCAGAATACAACTGGCTCGGACCGCTTGCAATTTTCTCTATTACCAGTTCAGGTGCATCGCCTGAGGTATGCCTGATTGTTAAAGAGGGCCTTGAATAAATTATTTCCCTTGACGGGTCCATATATATACCCCTGCTTGGGCTATTGAACCATGTCAGATCCTCAAGCCTTGATACATTGACATTTTCGTTTAACTGCAGGTATAATGTTTGTGAAGGAGGCGAAGAGATCATGACATTCTCCTGAACATTTTCCCTGAATACAAATTTTCTGCCCTCTACAATTCCCAGAGAGAAAAGAACAGAAATGCTGATTATCCATGCTACAAGCGCAAGGATTCCTAGTCCCCTGTCTTTACTTCGTATTTGAAATATGAGTTTGATTCCCCCATATATTATTGCTATAAGAGGAATTACAATTGCAAAAAAGAGGGCCGTGAGAATAATTTTTAAATTTAACGGATCAATAAAAGAAGACATAAATTGATTTAAGGGAGCAATGCCGCCATTAAACCAATCCATGGGAATCATGGTTGTACTGAATAAGAAAACTCCCAAAAAGCTCATTAACATTATAAACCCGAAAAATACAAGGCCAACTCCCAGAAGGATGAGTAATACCTTTGCAAACACGATTATAATACGGCCCAGAACCCTGAATATTTCTTCAATTGCCGAGGTGGTTTGCTTATAGCCATCGCTTCTTTCAAATTTTTTAAAATTTGCCTTTACACCCTCATACTCTTGTTTAACAGTTTTTTCAATATTTGAAATGGTCACATGCTCACCCCGCATCTCCAGCTTCTGGGCTATTGAAACAGCTGTGGGAATTGCAATCCACAATATTATGTACACTAATCCCCAAACACCGTAACCAGCTATAAAAAGCACAACAAACAGGATACGTACTATTACCGGATCTATGTTAAAATATGCGCCGATACCACCGCATACGCCTCCAAGAAAGGCATTGTCAGGATCGCGGTAAAGTCGCCTGGCCCCTCTTCTTGAACCTCTTTTTGCTTGCTCTGAGCCAGCATCATCTTCTTCAGCTTCCTCTACAAAAACACTTGGATCACCCATGATTTCAGTTACCTCTATAACATCGGCCAGGGTTATCACCTCTTTCTGCTCGCTTACCTTAGATTGAAATAGCTCAGCCATCCTTGATTCAATATCGCCAACTATTTCCTTTCCGCCTTCTTTACTGCTGAAATACAATTCAACAGATTTCAGATAGGCTTTGAGTCTTTCATAGGCATCTTCATCAATATGGAAAATGACACCACTAATATTTATTTTGATTGCTTTCTTCATCTCAGATAAGTTTTAAAGTGTGGATTGAGTACGTGTTTTATTAATGGAGCTTACAGCAGAAATAAGATCCTGCCAGGATTTATCCAGTTCATCCAGAAATTGCTTACCTTTTTCTGTAAGGGTATAGTATTTCCTGGGAGGCCCCTGCTGGGATTCTTCCCAGCGATAACTCAACAAACCTGCATTTTTCTGACGTGTCAGCAAAGGGTACATTGTCCCTTCAACAACTATCATCCTCGATTCCTTGAGTTCTTTGATAATATCAGAGGCATAGGCGTCATTGTTTGCAAGTATGGATAAAATGCAATATTCCAATACACCTTTCCGCATTTGCGCTTTTGTGTTTTCCAGATTCATATTTTTAAATTTTAAGGTTTTTTCTTACGTTATCAAATTCATCTTTGACGGCCTTGCCAATATTAGATATGTTTACAGGCTCACCTTTCATTTCTAGTTTTTGAGCAATGGTACGTGCAGGCGGAATTACAATCCAGAGCAGGATGTATACAAGGATGCCCGAGAAAAAAGCAAGGCCCAGTATGACAAAAATTATCCTGATCCATATCACTTTCAGCGACAGGTACGCAGCCATTCCGCTGCATACCCCCCCTAATATCCTTCTGTCAACATCTCTGTAGATTCTCCTTCCGGTTTTTGTACTGGAAAAATACCCGTCAGTTGTATCGGCCGAATCGGCTATGTCTTCAGGTTCACCCATTATTTTAATCACTTTTTCCACATCAGCAATTGTAATGACCTGTACATATTGTATTCCGGAAGGAGAGAACAATTCAGCAATTCTTCCTTCAATATCAGCCATAATATCAGCACGCTCGCTCCCATCAGAAAAATGACTTTCTATTCTGCTCAAATAGTTTCTTAAAAGGTCATAGGCATCTTCATCTATACTGAAAATTGACCCACTTAAATTTATGGTTATAGTTTTTTTCATATTCCAATTAGTTTAATTCTCAAAACAAGATAAATAATACCTTTCATTACCCGCTTATATTCATTACAAAGATATATCATTTTTACATTACTTTGCAATACATAGTACTATTTTTTTTCAAATATTTTTTTATTTAATTCCATTCCCCTGTTTTTCATACTGTTAAACAGTTAATAATTGTTCTGTTATTTTATTGGTCCTTCTATATTCAATAATATTATCATGCAAATTTGTGCTCAATAACATATGTCTGATGCTCTTTGGTAGCTATAAATAATTATTTTTGCACGGAGGCAGCTCATTAAACCAAATTTGCAACAATTTGCCTTCCTTTTGGAAATCATTTTCAATTAATTGAATTATAAATTCACCCCCTGTGCATATGGAAAAATATAGAGTAAGAGCAATTCCCAGGAGAAAGTTTCTGGAAATGAGCATGAAAGGTGGCCTTTTGGTAGCAGCCTCCCCAATGATAATGTCCAACCTGATCTCCTGCAGCTCGCCTGCAATAGCAGGTCCCGGCCTTGATCTTGACAGGTCGGTGCTTGATAAGGTCATTTCAAAAGCTCTGGCCCAGGGAGGAGACTTTGCCGATGTATATCTTGAAAACAGAACTTCCCGGCAAATAATTATGGAGGAATCACTTTTCAGGAGTGGCTTGTACGGGATTGTACAAGGAGCCGGAGTACGTGTTGTATCGGGCGACAAGACCGGTTTCGCCTATACTGATGATATCTCGGAAGAAAATCTGTTGAGGGCTGCCGAAGTAGCATCTTATATAGCTCGTAACTCAAAAATAACAACTCCGGTTAATATATCCGAAGCAAGTCGCGATTCATTTGTCACTGTAGGGTTGCCTCTTGAAAATGTTGATGACTCAAAAAGGATTGAGATAATGCAAAGGGCCAATCAGGCTGCCATGGACTACGATAAGCGTATAAAGATGGTAAAGGTTGATTATTATGACCAGGTTCGTGGAAGAGTTATCGCCAACAGTGAAGGCCTGTACTTAAAAGATGAACTTCCGCTTATGTTCTTCATTGTAGAGACAATGAGCGATGACGGACGTAACCGTCATATGTCCCGCGAACGTATCAGTCAGCATTCAGGCTTTGAAATGTTTGAAAAATTCACTCCGGAATATGTCGCAGAAAGGGCAGCAAGGGAGTCAATAGCCATGCTCAATGCAGAAGATGCTCCGGCAGGAATGATGGACGTGGTTATGGAAAACGGATGGGGTGGGGTCCTGATACATGAGGCTGTAGGGCACCCGTTGGAAGCTGACAATATTGCAAAAGGGATTGGAGCATTTACCGGTAAAGTAGGACAGAAAGTTGCCTCAGAGAGCTTTACCATGGTCGATGACGGCACTCTTCCCAATATGCGGGGAACTATTAATTATGATGATGAGGGGACACCGGCGCAGAAGAATATTTTAATTGACAAGGGAATCTTAAAAGGTTACATGACTGACATTCTAAGCTCCAATCAGTTAAATATGTCACGCACAGGTAATGGGCGACGTGAAACTTTCCGCGATATACCTATTCCGCGTATGACAAATACCTTTATCGAGAATGGAAAAGATAATCCGGCCGACATACTGGCTTCTACCAAAAAAGGCCTTTATGTTCAAAGCCTTAGCGGAGGCAGTGTCAACCCGGTAACCGGGGTATTTAATTTTACATGCAGGGAAGCTTATCTTATTGAAAATGGCAAAAAAACTACTCCTGTTAAAGGCGCTACACTGATTGGCTCTTGCATGGAGGTAATTTCCAATATTGATGCAGTAGGTGATGACCTGGATTTTGGTCCGGGTATATGCGGAAAGGGCGGACAGTCGGCTGAAGTTACAGCAGGCCAGCCAACAGTAAGGATCAGAGGAATAAATGTAGGCGGTAGCCGGGCTTAATGTTGAATAAAATAATTATGCAGATGAACTATAAAGAATTAACAATAAAGCTGGTAGATAAATGTCTGAAACTCGGAGCAGATTCAGCCGAAGTATACCTTCAGACAAGCAGGAACCTTTCCATAAGGGCAAGAAACGCCGACATTGAGACCATTCAGGAAGCATCATCCAGTGGTATAGGTTTCAGAGTTATAGTAGATGGGAAAATGGGGTTCAGCCATTGCAATGACTTGAGTCAAAAGGCATTGGATGACACTATTAGCAAGGCAATTGCCTTTGCCAGGCTTACTACGCCTGATGACAGCAACATATTGACTGCTGACAAAGGTTTTACAGATGTTCAGGGACTATATGATCCGGAGATCAAAACAGTCAGCATGGACAAAAAAATAGAAATGGCTCTTGCAATCGAAGGATATGCTATGAGTGACAAAAGGATCACTCACAGTTCAGGTTCATCATTTGGTGAAAGAGAATCAGAAATTTTCATTGCCAATTCAAATGGCATTTCCAAAACATATAAATCATCAATGTGCTCAATTGGTGTAGGCGTAGTGGCTGAAAAAGGCGAGCAGAAAAGAACTGGCGGAGAATATTGTTCACGCAGGTACTTTTCAGATCTTGAGCCACTTGATGAAATTGCAGGAAGAGCCGCTGAAAAAGCATGTGAACTGCTGGACCCGAAAATGGTAAAAACACAAAGGGCATCGGTAATTTTTGATCCTGATGTGGCCCCTTCTTTATTAAGGGGTATTATAACATCCTTAAATGGAGAACGGGTATTGCAGGGAGCCAGCTTTCTTCAGAATTCAATGAATCAGCAATTTGCCTCAAACCTGCTTACTCTGACAGATGATGGTACCATAGCCAGACGCTCGGCAAGTTCTCCGTTTGACGGGGAAGGTGTACCAACGAAAAAGAGGGTGCTAATAGAAAACGGGGTTCTGAAAGGTTTTATTTATAATACCCAGGTAGCCACAAGGGCCGGGGTGGAAAGTACCGGAAATGCTTCAAGAGGCGGATATTCAAGTCTGCCCGGCATAGGTACTCATAACCTTTATCTCGCTCCGGGCAACCATACAAAAGAGCAGATAATTGCCGCTACCGGTCGCGGATTATTACTCAGGGGTGTTACAGGGTATGGTATAAACCCTGTTAATGGAAATTTCAGCGGAGGTGCAACCGGCTTCTGGATTGAGAACGGACAAATAGCATTTCCGGTGGAAGGACTTACTATTGCAGGTAGTGCATCGCAAATATTAAATGGAATTGATATGCTGGGTAATGACCTTGATATGAACAGAACGTTTGCATCACCCAGTTTCAGAATCGCAGAAATGCAGATCGGAGGGGCTTAAAAAGTCGGCTTCAGCAAAAACTCAGATATCTGAAAGAACCGGAATGACACTTACCAGATGTATATTGGCAAGATCTGAGTAGTCAAACTGGTAAAGACCGTCGTTGCCGATCATCAGAAGCATCCCATTTACGGGAATTACATCACGGGCATGGAAGTCCGGGAAATCAGCATAAACCTTATCCTTGATCTGGAAAGGATTTGAGACATCGTATACTTTCATGCCGTTTCTGCCTTCACAAATAAAGAGCACATTGTTGTCGATGCCAAGCCCGTAAGGCTCCTTTAATGAGTGGAATGCAATAATCTCCGGATTAGTTAAATCACTTATATCTATTATATCTAGCCTGTTTAAACTGCCCCCGCAAACGGTACCACCCCGCAATGTCACATAGGCCCTGTCTCCTTCAACAACTACCGGATCGCAGCTGGTAATATGCTGATATATTGATATTTGCTGCGGAATTTCAGGATTGTAAAGATCATAGATATACATC
The DNA here is from genome assembly GCA_964421595.1 of uncultured Bacteroidales bacterium. GTDB lineage: Bacteria > Bacteroidota > Bacteroidia > Bacteroidales > PUMT01 > PXAP01. The sequence continues at coordinate 7,070 of CAYQXY010000040.1, read as the reverse complement.
CCGTTTTGTCCGCCGACAAACATAGTGCTGCCATAAATGAACATAGTTTCTATTCCTGAGGCGACAGATTGCGTTCCGGTTTTCACCGGACCTGAGAAATTTTCGATGTTAATAACATGCATATCTTTTTTATCGATGGCATACAGGTAGTTCTCAAAAACACCAAACCTGGCCATTGAACCCCCTTGTCCGGCGAAACTGCCGGCTGTGGAACCTCCGTAACTCCCACCACCAGACAAATGATACCCCCAATCACCATACCAGGGATAACATATACCGATATTGTTGTCGATCCTCTCCCTGTATAGTTCTTCTTTCCAGCCGGTAACTACTCCTTTGCTACTGTTTACACTACCTATGCGCATGGTTTTTTCGACCTCCGGAACCATATATGGAAAAATTTCTTCTATCCTGCCGGTAACCTTAATATCAGAAATATCAGCTATATCAATTGCGACCAGATCAATATAGCTGTCAGCAAAAAGAATATTGTCAACCACCGCCATATCAACATTTCCGGGAATATTGATGAACCCTGCATTATAAGGGGCCTCAGGATTACTGTTGTCTATTATGTGAATTCCCCTGAAGTACTCATTGATAAAAATATAATTATCCTTAAGATATATTTTACCCGGCTTAATAAGCTCTTCGGGAGGCTCGACGGCAACTGCCAGCCGCAGTTCTTCATATGACATGTAGACCGGATTCAGAATTGGATACTCTTCATAGACTTTATCCTCACAACCCGGGAACAGCAGAGATAAAATAAATAACACAACAAAATCAAACTTCATTCTCTTCGGTTGCATTGCTTTCAGGCTATCATAATATCCAAGGGTTTCCATACTGCCGGTGTATTAGTGATCCTGCCACGGATTGTGTTAATTGGTATTTTATAGATGCAAATAAACTCATTCAGGTTGCGGTAAAACAAAATATTTAGATTATACGCAACTTTATTCGCTTCCGAGGCATCATGATAATAATACTGACATTAAAAATAATGCAGATGAATCTTCCAGGAAATTATTATAAGGGTAAAGTCTATAAGTATTCAGACAGGAGCATATCATTACCTCGCAAAAATTTATCTCCCAGGTGCCGGCAGGTCTACTTGATGGTATTGCTGGCCATGATATCCCTTCAGTTGACGGGACAAACTGATGATCATGCTGAGACGAAACCTGAATCAGCTGGATTATTAAACGATCAGCTCTTTGTACTTCGCAACAATCCGCAAGTTTATGCGAATCCTTTATCCCCTGATAATGAACCATCAACTTTATTTTCATTCTCAGACACAACAATAGTCCCTTTAACTGACAGGACGCAAAAATCGGGCGTTTACTGGCAATTTTCGGTGGGCGTACTAACCGGTAAGAGCGCTGAAGACAGATCAGAAGGTATGATCAGCTTCAGAGCGCTGACATCCTATCAGTTTACCCGGTGGTTCTCTGCCGGAATCGGTATTGGCGCTGATATGCTTGAATATACAGTGCTCCCCGTATTTGCCGATTTCAAGCTCATGTTGCCTGTTGAACGTTCATATTATCCCTACCTTTACGCGAAATCCGGATACTCGTTCCCCCTGAAAAAAAGCAAGGAGACAAAATTTTCAACTACCGATTATTTCGGGGGACCAATGTTTGGAACAGGGGCAGGCATTTTGCTTCCCGGAAGAGAGGATTTCAGATGGTATATCGAGGGTGGTTTAAGGTACAGCGAGATCAGCATGGACTTAAGGCATGCAGGACTCTTTAAAAGAACTCTTATATATTACTATTTCCGCCCGGAACTTAGACTGGGCGTTTTCTTTAATTAACCTGCTTCCTAAGCCAAGCCAATATGTGAATCTCACTCCTTGCTGACAAGTCACCGGATCTGAATAGACAATATATTTTTTATTTGCGCATTGCATTCACTTTCCAAAACAGATGATCAACACAAATAGGGCATGCAGAGCCTGTTTATTGAGCATGATGATGCGCTTGTCACTATTACCTCAAATACTAACAGCCTGATACTTCTCTTTTGACATATGGGTAAATTTCATATTGTTTTTATATTATTTTTATTTATGCATTACAGTACTTAATTATTTTATTATAACTTTGCAATTAATAAGACTAAATTAAAACAGGTCTAAAACCATATTGCCATGAAAAATATAAGTATTTATACCAGACTGCTGCCTCTGTTTATGAGTATTGCTCTGTTAATATTGCCGGGTTTAGAAAGTTCTGCTTGTGAAGCATGTAACAGAATGTTTCTTGAATCATTAAAAGGAAAGGAAAGAGAGGGGAGCCTTGTTGCAAAGGAATTGCTTTCTACTATTGCTGCACATGAAAACAGGAGTCCACTACGCCAACCTGGTAATAACGGGCCGGTTCCGGGATACAGTCAGGCTGGCAATGCAGGGCAAACTGAAATTCAGAGTTCTCCAATGACCTCACAACTCTCTGCATCATTGAATCCTTTACTGGCTAATGCGGAACCGAAAAACCCTGAACCGGTTACTTATGAGGAACCAGCCAGGGCCAGCTATGACGAAGAGGCTCCGGTTGCTGAATTGCCGGCAGTATCAGATCAAACAGAATTTATAAATATTATAAGCCGGGATAACAGTCTCTCTATCCCTGCTACCAGTTACGTTCCTCAGAACACAGCACCTGATGTCAGGATTAGTATAACACTACAGGAAAATGATACATACATTGGCAATGGTGTTATATACGAGGGATTCACAATTGATAACAAAATACCGGGGCCAACCCTGATAGTGAATGAAGGCGATATAGTAGAATTTACTATTGTAAATGACGGAAAGTTACCTCATGGTGCTTCAATTCATGCAGCCAACACACAGACTTCAAAATATCTTGGCAAAATATATCCCGGCGACAGCAACACTATTGTCTTCCAGGCAAACATGCCGGGAGTTTACATGTACCATTGCGCACCGGGAGGTCATGCAATCCCGATGCACATTATTTTTGGCCAGTACGGTATGATGGTTGTCAAGCCAAAGAAAAAATTTGAGCTTGAGCGAATTCTGAACAAGGAACCCGATATCGAGATATACCTGACTCAGCATGAGTTTTACGCAAGTGGCAAAGACGCAGTTGAGGGCTCGGGTAAGCCCATGTACACCGCTTTCAACGGAAAGCTTTTCAGATATGTTGAAGAACCGATTGTCGGGAAACCAGGCGATTATGTCAGGATCAACTTTCTAAATGCCGGACCGAATCTGTTGTCGACCTTCCATATAGTTGGCATTATCTGGGATTTTGCCTACTGGCAGGGTAATCCTGACAACAAACAGATTGGTGGTCAGAGCGTTACCGCAGGCCCGTCTGATTCGTGGGTAATTGAATTCCGCATCCCTCCTGATGAAGGGAGTTACCTGATGCTGTCGCACGCAGTAGGCTCAACCGATCGCGGGGCAATTGGATTGCTGGTATGCGATGCAAACGGGGAATCGCCAAAAACAGTTCTGTCGGATGGTCCGCAGTACTCTGATGAGGAAATGGCCGAATACAGGGAAAAGGCAGTCCGCACCATCACACCCTTTGGCATTGGATCGGCAGATGTCGAGGTGCCGGTTGTTTACGGCCCTGAAACAGATGAGGTTATAGTAAGGATTATTGGCAACTCTTATTACCCGAAAATTGTCAAGGTAGCACCCGGAACAACAATTAAATGGATAAACGAAGATGTATTCACTTATATGGAAGGCGAATTTTCAGGTATCCATAATGTTCTTGCAATGGATGGTCCTGAGAGATTCGCGTCACCTATGCTGGCACATGCTGAATCATATTCAGAAACTTTTACCACTGAGGGAGAATACACATATATATGTACCCCCCACCCATACATGGAGGGCAAGGTGATAGTAACCGATATGCCGGCATACGAGATTTCCGGAGCCACAACTGTAACCAGGGCAGGCGGGGCACCAGGGTGGGTATTGATGACACTTGTACTCCTGGCATTGATAATTGCTTTGATTGCTCTTATTAACAAGTAGCAGGAGGGTTCCGGATTAAAACTTATTCACAGGGCAATGAGCAATTTTGAGATAAATTAAATCCCATGCATAAGCTTTACATCCCTTTCGGGGAAAAGTTCGCCAGTGCCTGATAGCACTCACGGGAATACATAAAATTCCTGGTATATGCAATGGATCGGCTGGATAGAAAACCAACACTTTTTAAGAGTTAATTCCCATGTTCAGTGCACATTATTGGCATGAATTTTTACTGCCGGAAAATAAAACCCCTTTACCCCATGTTTAGTATATTAAATATGATAATGAATTGTTAGATTTGTTATCGCGTTATTGATAAAAATAAAATGCATGATTATCGACCCTATTCAGTTAAGCATTTATTAACAAGTGCATAATTGAATAAGGCAAATGAAAAAAATGAAAAATATTACCTGGAATAGTTTGCTGACATTAATAGGAATCCTTTTGGCGGCTTCCAGCAGTTGCAAGAGTGAAGATGATCTTCAGTATGATCTGAAACCTGGCACACTTACTGATATTAATGGTAATACATACCATACTGTAATAATTGGCACCAATGAGTGGATGGCAGAAAACCTTAAGGCCACCAGTTACAATGATGGCCGGCCAATTGAGAACCCCGGAAATAATAATGTTGCCTGGGAGAATAATTCACAAGGATCCTACTCCTGGTATAATAATGATGAAGCTGGTCATAAAGAGAAATACGGGGCTTTATATAACTGGCACGCTGTTAAAACCGGTAAACTTTGTCCCGCAGGGTGGAGAGTGCCATCTGATGAGGAATGGACAAATGTAAATAAGTACCTTTTATCAAATACAGGCTCAAGTCTTAATGACAATACAGAAAGCCCGACAACTCCTGAAAATACAGTAAAAAGCGGCTTTAATCCCGTTCTGGGTGGTGCACGTTTTGCAGGACTGCCAGGCGGTGCTCATAAATCAGGCAACGGCTATTTCTATTATCTTGAGAAATCTGCCCGCTGGTGGACATCAACCGAACATTCTGATGCAAATGCCGTTTACCGCTCTCTCTATTCAGAATCCACCAACATATATCGAGGCCAGAATTCCAAAGAAACCGGGTTTGCAGTAAGATGTTACCGGTAAGCGAAATGTGACGCATAATAATATTAACCCATGGAGGATCATAAGAATTTGGATACTGCACCTGAGGCTTTATCCACTTTTTTAATTCCTGCCAACAATGAATCTACTCAAATGACAAATTATCCGGATTACTGCAGTCGAAGGTTATTTTTACTGGTTATCTGCATTATATTTCTTTTGCCATTTGACAATATTCTGCGTGGCCAGTCGGTTAATGATTTACCATCGAGATTAAAAATCAGTTTAAACGCATATTCTTTTAATCAACCTCTTTCCAGAGGATCAATGGATCTTGATGACCTGCTTTACTACTGCGCAAATGCAGGTTTTGATGCTGTCGATATTACCGCCTATTACTTTCCGGGATACCCGCAGGTACCTTCAGATGAATATCTTTATCATATAAAGAAGACGGCATTTTTACTTGGACTTGAAATCAGTGGCACAGGGGTGAGAAATGAGTTTGCCGACCCTGATCCGGTGATAAGAAGGGAGAGTGTTGAACTTGTTAAAGAATGGATAATTGCAGCCGAAAAGCTTGGTGCACCAGTAATAAGGATTTTTGCCGGTCATGCAAATACTGATGGTTATTCCAGGGAACAGGTTCTCGAATGGATGGTAAAGGATATTAAGGAGTGTATCGAATTTGGAAAAAATCATGGAGTTGTTGTAGCCATTCAGAATCACAATGATTTCCTAAAAACTGCTGATCAGGCAGTTGAATTAATGGAACTTCTTGATTCTGAGTGGACTGGAATCATACTTGATACAGGAAGTTTTCGTTCTGGAAATTCGTATGCACAAATCGAAACAACAATTCCGTTTGCAGTTAACTGGCAAATTAAATCCAAAACCTACATGAATGGAGTAGAGGAAAACATTGATCTGGAGAGATTGATGAATATAATCCGAAAATCAGGATACAGGGGCTACGTACCTATTGAAACACTTGAACCCGGCGACCCTGTTCCACATGTCAATAAACTGCTGGCTGACGTTAAAGTAGCAATCAATAAAGTCTACGGACACTAAAGCTTATTTGTATGCGCACCGCTATTTTCATAAGACTCTATTTTAGTATGTAAACCAAAATTGTATAACCATCTGGTACAGCTTAAATACTTACTAAGCAATATTGAAGATTCTCGAAAAATAATATTACATGGCGAGGAATATCATTATTTTTGAAGGTAAACCACAAAAACATTACCACCACTTTTAGTGGTGGTTTTTTAAAATGTAATAAAATATATTTACCTCTCCGTTTTTTTGCTAATACCTGGAAAAATTATGAATGAACAAATTCGTGAAATTGCTCAAAGATTGCGTGGGTTACGCGATATAATGGAGGTATCAACTGAAGAACTGGCAGAAGTTTGCCATGTTTCCAGTGAAGAGTACCTGGGATATGAAAGTGGTGAAAAAGATATCCCTGTTAGTGCCCTGCAGAATATTTCCAAAAAATATAAGGTTGAGCTGACAGCATTGCTGTTTGGTGATGAACCTAATATGAAATCATTCTTTCTTACCCGCAAGGGTCAGGGCACAGCTATGGAGCGCACAAAAGCTTATAAATATCAAGCTTTGGCTGCGGGCTTCGCCGGCAGGAAAGCCGATCCGTTCATAGTCACCGTTGAACCGGTTTCTGAAGAGGTGCCAATGCATCTTAACAGTCACAGCGGACAGGAGTTTAATCTGGTACTTGAAGGGAAACTACTTTTAAAGATAGATGATCACGAACTGATTCTGAATGAGGGGGACAGTCTTTATTTTGATTCAACTTTACCACATGGAATGAGAGCGCTGGATGGAAAGCCTGTTAAATTTCTTGCAGTCATAATTTAATAATTATCAAAATCGGATAAATGATACCTAAATTGAGCGATTCATAATTTCACCCTTCCCTGTAATCTCACTTGATTTA
>CAYQXY010000039.1:0-50507 GCA_964421595.1 uncultured Bacteroidales bacterium | reverse complement strand
GTAAAAAAGTTGATTGATTTTTGAATCAGATAAATATCCCATCGACTTAGACAATTAATATAACGTTAGGTTTAACGGGCTTGGCGTGATTGATCTGGTAACTTTTGATAACTCTCGATCTAAGCTTCTCCTGGATTCCTTATTTCCAACGTTTGAAATCCGTTTTTAACCTTCCAGATGTGAGTTACGAATGGCAAACAAAAGCTGATCCATGTTTTCCATGCTTCCCCATCTTGCTGATATCAGGCCTTCCCCCTTTTCATAAAACCTGATTATGATATCAGTGTTATACTATATGGCTCCCCTCAAGTACAGGAATCTCTTCCTGAATCATTTCCAGGTGAACCCTGAACTCTTCCGATAATTCTTTCATATCAGCACCAGGTCAACTGCCGGCTTTATGCCCGGCTAACTGATGAGCAAAAAGAAAAGCTTATAGAAGCTCAGGAGGAACAGATTCAAAATATTAAAGGTAATCGGTGACAATTTTGATGACGACCGGTGAGTCAATCGGAGCTGTACCTAGGACCTTCTTCGCTTGACATCCTTTTTATGATAATCTTTCACTATTTTACCGAAAATCTTTTCCTTTTTTCTTCTTTCTACCTGAGATTCTTCAAAGTAAGATCTCTCTCTTTCCATTTTGTGATAATTCTCAAGAAAGCTTTTATCAAGCTCGCCATCCTCAACTGCCTTAATCACTGAACATCCTGTCTCATTTGTATGAGTACAGTCTTTGAATTTACAATTTTGCGAAAAGCTGAATATAATATCGAATGTGGTTTCCAATCCTGATGCTGTATCTACAATCCCGACTTCCCTCATCCCCGGATTGTCAATAAGTATGCCCCCGTTTTCCAGAATAATTAATTCCCTGTGACTGGTGACATGTCTGCCTTTGCTGGTGCTTTCACTAATTGAACCAGTCTTCATTATTTTCCTTCCGGAAAGATTATTCAATAAAGTAGATTTCCCAACGCCTGAGGAACCAAGCATGCAGAAAGTTTTCCCCTTCTGGATAATCGTTTTCAATGCTTCGTATCCATCCTGTGTTTCGTTACTTATTGCGAAAACCGGCACGTTTTTAATTCGATGGGTTATATGTTCAATTATTTCAGTTTTCGATAGTTCGGGTATCAGATCAATCTTCGTTAATACAATTGCCGGGCTTATTTTTGATGAATAGCATATAGTAAGGTATCTTTCAAGCCTGTTGATGTTAAAATCCCTGTCAGCCGCTTGTACAATAAGTCCAAAATCTATATTTGCACCGATTAGTTGTATTTCTCCAAAATGACCAACGGCCTGCCTTGAAAGAATTGACTGCCGCGGAATGATTTTATGGATAATTGAGAATCCGGAGTCATAAGTTGTCAATGCGACCCAATCACCAACTGCGGGAAAATCTTCCCGGCCTTTGGCTGAAAACCTCATATTCCCGGTTATTTCAGCTTCATATTCTCCTGCCTCATTTTTAACAACATATCTTTCTTTGTGCTCGGAAACAACTCTTCCAATTTCAAAGTCGTTGAGATTGTTCTCGACCCTTAATTTTTCAATCTTGTTGTTATATCCTATATCTTCCAGTTTCATTTCAGTATGTTATCAAAGTGAATTGAATCTAAGTCCCTCACCACAAACTTAGTAATAATTTACCGGAAGCTGATAGCGAACTTTTGTCAAGTTTCCGTTCACTTCCCCGAAAGGGAAATTCGTATCGACATGAATCTGTAATACTAATTCCAAAGTAGAATTTAAATTTTTATTTTTGAACCCTACCCCTAATGTTTTTGGCTATGACTGAAATGGAAGAATTCCCCCTTGAAGAGATGTTCCAGACGAACACGAAAAAAGAACTAATAACCGCCGCGGGACTGCTCGGTATCAGAATTAGCCAAAACAAGCGAAAAGCCGAAATAGCAAAAACAATGGCAGCAGCCATACTGGCCTTTCCCGGGGAACTGTTGCAACAACTTCCCTTCAGCGAAGTGCTCAAACTTCAGCAGATGGTTCATGCAAAGGATCATGCTGTGCCGGCAAATCGATCGTTTGTAATGGACTGTATTGACCAGATTGGTCTGACAGATAACAGGGGCGTTGGTCATAAGGCCGTGGACTTTATATATCCCGACCTTGCCAGGGCCCTCCTTCCGGAAATAGACACTTTCGTGGAAAAGGCGCGTGCTAACAAATCCAAATACCGTCGTGAACAGTTAATTCTCGGTTTGCTGAACCTTTATGGTTTCCTCAGTTTTAGGGAACTTGTAGAATTATCAGCTATCTATGATCCAGACTTGAAAATTCGGGAATTACATAATGCTATTGAGGATTCCTATCTTCTGAAAAGCCGGAGAATTACTATAGATTACGAATTTTATTACAGTTCCCCTTACGCGACCAACCCGGATTATATTTGGAAGGAAATTAATAGTCGCAAATCAATTACCCGTGCCAGATTCACCGAAGAGAAGGTGATGGATGCGGGCATCTGGGATGCTCCCCAGCCACCGGTGTCCAAAGCAACCGGACCGTTCAGCGATGAACTCAGTAAAATGCAAAAAACGGAAGAAGAGATAAACTGGATGATTGGCCAGTACTGGATGCTCCTGAACAATGACCTTAACCCCTTTGACCTTCTCCAGAAACTGCTTGATGAAAGTCCCCAGACACGTGAATCTGTAAATACCCTGATGATAAGTTTCACCAACTGGGGCAACAGTATACCCAAGTGGGTAGTGAAGGGAAACTCCAGCAACCATACCTTTGAAATATATGAAAGGCCGGAGATGGAAAAACGCCCCCCTCAACTGATTATGGGTCCCAATGCACAGAAAGCCGGGATATCAATATCGCAGGAAGAATTAAACAAAGCCTGGGAAGAGGGGTTTCAGCCTCCCATGGGCAAGGTGGGACGAAATGCACCATGCCCCTGTGGCAGCGGCAAAAAATACAAACAATGCTGTCTGTCTCCCAACTAATGACGCCGCAAATTCTCTGAGGCATTAAATGGGGATCAGGCTGGTGCTGAATATGCGCTGGGGAGGAAACATTACACTTTCAAAATCCATTGGCATTCGTCATGTATGTCATAAGAAACCGCTTGAAAGCTGTAACCGGAATAACCAGCTGTAAATTTCTTTTTTGATGCTAAATTTAAATTCCGGCAGTTCGTTTTCACTTCATAAGCCAACCCTTCTTTAAAAGATGTGGTTACAATGAAATCTATTTCCTTTCTGTCGGTGGTCCTCCAATATCTTATATTGTCTTTATCATAGATGTTTGTCAGGCGGTTATAAAAGTAATTCTCAAGTAACTGCCCCTGATCTTCCCGGTTTTTGAAATCAAAAAAACGGTTTAATGCACTATTTCTCATTCCCGTATCTTTAAAATAAATTTTAGGCATTTTTGTAAGTTCCTTCCTGATGTTGGAATAGAATGGCTTAACCAACTCTATATGAAAGGAATTTTGAAGAACATGCAGATAATTATCGATCGTTTTGTTGTCCACACCTATGGTATTTGCAAATTCGTTCCGATTCACCAGATTTGCTGTTTGACCGGCCAGGAGCGTTAAAAGTATATAAAATTTATCCTGGTGACTGATCCTTGCTTCATCGATATCTTTTTTCAGGAATGAATTTTTCAACTCTTTAAGTAGAAGAATTCTTTCTTTTATATTTTTTTCAAGCGCAACCTCAGGATAACCTCCAAAAACCAGGAAGTCATTAAATTGGTCCATTAGCTCCCTCTTTGCCGCAGATAAAAATTCTTGTTGTAACCTGATTTTTTCAAGCTCCGGCATCAAATGAGCAACTCCGGCAAATTGGAGCCATTCATCAAATGACAAAGTTTGTAATTCGAAAACTCTTTTCCTGCCAGCAAGAGAATCCTTGAATCTATCGTCAATATAAAAGGCGCTGCTTCCAGTTGCAATAATTTTTAAATTCTCACCATAAACATCATAAAGGTATTTTAAGAAATTGGAGGGATTTGCAGCATATTGAATTTCGTCGATGAATAAAAAAACCCTTTGATTTATGCTGCCTGGATTACTTAACAGTTTTTCAGGCCTCATCGAATAAGCAAAAACCTCTTCGGGGTGGGAGTTAATTGCAGATAAAATATCCTGATCTTCAAATGTAATGTACCCAACAGGCCTGTTTTCATTTTGCAATTCTTTGTAAATGGCTTTTATCAATGAGGTTTTCCCGCATTGACGAGGGCCTGTTATAATGGTATGCTCCTTCCTGTTAAGGTGTGCATTTATTTCCTGATGAATATTTCGCTTTATATACATATATTCTTTTAGGCGAAATTACCAAAATAAATAGATATTATTGGATTGTAATTCCAAAATTATCGGATATTTTTGGATTGGCATTCCAAAATTATCGAAATATAGACAAAACCTCCTGCTTCTGGGTCAAGTACAGTGTAGATTCATCGGGGGAGCAAATAAATGTCTTTGTTATCTGTTAATTCCTGAATTTCCGCCGTGAATTATGATAGGTCCAGAATGGCTTATGATCCATATTTATTCCTGACTTCATCATGAGGAGTAACTCTTCCTTCATCAATATCCTTAAGGCCCATCTCAATCCCCTTTTTCTGAGCTTCATCAAGATCATCCCACCAATTTTGATCATCTGGTTTAGAATCCTTGACCACTTTAAGATACTGGATTGTTTCACCATCTTCTAGCTTTGCAAGCCATTCAATGAGTTCCAATTTCAAACCTTCGTACCCCATTTTCTTTTGTTATTTGTGTTTTATGAATTCTCAATGTATACAGGAAATACAATCAAGTCTTTTAAAAGCTTGCTGATTGCAAGCAAACCTGCTTACGCAAAATCAAGCCATTGCAGCTTTAGCTGAATGTGCCTGAACGGTTTATGGATGGTATCGTGTGGGATTACGAAGAGATAACTTATCTGATTACACCGACCTTTGTTACGAGCCACGAACCTGCGAAAACCTCTGAAGCCGTCATAAACTATACATGTATTGTGTGGTCGTGCTTTATTTATTAATCAATTTATTTGGGTTTTGCCTATTATCAAATAATGTGATTATCTGTATTTTGAAATTTATAATCCGATAATAAATAGTTGTTTGTCTGGACAATACAGATTTTCTCAAACCATTTGATTTATCACTCTCCGCAAATAAGTATGATTATCTTCAATTAATCTTAGTTGTTTATCAAGGAGTTGAGCAAATTTATTAATTTCTCTTTTTGTCCAGCGATTTTCAAGGTAATCAATTATACCATTTAAATTATTCAAAGCCTCATCAGACCATATAAGCTTATAGGTATTTTTCATAAACCTTACGGGCTGTATCGTGAGAATGGGTTCTAACTTCTTCAAAATCCTTTAGTCCTCTGTTTATTGAATCAATCTCTTCTTTTTTTAAGGTATCCCACCAGTCTTTAGATTTTGAATAATCATCTTTTAATTTTCTCAATTTATCAATAATTGAAGTGTCATTCAATTTTGAAATCCTTTCAATTAAATCTAATTTTTTGGTTTGAATATTCATACTCTTATCATTTTATACAAAAATAATCAATCTCAAATTAATTTACTAATCGCAATTTTCGGTTGAGTAGGGGTCAATCCTCATGCCACTCTATTACTATCAGATCAAAACCTATCTCTATTTGCTTCTTCAACTGGCAATCGCAGAACCCACGTGACTGGCAATTGTAACTTACTTATATTTAATTTAGTACTTATATATTATTCGGATGTAAATTAGTAAGGATTGCCCTGCCCTCAGCATGCTATTTTTTCCCCGAAAGGGAAAAGATAATAGAGGTATTAAGCCTGAAAAAGATCTTTCCGGCAGTTTCAATCAAAAAAGTTAATTATAGAAATTACTTTCTCCGAAAAGCCTGCTGTATTTGAATTAGTGTTTCGTCCAAACGACCAGAGGGTGTGGTTGGATTCATGCTCCAGCCGGTTCTGGATGTCGGTATCGAGGTCGGCAAAGAAATCAATTCCGGTTAAACTTTCAACATAATCAACCGAAACGACATAATCTGTCAAGTGTCCTTTTCCTTTTTTATTGGGGAGAATAAACGCAATCATTTTATCCTGGTCAGGCGCATAGACTATTTTATAAAAATACGATGGAACGGCAACTTTGTTCTCACCAATTGTTGATTTGGCGGAGCTCAGAACTCCTCCAGTCACCACGTATATTCTACCTTTAGTTTCAGTCCAGTTTCTTACCACAGATTCCAGGGCTGACCATATGCCCCTGTTAAAGGAAGGGTTCTGGGGACTGATATTTGAAAGGTAGAAAGTCTCTTCCATTGAAACGGGGCTCATTTTCATGTCGGCTGCAGGGCATAAATGGCCCCTGTCATAACCGGAATATCGATAATCTTTCAGTGATGATGAACCTTCCTTTACCTTCGGATCTGGCCGAAAGCTATTTGTCCGCGACTGGCTGCCTTTTAACATTTCAGTGTTAAGTTCATAATAAACCCATTCTGCCTGTTTATTCTTTGTACAATATGAGAGGGTATAATGACTGTGGGCAATCAGGAAATTTGTTGTTGAGGTTGGCAGATATGCCTGGGCAGAGAGCCCAAAATGCAATACGGCTAAAAGAAATATAAGCGATACACGGTTCATGTTAAATAAATGAGTTCTGCAACCTCCGTCTCAAAGATGTGTAATACATAAATCATTCCAGCTCTGATACGGAAGAACCGTGCAAAAGATTCATCTGAAGCCTTATTCTGTTGTTATTCCTCAGCCAATCTTGATTCTGTAATCGGTTCAGAGCACTTTTCGAAATTTTTGAAATAAATGCTAAAGGAAAAGGCAAAATATCGTTGTATCGGAAAGAACTTATAAGGTAAATTCCATGAATGATTTATGAACCCGGGTTCATCAGTTTTATGTTTTGAAGAAATACTTTTGCAGCCAAATTAAATTAATTACACAATACTATGGCAATTAATTATTCAGGCTTCTCTGAAATCAATAAAGAGCCTGAAATTTGTTTAAAAACAATATCGGAGAGTTCTGCTAATCTATTAATGGGCAAACTTAAATGTTCAGATATGTACAGAACTTTTTGCCTGATAATTTTAGCTTTCCTGCTACCTGCAGGTTTTGTATTACCTTTAACAGCCCAGGAATCAGCCATGCAGGATAAATGGTCACTGGAAACCAGTCTCACATTTGCACCAGTGGCACAAATATATATGCTGAAGGCCTCATATAAGATTTCCGAAAACTCAGAGCTGGGTTTTGGACCTGCATTTCAGAACTGGAAAAACACGGATAAAACACCCAGGGGTCAGGCGAATGCCTATACCTTATTGTTGTCGTACCGCTACTTTTTCTGGAAAAATTTTCATGTGGAACTGGAGTTGTGGCCTGCCTACAATCACTTCAATTCATTTGTTGATGGTACCACCTACAAAGGATTGGAATTGTGGGTTGAGTACAAACTGGGATATAAGGTGAACATTACAAATAATCTGTATATCAATATTCAACCCGGACTGGCCCATGGCCTGTGGATGCAGAATAAGTGGCCTGAATTTAAAGATGATTCTACTATGGAATTCATCAAAGCATCATTGATTCCTGTGCCACAGATACTGGTTGGATGGACATTTTAAAAACCTAATAACTTACCTGATCAAATGACAAAAGATTGATCCTGAACAACAACAATATGTTTATCTTTAGATTTCAGAAGCTGTGCCCCTGGCAAGGTTTGCAAGCGGGAAATATATAATTAACAGAATATAATTATGAACAAGAAGCGGACTATCCGGAATATAATCCTGTTTACCATTATAGTAATATTGAGTGGATGGATTGGATTGCTTATCGATAATTTTATTCCTGAACAACCCGAGGGTGACAGCCTGGGCATGGGTATCTGGCTGGTCTTGCCTCTTCTGACGGTTGTCGTCCTTCGAACTTTTGCAGGTGATGGATGGAAAGATGCAGGATTAAGACCACGTCTGAAAAAAAGTGCTGTCTGGTACATGGTTTCATTCTTTATATTCCCGGTTGTAACAGCAATTTCAGTAGCCATTGGAAAGGTCTTCGGCTGGATTGATATTTCGGGTTTTAGCATGACCGCTTTTATCCCGGTCTTTTTTGGACTGCTGATTATTGGGATTATCAAAAACATCTTTGAAGAGTCCGTATGGAGAGGGTACCTTACAGCTAAGCTTCTGAAGTTTAACATCAGCGACTTGTCCTTGTACCTGATTGTTGGGTTGATTTGGTCAGTATGGCATATGCCCTATTTTCTGGAGTTCCTTCCTGAAGCTACAATTACATCTGTTTTGCCGGTAAGTCGAATGGTTTTCTTTTTGGTGGGCACGTTTACCATGGTCGCCTGGACTGTGATGTTTGTTGAAATCTATCGCTTAACTAATTCCATCTGGCCAGTGGTTTTGCTTCATGCTGTAGAAGACTCCCTTATCAACCCTCTTGTAATCGATGGCCATATCAGTATAGTAAGTGGTATGGAAATTTTTATTTCTCCAATTTGCGGGATCATTCCAACTTCATTTTATCTGCTTACAGGCTTATGGTTGAGGAAGAGAAGGATTCTGGCAAACAAGAAAACAAATAAATAACTAATTGATTATGCAGGTAATAATCAAGGGGCTGGATTACCATGGAGTATCAAAATTTATATGAAAACAGACAAATTTGACAAGAAAATAACTATCATAAATGGAAACCTGTACAAATTTATTTTTTTTGTATGGTATATAGGTTCCTTTATTCTGATACAAACTATAAATGCACAAAATTCTATGTTTTTAAATCCTTTTCACATCGCAATCGATCCAATGGAACGGCTGCTTCTCGTAAATTTCGAAAAAGACCCGGATTCATTATACGTTGGCTTTGAACCGCAGGTGTTTGATGACCACATCAATGGTAAGGGACACTTGGTCATTGGCTGGCGTATAGACGGCAAAGTAGATGTTTATCATGAGCCTGGCTTGAAGCCTGATCACAATAAATATGATATTGCCGGAAAGGGTTTGGCGAACATGCTTGAACGGGAAATGCCCGTAGCCTTTTCAGAAGTCAATGACTTTGGCTTGCAGGCACATTATGAATTTCAGGATGTTAATAACAGAAAAGTTGTTATCAGGGTTAACGAAAATAACTCCAGAAAACGCAAACCCTTTGGGTTGCTTGCCCCGATGGGTGATGAAGCAGAAAACCCCTCGGCAATGCCTCTCATACTTCTTCATGATTTTTATTTCGTAAGAAAAAAACATTCGCAAATAGAAATTTCCATTGATGACAAGCAGCATCAGGCAGATGACCTTCCAATGCCCCTGCCCATAGATGGCACTAAGATGACCTTCGTCCGCTACTGCCCGCAGCCGCTTATTGCTACATTCAACCCTGCTTTTACCGGAGAGCTTCCTTATATCAGCCCGGAGCCAGGAGTGGAACAGATTCTCACAGAAAACACCCATTACTATCTGGTTTGGAAGGGAGAAAAACCCTACATAAATCGCATTATCTACCAAAACGATGTACATCCCGTTGAATTGCGGTTTATTACCCCCTTCCCTGATATAAATCTACTCGAAAACGGGACCCGCCTGAAAGGCAGATTTGAAATCGAGGCACATCCAGCAACAGGGAGTATTTCAGGACATTATATTGTTGTAAAGACCGACAGATTGATAACAATTGTGATGATTCCTTCAAAAGGATGGAAGCCGCGGCCAACCAAACTCTCACTGAGAATGCTTTATACCATGGGGAGAATCTTTAAGAAATGGCCAGCCACATATAAATGGACGGCTGTTATTCAGGAGAGAGTTGATGAGTCATTCTTCATGGAATCATCGTGGGAGAGGATTAAATAAGTTAAATGATTAGCATTCACTAGAAACAACATATGGAAGTTGTATTAACAGAAATCAGAATAACCGGCATTCAAGTGCTGGGCCATACTATTATTCCCTTTATATGGTGGCTATTTTTGAAAAGGAAAGAGAATTTCTTTACCTGGATCGGGCTTAAAGCAACAGAAAACTGGAAATTATCAGGTGTCGGGGTGCTCTTGTTTTTTGCGATAATTGCAGTTTCTCAGGTTTTCATTGTGCCTAATGTTATGCCGGAAGGCTTTACTGCAGCTCAACAATATAGAGGGACTGGTATGGCTGCATTTATTCCGGCGATCTTTTTTGGACTGAAAACAGGAGTTGGAGAAGAAATTTTCTGGAGGGGCTTTTTGGGTAAAAGACTGTGTGAAAAGTTTGGGTTTCAAACAGGGAATATGATACAAGCAATCCTGTTTGGTCTTTTGCACGCGATTCCGTTTTTTGTAATGTTGATTAAAGCTAATAGCCAGACAAATATGGATTTGACCTTTTCTGGGATACTTGTAATAGCTCTTATTATCACAATTTTTTCAGGTTTCGGCGGGTGGTTCTTAGGGTATCTCACCGAGAAAGTTGCCAGGGGGTCAATTATACCTGCCATTCTTGCTCATGGTATTGGTAATACTTTGTTAATGATGGCCGAAGCATTTAATATTCTTTAATAAGATCAATACTGATAATCAAATTGAAATTTACATAAAGCCGGGATATCACAGGAAGAATTAAACAAAATCATGGGCAGATGAAGCCCCGACACCCACGGTCAAGGTCATGAACTTCATTACTTAACTCTACTCTTGGCCAACAACTTAAGCATCAACATCTTTTTAGTTCAAACCAGTACATAAGATCTCTTCCATAATTAAAAGCATTTGCATGCTTAAAACCTAACTTGTTTAGCACCCTCTGAGAATCGGTATGAGTGGGATAAGTAATGGCAAATATTGTATTGATGTTGAGTTGTTCGAAGCCATATCCAATAATGGCTTTGGAAGATTCGGTTGCATAACCCTTCCCCCAGTGTTTCTTTTTGAACCGATACCCGAGTTCATAAAAATTCACATGGTTATTCACAGGAGTTTTAAAGAATTCTAACCCTGCCCAACCCAAACATTCATGGGTTTCTTTGCAGACTACAGCCATTCGGGCTACTCCACTTTCTTTGTATTGATTTTGAATAGCCTCAATAAATTCTCTGGTCTGTGTGATTGACTTTACGGGATTGTTATCAATAAACCGATGAACATCAGGGTCGGAATCCATTTCAAAAATGTCATTCTCATCTGAAAAATCCAGCTCTCTCAAAAAGAGTCTTTCTGTATTTAAGATCATTCTTGTATTTTACATTATTAAAATTAAAAACCTGCTGCCTGAAGCCCGTCATTGGGACAAGGTTTAGCGGGATAATCAACCTTTTTTCTTTCCATAAAGAATAAGATGAGCGCTATTGCCGCAAAAGTAAATTCTGCTGCAAAACTTAAAATATTAGACATATCGCCGCCCTGGTCAAATACAATCCCGTATAATCTGCTTAGCGCAGTTACTCCAATGGAAAACGAAAGTATGATAAGGCCGGTTTTCACTCCATCTTTTGCAAGACAGAAATAAATCAACAGTATTCCCAGGCCAATTTCCATACCGCCATAAACAGCTCTGATATGGTTTGCCGCATGTCGATCGGGCAAAACTATGCTGTCCATTGTTGTGATAATATCAGGATAAATTAAAAACACAAAGCCAAAAGCAAAATAGACTAAGGCTCCGGCAATCAGAATGATTTTGGACAGCCTGGTGCTATGTTTAGATAAAATAGTTTTCAAAACAAAATATTTTAAGACTCTCTTTTGGTATATCTAAAAATCAGTATCCCCAACCAGGCCACATGAATAACAATTGCCAGGCAGATGGCAAAAAGTGAATGAGGCGTTTTGATGATCATTGTAACCCAGTAGGGTGGAAAAAACCATGACAGGAAAGTAAGCCATGGGAGTGCAAATAAATCGGTAAAAGCGAAAAGCACCAGGGTATTCAGTCCTTTGGCAAAGGTCAGTCCCTTCACTTTATCTTCCGCTCCGGAAAAAATCAGTAAACCGATTATAGCAGTATAGAATGCCGATAATACAGACAGAAGAATAATGGAAAATAATGACAAATCGGGCAACATAAAAACAGCAATGCCGACAAATCCGTAAATGATTGACAAAAAGGAAGCAAATGCAAGTCGATTTATCAGATAGCCACTCCGGCCCAGTGGTGTTATTTCCAGTAACTGTGAGATATTCCCATCGCGCTCGTCCAGCATCATAAATCCGGTAACTATCCCTAACATACCCGAACTCATCAACAAAACAAAGGACAAAACATAAGGTAACCAGGGCATTATGTCAAATCCGGCCTTAGCAGCCAGATATGGTACAAGGAACAATTCAAGTAATTTAAAGACAAGAATTAACAACAAGGGAGCAAACAGCAACAGTGTCATGATCGGATCACGCACAATCTGTTTTATGTCGTTTTTAAAAAGTGTAATCTGTATCATATGGCTAGTCCTGATAAACAATTTTTTTTTCAAACACCCGAACAGCAAGCTTTAGAAGCAAAAAGGTAATACCCAAAAGATATACTGTCAATGCTATAGCTTCGTACCCGGAAATTCCGTGAAATGCACCCAGCATCAGTTTCAGTGCGGCAACACTTGGGATAATTACAAAAAATTCCGAATAAGGAAATCCAAGCAAGGCAAAGCATGGCAGGATAAAAAGCAACATATAGGGAATGGTTTTGAGCATATACTGGTTCACCGTATTGCACCCCGCGTTAATCATAATACCCAGTAAAGTAAAAATGCCCGATGTGAGAATGGTTGCCACCAGAAGCAACCACCAGTTTACTGTTGGATAACCGCTGAACAACGTAATTGCAAAAGCCGCCAATACCGAAACTATTGCCAGCGATATAACTTTTGATAGTATATATTCCCATGACCGCAAAGGAGAAACAACCAGTACCATTAGCACCCCCTGCCCTTTTTCCATTAGAATAATTCCCCCAATAAAAAATAAGCCTAACACGGAGGGATCCGAAAATACAACCAGGGGCAATGCAACCGCTAAAATATCATCGGTCAAAAACGACATAATTATTAAATACATTGCCGTAATTATTAAATACACAAAATAGAATCCCTGCTTAATCTGAAAGCGAATATCGGCCAAAACGGCATAAAACAACCTCATAGTAAGTTCCTCCCGGTTAGCTTGATAAAAATATCCTCCAATGTTGCCTCGCAGCTGTGTATTGTCTTTATATCGGCCGATTTCAAAATGCTCATAAACTCGAAGTTCTCACCTATGTTCTCTAAATCGAAACTTTGTTCGTGCATGGTGCCATTTAACTGGAATTCGACATTCATAATGCGCTTGCCGTGCTCAATCATTAAATCCTTTGGAGAACCGATTACCACAATTTTTCCCTCTACAATAAAGGCCACCCTGTCGCAAAGCTGCTCGGCAACAGTCATATTGTGGGTTGTAAGAAATATGGTTTTATTGGCTTTCTTCTGCTCAAGAATTATCTCCTTTATGATGTGCGCATTCACAGGGTCTAGTCCCGAAGTAGGCTCATCAAAAAACATCAGGTTGGGATTGTGCATAATTGACCGCACAAAGTTTAAACGCATCTTCATCCCCTTTGAGAAGCTTTCCACACGCACATCTTTTTCGGGTAACAGGCCAACACGGTCCAGTAATTTATCAGGATTTTCACACTCCTTTTTATAGTATGCCCCAATAAGCTGCAAATTTTCTTTGGCTGTCAGCCTGGTGTATAAGTTAGGGAAATCAAAAGCAACTCCAATGTGCTCGTAGTAATCTTTGCCCCATTGATTTCGCTCTTTCCCCAGAACTTCAATTTTTCCATGGTAATTTCTCAGCAAACCTATAATGAGCCTTTGGGTTGTTGTTTTACCTGCTCCACTTGGGCCCAGAAAGCCAAAAACTTCCCCTTCATGAACATCGAAGTTCATATCTTGTATGGCCTTCTTCAGGGTTTTCTTATAGGTAAAGTTTAGATTTTCAACCTTAATCATATTTATGTTGTGTTATGTGAATTCCTTCTCTGGTTGTGTAAATTCTTACAATCCTGGCTGTATTGAAAATAGTCGCAAAATTATTAATTATTGGATTGCAGTTTATGAACCCGGGTTCATAGATTCCTGCCCAGCAATTTTTTTTTAATCCTGCATAATGCCTGGGGGGTAACACCTACATAGGAGGCTATGTAGTATTGGGGGATTCGTTGTAAAAGATCTCCATGGTTGTTGGCAAACCTTACATAGCGCTGCTCCGGATTCTCTGAGTAAAAAGTTGTGAGATGATGGACCACCATAACAAAAATATGTTCAATGGCCAACCTTCCGAAGCGGTCGCCAAAGGTTGTTTGATTATAGAAGACTTGCAAATTGTCATAGGTTATGGATAAAACCGTAGTGGGTCCAATGGCAGAAATGGAATTTTGAGAAGGGGTTTTCTTTAAAAAGCTTTCAAGATCATTGCAAAATGCCCCTTCGGGTCTGAATACAAAAGTTCTTTCTTCTCCATTGGAAATTTGAGAAAAGCGAACGATGCCATCAGCAACAAAATATAACTTTCTGCATACATCACCCTCCCTTAGAATAACCTCATTCTTTTTAAAGTGCTCTTCTTTAAAAAGGTTTTTAACAAGCTCTACCTCTTTTTTATTGAGGAAGATGTAATCTTTGATTCTTAAAATCAGAAGATCATAATAGCCTAAAGATGCACTCATAACTTGTATTATACTATTAATAAATGCTTTATGAAAAATGTTAAATATAAAAATACGAATATTTGCTTTTATATTGAGTCAAAGTAGTTTTACCCCACCATAGTTTCATAATTCATGCGGTTAATAGCCGGCCTTTCTGCCCAGTCATAATGGGTTTGTCAATATTCACTTTCCGTATTGTTGTCATTTTACTTTCTATCATTTCTGTTGGTTTTTATCAGCTTTACTATTTTAAATGTGTCAGCCAGTTTAGAAGATTTCCAGTACATTGGTTGTATATTTTCATAGAATTTAGTATTCTACTTTAGTACAACATCATTAATTCTGCGTCTGAAAGAAAAGTGCATCTTTTGTGAATATCCCAATCGGATTAAAAGCTGTGGAAAACCGACTAAACCCAAATCGTTAATCATTTTATTTCTGACTTCAGTTACCTGACAGGGCATATTAATATGTGACTGGCTCAGACCCAGCTTAGTGGCAGTAAGTGCAAAAAATTGAAATGTCATTCCGGTTTTTATCAAATCTGCCACACTGTCATTTGGGCTTGTGAAAAGGACAACAGCAGCTGATTTTTTCAATTGTTTAAGCAATCTTTTATTTTCGCTTTTGGCTGTTACAAAGTTTTTCAACACAAAACTTCCCGGCAAACGCCCCATTGCTGGCACGCCATTACAGGCAGTGTAGAGCCCATCGCCTTTTTGCATGGCTTCCTTTTCACTGAAACGAAACCATTGTATTAACTCGTTCTTAAAATCCGGGTTCCTCATTTGTATGGCATTAGCCTCGAAAATGTAAGGCACAAACTCATTGAATTTTTCTTCTCCGATGTAAAATCTTACATCATAGCCCGGTTCTGAATCTATCTTTGTAAACTTTTTCAGGTCATCATCTGAAACAGATCTGCCGTTATAAATATTTCGGGTTGTTTGCCGCAAGTTTATAAATGAAAACAGATCAGGTTGTTCCGCAGTATCATTCTTTGACAGAATAATCTTTATTGTACCTTGATTTTCCAGCAAATCAATGTTCAATTCAGCATTGTAACCATAAAACCTTGCTGCAATTTTGGCTGTTTCGGCGGCACATCCCAGGCTGATAAACAGTTCCCTGTGTTCTGGATCGGCAACGGGCAATGAACGGCTAAAATCCGGAATAATGCAGATGCCATCTTCTTCTTTGGCAAACAACCAGGGCTGCGTATTGTGCCCCGATGGTGCCTTAATGGCACTCCTCACAATTTTTAAAAAAATATCATCTGGTATCATTTTGCTTACTTTATAATTAAAATTCAATTTTATATCCCATAGATGGGAAAGGCATTTTCATCTCATCAATGATTACATCATTTTTCATGCGACTGTAGAACGGATCGCTGTAATCGGGTCGCATCAGAGCATTTTTAATCATAAAATACCATGTGCCGGTATATTTATTTATATTTACCTTGTATGTTATTGATAAATCCACCCCGGTAGTTGACGGAAACTGACTCTCGTAAGCTCTTGAATGATCGGGTAATGCCCATTTAGCAGCCATTGATTCATCATATAGAGCTGGAGTGTAACGCAATCCACCCATAAAGGTAATTTTGGCACTTACTCCTAGTATATTTTTGCTTTTTATCATCCATTCTTTGCCTCCCAGCAGATTAATTACATGACCTCTGTTATAAACAGTATTGTATTCCTTGCTGTCACCACCGGTATATTTGGAATCGAAAAGGGTTGCGGTGAAAAGATAGTAATAGCCATCCTGTAAGAAACGTTCAAGGGTAAAATCAATTCCGTAATTTTTACCGGTACCAGTATTTTCCAGTTTTCGGTTTATAGCCCAGTTGTTGGTAACATTAATGATAGAGAATGAGCTGTTTGGAAAAACAGGAATGTTTCCGAGCATCTGGTAATACGGCTCAACTTTAATGCGAACCACATCGTTGACTTTCCGGCTGTAACCCAACACAAAGTGGTGTGACTTCATAAAGTCAAGATTCTTGTTTTGCAGTTCTATGCGTCCGTTATTATCTACTTCCGAATAATAGGTTCGTAACTCTTCCATTTGAGAATGTAAGCCGTAAGCCATGCTTAATTCATCTTTAGCGGTGAAACCCCAGTTTAAGCCTGCACGAGGTTCGATGGTAGCTTTATCATTCACATTAAGATACATTGAATGAACACCAATATTAGTTGACAAATTAGGTGAAAGGTCTATTTTGAATTGGGTAAATACCTGGGTAGATAATGCAGTGCCATTCTTGTCAACAAAAGTGATCAAATCGTCGGGATTGGTAAAGAAGGCCAGTTTAAGTGTATTGTCGAAG
Source organism: uncultured Bacteroidales bacterium (assembly GCA_964421595.1). Classification (GTDB taxonomy): domain Bacteria; phylum Bacteroidota; class Bacteroidia; order Bacteroidales; family PUMT01; genus PXAP01. Next base: position 33,480 of record CAYQXY010000039.1, on the reverse strand, counting down.
AACAAACTGTTAACGGTGATGCCGGTACGCGAACTGATTCCAGGACTAAGCTTATGGTTCAGCGTTGACCTGAATGAGTATTTCCCTTCGTTGCTTTTGGAATAGAGCACAGGAAGCATAAGCATATCATAGGTATACTCACTTTTATCATAGAAAGAACTCATACCATCAGCACTAAGAACGGTATTCAGATATGTGCTCTTTCCAATTGTAATGCGATGCGATAAGCCCATGGCACCAAAGCGGTTTTTATACCTCTGGGTCATATAATCGATTGAGGTTTCCCATTGGGTGAAGTCTTCCTTGGCATCCTTGTTGTTTACGTCATCGGCACCCATGCCCCAGATTGAGAACGTACCTGCCTTTTCGGTTGGGAAATCGAATTTGAAAGTTAAATCCTGAAAGGTTGGTAAATTGGGGAAACTTACCATTTTACCAATCAAACCGAGTGTTCCATAGCGATAGTTGAAAAGATACGTAGCTTTTTTCCCTTTTACAAAAGGTCCTTCTGCCGCAAAATCAACTCCTTGTATTCCAATCCCCGCAGTAAATTCACGTTTTTCAGTATTTCCTGTTCTCATTTTAACATCAAACACACCCGAAAATGCATTACCATATTCGGCAGGGAATGCCCCTGTATAGAAATCGGAATTGCGAAGCAACTGGCTGCTGAATACCGTATAGCCACCTCCACCAACAAAATCGACATTCGGGAAGTGGAATGTTGCCGGCACATCAACACCTTCAACCCTCCATAATACCCCTCTGGGTGAATTTCCGCGAATTATTATGGCATTGTTGGTTGTTTGAGTAGTAGCAACACCTGCAAAGCCGGCTGCCAAACGGGCGGGATCGTCCAGTCCACCTGCATAGCGGCTTGCTTCTTCCACACTGAAAGTACGGGCACTCAGAGTTGCCATTGAATTTACAGGGCGGTCTTTGTTTGAACTCGCTTTTACCACTACCTCACCGAGCGCCAGCAAGGATTCTTTCATCTCGATTTCAAGTACAACCTCCTTCCCTGACCCAATAAGGACTTCAGAAATCGTATAGGGTTCATATCCAATATAACTAACCTTAAAGTTATACCTTCCTACAGGCACACTTTCCAAACGGAAATTTCCGTCGAAGTCGGCGACAGTACCCATTACAGGCACGATTCCTTCAACTATTACTGTTGCTCCAATGAGGGGGATTTTTAAACCTGCATCCTTTATAGTACCTCTTACGGTCTGGGTTAAAGTGTTTTGAGAATATGCATTCGACAAATTGAAGACAACCAAAAGTATTAATACTAATCTTGCTGTTTTAAAAAATGTAATCCGGGTCATAATTTTGCTTTTTAAAGTTTATGCTTGCAAAACTATTTCGGCTTTCACTTTCAGGCGTTTCACTTTATGCTTTGGAAGTATCATTTCCAGGAAAAACCAGTCCCACTTTTTTTATGAGACCTTTGAAATGTAGGCTGTTGGCGACATTCCTTCGAATTTATTGAATGCCCTGTAGAAGGCGGCTTTTGAGTTAAAACCACAATCGTAGGCAATGCCCATAACAGAGAAATGCTTGCTTTCCTTAGTCAGGCATTTTATTTTAAATTCCTCAATGCGGTATTTATTTATATAATCAAAGAAATTTTGGTTTAGCGAAGAGTTTAGAACTTCGGAAATAAGTTCGGGCTTTGTTTTCATTAAACTGCTCAGCTTTGCCAGATTAAGCTCAGGGTCTAAATAGGGCTGTTTCTGTTCCATCAATAAGGTTAACTTATTGATAATGTCTGAATAATCTTTCTTTTCGGTTAATATTAATTTCTCCTTTTTGCCGGTTTCAAGAAATTGTTCTACCTCTGTATTTGAATAATCTACAAAAATTCGTCCTTGTTTGATTCCGAAATAACCAATGAAAAGGACATAAATAGTTGAAAAACTATAAGCAATTTGCGCCAGCTCATAAAATCCTGCAAAGTGAAGATAATTGTTCAAATTGAACAGAAATACATTAACTGTAAACACAATAAGTGAAGCCAATGATAAAGTCCTTAGCCACGCCAGGTCTATATTCTCAATGGTTGAAAATTGGTTCATTATATTTTTTCTGTGCTTTCTAAGTAGAATTAAAGCCCAAATATTGTATCCAATACTAGAAAGTCCAATGAATATCCCCCTGATTTTAAAAAAGACCGTAGTGGTGAATAATTCATCTTGAGTTAGAAGAATCTTTTCATTTGCAGTCAGAGATAAAAAATTGAAATAGTGAAGAACCAGAAGAACAAAAAAAGGCAGGAAGTGCAGAAAATGAAAGAATCTAAACTGGTAGTTTTTAATAATAAGCGATTTTACATAAAACCACAGTAATGGGCCATGCAATAGTAAGAAAAGCCATGCATTGTTCATTAAATGCGGATACGGATAGCTATTGTTCCGGTTATAAATTTCTATGTATGGGCCACCTATTGTAATGGCATATACAGCCAGCATAACCAACAAGATTTTGTCGGCCAGCATTTTGTTTTTCTTCCCTCCCAATAATACGATAAGGAAAAGGGACATGAAGAAGCCAATTAAAAGCAATGTTTACAATTATTTAATTAATACATTTTTATTCATTATATTTCTTTACACTACCATTCCCAAAAATAGTCTTAAAGTTATCTTGCTTTTCTATTCTTTATAAATGGGTAAGTTTATGATAATATTTGTCATCCTGCTTCCTAAACATGGCGGTAAATGTCCCATGGAATATTCTTGTTCAGGAAATCAAGGCACCTTATTCTGATAACCAAAATAAAAATACTCAAAAAGTTTCAAGGTGTACAACCAAAACCTATCTCCGAATTAAATATACTTTGTGTGTTACCATCTTGAGCATAATCACACACATGTTGCAGGCTTTGAATTAATTCGTAAAATACAAATTAAATTCAAAGAACCTTCAAGCAATTGTAAATTTTCCACAGGGGTGAGAGTCGATTAACTGCAGGAGATAAACTACCCTGGAAGTGCTGCAAACCATTACAGTGAAAAAATTGTATTTTTACAAAAAAACCTGATATAACTTTTGACAAAACATATGAAGTCCAAGAAGATAACCGATTAATTATCAAAATACACAAAGTTTTAATAACGCAACACTAATGGATTCTGATAATGAATTGTTTTATTGGCGCTGAAGATCATTTCAAAATATACACTGCAATATGAATGAGAATAATGATGACAGATTAATCAATTTTAAGAAATTAAAATTCGAAATTCAATTAAAAGCGAAAAATGGAATTGATTTCATATTTGCAGCCAGCATTACCTGGTTTGTAATATTCTTACTATGGAAATTTACCTCAAATACATCCTACGAAAAGAGTGTATTCACTTTTATATTTGGGGCAATTTTAATTCCTTTGGCACTGGGGTTTTCAAAGCTATTTAAAACAAACTGGAAGGTCAAAGATAACCCCTTACAGCCCCTGGGGTTATGGCTGAATTTTGCGCAACTGATTTATTTCCCGTTTTTGATTTTTATTCTGCTTCAATATCCTGACTATTTTATTATGGCTTACGCCATCATTACAGGAGCGCATCTTTTCCCTTATTCATGGTATTATGACGAGCCAGGATATGCAGTGTCAGCGGTTATAATCTCTGTTGGTTCAATGCTGATAGCACTTATGGTTGATCCTGCGGATATTTATTATGTTCCGGTTTTCACAGCATCAATCTTGCTAACTCTTGGTATTTGGATAGTTATCAGGTATCAAAGATTACGAAAACAAAACATTCCACAATAAACAGGACTTTCAAGCGGTCTTACCTGCAATTACAATGATCACACATCAATCTTCTGATTTTAAAAATCTAAGATTAAAATTCTCTCAATAATAAAGAACCCCAGAGCAACATACGTGAGGTTTGCCGGCAAGCATGGCGACCTTCTACAGCGAATTCCTCAATACTGCAAGCATCATATAAGACTGTTATGCCGCGGATTTTAAGCTGGATTAAAAAAATAACCTGGCAGGAAAATATGAACTTCGGTTCATTAGTTGAAAAATCTTAAGGCATACTTTTGCACTCTTTTAGAAGATTTATCAAAGTAATCATAGTTAACGATCAGGCCCGGAAATGTCTGAAACACAAAAAAAATATCCAGCAATGCTGTTGTGGAATAGATTGCTTATTGCACAAGGGTTTTCACCCAAAGGTAACTCCAACGGCCCGGATGTGGATGTGTTAACTTTATGAGAATCATTTTCCCTTTAGAACGACACAGATATTGGGATATCATTTGAACATTGAAAAACCAGCTGTGTGCTTAATTTTTTGGCAAATTAAATGAGTGAATTTTCAAAATCAGTCCCGGTTAAATCATCTGGGCTCACCGGCGAAAACCATACTGAAGCCAGGCAGTGCTTAAATTGTGGTGAAATACTGCCTGGCCTCTACTGCGAAAGATGCGGGCAGAAAGATGTTAGCTACAGTAAACCGCTTGGGTCAGTTCTATCATTGTTTTTCGACTCATGGTTTTCTTTAGATAACAGAACCCTTCGTTCGGTTTTTCCTCTTTTCTTTAAGCCCGGGTACTTGTCAGCCCAATTTGTTGCCGGGAAAAGAATGAGTTTTGCTTCGCCGGTTAAGCTTTACCTTTTTTCTTCAATATGTTACTTCTTTCTTTTCAACATTTCATTGAGAACCGATGCTATGGCAGATGTTTACAACTCTTACAACCAGAATAGGCTTAAACAAGGGGTTTTGAACAAACAAGATGCAGTAAAAAATGATGAAGACCTGAGAAATACTTATCGTGCCAATCCTCCTTCAAACGAAGAGGGTACTCTTTCGATCCCCAAAACTTCAGGTAATAAGAACATAACATCTAAAAACAAATTAGCCAGCAGAATTTCTGAAAAAGTAAAAAATCCGGAGAGCCTCAGGAGTAGCCTTCTAAAAGGGTTTTCCTATATGTTTTTTGTGCTGATGCCGCTTTTTGCATTGCTGTTAAAGTGGTTTATGGGTAAAAAGAAACAGTACTATTTTGACCATCTGGTGCTTACTGTTCACTTTCATGCTTTTGCACTATTGTTCTTTTCTTTGCTGTTGCTAACCAGGGTGTTTCTGGGACTTACAATTACGAAGTACTTTCTTCTGGTTATTGTGTTATACTTTATTCTTTCTGTAAAACGATTCTACAGCAAGAATTGGGTGCAAAGCATTGCCAGGTCGATAGTTATACTTAGCGTATATGGAATTTTCTTTACCATAGTCATGGTAAGTACTACTTTAATTATTATCACATTATAAGACTTTCAAGCCGTTCAGTGCCCTTAGAGGGATGACTACATGCCGCCCAGATTAAAAATCGTGACATTACAACAATACTTATAGATAATCAAAACACAATTGAAACAATGAAAAACCAGGGTATAGCATTAATACTGATTTTTAGTTTAATATTTAGCCATTCATGTATAAAAGATGATGATTTTGAATCGGGAAATCTTAATCCCATAAAAGGAAGGGGGCCTGTAGTTTCAGAAGAACGGGTCCTTTCATCATCAATTAATGCTGTGAGCAGTCAAATGGGAGCAGATGTTAACATCATTGCAAGTGATGAGAATTACATTGTTATAAATGCCCAGGAAAACCTGCATCAATATATAAAAACCTTCGTGAAAAGCGGAGAATTGAGAATCTATACTGGCCTGGAAGGCATCGAAACGAGAAAACCCATCACCATTGATGTATATACTTCTAAGATTAAAAGACTTTCCTTGACAGGGGCAGGCAATATTATTTCAGATTTGCCCTTGAATGAAATTAATTTATCCGGGGCAGGCTATATTTATAGTAAGGGGGAGGTTGAATATCTCAATGTTACAATCTCAGGTTCCGGCAACCTCGATTTATTTGATATGCCAGTTCAGAAGGCAAAGGTGTCGATTATGGGAACCGGATCAGTTAATGTGTATACCACTGAAAGCCTTAATGTCAATATAATGGGAATAGGTAATGTATATTTTAAAGGGAATCCTGTTGTGAATCAGAATATCTTCGGAATGGGTAGTGTAATTGATAGTAATTAATCGATCTTATTCATTAGCAAATATTCGTTCAGCAAGATTTAGTTTTGAAAAACCAACCGGTGTTCGTTTGTGAACACTCAGGGTTTAATAGCGTACATAATGAAATTTCTTTGCCGGACTTAAGAATAATTCAATTTCCTGGATTTATGCATCATGTACTGTTTGGTGTCAAATTTGTTATTCTAAAGATCATTTTTAGCAGATGAGAATGCTGTAATCGGAGTTTGCTGGTTACGAAATACAAAATTGTGATTGAGATTCGGCATGGACAAAGTGATGGTGCAGATGAATTTTGGAACCGCAGGATGGATTAGCAAATGAACTTAGGAAGGCGGAATTCAGGCGGCAACATCATGACCATAATACCACAATGTCAAGTAAATATTTCATGGTTTAAAATTTATACTATATTAAAAATGAAAAGAATAACTCTCTTACTGGTATTTTTTGTACTCTCTTGCCTGACAATCCATGTTAATGCCCAGCTACAGCGCAGAGCATTCCTTGGTACTCAGCTAAAGGCAGTTGATTCACTTGCTGCTGCAAGGCACAACATGACAGAGGCCAGAGGAGTATTGGTTGAGATGGTGGTTGACGGCAGCAGTGCCCGGGATATGGCTATTGAGCCCGACGACCTGATTCTGGCAGTTGAAGATATTGAGGTAAACTCTCCGGGCGAGCTTATTGCCCGGATTGGCCGTTACCGGGCCGGGGATAATGTCAGAATTACCACTATGCGGAATGGTAAGCCAATCCAAAGGCAGGGCAAACTACTTCCTCTGCCCTTTGAGAGTTCCCCTTTCGGGGAAGTGATATACGATGAGGTTGCCTTCGATGGCGGAGCTATCAGAACCATTGTCCATAAACCTGCAAGTATAGGTAAATTCGCTGCTGTTTTCCTAATCCCGGGCTACGACTGCAGCTCAATTGACAGGATGCACCCTGACAATGTTTACAAAAAGTTACTCGACGGGTTAGTTGAGAAAGGCTATGTGATTGTCAAAACCGAGAAGGCAGGTGTAGGTGATTCAAAAAACGAGAGGGATTGTTCACAGTACAACCTGCTCGAAGAGGTGAAACTTTTTTCAGCATCGTTCAATAATCTGGTGAAATATGATTTTATCGACCATGAAAATGTTTACATTTTTGGTCATAGTATGGGCGGGGTACAGGCACCCCTTATGGAGACAGAATTTGCACCCCGCGGAATTGCAGTTTACGGTACGGTTATCCGGCCATGGTTCGAGTATTTTATTGAACATGCACGTATGCAAAAAATAATACTTAGCGAAGCCGGCTATATGGACTGGGATTATCTGAATATTGAACAACGGCACGAAACAGCATTAAATTTCTATTATAAGTTATTGGTTGAAAAATTGTCACCATCAGAAATTGCCAGAGATAAAGAATTAAGCACTTTTCTTAACAACAATTTCGGCTATGATGGGCATGAAAACCTATTGGGCAGACACTATACTTTTTGGCAACAACTGCAGGACACAAGGCTATTCACTGCATGGTCAAAATCACCTGCCCACGTTCTTTCATTATGGGGTGAGGGGGACTTTGTGGCATTTAATCCATGGGAGCACGAGCTCATTGCCGATGTGGTAAATAAATACAATCCCGGTAAAGCAAATTTCATGCGCGTTCCCAATATGGATCACTCTTTCCTATGGGTTGAAGATCAAAAGCAATCCATTGAAAGCCGGATGGACTGGGAGTATATAAAAAACAACTTTAACTCTCAGATTGTCGAAATAATCGCCGAATGGATTGAAGAGACAAGGTCAAATAAATCCTGACGAGCAACGGGATATCTTGGTTGGTTGTCTTTTACGAGTTTTAAAAATTTAACATGTTGATAGAGGTCATCTGGTCTGTTTGATTTTTGCCTGCCGGCAGTCTGAAAAGGCCTTGGTTTTTAGTATAATGTCATTAAATACCATTTTTGAAATAAATCAACCTAAATTTACGTATATTTAAATATCAAATTGGATTAAAATGGACGAATCAGTAAGAGTTAATAACATACTTTCTCAAATCAGTAAGCTGGATTACAAATCCAGGTTATATCTAATTAAAAAATTAGTAAAAGATGAGAAATTAGTAAAAGACTTGAGAAAGAATGAAAAAAGAGCTAAACCATTCTCACATAAACTGACTGACTTAAATTCCCTTGGCTCCGAAATCTGGAAAGATATTGACATCGACCATTATGTTCAACAGGAGAGACAATGGGAATAAAAGAAAGACTATTAAATAAAATCATTTACATTGACACTGCTCCTTTCATTTACTTCATAGAGGGTCACTCCAGATACCATGAGACACTACTGGAAATGTTTGAATTAAATGCCGAAGGGAAAGTTTTCTTTCAAACCTCAACATTGACCCTGCTGGAAGTGTTAGTTCAACCTATCAAGCTCCAAAAGTTAAATTTAGCCAAGGAATATGAGAAGATAATAACAACTTCTTCTAATATTGAAATTTTTGATATAGACATTGAAATATCAAAGAAAGCTGCTGAAATACGTGCAGAATTTAACTTCCGAACTCCTGACGCTATTCAAATTGCTACCGGAATAATACATGGCGCAGATTTCTTCTTCACCAATGATCTGAATCTCAAAAAGGCGTCAGGGATAGAGATATTAATTCTTCAGGAATTAGAATAATAAAATATTAGAGCAGGAAGCTTGTAGGACACTAAAATTTATTTATAGAGCCATTTTCCTGTAAAGTGATATATTAACCAGATGATTACTGTTACTTGTGCTATAATAGAAGACGATAGCAGAGTGTTATGCGCTCAACGAAGTGAATTAATGCCTCTGCCTTTGAAATGGGAATTCCCTGGTGGAAAGGTTGAAGCCGACGAAGAACCCGAAGAATGTCTGATACGGGAAATCCGGGAAGAGCTTGGCATTTCTATCAGTATCATTGAAAGATTAGTATCCAGCAAACACACATATCCTGGCCAAAAAACCTTTGAGCTTGTTCCGTTCCGTTGCAGATTGGCAGGAGGCGAACTTGATGTCAAAGAGCACAAGCAGGTTAAATGGCTGAAAAAAACAGAGCTTAAGGAGTTGGATTGGGCTGAGGCCGATATCCCTGTTTTAAATAATTACTTATCAAATTACAAGTAAAATTTATAACTCTCTTTTATCCCTTTCAGGGAATAAATACATATTTCATTAGTTTGGGTTTGGGTTGGAATTTCGGAAAGACAAATCGAAATGTATGTAAATAGAAGATTTAAATAAAATGATTTTAGAATGACATCCATTTCAATCTTACCGGGCAATGAGATGCACCTGTGGTTCTGAAGCTCCTGAAATTCTGACATACAGTAGGAATTACCTGAAATATCCGGTTCTTTGCCCGAAAGGGAACTTATCGATCCTGATAGTAAAAATTCAAGAACATAAAAAGATATCGTGATCTTGTCGACCAGATGTAAATGCCATATACTGGTGGAAATGCAGGAATGAGAATAGACCTTTACACCACCAGCGGTTTTGCTGAGCCAGTTCACGCTCAATTCTGAATATGAATAGCTACTATTTATAAAGCATTCATAATCACCTAATTTGGTTAACTTTTTCCCAAATAGTAATTTTACATAGAATAGTTCTAAATAGGTAATTATTAACTTAAAAACTTAAAAAGCTCTGATTCTAACCTTCAAAACTATTATGTTATGAAAAGATCAATCCAGAAAATCAGTTTTATTATCGTCTTGCTTGGTTTAACGGGTTCGATAATGCTTAGTGGCTGTGATAAAGAAGATGACACTGAACCTCTGAATGATCAAATTGAACAGATTGTAATTACTCCTCAAAATGCATCAATTCCTGTTGGAGAGCAATTTGAGTTCTCAACAGCCGGGGTAAACGCCAATGGAGATACAGTAGACATTTCAGATATGAATCTCGGACTGGAATGGAACTGGTGGTCAACCGATCCTGAAATTTTTACTGTAGATGACGATGGAATAGCCACAGGAATGCAAGCTGGGGAGGCCTTCTGTATATTGGATTTCAATGAACGAGAAAGTCGGCTGAAATTTACAGGACGTGATTCAGCCGTGGTGTTTATATTTTAATTCCCTTTCGGGGATTTTGCAGGCAAATAAGCCTGCAATCGTCATTCATTTCTCAACGATTCGACCGGATTCTGACTTGCTGCGTGCCAGCTTTGAAGGGTTATGGTAACCAGGGAGACCCCGAGTGTGAACATTCCGGCCAGAGCAAATATCCACCAGCCCAGATCGGTCCGGTAGGAAAAGTTCTGAAGCGGAGTAATCGCAGAAAGTTCTGTAATTTACAGGAGGTATTTAGTTGACCTGCCTCGACATGTATATAACCTGGCGCCACCCGTTACCGGATAAAATTCATATAAATCTTATCCTCTTTTTCCGGTTCTTTAACGGTGCCTTTTCCGTTTTCAACCAGGTTCAGGGTCCATGCCATGTTTTTGCCCAGCACCCTCATTATTTGAATGCCCTCCTCATCCTGCAGGGCTTCTCCCGGCTTCAAACCGTGGATGATGTTCCAGTAATTTGATGTGGGCATTAGCATTTCAGCATAATTGATAAAATGGTTCAGCTGGTCGAAAACCGAAATTCCGCCTGACCTCCTGACGGCAACCACAGAAGCACCAACTTTGTGCCTGAACAGTCCCCCGTTAACACTGGAAACAAAAAATGCCCTGTCCAGAAATGATTTCATTGTCCCGCCGATACCCGAAAAATGAACGGGGGAACCCAAAATTATTCCATCGGCATTTTTCATCTGCTGTATCCAGCCATTTACCTCGTCATCTTTGGTGACGCATGTTTCATTCTTATTTTTGGAACAATATCCACACGCAATACAGCCTTTAATTGTCTTATCTCCAACATGGATTATTTCGGTCGCCACACCTTCCTTTTCCAGTTCATCAGCAACTATTCTTAAAGCATGATATGTATTGCCCTCTTCTCGTGGACTTCCGTTAAATGCAACAACCTTCATAGGATAAATTTTTGATTGGTTATTTAATGCGATTCATTCCGATCTGTATGATCCGGCACGCAATTTAACAAAAAAATTAACAGTCCACAGGTTGTTAGAAGGAAGATGGTTTTCTCAAAACCGGCATTCCCAAACCGCCTTTTCAGAATTTGCTGTAAATATCCCTTTCGGGGAACACAAAGTATTAAATTGCGAAAGAAATTGTACTTCCAATTCTTAATCTGCACCTTATAAAGCACTTCGTTTTTCTCCATATCGGTCCATCGTAAAACATATTTTACAAAAGGTAAGACCAGATGTAAAATACAATTTACACACTACAAAGATTTTTATAAAAATTTATTTCATACAATAGACGGCCGATGAGCTCCTGTATTAATGTAAATTAAATAGCTAAACAGATAGCTTTCTCAAGTCCTCAAATTCAGAATTTACTGTAAATATCCCTTTCAGGGAACACAACGGGGAAGTCCTTTTTTATTTCGATGTACCTGGCGCTTTTCAGAATGGGCAGCACCGTATTCATATCATTCATTAAGATCTGTGTTCCTGTATGTCGGTTGCTTTCGGTATCCTTCATCCAGAGGGTATTTCCTTCAACAGAGTAGACAATTGTAGCTGTTGTATTGTGATTCTTAATCTCTTCCTGAATCTTATTCAGATAACTTGACAAAAGGTCCCTGTATTTTATGCGCACAGCAGCATAAGCATCGTGGAAAGGTTGATATAACTTTAATGATTCATAATTCTGCGGATAGTGTGATCTCATGTAAAGAAGGTATTCGAGGATAAAGAAATCAAATTCAAATAAAGCGGTCATTGAACTCCTTGAGTCAATAATCCATTGATAAAAACCTTCTGTGGCACCGGTCAAAGACAGAACTTAGACCTAATAGATTAGTTAAATTTAAGCAATTAACCGATCTATGTCAAAATAAATACGATTCAGCAGATCAAATTTCTTATCTCTTCGTGAACAAATTTGGCAAATTCATATAGACTTTTGCAAGTACCCTGAGGAGAAAATCTCATATTAGCCGGATACCAGAATTCCATAAAACAGTATCATTTGTATAATAATCTCCACCGGTTATCCATGCTATTGCATATTTAAATAAGGAGATGTATGTTTGTTTGACAATCCAGAACAAAATCCGATGAATAGTAGATTACCCGCTTAATACAATATGACCATGGAAAAGAGATTTAGAACAACGGCCATTGTACTATTATTTTTCAATGGGATAACTGCCCTGTGGGGAGGTAGTGGACTGATATACGACCCGCAGGGAGAGTTTATGCAAATGCCCCTGGAAATGCTCAGGCATTCACCCTTTAACAGTTACCTTATTCCAGGCATCATACTTCTCACAATGAATGGCTTACTGAGTATCACCATCGCAATCATGGCCATATGCAGATACAGTTACTATCCCTGGTTAATAATCCTGCAGGGGATTATTTTAACCGGATGGTTATCTGTCCAGATCATCATGATTCGTGCGTTCTTTGCTCCCCTGCATGTACCTTATTATCTTGTCGGTCTGGGATTGATTGCAATAGGGTACTCCCTTTTAAAAGTCCGGAAAATCCCGGCTAAAATTTGGTAGCATATCCTTTAACAGGTCTTTCTTTGTATTTATCCAGCATTCCACTCTTACTATCTGACTATCTCTTCGATATCAATCATGTACATCTGTCTTTTATCCCCATTACTGGTGGAATCAAAAAATACTCTTTTGCCCTGCTGATCGCAGCGCGGATGGAAATCTCAGCGCCATTCGCCCTGGAAATTCTCAGGCTGATGAAATCTGCCCAGAATTAATTTTCTTGGCAGTGTGGGAAAAATGCCGACAGCTATTCCTGAACCAATTGCATTTTTAATAAAACTCCTTCTTTTCATGTTATTGCCCTTTGAAATTGTTAATATTTCTCAAACCTGTGCTCTGCTATTTTAAAACCGGTATAATCACCTGGCTTTGCTCTTCCATCACATAAGGCAATTCATATACGTTTCCGGACAGGTCGCCGATATACAACTTTGAAATACTGAATTCGTAAGGATCTCCATCTGCCCATAAGAAGTGAAAGGGCGCTTTCCCCTTCACCACTCTCCTGACATAGTTATGGTTCCTGGAACTGTTTTGAGTAATCTGCTTAAAAACCTGCCAGCTTTTCCCCCTGTCATTACTTTTAATAATTTCTATTTCTCCTCCCGCGCCATATAGCTGAGGGGGATTTACGGAAGGTGCAACTAAAGTCCATTCCGCCCCATCCACAAAAAGGCTTCCCATATCATAATTATGATCAGAAGTGGTGATAATATGGTCCTCCCAGATTTCTCCATTCCAATATGCTATACGCCATTCCCTTGGGTCATTATCCGGCCCGGGCTCATGACCTGTACTGGTAATGTAAAGACATATTGGATTTCCCTGCGCATCAAAATTCACATCCTTCAAATACACTCTTTTTCCCTTACTATAGTATTCCAATACAAGGGAATTTGATTCCAACTCGGAAACGGGAATTTGAACTGTTTCCCCATCAACTGTAGTCCAGGTAGCCCCATGATCAGTTGTATGGATGTAATAAAGATTGGTGCGTAGATTTACATCCCCGTCAGGGTGCCAGTTAAAAAAGGTCCCTATTTTGCTTCCTTCCTGCTTACTTACCTGATAATGTCCGGCTCTTTCATCCTCCGTTCTTTTGATTGAGGCCAGCTTTGACTCCGGGCTCCAGCTTTGACCATCCTTACTGGTTTCAAAATACAACTCCCTCAACCCGGTATATTTGGTGAAGAAATGGAAAAACCCAGTCTCATTGTTATACCATGGTTGGGGGTAGGTAAATGTTTCCTCAGTTACCTTCTCAAAATGGCAGATATCATAGGGTTTTTTACTTTTAAATTTCAAACCTGGCCGGCCTTCACCTCTTCCACTAACAAAAACCCATATATGTCCTCCCGCATCAATTGATATACTGGGATTATCGTGTGGATCATCCACCCCCTCTTTATCATACACAATAACAGGTTTTGAAACTGAATTATCGGCATGATCAAAAGCCCCTATCATGCATAACAAGTGGCGCTCATCTTCTCCGGTAGTTCCGCCATACACAAAAAATGTCTTATTCACTTCCGGCGAATAAATGGCTAAAGGAATGTGTTTGGCAGTATACGTTCCCAGGCCGCCGGAATATTTATCGCCATATTCTGTGAATTGTCCCAATGTAAACCAAATTCCTCTGTATCCGTCAATCTGGCTGAGCCTTTCACCCTGTTCATTAACCGGCGATTCAGCCCCGGCTTGTACAGGTCGGAGATGCGCTCTAGTCCATGTCAAGGGTAGGTTTAATAAAATATAAATAATAATTAAGACGGTTCTGGAAAGTAGTTTTGCATTCATATCTTCATCAGGATTACATACAGGTAAAACTATGTTATTTTAATTTGTCCAACTGTATATTCGAAAAGTCCAATCCCCGGAAAAAACTCATCTTTAGTCACTGCTATCAGATCAATATCACAGTACTCGTCCGGGGTTCACGAATCAAAGAACCAAAGACCAAAATCAGATTCAGGATTCACCTCACACAAACGCCGTTTAAGTAGCCAATTTATTTATCAGAGTATTGCATTCAAAAAACTATTCCGGTAAAAATAACTATAACGATAAATAATTACAAGTAGCCCAACTCACACCCATTATCTTTAAAATGATCATCTTATCAGTCCGGGAACCTGGTCGATAAAAACAGTAACTCTTTCAGAGATTACGCCCAACTGGTTCAATCTTGCTTATGTAAACTATTTACAGGAAAGGACTTGTAGAATGGAAACGCCTGCCTGGCATTCATTGCCACATACACGCTTTTGTATTATATTCGTATCTGACATTAGAATGTTTTTGTCTAAATTATATTTGCATTGACATTAGGATATCTTGTCTAAATGGACTTTTGGAAGCAATTCCCACTGTCCATTGGATTATGCCAGATCGGAAAGCATTTCTTAGCTTATTCCGGCTTAAGTAAAGACTTAACGATTAAAACTGCAATTGTCAGGCGGAAAAATGTAATAAAACTAAATAACCTATAATAGCATGGAGACATATGGAAAGTTCTCATATAACTTTACTGTTGATCAGGATTTGCTTGATGATTACGGGCATGTGAATAATGCAAGGTACCTTGACCTGTATGAAGAGGCACGCTGGGACATATTAAATCAAAGTGGGTATGGACAGGAAATGGTTAAAAAGAGCAGAAAGGGTCCGGTAATTCTTGAAGTCACTGTCAGGTTTAAAAGTGAATTGCTTCCAGGCCAGAAAATACGCATAGAAACCAGCAGCAGAAGGAGAAATGAAATTATTTTCTATTTCGACCAGGTTATGATTAATGAAGAAGGCAAAGAAGTCAGCATGGCAGTATTCACCTGTGCCTTGTTTGACCTCGAAAAAAGAAAAATGATCAAACCCGATGAAGACTGGCAGAAAGCTTTCGGTTTCGGTTAAAAAATCATACCACTATCACAACTTTTCCCTTTGCATGGCCTTCGCCCGCATACCGCATTGCTTCGGATGTCTTCTCAAGGGGGTAGGTTTTCTCTATAACTGGTTTGAGTCGTCCCTCCTCAGCAAGTTTAGCTATAAATCCGAGATCCTTCCCATTAGGTTTTGCAGAAACGCTCCGCATTTTTTTGGAACCAAAGGAGAGAAACCTTCCTAATATAAGAGCCTTGATGATCTGTTTCAATGTTCCTCCAACCATTACATATATGCCATTTTTTTTCAAAAGCCGCTTGCATTTCAACAATGGGTAATCGCCGTTTACGGCAAGGATCAGGTCATATTGCCTCCCCTTGGCGAAGATATCCTCCTTAGTATAATCAACGACAAGATCTGCGCCTAACGCCAGAGCCTGCTCAGTATTACGTGAGCTGCATACTGCAGTTACTTCTGCACCGAAATGAACGGCAAACTGAATTGCATAGGTGCCTACTCCCCCACTGCTGCCGAGTATTAAAACATGTTGCCCTTCTTTGATATTGCCTTCATCCCTTATCGCCTGAAGAGCTGTGAGTGATGCAAGAGGCAGGGCAGCGGCTTCTTCAAATGACAGGTTCCGCGGTTTAATTGCCAGCAGCTTTTCCGGTGCTGCTACATATTCGGCCAATCCGCCGAAACTGAGGGAGAGGTCGGAAAATACTTCGTCTCCCGGTGAAAACTGAGTTACATCTTTGCCTGCAGATTCGACTGTGCCGGCAATATCGGCACCGAATATCTTTCTTTTGGGTATTATTCCCATTTTCATGGAACGGTAATCAGCTGCGTTTAACGACACGGCATGAATTTTTACCAGTACTTCCGAATCTGCCGGCACAGGTTTTTCAACATCAGTATATACCAGCTTTTCGCCTGGATTTTTCTTTCTATAGACTACCGCTTTCATATTTCTAATTTTAATTTGGACATTATATCCTTTTCATTTTTGCAGGCCGCATGTAATTCTAATTCGGTCTGGAGACTCTCAGCTTCTATTTTGCTTCTTCAGAACCGGATCATTCAGGTGGTTAAAAATAAAAACTTCGCCAAGCGGAACACCAAATACATGTGATATGCGGAATGCAAGTTCCAGGGAGGGAAAGTATTTACCATTCTCGATAGCCACTATCGTCTGCCTTGTCACTCCCGTATTATTCGCAAGCTCCTGCTGAGTCATTTCACCGTTATGGAAACGGAGCGTCCTGATATTGTTATCTATCGAATTCCGGCCCATACCTATACTCCTCTCCTGTAATAAAAGATCTTTGCTATATCGGAGGCCATTCCAGCAATAAATCCGGAGGAAATCAGAAGAACAAACATTACCCATGGCTGCATTGAAAGAGCCTGCGATCCCATTGCCAGGAAAAAGCCTGCTATAAATATCCAGTGTGATAACCTGATCGATTTAAGTTCAATAAGCTTATCCCTTTCGTCTTCCTTATCAGGCACATGCTCTCTGCTAATAATTGCATTAACAATATGGAACAATATGTGCATTACTATCTGTACACCTATCATGACTGGCACAAGGACGACAAAGATCCTGCCCCAGAAGCTGAAATCATTGATCACTTCCGGCGTGACCGACAAATGCCTGTTGTAAAGCCATATTGAATAGATAACCAGAACCAGAATAGTATTGAACAAGGATAGTATCACTTGTTTTTCCTGGATTGACATTTTCTCTTCCATTGTACAATTATTTTAACTTAATGTATAATTTATATTACACAAAGCTAATTATTTCTTACCTAATGTCAAATTTTTTTGTCATTTATTTTCAAATTTTTTATTGTGAATCAGTTAATTGTTAACCAAGTTGCGCGAAGGCCGGTCAGACCTTCCGGATGAAGAGTTATTATCAGAGATCCTTGAGCATAACCAATCTTAAAAATATATTTTTAAAATTTTCAGAATCTCTTTTGTGGATTTTTATTCAGTGAATTAGGATAAAAAAAATGGTTTTGTTAGGTATCGCCGGACAGATTTTTTACATATTGATTTGAGGGTAAGAAACTAATTCAGTCATGAATTGTTATATTAGCTTCATAAACTTAAATTTTTTTTTGTAACCAAGTGAATGTAGGTGATGTCCACCATAAAAACAACTGTTCCCCTTGTTTCTGTAGTACTTCCATTTTACAAACCGGGTAAAAAACTTGAGGATGCTGTCAGGAGCATTGTTGAGCAGACATTTACAAGGTGGGAACTTATTCTGGTTAATAATAATGCATGTGAGATCTCTTCTGCGATAGCAGAAAAATGGAGCAAAAAAAATAAAAACATTATACTGATACATGAACCGGTTCAGGGTATTGCTCATGCTATTAATACTGGTATCAGGCATGCAAGTGCAGAACTAGTGGCACGGATGGATGCTGATGATATTTCTCTGTACGGAAGATTGAGTAAACAAGCTGATTACATGTTAAATCATCCTGAAACAGGAGTTGTATCAACCAGCTCATTTTTCTGTTCTGACATTGATAAAAATGAAGGCTTCTCTGTTTTTGTTGACTGGCAGAACAACATTATTACCAATGAACAACACTATCTTGCACGGTTTATCGAATCGCCGCTTGCCCATCCTACGGTAATGTTCAGGAAAAAACTTATCGATCTTTATGGCTATTATGCTACAGGAAATGTACCGGAAGATTATGAGTTATGGCTTCGATGGTTTGAAAAGGGTGTAGGTTTCTACAAAATTCCCGAAAAACTGGTTCAGTGGAATGACCATGGGGAAAGGCTTTCGCGTATCCATCATGGTTATTCAAAAGAAGCATTCATGCATGTAAGGTATGAATACCTTGCCCGATATCTTAATGAGAAAACAGTCGACGGGAAAAAAATCATTGTTTGTGGCGGAAGCAAGAATATTCTAAAGAAAGTCAACTATTTAGCAGAACTTGGAGTCAATATTTGTGGAGTTACCGATATAATACCAAGGAAAGCTGCCGGATTCAGATTTTTCCCTGACGGGGAAATTAATGACCCAGGTGAGTATCTGATTCTGAATTTGATATCAAAACGAGGCATAGGAAAAAAGATTAAAGATCATTTTACGGCCCGTGGTTTTATTGAAGGCAAAGATGTTATACTTGCCGGTTAAATTCTTTATCTTGTATTATTAAACGAACTATCCAGATATTCCGCTTCAGATCCGGAAAAATCTTTTGTCCATCGGGTAAGGGAATCAGTACGATCGAGAAATATTCGTGTGCTGAAAATAAGATTCATTAACTGCTTATTTACTTCCCTGATTTCAAAACTAAGGAACGGGATTTTGTTCCGCAACTCTTCCTGTAATTTTTCCAGTGCCCTGTAATCAATATCCTCCGGAGACGGATTATCCAGGCTGTGTTTTAAATCTGAACTTAGATAGGCTGAGGCTATTAATCTCATCATTTCAATTACAGCCCTGCCAAGTTCGACTGCCGCAGGACGCAAACGACGATAATAGTTGTGGCTGGAGATAATATAGGATGAAATTGCTATCTGTGAACTAAGATGAATAATTAATTCAGGGGAGTAGACGGGATCCCGTGACCGGTAATAAAGCTCAAGGATTGGGTAATTACGCATTTTCTGGTGAACGTAATGGATCATTTCCCTGATTTTGCGAAGACGGTCAAGGAAATCCTCAGGCTTTTCATACATCAGGGGATCTGCCACAGCCCAGGTTCCATTTATACTGCTTCTGGTTTCAACCCATAAATGAAGTGAAAGATTATTTCGTTCTGAAATACCATTTGTTAAATTGATCAGGTAGCTGACAATCCCCGTAAGAAAAGCAAAACCAAGTCCCGCCTGTACGAAGGAGATAATCTTAAAGGCATTATGCAGAGGTGTAATATCTCCAAAACCAAGAACACTTGCTGTAGTACCGCTGTAATAAAGGGCATCCCAGAAACCCAGTATCCCTAATTCATCTTGTGCACGGAAATGATGCATGTAGGGCCAGTAAATTAATGAGAACCCAAAGGTGAAAATAAAAATCCATAAAGAAAAAATAAGAAAAATCATGAAAGGGCCGGCAAATGACAGAATTAGCCGGCGTTGTCCGGGAAGTAGAAGGGTTATGGACATGAATGCCTTCCAAACTGAGTGAAGTACGAATTTCGTAAACGGGCCATCTGAATCAATGTGCAGGATAGTGAGTAACATGTCGGTCATCACAAAAAGGACCATCCCGATACCGACTGCCAAGATTACCAGATCCATACTTTTTTAAATTACATTCACTTCGTAAACACAGGGGAATGCATTATTGTTCAGTTGGATAGTCTTTTATCTTGCTTAGCCCGCAATATCAAAAAATGCTCCTTCGGTGTTTTCGGGATACAGAATTCCTTTTTTATCACATTAAGGGGAACGCTAAACCTGCCGGGTTTTAAAATTATTGACTATATAAAGTCTGAATGATCATCAGGTAAACTGAGAATGTAATAATCATATAACACTTGTTCAGGTATATTCAGTCCAGAGACCATATCTTAATAAAGACAAAGTAGAGCAATTTCTAATGTATGTATCAGGCCAGGATCAATGGAAAAAAAGGCACTCTTTTGGGGAGCACCTTTAAATATTAACCCGGATATTATTCACCCGGTATCCAGAATTTTATTTATTTTCCTGTCTGACTCACAGAGCCTTGCTTAACCGGACGGATCATGTATGTCACTTCTGTTGTTTCCGGATAAATCCGGTATTTTGTCATTGGCAGATCAGATGTATCTCCTAACCCACCAACCCTGTGGTCAATATTCAGGGTGGTATACCCTGAACTTTTCAGTTGAAACGGATACATCGCCCTGTTCAGGTTGTCCGTAGAATGTATATGTGCACTGAAATTGAAAGCTTCACTGCTGCCTATCCAGATTCCCGTTTCACCGTTTGATAAAAGGATCCATTCAACATCATTTTTATTACCATGATCCTGAGGTATCAAATATGGTACATACTCATCTTCAACCGTGGAGTTGTACAATCCGACTTTTGCACCTGTTTTTCTGTCGGGATATGTTTCAAATGGCCCCCTGCCATACCACTCAAGTAGGTTATATTCACGGGGCGCCTTAAATCTGAAACCCATTTTAGGCAGAAAGTTGGGCATTGGTCCGTGAGGAATTGTCTTGACGTTCATTTTGAGTTCCCCGGCACCATTAATGGTATAGACCACCTGGTTTTCAAATGCAGTTGCCCTCATTCGTGCATGGTTATACTGGACAAAACTGATGGTAATTTCACCATTATTATTCTTTCCGACCTTATAATTACAAGCTTCCGAAGTCAAGCTATCTACCCCTATTGTGAGCCACTCATTTTGAGTTGTAACTCCGAAACCCGGTGTTTGAAAACGACTTGATATCTGCCAGTTACCCCAAGGATCAATATCATTCGCAAGCAAGGGTCGCCATACATTGAAACGTGGTCCATCATTAAACAGGTTTTTGCCACCGAAGGACATGGATCTAAAGATACCGGACTTTCTGTCAAGTTCATATTTAAAGTTGGAGCCTGACACTATGATGACATCGCCCTCTTCATGAACATTTGCCGGCTCTACCCCTCCACTATGGTTAAATTCCGGTTCTTCAGGTTTCCCTGTCCTGAACTGCTCCCAGGCCACTTCATGTCCCTGAGGTGCCCAAGATTGGGCTTCCTTCAAGGTAAATGATATCTCCAGGATCTGATC
The DNA here is from genome assembly GCA_964421595.1 of uncultured Bacteroidales bacterium. Taxonomy (GTDB): domain Bacteria; phylum Bacteroidota; class Bacteroidia; order Bacteroidales; family PUMT01; genus PXAP01. The sequence goes on along the minus strand of CAYQXY010000039.1, from coordinate 12,138 downwards.
ACCAACAGGGGTTTGCGGTATGGTAAAATAAGCCTTGCCACCTGGTGGGATATCTGTCTGAAAGCGCTCTGAGCCATTTACTATGCCTTTATTATCCGTTATCTTCCATACAGCTTCCAGTTCGTTCAAATTGGTAAAATTGAACCTGTTCGTGATCCGAATTCGAGCTTTCGGCAGATCCATAGCTTCAATCAAAACGGGCTGGGCTGATTTTTTGATTTGCCAGATTTCGGGCTGGATAGACCTGTCGGGCCATACAATCCCATAAGTTCTTCCTCCAAGGCCAGTTGAATAGAAATGGCCCTCATTGGTAATATCTTCAAAATCAACAAACAAAATAGCCGATTCCCTAGCTTGCGCCATAGATTGCGTTCTTAGTTCTTCAATCGTCAGAGGTTTATCATATATCCTGATATCATCAAATACACCGCTGCTCAGCTGCCCGGAGAATTCCCCCTGATCGTGTCTTTCCACGTTTCGCCCTATGCAAAGAGGATATGGACCCGGCCGTAAACTTCCGCCGAAAGGCGTACTGGCTACCTTTTCATAATCTATATAAAGCTCCAGTTGTTTTCCATTGTAAATTCCGGCCACATGATGCCAGTTACCGTACCAGTCGCCCGAAACCCTGGCCTTTGCAGACGCTCTTCGTTGACCGGATACATAGAATTCCAGTGAATCCCTGTCACTCATCACTATTCCGTATTGATGGGATCCCTTTGAAAGAAAAGTGTTAATACGATTATCTATTTCAAAAGGCTTCAACCAGAATTCAATTACCAGTGCATGGCCATTCACGTCCAGACTTCTGTCCCTGTAAAACTCCACCCAATCATCGTGGCCTGATAAAAATACCCCGTTACCGCTTCTTCCTTCAACGATCCCTGCCCTTCCCATTATTGCCCCGTGATTCTGAGCAGGCGATTTGTCCTTTACAATTTTTACCGGAGCTTCAATTCCCGGACTAATCCAGTCCCATATAGCTCCACCGGTCAACCGCGGATATCTCCATATCAATTCCCAGTACTCGTCAAGGCCTCCCAGACTATTTCCGGTGGCGGCCAGGTATTCATCCATAAATGAAGGACGATCATCGTTTTCACGGAAATATTCCCCGTCGGCCAGCCTCTTCATATTCAGTGGCGACCAATAGCGTGCCCCGACAATATCTTCGAACGGTATATCTTCATTGTTGCCGCCATACATCCAGCCCGGCCTTGAAGGATCGAGCCTTTTACCCTCTTCTATAACTGCTTCAATATTTTCTCCTTCTCCACACTCGTTTCCTGCACTCCAGAAAATTATACTGGTATAATTCCTGTCACGAAGCACCATCTTCCTTGACCGGTCGACAAACTGCGGACGCCATTCGGGCCATTCAGAAATGTATTCATGGCGATGACATTCAGTCCCGGCCTCATCTACGATGTACATTCCAAGCTCATCAGCAAGTTCCATTAATTCAAGGCTCGGCGGGTAATGTGAAGTTCTTGCCAGGTTAATGTTAAACTGCTTCATGATGATCAGATCTTGTCGCAATGTTTCGACAGGAAGGGCTTGCCCGTGTTTTGGATGATGCATATGGAGGTTTACACCGTTGAATTTTATCGGAACCCCGTTTACCAGGATCTGGCTATCTTTAATTTCAACTTTTCTAAAGCCTATCCTTTTAGAATATACCTCGGTGAGGTTTCCACTTTCATCTTTCAATCTAATGATCATGGTATAAAGATGAGGCTTCTCGGCCGACCATTTCAGGGGATTTTTGACCTCAGCCCTGATGCTCAGTTTATGCTCACGACCCGGCTCCAGAGGTTCTGCATTCCTGGTTATGGTGGGAGTAATCTTGTCTTCGTCATTAATTAGTTCGACTTCGACAGAATATCCGGTTTTTACTGAATTGGAATAATTGATCAGATCAATTTCCAGCTGCAGTTCGGCATCTTCGTATTTCTGATCAAGTTCGGTAACAACATAATAGTCACGCATGTGCACTTCCGGCGCAGCGAAAAGGTAGACTGTCCTGAAAATGCCGGATAATCTCCACATGTCCTGATTTTCGATATATGACCCGTCGCTGTAGCTTAAAACTTTTACTGCTATGGTATTCTCTCCTCTTTTTATGAAAGGGGTCACATTGTATTCGGCAGGCTCAAAACCACCCTGGTTATAGCCAACAGCCTGTCCGTTTATCCATACATAGGAGGCCGATTTAACCCCTTCAAAATGAAGAAATATTTCCCGCCCGTCCCAGTTTCGCGGTATCCGGAATGTTCTGACATAACAGCCTGTAGGGTTATAATTTTCGGGAACATTAGGAGGATCGCTTATAAATGTAAGGGCAATATTGCGAAACTTCCCATGGCCAAAACCTTCCATTTGCCAATTAGAGGGTACTGCAATGTTGTCCCATCTGCTTGTACGGAACTCCGGTCTGAAAAAACCCGAAGGCACATCGGCAGGTTTATCAAATAAGCTGAACTTCCAGGTGCCATCCAGACTCATATAATAGGGAGTGGCAGATCTGTCGTTACGAAGCGCCTGTTGCTCGTTGGCATAAGGTATCAACGGGGTGTGAGCATCTGTCTGGTTAATCTCAAAGATTCTGACATCCTTCCATTCTTCATTGGTAAAAACTACTTGTCCATTTAATTGAAACAGCCAAAGAAGGGTCAATCCGGAAACAATTATCTTTTTTATCATGATGGATTCAGGTAAGATTTTAAATCCAAAGATAATATTACCGGAGTTTTTATGAAATTATTAACAAATGATTTTGCAACAAGGTTATCTGGCTTATTTGCACAGCCTTGCCAGCCTTCTTTTTCTGGCTACGGCACTTTCTCCCGTCATGGCAATTTGTGAAATTGACTGGCGAACCGATACCTTTTCGGCATGATCCATACCGGCCTTATTTTCCCAGAGATAGTCCTTGCTTTCCTTCACATCTCTGGCATAGGATGTTACTTCTGTATCAATTTGGTTAATCGAATCCTCCAGTCTTTCCTTTAGTCTTTCCAAATGTTCCTGTTCTTCTTTCTCGGACTGGTTTATAACTTGATAAGACATGCATTGGTAATTTAACTCCTGAAAAATTAAAACTGGTACTGCAAAAACCATACTGAAAATTTGCAAACGCAATTATTCTCTCCCTGTGTATTTTAATATGGCGCAAAATTAATATTTTTTGGCAAACTGCCATTTTAAATACAATCCATGCCTGTCCATACTCAAGTGCGGAATAATATTGAAGTCCATCTTCAAAACATCAGGTTTACATAATAATCAGTTATTAATGATCTTAACAGGAATATCATCCTACCTGTCCACAAATTCAGATTGTGTTATACAAGTTTGTGTGTGCTAAGTCAGAGCATAGCAATTCGGTTTTTTTTAAAATGAAACTATTAAACCTTACCATAAGTATAATTTGAAAATTACCCATAAATAGGTATTTTATATTTGTAACCTCTGACTACATTTGCAGCATAAAAATAGAAAAAGCAGATATTACAGAAGCGTGACTATTTAGAAACTTATAATAAAAGTGGAAACTGAATTTAATAAAAAGATGTGTTTTGCCAGACTGATCTCAATAATTTTGAGCATTGCAGTTGCATTTCAGATTTTTACAAATTCTGTTTTTCAACATTCACATATTCTTCCTGATGGCACCATTGTTATTCATGCTCATCCATATAACAAGACCGCCGATAACAGTCCATTTAAAAAACACAATCATACCATATCAGAAATCCAGATTCTTCAGAACTTTGAGATTCTGTTCATATTGTTGATTGCAGGCACAGGTATTTCATGCTTTTTCCAGAACAGACAATATTTTGCCTGGCAGCGTCCGTTTTACGTGGGCTGTTCCTGTCATAGAGTTTCAGGCCGTTCCCCTCCTCTTAATTTAAGATAAAAGAAATATCTCTCTGAGACTCAAGCAAGTTTTATCTGACAAGCAATATCCCAATATATCCTGTCCGTTTTGCGGTTTTAATCGCTTTGCAAAACAGGCCACACATACAATAAAATAATCTACATTCTCATGCAAAAAATATATCTCATATTATTCCTGTTGACTTTTACTGTATCAGTTCAGGCCTCAGAAACAGGAGCAATCATTAAAGGCCACATTTTATCAGAAGGGCATCATCTGCCCTATGCTACTGTAACAATTAAGGGAACTAATATCGGCACTGCGACTGATGGAACAGGACACTACCTAATGGGTAACCTCCCTGAAGGAAGACACACAATAGTAGCAAGTATGATAGGTTATAAAGCCCAGGAAGTCTCTGTGGTGGTCGTGCCCAATACAAGTTTTGAAATTAATTTCAACCTCCCAACAGACCATATGAATCTGGAAGAGGTTATTGTTTCTGCCGATAGAAGTGAACAAAAGCGTACAGAGGCTCCGGTCATTGTAAACACTATTTCACCAAGGATTTTCAACTCCTCCCAATCCAACTCCTTTGGTGAGGGCCTTAACTTTTCACCGGGTTTACGAATCGAAAATAATTGTCAGAACTGCGGTTTTACGCAGGTTCGGATGAGCGGGATGGAAGGTCCGTATTCTCAGATACTGATTAACAGCCGGCCGGTTTTCAGCGGACTGGCGGGAGTGTACGGACTTGAACTGATCCCTGCCAATATGATAGAAAAAGTTGAAGTAGTGAGGGGTGGAGGTTCGGCACTCTATGGAAGTAATGCCATAGCAGGAACTATTAATATTATTCTTAAAGAGCCTGTACGCAATTCCTATGAGGTCGGTTCAACATATTCTTCAGTTGGGACAGGATTAGCAGGATCAGGAGGTATAGCACCTGACTATAATTTTAATATCAATACTTCAATTGTATCGGACGACTATAAAACAGGAATTACATTGTATGGATTTACAAGAAACCGGTCAATGTTTGATGCAAATAATGATGGTTTTTCAGAAATCGCTCCACTAAATAATCTCACAGCTGGAACCAGATTATATCACAGGTTTGCGCAAAGGAGCAAACTGACATTTGATCTGTTTACAATAAACGAAAACCGTGAAGGCGGAAACAGACATGAGTATCCTTTACACGAACGTGATGTAGCTGAAGCAGTTGCCCATGACTTAAAAATGGGTTCTGTTACCTACGATCAGTTCTTAAGAGAAAACGACCTGCTGTCAGTCTTCGTTTCTGGTCAATTTCTGAAAAGGGATTCATACTACGGTGCAAACAGGTCATTAAGCGACTATGGGCATTCAAAAGATAATACATATAATATTGGTGCACAGTATAAAATGTTATTCAACAACTCTTCTCTGATAACCGGGATAGAAAATACAGGAGGATTCCTTGTGGACAAGAAACTCGGATATTTTGACTATGAAAATGCCGTGATAGGAGAAAATAATAATATTGAAGTCCCTCATACTGAAAATACGATTGTCGCAGACCAGTCTTCGATAACCTCCGGACTGTATGCTCAATATGAATCCACTTTTAATAAAACCAGGATTGCCGTTGGTGGAAGATTCGATCATTACCAGGTGAAGGACCTCGCCGGAGCAGCCGGAACCAAAACTGGCAACGTATTTAGTCCCCGTGTCAGCCTTATGCATGCTGTGCTGCCGGATTTGCAGGCAAGGATAAGTTACGCCTGGGGCTATCGTGCTCCGCAGATCTTCGATGAGGACCTGCATATTGAAACATCCGGGTCAAGGCAGGTAATAAATGTGAACGATCCCGGACTTATACAGGAAACAAGTCAGAGTATATCAGGTTCGTTTGATTTTAACAAATTGATCGGATCAATATATACCGGTTTACTGCTTGAAGGGTTTTATACTCGCCTGGATAACCCTTTCGTAAATGAAATTGGCGAACCTGATGATGAGGGAACAGTTTTTTATACGAGGACTAATGCAGAAGATGGAGCCACTGTAACGGGAATGAACATTGAATTAAAGCTCCAGCCTGTGAATGACATTTCATTTACCTCGGGATTTACAATGCAATCTAGTAAATATGATGTGGAACAGGAATTCGGAGAAAGAAGGTTCTTCCGCACACCCAATAAATACGGTTATTTTGTTATTAACTGGAATGTGGCAGACAATTTCAACTTTGCATCAACAGGAAATTATACCGGAAGAATGCTAGTGCCATATTTTGGTACTGAAACTGATCCTGATGATGGCGAGTTGAGAGAAACGGAAAACTTTTTTGATCTCGGGTTTAAGCTTGATTACACTTTTAGATTAAGTGGCACAGCAGTTCAGGTTTCCAGCGGTATCAAAAACATATTCAATTCCTTCCAATCCGATTTCGACAGGGGTATTGACCGTGACCCAGCCTACATGTACGGGCCTATGTCACCGCGTACTATATATTTCGGAGTGAAGTTTGGGAATTTCCTAAATTAGATCGTTAAATGCAGAAACTAATCCTGTGTCCTGGCAAAAAAGGCTCCTGTTGAATTAACAAGGTAATTGATTTCAAGGCAGTTCACTTATTTGTATTCTTCCAAATGCCAACAAAGCTTGCAGACTTAATCTAATTATTAAATAAATAATACCCGCCATTTTCTTACTAAGGTGGGTATTATTATAAGCAATGATCAATCATGGCATTAAATCTGCCCGGTATAAATAACCTTCCTAATAATTAATAACAAGGCTATGCCGGGATAAAATCAGTTTGGTTCCCTGTAAAGGTTAAATTCAGTCTATGCATTGCCCTGGTGCATGCGACATATAGCATCTGCCTGTCGATTTCTGACTTATAGTTTAGTGAGCTTGCAAATGGCACAATAATACTGTCAAACTCAAGTCCTTTGACCATATATGCAGTCGAGATGATTATCCCGTTTGAAAAAGATGTACTCTGAGAGTTTAAAAGATATAGTGGAGAATGATCATCCTTCAGTTTTTCATAAAGGTGGTCTGCCTGGGACTGGGTTTTGCATATAATACCGAGCGATTTATGGGTGGTGCCGGAGAAATCATTAATCAGTTTTCTGATTTCCAGAATTTCATCAGCAGCATTTTTGCACTTTTTGATTAAAGGTTCTTCTCCATGGCGCTCGATAACTTCAAGTCCGGGATTATACCTTATTTTCTGTGCAAACCGGGAAATTTCCAAAGTTGAACGATAGCTCTTTAACATCTTGAGGCAGTCCGCATTCGGATAAGCCCGACTAACAGATTCAGAATCGGACGAGCTGAACGGATTTACCGACTGGTTGCTGTCCCCGAGAATTGTCTTGTTGCATGGGAACAGCTTTCCGATTATATTATACTGAATAGGCGTATAATCCTGCATTTCATCGATAACAAGATGCTTCACTAAATCAACACTTTTAATTCCTTCAAGTTGAATTTTCAAATAGATAAGCGGGAATACGTCGGAATATTCAAAGGCAGAGCCTTTTGCCATTTTCAGCATTTCCGGTTTATCCATCCACTGGTAGAAATCTTTATATAGCTTTCGCAGATTCAGGGTTCTGAACATTCTCTCAATCTCTTTCCTGATGTGGTTTCTATCGGCAGCGTTTACTTCATACTGGTTATAATAATTCAGATCCTTTACGATATCCTGAATAATAACCTGCACACGTTTAAACAGAGGCAATCGGTGGTAGGTCCTGTATTTTTCCTCTAAATACACTGCAGGAACCGGATAACGTTTTACGAAAAAGTTAACCGGTTTGAAATATTCATTTTCAATGTATACCAAAAACTCATTTAACCTTGCTATGAAATCATATCCCGATTTAAACTTTATCCGTTCCTGGAACTTTTTATCCTCCTTTTCAGTCAGCAGGGCAATCTGTTCAAAAAAGGACTGAAACCTGAATTTGTTATCCAGCAGGTCATGCGCGAGTTCTTCCATGCTGGTTTCCTGAATTTTCTCCTCTCCCAGCTCAGGCAAAACATTCGATATATAATCGGCAAAAACCTTGTTAGGTGAAATTATTAGAATGTCTTCAGAGTTGATTGTCTCCTTAAAACGATAAAGAAGAAATGCAACACGATGCAGGGCAATAGATGTTTTTCCCGAACCTGCCACTCCCTGAATAATCAGGACTCTTGACTCCTCATTACGTATAATGGCATTCTGATCACGCTGTATGGTTGCAACAATGTTCTTCATCTTTTCGCTGGAATTCTGGCTCAGCTCTTTCTGCAGAACATCATCAAGAATATTGAGTGAGCTTTCCAGCATGAATTCCATTTTGCCATCCCTTATCCTGTATTGCCGCTTTAGTTTAATCTCACCTTCAACTTTGCCTGAAGGAGCTTCATAAAATGCCTCCCCGAGTTCAAAATCATAAAACATCCCAGAAATAGGTGCACGCCAATCGTGTATCAGGTTAACGTTCTGTTTCTGATCGAAGAATGAATGGATGCCTATATATAGCGGATTGACTTCCGGATCGCCCGTTTCAGAGAAATCAATGCGGCCAAACCAGGGCGTGTTGATAAGCCTGGCCAACCGTCTTTTCCTGGCTACAGCACTTTCTCCCGTCATGGCAATTTGAGTAATTGACTGGCGAACCGATACCTTTTCGGCATGATCCATACCTGCCTTATTTTCCCAGAGATAGTCCTTACTCTCCTGCACATCCCTGGCATAGGAAGATACTTCTGTATCGATCTGGTTTATTGATTGCTCCAGTCTTTCCTTGATTCTTTCCAAATGGTCCTGTTCTTCTTTCTCCGACTGGTTTGTAACTTTATAAGACATGAAATAGTAGTTTATTCTGAAAAATTAACAAGATGCATACAAGAATATATTTGATTAATTGCAGACCTGGTTGCCTGAGCCGATGGGATGTCCATTAAATATCCACGCATGCTGATATCTTCAAGCCATCGGTGTAATACATACACTGCAAAATTAACAGATTCTGGCAAATATCACTTTGAAAGTAAAACATGTTGCCATTTGGAGAGGCTATCATTGTAATATTCAAAACCTGTGGCAATACCAGGATACTTGACCTATAGTAATATTCTGGGATTTTCATGATTACCCTCATCTGAAATATGATTCCCCGAAAGGGCAACAGGCACGCAAGAATAAGGATTTGTCAAATGATAACGCATCGGAGGTATTAAAAAATCATTAAATTTGGCTGGAACAAAACCCACAACTCTGCCAGTTATGAGAAAACTGTATCCCGGACTTTCATCAATAATCCTTTTTATGTTCCTGCTTATTCCATCAGGCATCAGCGGACAGGCTTCACAAGAAATCAATCCCCGCCTTCTGGAAGATTACTGGAGTGCATACTGGATCACCCATCCCACTGCCAGCACGGTCGATTTCGGCGTGTACCACTTTCGAAAAAATTTCGATCTGGATAATGCCCCCGGCAAGTTCATAGTGAATGTATCTGCTGATAACCGCTACAAGCTTTATGTGAATGGAATTGAGGCCGGATTCGGACCGGCACGGGGCGATCTTGCCCACTGGCATTTCGAAACAATCGATATAGCACCTTTACTGCAGCCAGGAAGAAATGTTGTTGCTGCGGTTGTCTGGAATTACAGCGTACACAGGCCATGGGCCCAGTTCAGTATACGTACGGGCTTCCTTTTGCAGGGAAACAGTCCCGCGGAAGAGATACTAAACACCAACGATAGCTGGAAAGTAACCAAAAACAAGGCATTTAGTCCCCTAAGCGACTTTTCTCATCTGCAGACCTTCATTGTTGTAGGCCCCGGCGAGCAGGTGGACGCAAACCTTTATCCATGGGGCTGGCAGGAGGCCGGCTATGATGCCTCTGAATGGAAAAACGCCAGTCAGCTTATGAACGCAAGGCCGAAGGGAATAGGTACCGACATAGACTGGACAATGACACCTAGAATGATTCCCATGATGGAAAACAGGAAAGAGAGATTTTCGGAGGTGAGGCGATCCACCGGAAATGTAGCCGATGCATCGGGCATCATAAAGGGGAACCCTGTCACCATACCCGCAAACAGCAAGGTGAGCCTGCTCCTGGACAATGGGCACCTGACCAAGGGCTATCCGGTTATGACTGTCTCCGGAGGCGCCCAAAGCAATATCCTTATAACGTATGCTGAAGCTCTTTTTGAAGCCGGCGATGCTTCCGGGGGACTGTCATCACGGAAGAGTCACAGGGACAGGGTTGAAGGTATGGAAATAAAAGGCACATATGATAAATTCATTGCCGACGGCGGTAGTGACAGGATCTTCTCCCCTCTCTGGTATCGCACCTGGAGATATATGCAGCTGGATATTGAAACCGGTGCCGAACCCCTGGTTCTAAATGATATTTATGGAATATATTCCGCCTATCCTTTTGACGAGAACGGATATTTCCAAACCGCCAGTCCACTTTTTGATGATATCTGGGAAGTGGGATGGCGCACGGCCAGGCTTTGCGCACAGGAGACCTACTATGACTGTCCCTATTATGAACAGCTTAATTACGTGGGAGATACCCGTATACAGGCACTTGTATCGCTCTACGTTTCCGGCGATGACCGGCTTATGCGAAAAGCCCTTCACCTCTTTGACATATCACGCACTCATGAGGGCATCACCTACAGCCGCTATCCTTCATACAGTCCGCAGTTCATCCCGCCCTATTCCCTGGTATGGATCACCATGGTACATGATTACTACATGCACAGGGATGACCCGGAGTTTATTAAAGGGTTCTATGTGGGGATCAGGAATATAGTGGACTGGTACATGAAATACATTGACAAAGAGACGGGAATGCTCGGGGCTAATCCTTACTGGAATTTCGTTGACTGGGCTGATGAGTGGCCATGGGACAACGAGCTGAGAGTCGGAGGAGTGCCTTCAGGAGGCATGACGGGCAATTCTTCCATCCTTTCACTGCAACTCGCCTACACTTTGAAGGAAGCTGCCAGCCTGATGGATTTTATGGATGACAAGCCTTTGGCAGAAAAATACAGGAAAACGGCACAACAGATCAACGAAGCTGTTATGAGAAATGCATGGAGCGCGGACAGGGAGCTGATTGCCGATACCCCTTCAAAAACAATTTTCAGTCAGCATGCCAATATTCTGGGCATCCTTTCGGGTGCGCTTACACCGGCCCAATCCGGCGACGTAATGGACAAGATCCTTTCGGATGAAGGCCTGATCCAGGCAACCATGTATTTCCGATTTTACCTCTTCATGGCCATGCATCAGACAGGGCACGGCAACAATTTTACTGAGAAACTGGACCAGTGGGAAGATATGCTGGAGCTTGGACTCACAACTTTTGCAGAACAACCAGAGCCAACCAGAAGTGACTGCCATGCCTGGAGTGCCTCACCGTTGTATTTCTTTCTTTCGGTAATGGCAGGGATAATGCCAGATGAGCCCTCATTCAAAAGCGTAAGGATCGAACCACATCCCGGCGATCTTGATTCCTTCAATGCCGGAGTGCCTCATCCTAAAGGAGAAATTTCTTTTCAGGGCACCGGTTTACAATCCCCCTCGCCGGTTTTCAATATAAAACTACCAGCCGATACACCCGGCAGACTTATCTGGCGCGGACAAGAATACCGTCTGCAACCCGGAAAGAATGAGATAGTTCATAAATCGGCAAGTACATCAGACAGGTAGGATAAATATTTCGAATACAAAAATCCAGCATATTTAAATAGTCTGATTTTCAAAATGGAATAATAGCGGTTAGTCCAATTAAGATATTTACAAATGAGATTTGAATTAGTTATCCTTATTGTTTTTTTGCTTGTGGATAGCATAATCATTTAACCCGCTTGTCGACGGTTAATGTCAGCTTTGTATTCATCCGAATAAAGAATTATATTATTGATAAGTAAGTTACATATCCATGTCGAGTGGTTGTCAAGGATGGATCACCCTATGCTTTTTTCGTTTAATAAATAATTAACCACGGCACACTATGTTCTGTATCGTGTGTTACCGCCTGGCAATCTCTTGTTCAATTAAATTTATAAGTCTTTCTACTGGATCAAAATATGGAAGGACTTTTTCACTATCAAAATCAAAGAGGTCGTCATAATCTCCTTTTTGTCTCCAGGTGAAAAGTTGCGAATAGATTTGACCAAATTCTTTAGCCTGAATTATTCATAAAAAAAAAGGGGATTTGTTCCTTAAAGACGCTACA
>CAYQXY010000038.1:0-53011 GCA_964421595.1 uncultured Bacteroidales bacterium | reverse complement strand
TAATAACTTACTTAGCATAAGGCAGTTTATGCGAAGCTTAGCATAAACTACCCTGTGGAGTGCCTTCGGTGCGCTGGCTAACTACCCCGTCGATTAGGATACCACTCTGTAGATACTTCCGTATCAGCTTCAACAGGACTTTATCTCCTATTGTTTCTGTTAGTCGGTGCATCAGACGGTTGTGATGTACTACGTCGAAGAAGTTCTCCAGGTCCATGTCTACTACGATTGTTCTTCCTGATTCCACGTATCCGGCAGCCTTCTTTAATGCCTGATGGGCACTTCGGTTGGGACGGAAACCATAACTGTGGTCGGAGAACTCTCGTTCATATAACGGACTTAACACCTGAGCGATGGCTTGTTGGATAATCCTGTCGGTTACCGTAGGAATTCCCAATCTGCGCATCCCTCCATTGGGTTTGCGGATTTCTGCAAGCTTGACTGCCTGTGGTTGATAACGCCCCGATTGAAGCTCTTTCAAAAGGTTATCGCCTTCTTTCCTGAACCAATCGGCAAACTCGCCGGTAACCATGCCGTCTATGCCTGCTACTCCTTTGTTCTGCTTTACCCGTTTGTAAGCTCGCTTGATATTATCGTGCGAGCACATAACCTGCATTAAATTCCGGGCTAAGGCTCGTCCCTGTTCGCCTGCTCCCTCTACTTGCAACGCCTTTCTGGCTTCCGCTCCACTTACGGTGTCACGGTTGTGGGAAGGGCACAAAGCATCCTGTTCCAGTGACTGGAATAAATCTAATTGGTATGCTATGACTTGCTGCTGCTTCATAAAGTGACTTTTGAACTGACTGCTCCTTAAATTTAAAGATTCAGACCTTCGCAAAGGTTGTTCCTGCCTCTGCTACTATGTCTTCTGCTGACTTCTTGATACTCTTTTGCGGTTATCACTAACTGCATAGTCCTGTTGGGACAAATATCAAGATCTCTCGGGATAAAGTTCTTCCCTTTCGTTGGGTCCTGCCTGATCTACTGCTTCCGGTTACGGTTGAATTTTGGGCTAAACGCAATCCATTGCTCGCTCACCCTCCGTTAACAGCCTTATATCAGATTTCTATGCGTCAAAACGCCAACTTTGCTGATGGCTTCCTTCAGATTCTGCCTCACGGCAGACACCCTTGCCATTCGCTAACACTTCCTATCAACTCGGCGTGTAAGGGACTTGCACCCTGTAAGTGAAAGAACTATGCCCGACATACAAAAAAGCCGGTCTTTGGACCGGCTTTTATATTTTCTATTATAGTTACTCCTGATAACAAGAATGTTACTCTACTTCCAGGACTTCTTTAATTGCCTGCTGAAATGTTTCTTTTGGAAGTGCACCCTGTGCCATTTGCGGCATACCATCCATGGGGACAAATAGCAATGATGGTATACTCTGGATGCCGAAGATACCTGCCAACTCCTTTTCTGCTTCTGTATCTACTTTGAATATAGTAAGCTTCCCGTCATAATCAGTAGCAAGTTCCTCTAAAATTGGGGCTACCATCTTGCAGGGCTGACACCAGTCAGCATAAAAATCAATCAGACAAGGTTTGTCTCCTTTGAATTTCCATTCTTTGTTATTTTCAAAATCAAAAACTTTCGTTTTAAACGTCTCAACTGTAAGATGCTCAATCATTATAATAAAATTTGATTAAAATTCTCTTAATATATATTTATGCAAATATATGTATTTTTTACCACATATCAAAATCACCAATATTCCAATTTCAAGGCATCTGATGAATTACCGTCTATTTATTGTAATTTTGCCGACCGGATATATTTTATAAAACATGGTCTGCACTGATGAACAGTTATTTTGATAATCCAATTCTAAAGTTAATCTCCACAATTGCATATGAGGAAGATCTGGAAATATATGTTGTTGGAGGATATGTCAGAGATGCAATATTGAAAAGACCTTCCTCTGATATTGACATTGTTGTAATTGGCAATGGTATTGATCTGGCAAAGAAAGTAGCAAAGTCCGGCATTGAATGTACAATGGTTAGTATTTTTAAAAATTTCGGCACGGCAATGATTAAGTTCGGGAATTATGAAGTTGAATTTGTTGGTGCCCGTAAAGAATCATACAGGGCAAATTCCCGCAAGCCAATTGTAGAGAATGGCACACTGGAGGAGGATCAGAAAAGGCGTGATTTTACAATAAATGCAATGGCATGGGGACTGGGAAAAGTAAATCACGGAAGACTTATTGATCCGTTTAATGGTCTTGAAGATCTGGAAAAGAAGTTAATACGAACCCCACTGGAACCAATGCTGACTTTCTCTGATGATCCGCTGCGGATCATGAGGGCTATCAGATTCGCGACTCAGCTTGACTTCCAAATTGACAAAGAAACCTTTGAAGCAATAAGTAAAACCAAAGACAGAATTGAAATTGTCTCTCAGGAGAGAATAACAGATGAGTTGAATAAAATAATTGCTTCGCAAAAACCATCAACTGGTTTCAAATTATTGGATGAAAGCGGACTCCTGCCAGTGATTCTCCCAGAACTATTTGAAATGAAAGGGGTTGATATTGTTAATGGCGAAATGCACAAGGATAACTTCTACCATACGATCAAAGTTCTTGATAACCTCTGTAAGAAATCGAATGATATATGGCTCAGATGGGCAGCTCTGTTGCATGATATTGGCAAACCGCGGACAAAAAGATACACCAGGGAGACAGGATGGACTTTTCATGGACATGAATCTGTCGGGGCAAAAATGATTCCCTCAATTTTCAGGAGGCTCAGACTTCCCTTGAATGAAAAAATGAAATATGTCCAGAAAATTGTGGAACTGCATCTTCGCCCCATTTCACTTTCAGGTGAAGAAATAAGCGATTCGGCAGTAAGACGCCTTTTATACGAAGCAGGTGATGAAATTGATGATTTAATGACGCTTTGTGAAGCCGATATAACTTCCAAGAATAAAGAGACAGTTCGCAGACATATGAATAATTTTAGCCTGGTGCGGATTAAGCTTCAGGAAATAGAAGAAAAGGATGCAGTTCGTAATTTTCAACCTCCTATTAAAGGTAATGAGATTATGGAGATGTTTGGTCTCAATCCTGGACGGGAAGTAGGCAGTCTGAAAAAAGCTATCAAGGATGCTATTCTCGATGGGATAATCAGAAATGATAAAGATGAAGCTCACCAGTACCTGCTTGAAAAGGCAAAAGAAATGGGGCTGACTCCAAAATAAGCAAATTTCAGAACAGGTTTTTTTTATCTGAGCGCCCCTGCAATCGGATCCTGCAACCGGGTCATATCTGTAATTGGATTGTACCTGGAATTGGATTGTATCTGTAACTGGAGCATACCTGCATTCGGATATACCTCAAGCTATTGTCAAGGGATAGTCAGGTATATAAGTAACAAAACCTAACTATATAAATAACAAAACCGGGAATTTTTCCTGACGAAAAAATTCCCGGTCCACTTTTGGCGGCGAACCGCTTAAGTGTCAAGCTACTGTTATTTGACTGATTTAACTAACAAATCAATTAAGATTTGATTGTAAAATCCGAACCTTGTTCCCAATCAACGGTTTAAGGCTGATGTTCACGCTGGTTCCCGTTCATGTTAATGCGGTCGGGATTTCCCGAAGGAGTATCCTGTGTGACCTGACTAAGATCTCTGTACCCGAAAGCACATTTGATCTATAGCTTAACATCTTCAAAGAACAAGTCTTTTATCCCTCACTTGATATAACAAATATACAAAAATATACTCATGCAAGTCAAGTTTTTATAGTCTTTATTTCATCATATTTGCTAACATCAGCCAACAACCAATATCAACAATATGTTAATAACGTTAATTCCCTGAAATGATGATTGTTAAGTCATATTTTCACTCAATATCCCAAAGTTATTAACAATACCTGTAATATTTGTTCTAAATAATTAATTTGACTGCAGGCGGACTCTACCACCAGACATCCAGATATACAGGCAAATGATCGCTGAAGCCGCCTTTGTAACGAAATCCTTCATAACTTCTGAACGGCTTCAATCCAAACCAGGTTGCATCAGGGATCAACAGAAAAGCTTCATTATATACTTTTACCGACTGCGGACTTGTCTGCAACCTGCCAGTCCCGTTTATCATCGAACCTGAGACTATGAACTGATCGTAGAGATACCATACCCCCTGATACTTATAGCTTCCAGATCGGCTGTTGCTTATCTCTTTAGAGACATTATATAGTCTTCCGGACACAGGTTTATTGTAGTCAAATCCTGCTTCAAGGTATTTCTTCAAACTTTCATCCCCGGGGTCATCATTAAAATCTCCCATAATAATAATTTTTGCTGAAGGATTGATCAAAACCAATGAATCAGTTATCGATTTCAAAACTGTTGCAGCATGGTTCCTGTAAGGTGCAGTTGCAGCCTGACCACCCCACCGGGAGGGCCAGTGGTTCACAAACAAGTGCAAAGTGTCATCACCCCCTGCAATCCCCTTCATATACAAAATGTCTCTGGTGGTGGTTGCAGTATCAAACGGGAAGGTGATACCGGCAAACCATTTTTCCAGCAAAAGGAAATCGTCAGGACGATAAAGAGCTGCAACGTCAATCCCCCGGGTGTCAGGTGAATTTCTGTGAACGATCTGAAAACCGCCATTTTTTAATCCTGTATTATTTACAAGCATCTCGAGCACATCACTATTCTCTACTTCACACAAACCAATTATTGCCGGCATATTCCATTCTCCGGCAGCAGTAATTGCCTTGTAAATATTACTGATTTTCTTATTCAACCTGTATGGGGTCCAGCGCATGTCGCCATCAGGCGTGAAAGCATTATCGTTTTTTTCGGGATCATTGAATGTATCAAATAAATTTTCAACATTATAGAAAAGGATCCGGAAACCTCTGCCTTCTGGCTCTGAAGAACATGGTCTTTTAATTGATTCAGTACTCTTATGTTCACATGAGTTACGAGCTGATTCATGCTTCCGGGCAAATGAAGCATCTAAAAAAAACGGCAGAAGTATATAAGTCAGAATAAGATATATCCTCATGCTTTATTCATGCACTGTTTGTGGAAATACTATATGAAATATGGCCTAGTTTTCAAAAAAAGACTTTACATATTGTGCAGTGGTTTACTCATCGCATGAATTGCCTTTGACGCTGCACGGGTTTTTTATTCAATATACCGCTCAAAAGCACCGATATCCGGCGCTTTATCCAGCAACCTGCTCTTCCCTTCATAATCAGTTGGAAACAGTCTGCCAATCGCGGGATCGCCGGCATCAATTGCAGAAGATAGTTCTGCGAGTCTGTAATTTAAATTATCTGAATCAAGAAAACCAGGCACAGTGTCAAAAATGCAATTCTGGAATATTTCCCTTGTATCATTTTCATCTAAAGGGAGCAGGCAATAACTGAATTCCACATCAAATCCCGGATTGGAGTTCGCGGGAAAACCAGTCTCCCTGATGTGGGAGCCATGAATAATGGTATTGGCAACAACCACATTTACCGGCGCATCATTATTAATAATAACTGATGGTGTGCGCCGCGCTGAAAAATTCCGGTAATTGACAATTGTACAATGGTAAAAGCTATAATTTCCGCCACCGGAAATTGCAACAGCATGGTGACCGCAATTGGAGATTATTGTGTTATATGAGTAAACACTGGTATTCCGGGTAAAAAGACCGGCAAATGTCATATTTTCAATCCTGCTGTTGGCCAGGTATAGAACCGGAACATCATATTCTCCTTCTGTATTAACTAAAATTCCATTAACCGCGTTCCTTATCCTGGAATTTAAAAACCGGTTATTCCTGCTTTCCGGCATTAATATTATTCCCTCCCATTGGCCCGGAATATTCCTGTATGAAGTTTCAGTCCGGCTGCCTTCAAAAATCACAGGTTGGTCATAACTACCGCTTACAATAACGCTTCCGGCCACATATAACCCGGAGTTACGGTGAAAATGCAGCCGGGCACCTGGTTCAATATGTAAGACCCGGCCAGAATCTACCGTAATTGAATTATAAACCAGGTAAGGTTTTTCAGCGGTTAATATACCGGCTTGCAAAGCCTCGTCATCAAGAATTTTAAAATCCTGACCCCATGCAACCAGCTTGACAGACTGAGGGTTACCATTCAATGAGAATAAAATGGAGTCTTCCACAACCATCGGCAAATTACCATCCAGGGGGTCAATTGTAGCTTCCACGAAAATATACAGACTATCTCCTCCTCTTAAAATTATATTGTTGAAAACCCTGCCAGAAACACCATCAACATTAA
The DNA here is from genome assembly GCA_964421595.1 of uncultured Bacteroidales bacterium. GTDB lineage: Bacteria > Bacteroidota > Bacteroidia > Bacteroidales > PUMT01 > PXAP01. The sequence continues at coordinate 46,732 of CAYQXY010000038.1, read as the reverse complement.
TGCGGTATGCAGAAGTGTTTAATCCGGACAGGCTGATAACTCCTATTTCAATTGTTTCCTTATATGGGTTATAAACCTTGAAATGCCGTGTGGCTGAACCAATGCCGGTAAATATTGTATCAAACAGCACAGTATCGGCCGAGAAAACAAGTTTTGCCGGTAAATCCTCCAGCCTGGGATCTTTTTCACATGAAATGCAAATCGATCCGCAAAAAAGCATCACAAAAATTATGAATAGTGGACTTACAGATTTGGGTATCATGCTGAATGATCAAAATAACATTTGATTGTAACGGATATATGCAAAGATAATTATTCCAAAAAAGCGTATTTTAGCAAACAAAACATCAATTAAAACGCTTAAGTTAATGTATTCCATTATGAAGTTACAAAAAGTACTTTTCTACGCAATCTTTTCGGCTATAATATTTTCCTGTAATGAAAAAAAAGCATCTATGGACCTGATAATTTACAATGCCACAATATATACTGCTGACAATGATTTCACAATCAAGGAATCGGCTGCTATAAAAGATGGTAAAATTATAGCTACAGGAACGGACAAAGAGATAATGGATAAGTACAAATCAGAAAACATGCTGGATTTAAAGGGACAGTTTGTATATCCCGGACTCATTGATCCTCATTGTCATTTCTATGGTTTTGGACAGAGCCTTGGGAATGCTGACCTCGTAGGCATAAGATCTTTTGAAGAGATAATAGATACCCTTAAAAGGCACAATGACGAATATCCTTCAGAATGGATAGTTGGTCGTGGCTGGGACCAGAATCTGTGGCCCGGGCAGAAATTCCCTCACAAAAGCCAGCTTGATGCAGCATTTCCAGATCAACCAGTATTGTTGACAAGGGTTGACGGCCATGCTGCTGTAGCTAATTCGGAAGCTTTGAAGAGAGCAGGTATTAACAGTGCAATACCGGTAGATGGCGGAGAATTTATTATTGAAGGCGGAGAACTTACAGGTGTTCTGATTGATAATGCTATAAACCTGGTGAGGAGACATATTCCGGCTCCTGAACATAAAGAAAGGGTAGCGGCACTGATGAATGCACAAAAAAAATGTTTTGCTGCCGGCCTTACCAGCGTAGGTGATGCTGGACTGGATCGGGATGTGATAATGCTTATGGATTCACTAAATAAATCCGGCGACCTTAAGATGCGGGTCTATGCAATGATCAATCCTACCAATGAAAATTTTGAAACGTTCATGTTCAGGGGAATATACAAGACTGATCATCTCAATGTCAGGTCTGTGAAGCTTTTCGCAGATGGTGCTCTTGGATCGAGAGGTGCCAGAATGATAGAAGAATATTCTGATGATCCGGGAAATTTCGGATTATTTCTTGAAACTCCGGAATATCTTATGGAAATATCCAGAAAAGCGTGGGAAAATGATTATCAGGTAAATACTCATTGTATTGGCGATTCAGCTGTGAGACTGATGCTTGAGATATATAGTGGTATTCTGGGTGGTAAAAATGACAGGCGCTGGAGGATAGAACATGCCCAAATTCTGCATCACGATGATTTTGACCTTTTTGGGAAGTTCTCTATTATCCCGTCTGTACAAACTACTCACGCAACTTCTGATATGAAATGGGCGGTAGACCGCATTGGCAATGACAGGATAAAAGGAGCTTATGCCTACCGGCAGCTGATGGAACAGAACGGCTGGCTGCCTAATGGAAGTGATTTTCCTGTTGAACATATTAACCCTCTATATGGATTCCATGCAGCTGTTGCAAGAAAGGATGCTGACGGTTACCCTGAAAACGGCTTTCAGATGGAAAACTCCCTTACCAGGGAACAGGCGCTGAGAGCTATGACAATATGGGCAGCCAAAGCCAATTTTGAAGAAAATGAGAAGGGGAGCCTTGAACCGGGGAAATTTGCAGACTTTATCGTGACCGGCGAAAATCTGATGGAGATGGATATAGACAGGGTACGCAATATGAAAATACAGAAAACTTTCGTTGGTGGTGAAGAGGTATGGACAAATTAGTTTTGCTGCCTTTAAATCACAAATGCCTTTCGGGTAACCCCCCGGCAGTTTATTACCACGACAAGAGGATGCTGGTTTCAATGACTATCTGAAATATAAACCTATTGAAAACCTGCACTTTAAAAAAACCGGCCGGATCTCTCCGGCCGGCCACCATTTGTAACCTGTAAATTGTTTCAACCATTAAAGACAACTATCAGTTACAACCTTTATTAACCACTTGTAAACCATGAAAATTTAATACACCATTTATTAACCAATTACCAATTATAAACCTAAGATCTCACACAAACAATTCATTCAAACAAAGTACTACTATTATATTCATTATGAGCATGTTGCATTTCCCGACCATCTGGTTGTCAAGGATGGATCACCCATACTTTATTCATCTCATTTTATGTGCATTGCCATTGGGTGATTCCTCTTAATAAAGACTCATATATTTTTGAATTGCTGCAACACCTTCATTTTTAATTCATTTCTGTTTAGTATGCCCCGGCTCGAAACAAATGTTAGTTACATAAAAGTCAATTATCCATTGCTATTGCTTCTCCTCGATAAAAATCAAGGATCATTGACCGGAGATAATATTCATATTTAGCCTGGGCCATATTAGATTGTGCACTGAATAAATTGGACTGCGACAACTGAAAATCAACAAAATTTATCAGCCCAAGCCTGAACTGTTGCTGGGCAAAATTAAATGCCTCTTCGGCCGACAAAGAAGCCTTCTCTGCTGAATTATATCTGTTTAATGCATTTCTGGCTTCATTATGCATTTGATGGATATCGGAATAAAGCTCCTGACGCACAGCATCGAGCTGATACCTTGCATCAAGCACCGCAATCTTTGAGTTACTGATCCGGCTTCTTACACGCCATCCATCAAAAATAGGAACTATCAGGCTGAAGCTTAGCTGCTTATATTGATTATCCTTTATCTGCGCCGGGTATGAATAACTTCCGCCGGTCAAAGGATCCATGGCAAGTTCAGAGTACCTGGAGTAATAAGTTCCCCTGACCGTAAGTCTGGGACTTTGCATTCCGCGAGCCGAGGCTAATCCACGTTCTGCACTTCTCAGGAAATATTCCGCCCCTCTTACCTGTGGTAAAATAGTTTCTGCCTGGTCATAAATTGCATCCACCCTGCTCAGCATTGCCGATTCATTTATCGAACCTATTTCGGGCCTGTGAATCTCAAAATCAAGATCATGATCAAGCTGCATTATCTGTTTAAGAGTCAGATAGGAACTACTAAGGTTGTTCTGGGCCAAAGTAAGCTGATAATCATTTGATGCTACCTGTGATTCTATTTCAAGAAGCCCACCTCTCGAAATATTACCCAGCTGAAAATTACTCCTGGCCGATTCCATCTCCAGGATGGAAGCCTTTAGCTGATTCCCAGCAATATCGACCAGTTCCATATCAAGCAGTATCTGAAAATATGCACTGGCAATCCGCATGGAAATATCATTCATAGCCCGCTCGACGTCTTCAAGGCTTGACAGGAGTAAATATCTCTGCTGCTGTGTATTATTATATCCCTGAAGTCCGTTGAAGATATTCATCTGGGCCTGGGCTCCAAGACTACCCTGTTCAAACTCCCTGTTTTCCCATTGATATGTATCTGTGTTTAGAGCACGCCCGGAATTCAAATCATGGTTCACCTGTGCCCCTATACCAGGAAGAACATTTAGTCTCGACTGGTTAAAATTGTTACGTGCAGTTTCAGAGAGAAGCTGATTTCTTTTGATTTGAATATTATTTTCAAGGGCATAATCAATACAATTCTCAAGGGTCCAGACCTTTTGAGAAGAACTGTCGGCAGATATCAGAATAAATAAGAAAATAATTAAAGGAAGTTTCATCCGAATATTTTATAAGTACTAATTTAAATATAAGTAAGTTACAATTGCTAATCACGTGGTCGCCACGAATGGATCACCCATGCATTATTCGTTTCTTTTTGTATGCCAGGGTTCGTGGGTAATTCATAATATACAATTTAAGACTAATCTGAAACAGAATAAATTTGAACTTTAAGGTTATATTCTTTTTCTGTAAAGAACCTGGATAAATTTTGAGTTATCGGTTGGCGTAAAAATCTGGATCAGTTCCCATTCATTATCATAATTCTTTATTTTGTTTCTCAGCCGCTCAATTCTTGCAAGAGAAAGGGAAACTTCATCGTTAAATTTTCCCAGTTCGTCTTCGACATCCCAGGGGAAAGATTCAACCCGAAAATTGAATGTAGATTTTTTTCCTCCAATACTCAGCTGTATTTCAGCTATCTCATGGTCGCCGAACCCCGGCACCGGAACACATAGATCTTTCATATTTGAAGTTTTAATATTACTCTGCTATGAACCGTTTATTTGAATCACTGTAACCATTTTGAGGCATACATCTAAAACCTGTTCCATTTGGGTTAACCCGATAATATCAACTTATAAACCCGTGAAAGATGGCTTTACCCGGATCCGGATGCTAAAGCAGCTTTTTTACATTTTCGGTAACAATGTGCCCGTCAAAAAGCTGAACAATTCTGTGTGCCTTATCTGCATCGGAAGGAGAATGCGTAACCATAACAATTGTTGTGCCTTCACCATTCAGTTCACCCAGCAGGTTCATCACTTCTTCACCATTCGCAGAATCGAGGTTTCCTGTCGGCTCATCGGCAAGAATAAGTTTAGGCCTTGTCACAACTGCCCGGGCAATAGCTACCCTTTGCTGCTGTCCCCCGGAAAGCTGCTGGGGAAAATGTTTGGACCGGTGTCCGATTTTCATTTTGTCAAGAACGGCTTCAACTTTTTTCTTTCTTTCTGAAGAGGGAACGTTAAGATACAATAGCGGAAGTTCGACATTCTCAAAAACAGTGAGTTCATCTATCAGGTTGAAACTCTGAAAAACAAAACCTATGTTGGACTTACGCAAATTTGTACGCTGACGCTCAGAAAATCTGGAAACTTCAATTTCATTGAACCAGAACTCACCGGAAGTAGGATTGTCAAGCAACCCGATAATATTAAGCAGGGTCGATTTGCCACATCCGGAGGGTCCCATTATGGCGACAAACTCGCCATGACTGATCTCAAGATTAACTCTGTTAAGAGCAGTTGTCTCTACCTCATCTGTCCGGAATACTTTTACTAATTCATTTGTCTTTAACATGATTTCAAAATTTAATTATCTATAGTAATTATTCTTCAATTATATTTTTATTTAAGTACCAGTCGGTCGACATTTCCAAAGTTATCATACGATGATGTTATAACCCTCTCACCCGGTTCCAGGCCTTCCATAACTTCATAGAACGTTGGATTCTGTCTTCCTATCCTGATCTCTCTTCTGTAAGCGAATGAGCTGGTTGGATCAACCACATATACCCATTGTCCGCCTGTACTCTGGTAGAACCCTCCTCTCGGAATCAGTATGGCATTGCGGGATTCACCAAGCTCAAGCCTTATCCGGAAAGTCTGGCCTATCCTTATCTGGGTTGGTACTTCATCTGTAAATTCCATATCTACTGCAAAACGTCCTGCCTGAACTTCAGGATATATCCTGGTTAAAACCAGTCCATAGTTGCCACCGGCAAATTCGAAGTTGCCGGTCAGTCCCTGAGTCACCCTTGAGATATAATGTTCATCTATTTCCACTCTCAGTTTATAGGAATCGAGAATATTAATGCGCCCCAGCCTCTCACCTCTGTTAATCATTTGTCCTATCTCAAGGTTCAGCGAAGCAAGTTCCCCATATACAGGAGCCCTCAGAGCCATTGCGTCGAGTCTCTGATAAACCAGCTTCATATTTTCTTCCATATTTTTAAGTGATGACTCCATTGCCTCAAGTTGAAAAATACGGTATATGGAATCCTGAACAAAAGTCTCCTTGTACAGATCCAGTTTCTTTTGAGTGATTTCATATTGTTCCAGGGAGATATCATATTCCTCTTTTGAAATATGGTTCTGCTCCATTAAAACCTTATTGTTATTGTACCGTCTCTCATACTGCCGCAATGCAAGATTCAGATCAAGCAGCTGGTTCCTGCTGCTAAGATTCTGTTGTTCCAGCTGAACCCTGGTCATACGGATATCATTTACTGTCCTGGTATAATTTGTTTCGGCATTGGAAATATCCAGGAGCAGAGTTGTGTTTGTAAGCCTGGCAAGGGGTTCACCAATTTCAACCATTCCGCCTTCCCTCCGGAAAATCTCTTCCACCCGTCCACCTTCGGTAGCATCAAGGAATATTGTCTGAATAGGCTCAACGGTACCTATTACAGAAATAAAATCCAGAAAGGCATCCTGCCTGATTTCATCAATTGTTATCTTATCGGTTTCAACATTCAGCCGTGAACTTTTGTCACCGAAAAATATCTGATAAAAAACAAGTACAAATAAGATTGCTGCCCCGGAAATCCATGCAATTCGTCTCCATTTTTTACCTTTATTCTCTATCTTGCGATCCATGCTCATTATTGTAAACTTTTTTATTTTCTGAGTAAGGAATTCCATGAATTATGCCAAAAGCCTCAAAACGCTGCAATGATGACATTTAGGATAATATGTATGAATTTTACCGTATAGAAAGTGTACGGATTTGAAACAAATACAGTACGATATCGAACATATATTGATTTTTTCCCATAATAGATGACAGAGAATAATTGTATATTTACGCATGCGTCAGAAAACATGTAGGAAAACAGTTCTTGAGATAAATGCTTCAGATAATTATAAAACCATTTGACAAAGAGGCTGCAAATTTAAAATGTAATAAGATATATGGATACGAAAACCGGGAAGATTCTTGCTGTTGATGACAACGAAGACATCTTGTTTGCACTAAAGTTACTTTTAAAACAACATGTGGAACTTATTAAAACCACTGAAAAACCATCGGATATCCCCGATTTGATGAAAAATGAAAACTTTGACGTCATATTGCTGGATATGAATTTCACCAAAGATGCCATCAGCGGCCAGGAAGGATTTGACTGGCTTCAGAGGATCCTTGAAATAGACCCCGAGGCCGTGGTGGTATTTATAACTGCATACGGAGATGCTGAAAAGGCAGTCAAGGCAATAAAAGCCGGAGCCACTGACTTTGTTCTTAAACCATGGCAAAATGAGAAACTTATTGCAACTGTATCTTCTTCAGTTCAATTGAAACGTTCAAGGGTTGAAGCGAGTGGATTGAAACTTAAACAAAAAGAGATCAGCAAGGTTCTTGATCAGCCTTTTCAGGATTTTATAGGTATCTCACCCGAAATGCAGGAAGTTTTCACTACAATTCAAAAGGTTGCAAAAACCGATGCCAATGTGTTGATACTTGGAGAGAATGGCACAGGCAAAGAGCTGGTTGCAAGGGCACTGTACAGAAATTCTCCCAGGAAAGATGAAGTGTTTATCAGCGTAGATCTTGGCAGTATAAGCGAAACACTGTTTGAAAGTGAATTATTCGGACATGTCAAAGGTGCATTTACTGATGCTATAAAAGAAAAGTCAGGAAGGTTTGAAATAGCTTCCGGAGGCACCCTGTTTCTTGATGAGATAGGTAATCTGTCCCTCCCGATGCAGGCGAAACTTCTCACTGTGATAGAAAGGAAGGAGGTTATAAAAGTAGGTGCAAACAAGCCGCTTCCTATTGATATCCGATTAATATGTGCTACAAACAATAACATACATCAGATGGTAGCCGATGAGAGTTTCAGGCAGGACCTTCTTTACAGGATCAATACGGTTGAGATCCATCTCCCTCCCCTCAGGGAGCGGACCGGCGATATCCCGGTGCTTGCAGAACACTTCCTGAAAATATACAATAAAAAGTATAAAAAGAATGTCACGCGATTTACAGCTGAGGCTATAAACAAACTGAACCAATACCATTGGCCCGGTAATGTAAGAGAATTACAACATGCTATCGAAAGAGCATTGATAATGAGTGATTCAGGCACCCTTAAGGCCGAGGACTTTGTACTTTCTTCACATTCGAGAAAATCTGGTGAGCTGGAACTAAACAGTTATAATCTGGATGAAATTGAAAAGAGTGTGATCTTAAAGGTGATGAAGCAGAATCAGGGCAATATTTCTCAGGCGGCTGCCGAACTCGGACTTACTCGTACATCCCTGTATCGCAGAATGGAAAAATATGGTTTATAAGAATTTCAAAATTGTCAGCCTGGTAAGAATACTTTTGCTGACCGCCAGTATATTTATATTTGTATATACTGTTATACATTTCAGTTTTCATATAACCCCTGTTCTTATAGGGCTTCTGATTATTATCCAGATAATGCTGCTGTTTAAGTATGTAAACAAGGTAAATCGTGATCTTACTACTTTTCTTGAATCAATACGGTTTTCGGAATTCACCCTTACATTTCAGACTCGCGGACTGGGTGCTTCTTTTGATGAACTGAATAAGGCTTTTAATGAAGTCATACAGGATTTTCAAAAGGTAAGATCAGAAAAAGAAGAGCATTTCCAATACCTTCAAAGCATAGTGCAGAACATAGATGTCAGCATCCTTGCCTATCAGCGTGACGGAACGGTGGAAATGGTAAATAAATCGGCCAAAAAACTTTTTCAGGTCAATAGCCTGCGCAACATACATTCACTTAATAGCCTTAGCGGCGAACTGGTTACAACACTGATAGATATAAAGCCGGGAGAAAACAAGCTGGTCAGGGTCCAGGAACAGGATGATCTTTTGCAACTGGCTATATATGCGACCGAACTGAAAATACATGACAAGGAAATTATCCTTTCTACAATTAAGAATATTCAGAATGTTCTGGAAGAACAGGAGACCGAAGCATGGCAGAAACTTATCAGGGTGCTCACACATGAGATCATGAACTCCATAACGCCTATAGCATCACTCTCTTCCACCCTGGAAATGATGCTCAAAAGTATTACAAGAGAGCAGGATGATAAACCAATGGACATGGAATCGGTTATGGAAATTCAACAGGCCCTGCAAACAATTAACAAAAGGAGTACCGGGCTGCTTCATTTTGTTAATACCTACAGGAACCTGACAAGGATACCAAAGCCTAATTTCAAGATCTTCCCCGTTAAGGACCTGATTAACAATGTACAGTTACTTATGGAGGAGGAGCTTCGTCAGAATGAAATTAAACTCATCACATCTGTTATCCCGCCTGATATTGAATTCTCTGCCGATGAGCAATTGCTCGAGCAGGTTATGATCAATATGATCAAAAATGCAATTCAGGCATTAAGCAACGCAAACGATCCAACAATAGTTATAAAGGCTTTCATAAATAAACGCGGCAGGCTTACTATACAGGTAAAAGATAATGGCCAGGGAATACTTAAAGAGGTTCTTGACAAAATATTCATACCCTTCTTTACAACCAAGCCCAAAGGTTCAGGAATCGGACTCAGTCTCAGCCGTCAGATAATGAGGCTGCATGGCGGGACTATTACGGCAAACTCTGAACCTGACGTAGGAACAACATTTACCCTTACATTTTAATTAACTTTCAGTACCTGGTTACCTGGCCAGGCTATCTGAATTCAAGATGCACAGGTTGGAAGTCAGCTTAAAAATAATAAAACCGGAGGTCAGGGAAAACGTCTTATTATCAACTGAACTTACATGAAACCTGCCAAATTATTCCCTGGCAAACCAGCATCAGGAGGTTACCGAAGTACGACAACAGAAATGTATATGGTTTCATTAAATTCTGTGAATAAGCCTTCCTGCCGGGCCAGGACATCAGAACAAGCCGTTACTGTCCGCCGGAAACCAGATCAAGGAACAAAGTTGCATCATGATGCCGGCGAAGGATTGTGGCTGGACATTTTTCATTTACCGGGGCATTTAAAGTATCATTTACAGCCTTTATTTTGCGTTTACCCGGCACCACGCAACTTATCGCCCTACTGTTCATAATAGCTGTAACCGTCAACGTGACAGCTCTTTCGGGGACTTTATCAAGCGAAGGAAACCAACCCTCTTCAAGTTGCTGAACCCTGCAGGCATGATCAAGTTCAACATCCTTGACCCACAACGGATCATTAAAGTCAGCGACGGGCGGATCATTAAAGGCAATATGTCCGTTTTCACCAATACCGATACAGGCAATGTCTACAGGATTCTCTTTCAGCAATTTTTCATAGCCGGACATCATATCTTGAAGTTCAGGGGTATCAGCATTAATAAGATAAACCTTACCCGGCTTTACAATATTCAATATACGTTCCTTCAGATATTTCCTGAAGCTGGCCGGATGATCTTCACTTATTCCAATATATTCATCAAGGTGGAATACGGTAATCTTACCCCAGTCAATATCCTTTTCTTTAAGAGCTTCAAGAAAAGCAAACTGTGATGTGCCGGTTGCCAGGATAAGATTGGCCATCCCCCTTTCGGCAATAGCCTTACTAAGCCTTGAAGCGGTGAAATCAGCAGCTGCCTGCCCCATCAGCTTTTCATCTTTATATATCTCAATTTTCAGGTTATCTCTTTTTAATAGTTTTACTGGGTTTGTCATAACTGGTAATATTTAAATTTAAACTGTTCTTTCAAGTCAATTGCTAGTTAAACCTTACTATAGAGGTCTGATTATAAATGAAATAAGCGTCAAAATAATTTGATTAAACACCTGTTATCCGGCAACTTAACAGATCAGTCTCAATCTGTTACCAGGTTTCTAATCCATTAAACTATCTTCCTTTGGCCTATCCTGACGCCTCCAGGCAGACTTTCCGTTTTTGAAAACCTCAGAGACCACTATCTCACCCTCTTCATAGTTAAACAGTACAAGGTCCTTGTCGCCCGGGTCATTTAAATGTATATTTTCCTTTATTAACCTGCGGGGCCCCGCTGAGGCCATATACCATGCCCCGCGCAGGTCTGCCAGGTTATTACAGACCATATACTGTACATTCTCCAGAAGGGTGCGGGTTGCCCCTGCCAGCAGTCCCCTCCCATTGTTCATGCTCAGGCGCCCGTTTGCCTCGAGTAATACTTCTGAGCCGATAGGGGACTTGTACACTCCCGGAGCGAGGCCACTGAAACATGTAGCATCGCTCACCAGAATCGCCTTGTCCATCTTTACTTTTAAAACAACCCTGATAAAGGAATCAGGAAGGTGAAATCCATCGGCGATAAGACTTATGTATATTTTTTCACTGGCCAGTATTTCCCACAGTACATTTGGGTGCCTGGGAATCTCCAGAGGAAGTCCGTTCCCGATATGGGATGCCAGCGCCACTCCGGCATCAACAGATGCATTAATCTGGACAGGAGTTGCCCGGGAATGAGCTATTGTGGCAAGTAATCCTTCTTCTCTGCACTTTTTGATAAAGCCTGTTGAATTCTCCCATTCGGGAGAAAGTGTGATTATCTTTATCCTTCCCCCTGAAACTTTCTGGTAATTAAGGAACAAATTCCAGTCCGGCGCCCTCACCAGATCTTTATTGTGTGCTCCCCGGTAACCATCAGCGGGTGAAATAAAGGGCCCTTCAAGATGAATTCCACCGATGCATCGATCCAACAGGGCATTTTTGTGACAGGCTTCATTAATAACAGAAAGTATATACCGGGTATTTTCTTCAGTATTGGTAATTACCGTTGGAAAAAAAGTAGTTACCCCCTTGCTTAGTAAATAATTGGCAGCACTAACCATGCCCTCGCAGTTTAATGATACAGAATTAAAATCAATACCATTAATACCATTTATCTGCAAATCAATTAATCCGGGACCTGCATATGGCAATACCGACTTGTTGTCACCTGACAACTGGCCGGCTTTATTAATTTCAAGATTGTCTCCATAATGAAATACCTGTCCGCTCAGACAGTCAATGGCAAGAAACCCTTTATCACTTCTATTCTCCCTTTCCATAATGCCAGAATTTATACTACCAAAATACAAAATCCGTTTATTGCTAGCTTATTTTTTATTGACGTATCTGACCTAATCAGGTATTTACCAATCAATTTTATCAATTACCGGAAATGGCTGAATTTTACCCGAGCCCGGCAGAAATATTTTCGCTTTCCCATGTTTTGTTTCTCATTACATTAAGCAATTCATATCCTTATATCATATCTACTGACCATCAACAGCCTTCGTTCCTGAAATATCGGGCAAATCAAATCTTACAGTTGATTCATTAAGGCACTGGCCTGCCATTTACTTTTTAAGTGAATTCAAAAGCACCGTAACCCTTTCAGGAATCTGATCTTTTTTGTTTATCAATCCCATAACTATAAATGTTACTGTAGAAACCATTACCGGAAGTGCAACAGTCAGAGCGAGGCTGTCAAAAGTAAAGGTCTTTGTAATCACGAAAGTAATAAAGCCGGTTATAATTGAAGTAATAGCCGCAAGAGGTCCGCATCTTGCAAAGAAGGGCAGAAGTCCCAGTAGCATCGGAATGGCAACAGGCCCCACCAGGGCCCCGAACCATGTAACGATTAGTCCCAGTACCCCTCCAAAATGCTCATGCTGTGATGCAAGGATTATTGTTGATACAGTAAACAGGAAAGTCGTTAACCTTGCTGTCTTCAAGGTAACACCGGTCTGCCGGATCTTTGAAAAAACAAGTGGAAGAATATCGCGTGAAATAACAGCAGATATGGTATTGATATCAGATGAGGTCATTGACATTGTATTGGCAAACAAAGAAGCCAGAACAAGACCAACCAGTCCCCGAGGCAACAACTGCAAAGTCAGTAATCCATAAGACTGCGAAGGATCTTCAAGTCCGGGCAACAGTATTGGTGCGGCCCATAATGGCAGGAAAAGAATCAACGGCCATAACAGATACAATGTTCCTGACAACCAGGCGGCTTTAGCAGCCTGGCGTTCATCAGGAGAAGATATATAACGCGTTGCCAGGTTCCATGTTCCACCGTTGTAGCTCAGGAAATTAATGAACAGGAAAGCCATGGCAAACCAGAATGTGTAAGGCTCATTAAATGGTTGAGAATGGCCTTCAGGCAAACCTTCCCAGAAGGTAAATACCGAGGCTGGTCCGCCGAGCTTTAGCATAACAATAACAAACATGATTAAGCCGGCAACAAGCTGCACAATGAATTGCGCAAAATCTGTAATAATAACTGCCCAGAGTCCGCCAAAAGTCACATAAATAAGCGATACTCCACCAGCCAGTAATATGCCGTTTAACAGAGAGATGCCCGTAAAGACATTAAGCAGGATCGCTATTGCAGCCCACTTGGCTGCAACATCAAAAAGCTTCAGTATGACCCCGCTCCAGGCAATGATCTGCTGAGTCAAAAGGTTATATCGCTTTACCAGGTATTCAAGTGGCGACTGGATGTGATATCGCTGGCGTAATCTTACCCATAACACCGGAAAAACTTTGGCTGACAGCACTACCGTAATCCCAATAGTAAAAGCCCACCAGATATAAAGGGAGAATCCATGAGTATAGGCAAGTCCGGCATATGCCACAAAGACCGCACCACTATATCCTGATACATGATGAGAAATGCCGGAAAGCCACCAGGGAATATTACCTCCGGCCACGAAATAGTCCTCAGGCGTCTTATTCTTCACCCATGACCATAAACCAATTATGATCATAGAGAGAAAAAACAAGAGGATTACAAAAAAATCAGGATTGCTAAGTTGCATGGGAAAGGTTTAAACAGATGAAAAAAAATCATAGAAAAGCGAAGCGATTCCTTCTGTAATTAAAAATTTTGTAATTTTTGGATGAACTTTTGGCTTCTTCTTTTTCAACTGGAGAAGTGCATAAAATGCTCACCAACCTGATTTCCACCAGGTTTATCAGGCTCTTGCTTTATCAATTATCTCATCGAGTCTTACAGCCACCCCTCCCTTGCGTTTACTTTCATCGGCAGCCTCCATGAATGCAAATATCTCAATTGTTTCCCTGGCGCTTACTGGCGGTTTGCCTGTTTTAAAGAAATTGATCACCTCTTTCATGATTGGCCCGTATCCTTCATAAGGACCTATTTGATGGGTTCCCTTCTCTCCCATTGCAATCCCTCCATAGCCCGTATTGCCGGACCTTCCTCCGTGGAAGGTTCCAATACGCCCATCTTCCCATGTTCCTACTACAACATCGGTATCCGGCTGGTGTATTCTGACCACTTCTTTGCAGCCTGTTCCCATCACAGAATAAAGCATTTCAACACCATGAACTCCATACCAGAAAAGGTCGGGATGTGAAGGTTCAATATGGGCAGGACTATATGTGAAGGCACTGAGCACTTTGCCAACAAGATCGCCCTGAGTGATGGCAAGGGTATTTTTTGACCAGCGAAGAGATGATGATGAAAAAACAGGCACCTTGAATTCTTCTGCAGCTTTAAATATGGCAATTGTATCTTTAAGTGACCCTGCAACAGGCTTGTCAATAAATACTGGTTTATTCGCTTTGAATACCTGCATTGCCTGCTCCAGGTGAAGATTGCCATCATTGGTTTCCAGAAGTACGACATCAACCATCTTCAATAAATCGGCTATTGAATCAACAATCTCCACTCCCATTTTTCCGATATCCTCAATATATCCGGGAATCCTTGCAAAGCTGGATTCAATGGTTCTGCTGCCATAAGGATAAGCAGCAACAACACTGTAACCTGCCATATCATTATCCTCAGGGTTATTGATTATCCTTGTAAATGCAATGCTGTGTGAAGTATCCAGGCCAATTATTCCAATCCTGACATCTTTAGCCGATTCTGTGCGGGAAAAACCGGGAAATGCCGATGTCGCCAGACCGAGAGTGATACCTGTAGCGGCCGATTTCCTTAAAAATTCTCTGCGATTAAGTTTTGATAGCATATCATTTTTTTTAGGTTCAGGATAGATGATTCTAAAGTTAATGGTTTAACTGTTTCAGATCAAAGGTTCCCATCCGGGTTCATATTCCCTTTTCCAGAATTGCATTGCCTGATCATCCCCTGTTATTTTTCCGTCGGCGGGATTGCAGTTAATTGATCTGCCAACCCGGTGTGCAATATTTCCCAGGTGACACAGCAGAACACTTTTATTTGAGTCGGAGAAGCCGGATTTGAGTTTCGTACCGGTACGGATGGCTTCAGCAAAATTGGTTATGTGGCCCGAGTCCATATCAAAACCAGGGCCTGTCAGATCAACTTCACCCTCCTTACCCGTGGTATACCTTTTTATCTCCTTATTGGCGTTATCATAAACGATATACTCGTTATTGCTAATCACCATGGTTCCCTCCTCACTGTGAAATGAGACAGCTGCGCCAAGACCTTCAACAGGCCTGTTGTTGCAGCTCTTTCCCTCCCATGATATGGTTTTATTTTCTGCAAAATCGAATACTGCAATTTGTGTATCGGGTGTTTCCCAATCGTCTTTGTATGCATAACGGCCGCCATGAGAACTTACCCTTACAGGATATTGCACTCCTAACCCCAGGCGGGCAAGATCAATAAAATGGGTACCGTTATTCAGCAGCTCACCTGTACCCCAATGCCAGAACCAGTGCCAGTTATAATGTATCAGATTGTCCCTGAATTCACGTCTTGGTGCAGGCCCCTGCCACAGATCATAATCCAGTCCACGAGGCACCGGAACATTTTTCCCGGTACCTATTGGCGCCCTGTTGGCACCATACCAGGTCCTTGCAAGATAAGGATTGCCAATTATGCCGGACTTAAGCGCATCCAATGCTTCAATTACGTTTGGCCATGACCTGCGCTGGTTACCCATCTGGACAACCCTGTCATATCTGGCAGCTGCAAGTGACACCAGCTCACCTTCATGAGGATTATGGCTTCCGGGTTTTT
This sequence comes from uncultured Bacteroidales bacterium, assembly GCA_964421595.1. Lineage (GTDB taxonomy): Bacteria > Bacteroidota > Bacteroidia > Bacteroidales > PUMT01 > PXAP01. The sequence goes on along the minus strand of CAYQXY010000038.1, from coordinate 30,914 downwards.
CAACATAAACATGCTTACCTGCCTGCAAGGCCATTATTGCTGCCGGGCCATGCCAGTGGTCAGGCATAGCAATTACTACTGCATCAACTGAACTGTCATCAAGAATTCGCCTGAAATCGCTGACCACATTTGCGTCCATCTTCTGACCTGCATCTTTTACTGCCTTCAAACCTTTCAATGCGGCATTTTCATCGACGTCGCAAATAAACTTCACCTCTATTCCCGGAATTCTTGCAAAACCTCCGGCGAGAGCAGCACCCCTTGAGTTGGTTCCGATAACAGCAACGGTTATTTTGTCATAAGCAGAAGTATACAACGATGAAGCAAAGCTGTATTTTCCCATCATTCCAATTGCCAGTGCCGAACCCGCCACTTTTTTTACGAAATTTCTCCTGTCATAATATATGCTCATGATAGTAGATTTTGGTTTTGCTTTATTCAATCCTGTTTGGTACCCTGGCTGATAGTTATTTAATCAGACAATTCTGCCAAAGGTTAAAATTATCCAATTCCATTTTGCCGGACAGGGTTAAAAGGGCAATATACAAAAAACAGATATTGATTTCCAGCAAAAAAAACTTTATTTCATGAACTATCCCCCGGTAAAAAAGCAACCTGGTTTTGAAGGATGCATAAGTTAGAAATATATTCCAGAAGTTAATCCCTGCATAGTAACTGTGAAGATTAGGTTAAATTTTAACCAGACACTTTCGTGGATGCCGAAATTACAAATCAGTTTCCGAAAAGTATTTTCTCCCCAGAAGAAAAAAATCTGCAACAATACTCCTCTGATATATCTCCTTATGTGAAATGGCACTTTTCCGGCCTGAATCATTATTTCTGCCTGACAAACCATCATTATGAAGTGTCTTTCTCATTTTGAAATAAATCGGGGAAAGTTTAAAAAAAGCCCAGTGAGCCCTTATTACAGCAAATGCATTTGCGAAGGACAGAGAAAATATAAATTTAAGTACCGAAAGTCCGTCCAGTATCAGGCGGATAAATATAAGATAGAGTTTTGGGGCAGGCAGGTTTTTCAGTAACATCAGCAGACTGTTGCGAAAATTAAGAAAAGTTTTCCGCGGATGTAATTGAGGAAGAGTTCCTCCTCCGAGATGATAAATTACAGAAGCCGGACATGCCATAATTTTCTTTCCCTTGCTTTTTAATCTCCAGCACAGGTCAATCTCTTCCATGTGGGCAAAAAATCTTTCATCAAACCCGCCGCACTCATGCCAGTCGGACGCCCGTACCATCATACATGCTCCGGTAGCCCAGAAAATCTCCTTCTCATCGTCGTATTGTCCTTTATCATATTCGATTTCATCAAAAATCCTTCCCCGGCAAAAAGGGTAGCCAAGAAAGTCAATGAAACCACCCGATCCTCCGGCATGCTCAAAATAATCTTTCCTGCTGATATCCTTGACCTTAGGCATACATGCAGCCACAAGCGGACTTCCGTCCATTAGATCCAGCAGCGGGACTGTCCACTGAGGTGTTACTTCAGCGTCTGAATTAAGAAGTATATAATACTCTGACTTAATTGTTGCAAGAGCTTTATTGTACCCGCCTGCAAAACCAAAGTTCGATTCGAGTTTAAGTAACCGGATATCAGGATACTGGCTTTTGAGGAAACTCTGCGACCCGTCAACCGATCCGTTATCGGCCACCCAGATTTCAATATGATCGCCAGCCGAATTTTCAACAACCGATGGCAAAAACCTTCTGAGAAAATCAATCCCGTTCCAGTTCAAAATTACTATTGCAACACGTATCATTTAACGGGATCTTTTTTATGTTTCCACCTTTTATGCGACCACAACCAGTACTCGGGCCGATCTTCAATTTGTGATTCGAGAAGACGTGTATGCTTTTCTGTAATTTCATATATGGCTGTGTTTTCGGGAGCATCCGTTACCGGAAATATTTCAACTTCATAATAGCCACGTCTGATTTTTTTCATTGAAAAGAACACTACAACCTGGCCCAACCGCTTTGCTATCTGCTCTGATCCAAGCATAACCGGGGTATCCTGGTTGAGGAAGGTTGTCCAGTAGCGAATATGCGTTTTCACAGGCCTCTGGTCACCCAGAAAAAAAGTCAGCGTTCGCACGTTTGTATTATGATAATCAAGAATTACAGGAAAACTGCGAATCACAGGTACTGTCTGAATACCATATTTTTGACGCATAGATTTCATAAAACGGTCAAAATAGATATTGCTTAAAGGTTTGTAAAGGGCCAGAACCTTGTAATCAGTATAAAGTGGAAGTGTTGATAACCATTCCCAGTTCCCGTAATGTCCGAAAACTGAAACGACCGATTTCCCGTTTTGATAATGATGGTCAAGTAATTCCAGGTTTTTCCAGACGCATCTTTTCCTGATCTCCTCCTCATTCATGTTAATTGCTGCAAAGGTTTCTACAAATGAATCGCAAAGATGCCTGTAAAAACCTTTTGCCATATCTCTGATCTCGGTATCTGATTTCTGCGGAAATGAATTGCGCATGTTGCTAAATACAACCTCCTTACGGTACCCTGGGAAATAAAAAATCAATATATAGGCAATGTCAGAGAATAAATACAGAACCCTGAGGGGCAGTTTGAGCAATGGCCAGGATAACAGGTAAAACATATAGAATCCGAGCATATATCTGGCTGACTGAAATTTTGACATAAGGCACTTTAATTACTCAATCGAATATACTTTAGCTGGCAAATATATATTCAAATTTAATGAAGCTATGGCTATTTATGTCAAAAAATAATATTCTCATCAGTTTTAGTCGCCAATCTTTTTATAGGATCATCCCGCCTGACCTTCCATCGTCGGTGAGACCAGAGCCAGTATTGAGGCTGCTCTGTAATCAGTTTCTCCAGTTCTCTGACATGGGCAATTGTAATTTCATTTCCATCTGTTTGTGAAGCATTATCGAATAGAGGAACAAATTCAAACTCGTAATAACCCCTTTTTATTTTTTTCATTTTAAAAAAGACAACAGCCATATCCAGCTTTTTTGCAATTTGCTGTGGACCGAGATAAACCGGTGTATCCTGGTTCAGAAAATCAATCCAGAACAGGGCTTTCTCCCTTGGCGGGGCCTGGTCTGAAATAAAAGCTGTAATAGTAGGTTGCCCCGTTTGATTGTACTCAAAAATCTTTCTTATAGACATCTTCATTGGAACCAGCTCAGCGCCAAACCTGGAGCGCATATCGAACATAAGCTTGTCAAAAACCTTATCTTTAAGTTGCCTGTAAATTGTTATGCATTTATACCGGCTAATAAGAGGGAACCCGCACATCCACTCCCAGTTGTTGTAATGCCCCATGACAGCTGCAATATGCTTTCCTTTCCTGTAATATTCATCAATAATTTCAGGATTTTTATACTTAACCCTGTGCCTGATCTCTTCTTCATCCATTCCGGTCTGATACATTGTTTCAAAAAACAGATCGCATAAATGCCTGTAAAATTTTTTTGCTACTATTTTAATCTCTTCATCCGTTTTCTGCGGAAATGAATTCCTCAAATTTTCAAATACAACCTTCTTTCTGTATTTTAAAATATGAAAAACAAGAAGGTATATGAGATCAGAAAAAATATACAAAACCCTCAAAGGCAAAAGACCGATAACCCTGATCACCAGATATAAAATATATGAAAAAAAATATTTCATCAATAAACATTTATCAATCTGGCGATTATTGCCAATGAATCATTAATTATCAATTGTAGTATCTTTTGTAGCAAGGTAAACAGGTGTTTTCAATATTTGTAAAATCTCTCTCTGTTCAGTCGTTATCACTGTTGGAGCACACATATACTAACCATTAATATTTTGTGACCGGTTCATGATTTATTCTTTCTTTCGGGACATGTAATCATGAACAGAAGATGAAAATTCATCAAAAATCTTCCCATTTGAGGCAACCAGCTCTCCGCCAAAAAGATAATCGTTACCACCATTAAAATCACCTACCTTACCTCCGGCCTGTTGAACTATAAAAGCACCTGCGGCTACGTCCCACGGACTGAGCCCATATTCGTAGAAAGCATCAAGCCTTCCACAGGCAACATAGGCCAGATCAGCTGCTGCTGAACCAAGTCGCCGAAGCCCATGGGAATTTTTCATGAAGAATTCAAAAGACTTCAGAAAGGGAGACATCCTGTCAAAATCAATATAGGGAAACCCGGTAGCAATGAGTGAATCCTTAACAAATTCTGCAGTGGAAACCTTAATCACTTCATTATTAAGATAGGCAGCTCCCCCCTTCCATGAGTAGAAACACTCATCAAGATTAATTTCATATATCACCCCGAGAATAGCGTCATTATTATTGATTAAGCCTATGCTAACAGAGTAGGGAGGTAATCCATGTATGAAATTTGTAGTTCCGTCAAGCGGATCAACAACCCAGTTCAGTCCTTCCTTATTTCTTTTTCCGGTACCTTCCTCAGCAATAAAACCAGCTTCAGGCAGTAAGATTTTAAGCTGTTCAACTAGTCTGATTTCAGCGTTTTTATCGACATGCGAGACAAAATTATGCAGCCCTTTGGTTTCTACCATCTCCGATGAGAATGACAACCTCTCTTTCCTGATATATCCACCAGTTGCTTTTGCAATTTCAATAACCTGTGCGCAAATTTCTTTTAAATCCATAATCTAAGTTTTTATTAAAACTATTTCTGAACCAGGCTGCTGATCAGCCTGATATCTTTGCTTTCATTATACCGTCCTCACCCTGCCCGATTAGTTCTACACTGACAAAACTGTTAATTTTATCTTCATTCCACGGAGTCTCGACCTTCACATAGTTCCCGGTAAATCCCGACATTCTGCCCTTTTTGTTAAATGATTCGAACAGGACTTTCTGCGATGTTCCTGTACACTTTTCATAAAAAACACTCAGCTTTTCATCAGCAAGCTCATGAAGGATCTTGCTGCGACTATCTTTATCCTGAGGAGATACTTTATCGGGAAATCCTGAAGCCTTTGTATTCTTCCTGTCCGAATAGGAGAACACATGCAAAAACGCAATATTTGATTCCTTCAGAAACTCATAAGTCTCAATAAAATTCTTATCCGTTTCTCCTGGAAAGCCGGTTATAATATCTGCTCCTATTCCTGCCAATGGGATTTCATTTTTTATCCTTTTTACCCTGTCACTAAAAAGCTGCGGGCGATATTTTCTGTTCATTTTTTCCAGGATAGCTTCGCAGCCGGATTGCAGAGGCATATGAAAATGAGGTGCAAATTTTTCACTTTTTGCTACCAGGGAAATAATGTCATCGCTTAAAAGATTTGGCTCGATGGAAGAAATACGGAACCTTTCAATATCAGTCTTCTCCTCCAGATTTTGCAACAACTCTAATAAACTTTCAGAACCTTTTGTTCCGAAATCACCAATATTCACTCCGGTCAGGACTACCTCCTTCACTCCGCTTCGGGCAATTTCCCGGGCCTGTGTAATAATTTCCTTTACAGTAGCACTGCGGCTCCCTCCCCTCGCCATAGGAATTGTGCAATACGAGCAAAAGTAATCACATCCATCCTGAATTTTCAAGAATGACCTGGTACGGCCGGAGACGGAATAAGATGGAGAAAAACCTCCTTTACCCGTAATAGCACAGGAGTATATTTCAGCCTCTTCTTTCTTTTTGAACTGATCAGCATATTCAAAGATGCCAAACTTCTCCCTGCTTCCCAGAACCAGGTCAACCCCGGGAATACGTGCAATCTCATCAGCTTTTAACTGCGAGTAGCATCCCACAACAGCAATAAAAGCACCGGGAGATATCCTGGCAGCCTTATTGATTATATTGCGGCATTTCTTGTCTGCACTGGCCGTGACGGTACATGTATTAATAACAACAACATCGGTGCTGCTATTAAAATCAACAGGCTGAAATCCTCTTTCAACAAATAAACGTTCAATAGTTGAAGTTTCTGCAAAGTTAAGTTTGCATCCCAGAGTATAGAAAGCAACCCTTGGAGGATTAGTCATCGTGAAATTAAAATTTATTTATAAGACAGGTTATATTTTTATTCATCCGTGATCACTACCGAAGGATCAACCCGGGCTATATTCAAATCTCCGAACGATCAACCATGCTTAATTCGTTTCTTTTTTGTGTGCCTTGGCTCATGGGAGATTCATCAAAATAATGCAAAGTTACCAATTTAAATATAAGTAAGTTGCATTTGCTGGTCAGATGGTCGCAACCGATGGATCGCCAACAGATTATTCATCTCTTTACAGGTGCGGGTGATCAGCCTGTGAGTTGATCATGAGCTCTTTTCTTCACGATATATATTGTAAAGCTGATGGACAATCCCATCGGAAACACCAATTTTGGGGACAAGGATCTTCTTCGCCCGGGTCCATTTCATGATCTTAAGGAATAATTCGGTTGCCGGAATAATAACATCGGCACGATCGGGATTGAAACCCAGTTCTTTTATTTGTTCTTCAATGGTAAAAGATCCCAGATAAGTATAGATATCCTTAAGTTTCTTCAATGTCAGAGGCACACCATCTTTCTTTCCTGACAAGCGGAATACCTTGTTTATATTGCCCCCGGATCCAATCAAATCAATAGGTTTGTATTTATCGGTCAGCTCTTTCAGGAAAAGCTTCATCCTTGAATACTCATTCTGAGAAACTTCACCATTAAGAAACCTGATTGTTCCTATATTAAATGAACCTGAAGTAATTGCCTTTTTATTTGAAAAGAGAGTGATTTCTGTGCTACCACCTCCTACATCGACATACAAATATGATTTCTCATTGTTAATCATTTCAACTATTCTGTTGGAATAAACAAGCTCGGCTTCCTGCTGTCCATCAATGACATCAATAGAAACCCCGGTCCTGTCTTTAATATACTCAACTATAAAACTCGAATTGGCTGCCTCTCTCATCGCAGATGTTGCGCATGCCCTGTAACTCACCACATCCTGCACAATCATCAGATGTTTAAATGCCGAAATGGTATGCATTAAACTCTCTATTTTTTCCGATCTGATCACTCCGTCATTATAAAACGCATCCTCACCTAGCCTCACAGGCATACGTATAAGCTCTGATTTTTTAAAATATACTTCATCATTGTCTTCTATAACATTCATAAATAACAAGCGAACGGCATTTGAGCCTATGTCTATTGCTGCAAATTTTAATAGTTTCAAAACATATATTTTTTATTGGTTTGATTTTTTTTCCAGATATTTATAAAATTCCAGTTGTGAACGGATCTTTTGTTTTTCATTATCTCTCCGATACTGATTGTCCTGTTCCCTGTTAAGTATTCTGGCTTTAACATTATCATTCCATTGAGTTTCAATTTGCGTCCTGAGTTCATCCTGCAGATCAGTGTCGTAAACAGGACATGTGACCTCTATTCTGTGGTCAAGATTTCGCGACATCCAGTCGGCCGAAGATATAAAATACAGATTTTTATTATTGTTACAGAATACGAATATCCGTGAATGCTCAAGAAAAGTGTCGACAATGCTGATAGCTTTAATATTTTCGCCGGCCTCATCAGGAATCAGTGAACATATTCCCCTGATAATAAGCTTTATGTCTACACCGGAATTACCTGCCTGATAAAGCTTGTTTATCATATCTTTATCAACCAGACTGTTGGTTTTAATTATTATCCATGAGTCTCTTCCAATCTCCTTGTTTTTTATCTCATTCTCTATCAGGTTCATCAGCCTGCGCCGGGCATAGTTCGGAGAAAGCAGAAGTGATTTATAGTTAAAGGTTTTAAAAGTATTGTCGAAAAAAAGAAAGACCTTTTTAACTTCCGAAGCAATCCTTTTATCTTTGGTTAGCAATGTTGTATCAGAATAAACCCTGGCATTTCCCTCGTGAAAGTTACCAGTGCTTATTCCTGCATAATTAACCAGAGTATTCCCCTCTTTCCTGCCAACAAGAACAAGCTTGCAATGAACCTTTAGTCCGCGAATCCCAAAGAGAACCCTTACACCCACCTCCTCCATCTTCTTTGACCAGTAAATATTTGCCTTTTCATCAAATCTGGCCTGTAACTCAATAATTACTGTTACTGCTTTACCATTTCTGGCAGCATTGATAAGTGCATTAATAACTTTTGAATTTTTTGCAACCCGATACAGGGTAATTTTAATGGACACAACTTTAGGATCTATGGCAGCCTCCCTGAGCAAGTTTATAAAATTCATAAAACGCTGGTACGGATAATGCAAAAGAATATCTTTCTCTGCTATAACAGAGAAGATACTGCTGTTTGGCTTGATCCTCCAATGGTTCATTGGAATATGAGGCTTATTCACAAGGTGAGGAAGCCCGAAATCAGGAAAATCCATGAAATCCCTGAAGTTATGATATCTTCCTCCCGGAATCAAATTATCATCTTCATCCATATCCATCTCTTTTATAATATAATTAAAGAGATCTTCCGGAATATTCCTGTCATATACAAGCCTGACCGGCTGCCCTTTATTACGCCTGCTTACACTATTTGATATTTTCTCTATAAAACTCTGAGACAGGTCATTATCTACATCAAGCTCAGCATCACGTGTAATCTTCAGTGTATAAGCTTCAAAAGTATTGAAATGAAATATGGAAAAAACATCGATCAGGCAGAACCTGATCACATCATCGAGAATTATCAGGTATTTTTTCTCCCCATCTGAAGGCAACACAAAAAAGCGGGAAATAGTACCGGGAACTTCTATGAGGGCATATTCTGTTTCTACAGATTCATCGACGCTGGTAAGCTTGGTGGCCAGATAAATGGCTTTATCCTTCATGTAAGGTATCCTGTCGACATTATGCAGCATAACAACCGAAAGTATTGGCCTGACCTCTTCATTAAAATAATGCTTCACATAATCTGCCTGCTGCTGGTTTAATTGTTTTTCATTAATAATGAAGATATTTTCTTTTTCAAGTTCCTGAATTATACTCTGATATATTTGCTGAAACTGTGCCTGCAGTTCAATTACTGTTTTCTGTATCTGTTTAAGGACATTCTTGGGTTTATCGCCAATCATGTTTCTCATGTCACGGCTGTCATAGTCCATCATCCGTTTCACTGTGGCAACCCTCACCTTGAAGAATTCATCAAGATTGTTTGAAAATATCCCGAGAAACTTAATGCGTTCCATTAATGGCAATGAGGTATCGGCAGCTTCCTGCAAAACACGGTGATTAAAAGAAAGCCAGCTTACCTCCCTGTTTATTATCTTTTTCTTTTTTGCCATTCCATTACAATGTATTACTGCTGATTATCTGAATTAACTATACAATATTAATTATGTGTCTGCCATTAATCCTGATCTGGATATAAACGATCCAATTGTAAAATACTCTACTTTTTGGGAAAATCAAAAAAATAGTCCGATAGATTTGATCTGCTGATCTTTCCCCATTCATCAACATCAAAATGCATTCGTACCAGTCCGCATGTAGGAATATTATATATCTGATCCTTTAGAAAATAGTTGGCAAGGTTTGTAAAATCGGGGTTATGTCCGAAAATCATTAACGAACCAAACTTACCATTCATCCCTGTAATAATTTTCAGCAGAGAATCTTCGCCTGACATATACAAATCTTCATTAACCCTCAGCCTTTTCATAGGAAACTTCAACTCACGTGCAAAAATTATTGCAGTATGAAGTGCCCGGCTGGCAGGACTGGATATAATATACTCAGGCATATCACCTCTCATTTTCATCCGGCCGGCCATATCATAAGCATTTGACAGTCCCCGCTCAGCCAAAGGACGGTCTATATCATCCCTTTCTGGGAAGTCCCAGGAGGACTTGGCATGACGTCCTATAAATAAAATTTTTCCTTTTGGCATATCTATTTTCTTTGTTTTTAGAGTAAATTACTAGCCAGTTCAGAAAGATAACTTCTTTCTCCCTTTACAAGGTTAACATGTGCGAACAGATCCTGTCCGGTCATTTTATCAGTCAGGTAGCTTAACCCATTTGATTTCATGTCAAGATATGGTGAATCTATCTGATGAATATCACCTGTAAATACAATTTTTGTATTCTCACCCGCCCTGGTAATGATGGTTTTCACCTCATGAGGTGTGAGATTCTGCGCCTCATCAATAATAAAAAACACATCTGACAGACTCCTTCCCCTTATATAAGCCAGCGGTGTAATTACAAGCCTTTCTGTTCGCTCCATTTCCTCAATTTTCTCAAGCTCTTTGCTAAGCGGCCTGAACTTATGTTTAATTACAGAAAGATTGTCAAAAAGAGGTTGCATATAAGGACCAATCTTCTCATTAATATCGCCTGGCAAAAAACCAATATCCCTGTTAGCCAATGGCATAACGGGACGAGCAAGCAATATCTGTTTATATCTGGTTTCCTGATGCAAAGCTGCGGCCAGAGCAAGCAAAGTCTTTCCTGTTCCTGCTTTTCCAGTCAGTGATATGAGCTGGATCTCAGGGCGCATCAGGGCATGTATTGAGAAAGTCTGTTCAGCATTCCGGGGCTCGACGCCGTATACTCTGAATTTTTCAACCCGATCTATCACTTTTCTGTATGGATCATAATGAGCAAGAACAGAGGCTTTATTGTTTTTCAAGATATAATACTGGTTTGGCAAAGGATTTAATTCAAAATTTTCCACAGGCACACCATCCGGTTCATCATACAAGCTGTTAATAAAATTATCATCGAAATCGTCATAAATATCAATTGCTTTATGCAAAGACTCAAGATTGGCAACCTTGTCTGATTCATAGTCCTGTGACAAAATTCCCAGAGATTTTGCTTTCATCCTTAGGTTTATATCCTTGGTTATAAGAATTACAGGCCTTCTCTTGTATCTTTTTCTTATATGATCTGTTATTGCAAGTATCCTGTGGTCGGGAGTTTTCTCAGGGAATGATTCACACATTTCAACAGAAAAGGCTTTCCCGGTCTCAATTGATAGTTTGCCAAGACCTTCTCCCAGTGTTATTCCACCATTAAACAGATGATCGCCTGACAATTTATCCAGTTCCCTTGTAAATTCACGTGCATGGAAGTTTATCAGATCATTTCCTTTTTTTAGTTTATCCAGTTCCTCAAGCACAACAATCGGAATTACCAGGTCATTTTCCTGAAATCGAAAAATGCATTTATAATCATGGAGAAGAACATTCGTATCCAGCACAAAAATTTTCTTTGTATTTCCCATTCTACTGCTCCAATTATAGATTTAACGAATTCAAAAATAAACAAATTAAATGGTTTTAATCTGCGACTGCAATGCTAAATAAATCTTAAATTTGCTGACAAATTATAGTACCGCCGGTTGTGATATTCTGCCGGATTAATATATTCGGGACTGGCTTACATAGATTTCGGAAAATAAGATCTGCCATCAATATATGAGCTTACAGCTGCCATAAAATTTCTGCAGTCAATTTTGTGGTAAATGAATATTACATAATTACAAATCATGGATACAATTGAAGCCATTAGAACAAGAAGAAGTATACGAAAGTTCAAAGATATCTCAGTCAGTCCTGAAAAAATAGAAGCAGTTCTGGAAGCAGGAATGTATGCCCCCTCGGCCAGAAATGAGCAACCGTGGCATTTTATGGTGATAAGCGATGAAGCATTAAAAGATAAACTGATGAATGCTCACCCCTATGCCAAAATGCTGAAGGAGGCTCCGATTGCTATCCTGGTATGTGCAGATAAAAATCTGGAACTTAGTCCCGGATACTGGCCTATAGATTGCTCCGCTGCCACGCAGAATATTCTGCTTGCCGCCCATGCAAGCGGACTGGGTGCGGTATGGCTGGGAGTTCATCCCCGTAAGGAAAGGGAAGATGCAATTCGCAAAATATTAAAACTACCGCACAATATTGAACCGTTTTCACTCATTGCCCTGGGATATCCCAACGAACAGAAAGAGGCACAATCAAGGTTCAATGCTTCCAGGGTTCATTATAATTCATGGAATCGCACATAATTAATTCCTTCCTTGCGTTAATTTCTTGCTGGTTATTTATGGCCGATTAAATAGTTTTCTCAAACTTCAAATTGGTATATATCTGATTATCAACATCAATATTTTTCTAATTGAAGCTAAAATACATTTTCAAATTAAATTGACACGCTACTAATAGCACCTTAACAATATGATATGTAAAATGTTAGTTGTGATTTTCCTGATATTAACCGGACACAAATGGTGGGGAATCTGTTAGAATAATTCTCCTGAAGTCCCCGAACTCAATACCAGCGGTAATAAATAATATAAAGGTGATCCATCTGAATTAAAATAATGGATTGGAATTACCTGCTATACATAAAAAACTGAATATATTTATTAACCTGCTTATGCATTTTTTAAAACAGGTAAGCCGGGCAACTGTACTTATAATTGATAAAAGCTTTTTAAAAATTTATTAATAATTTAACATGACATATCAGGAAACACTGGATTACCTCTACGGCCACCTGCCAATGTTCCAGCGAATAGGTAAGGCTGCCTATAAGGCTGATCTGGCTACTACCATTGCTTTGGATAAATACTTTGGTCATCCGCATGCACGTTTCAAAACCATTCATGTTGCAGGGACCAATGGAAAAGGATCAGTATCACATATGCTGGCTGCAGTTTTGCAGGAGGCGGGCTTTAAAACAGGGCTTTATACCTCGCCTCACCTTTTAGATTTCAGAGAAAGGATCAGGATCAACGGAGAGAAAGTAAATGAAAAATATGTAATTGATTTTGTCAACCGTCATCAAAATATATTTGAAAAGCTTAGTCCCTCATTTTTCGAGATGACCGTCGCAATGGCCTTTGAATATTTTGCGTCTGAAAAGGCTGATATTGCAGTGATTGAAACCGGAATGGGAGGTCGTCTTGACTCTACCAATATAATAAATCCCCTCGTATCGGTAATTACCAATATAGGGATGGATCATACTGAATTCCTCGGTGACAGCCTGGCTCTGATAGCAAAGGAAAAAGCCGGAATTATCAAATCTGGTATTCCTGTTGTTATTGGTGAACTGCAGGAAGAAGTTAAAGAGGTATTTAAGGAGTTCGCCAAAGAACAAGCCTCTGAATTGACTTTTGCTTCTGAAATTTACAGATGTGATTATGCATTGCTGACCCAACGGGGACTTCAATCTTTATATGTCAGCAGGGAAGGTAAACCTGTCTGTGAAAAACTCGAAACCGACCTGCTGGGCTTTTATCAGCAAAAAAATGTCCTCACGGTTTTGCAGGTTATAAAAGTTTTGAATAATTCCGGCATGGAAATCAGTACGGAAAATATTTACAGGGGATTAAAACATGCGGGTAAAAATACGGGACTACTTGGCCGCTGGCAGATAATCGGGAATAATCCAAAAATTGTATGCGATACTGCACATAACAGCGAAGGGATAAAGATGGTGCTGAGCCAGATCAGGTCAACACCTCATAAAAAGCTGCATATGGTAATAGGATTTGTCAGCGATAAAAACATCTCAAAAATTCTCGGCAGTTTTCCGGAAGATGCAGCTTATTATTTTACGATGGCCTCCATCCCCAGAGCTCTGGACCACAGAAGGCTTAAATCTATGGCAAAGGGTGCCGGTTTGAAGGGAAAATCTTATGATACAGTAGAAAAAGCAGTGAATGCGGCAAAAAAGCAGGCTGGTGCAGATGATCTTATATTTATAGGAGGCAGCACCTTTGTAGTTGCAGAAATAATCAGTTGAGAGATTTCGCTGATTATCCGGGTTTTCTTCTATATAATAGAAAATTCGCTAAACTCGAACTTTCCACCATCGGCAGAGATGTTTTCAATCCCGATTTTTGCTTCGCACCGCCGAATCGATTAATCATATAACCTTCCGGAAAAAGTCCCGCCAGAATTAAAGCACCCTTAAAAAGAACAATGTCCGCATTCGTACCAGTCGCAGCTCTAAATGGAGCAGCAACTTATCAACCCTAAAAAAGACAATGTCCGAATTCGTACACCACTATTCGTTTTCGGACAATAACCTAAAAAGGTTATTATATTTTATCATTCTCACTTGCTGCTTCTTATAATTATTGGCTTATTGTTTGTTTATATTACTTCATTATGAACGAAAAATACCGGTAAAACCCTGATAAGAAAGTTGTCAGGAAGTAAACTCATGAATAACCAATTATCGGGATTCATGTTCCGGTATTCTTAATTTTATAACAGTTTTTAATTTACAAACGAATTTAAGTTATGGAAAAACTATCAATGAGCGTTTTACTGGCAATGATCGTCCTGTTGTTATTGCCCGGATGCGATGATGAGAATAAAACTGAATTACTTCCGCCTGATGCAGCTTTTGAGGTATCTGATGATCAGATATATATTTGGGAGACAGCTAAATTCTCAGATGTTTCCAGGAACGAACCCAGTGAATGGGAATGGTATTTTGAAGGCGGAGAGCCAGAGGTATCAGTTGAACCCGGGCCTGAAGTCTTATATAGTGAAGCTGGCACATACTCTGTAAAACTGACTGTCAGAAATGAATACGGTGAAAGCGTGAAGGAGGTGGATAATTTTATAGAGGTAAGTGAATATCAGAATTATTTCGGAACCCTTACCGATGAACGTGATGGACAAAAATATAAAACCATTATGATCGGTAATACATATATTATGGCCGAGAATCTCAGATATATGACCGGCGATGCGGTATATTACGACAATGACCCCGAAAACGGAGAAGTATACGGGATGCTTTACAAATGGGAAACAGCGCTTGATGCTTGTCCTGCAGGCTGGAGGTTACCTACCAGGAACGAGTACGATTTCATCAGGGAGTATCTGGGTGGGGAGTATGTTGCTGGCGGGAAACTAAAAACTTCCGGTACTGAATACTGGTTATCACCAAATGAATATGGTACAAACGAAACCGGATTTTCTGCTGTCGGAGCCGGTGGTTATATGCCAGGGCATCTTGAATTTTTTGGTTTAAATGAAAATACAACATACTGGACTCAAACAGAGGCTCCTAACGACCTGGTCTGGTCAATGGCACTTAGTAATACAAACGGCAGAATGGCTATACAGAACACAACCAGCAGGCAATCCAACTATTTCTCAGTAAGATGCATAAAGGATTAACCTGTTTTCCTGATAATTACCTGCCATTCATTTAAACGACCAATTCCTTTATAATCAGGCATCTGCTCATGAGCGATACCATCTGACTAATTCACATCCTTATGCAGCCATCCGGTTATAAATAAAAAAACATCATCCTTTTCAGGTTCATTGTGCAACTCGTGGTAAAAGCCATCCCAAAGCTTTAATGTAACATTTTCGCCGGAGTTTCCATTGAAACTTTTACTACCCTCAGGCGAAGTTAAACCGTCATCGGTTCCGTGCATTATCAGAACCGGCATTGTAATATTCCCCGCCAGGGAAAGAGCCTTTTCACTTCCGTGGGAGCCTGACAGATACAAACCGGCAGATATACGGTCATGTACAAGAGGATCGGACCGGTATTCATGAACGACCTTTTGGTCACGCGACAGGTAAACGGGATCCAGTCCGCTTGGCTGAATAAATGAAGGCATGAGGGAACCTGCCAGGTGTGCCAGCATCTTCTTATAATTTGGTACAGGAGCTGACAATTGCAACCACGGGCTCGTCATAACCAGCGCAGCCAGATTGCTGTCTCTTGAAAGCACATAATTTACTGCAAGATTGCCGCCAAGGCTGTGGCCATATAGCACCACAGGAGTACCGGGAAAGATAACTCCAACTCTATCAAGGAACAAACCAATATCAATAAATGCCACTTCGAGAGAAGGAATATTTCCTCTTTTACCTTCTGACAAACCGTGTCCTCTGAGATCAAATGCAGCAAAGGCAATTGATTCTTCACAGAACTTCCTCGCCCAGTGCTGATACCTGCCGGAATGCTCCCCAAGTCCATGAACCAGAGCGATTACCATTTCCGGATTCCCCGATGGCGACCAGCTCTGAAAAAACATTTTGTTTCCGTCTGCAGAGGTAAAACTGCCCGATTGATTTTCCATCCTGATAATTTTTATGTTACACTCTAATAATCAATAGTAAATATATGATTTCCGGCAAACTAAACCAACAATAATTTATGCACTTCAAATTTTGTATATATTGCAATGACAATTACAGGCAATGAGGAAACATGTGCGCTAACGTACAGCTATGTTTGATTGCGGACATATATATTATTTCCTTAAAAAGGCCTTATGCTCTGTTTGCAAGAACTTTAATCATATTGGCCTGCAATTTGATTATTGATTCAGTAAGGACTATCGGTATTACGGTTATCCAGTAAAAAGAAACCAGCTCATTGCTCTAATAAAAATCAGTGATGCGCACTTATTTAACCTTTCTGACTCTATTCATAGTAACTTCAGGTTGCAGCTCAATGAATAAACCTACAATCACCAATATATCAGAGCCACGATACCTGATAGTGACGGCCGACGATCTCTGTATGACCGAAAGTATCACAGAAGGAATCGTTGAGGCATTCAGGAATGGCATTGTGACCACGACCTCTGCATTAATTAATTATCCTGGGGCTCGTGAGACCCTGGTCAGTGTGCATAAAGAAAATCCCGGACTCCCGATCGGAATCCACCTCAATATTACAACAGGAAGACCTGTCCTGCCACCGGAAGAAATTCCCAGCCTTGTTGACAGGGATGGATATTTCCATCATTCTCATAAAATAATCAGACACCTTGCAAATATCTCAATTGATGAGTTAAGGGCAGAGGTAAACGCGCAGGTCGATCTTTTCCTCTCAACCGGAATACCGCTCGACCATATAAATTCAGAAAACCATATGCTGGCACTCTACACTCCCTTTCACAAGGTAGTAAGGGAGCTGGCAATAGAATATGATACTCCGGTGCGCAATCCGGTCCCTGAAAGCATTCATGGCAATATCAGGGTAAAAAAAGGAGGAGGCTCATCAAAAGCACTTACAACCTTAATTGGTTATGCCATTCTTCATCCATTTAAATCCTTTAAAATGATGAAACTGGCAGGTCCGAATGCATTCAGGGTGGAGGAGCAGCTTGTGAAACAGGATGGGATTCCGGTTACAGATTGGTTAATAGACTCATTTTATGGTAATGCCGAAATTGAAACCTTGATTTCAATTCTTGAACAGATCCCGCCCGGGATTTCAGAATTAACTTCACATCCGGGGTATGCCTCTTTAGATGACACACCACCTGGAATGGACAATAGCTATATGCGTGAGAGGGAGCTGGAACTGGAAGTCCTTACCAGCACCAAGGTTAAAGACAAGCTTAAGGAACTTAATATAAAACTTGTTGAATTCTCATATCTAAAACGATCTGCTCCTTTATGAAAGCCCCACAAATATGGAATCCTGTTAAAAATATGCCGCTTTATTTTTGATGAAAATGTATACCTGGAAGATTTATTAAAAAAATAACGGAATCAAGATGATATTCAGAAACATTCAGATTGAATTAACATTTTTTTATTGACAAGTTATCTGCTAATACCATGGCATTAATCCATGCAAAAAAGTACTTTTAAGGCTGCTTAGTTATCCGGTTTACAGTGTATTTTATCATTATGGGCACATATTCTGAATCTATTTATAAATCCTTGACAAACATAGTTGTGGTTCTGCTCATCTCCGCTGGGCGATCTGAATTAATAAAATTCTAAAACATGGGAAAGAAAATAATTAAAGCAAGCCTTTACATTGTTGGCGGAGTATTAACAGTATTGCTGGGAATTTTGATTTGGCTGTGGACTATCAGTCCGGGAAAAACCGACCCGATAACCGGCCCTGACGGCAAGCAATTAAAGGGCAGTATTTCAGTGATTGAGAAAATCACTCTGGGCGAACAGGATCAATATCTTATTATCCGGGGTGATGATTCAACCAAACCAGTAATGCTTTTCCTGCATGGAGGACCAGGTAGCCCGGAAATTGCCTTTATGAACCATTATAACCGCGATATTGAAAAGGATTTTGTAATGGTTTACTGGGAACAACGTGGAGCAGGAAAGTCCTATTCCAAAGATATTCCTGTTGAAAGCATGAATATGGCGCAATTTATTTCAGATACCAGGGAATTAAGCGAATACCTTATCGATCGCTTTAACCAGGAACGGATATATATAATGGGGCATTCATGGGGTTCATTATTAGGAATATTAACTGCATATACTCACCCTGAACTATTTAGGGCCTATTTAGGGATTGGTCTGGCCTGCTACCAGTTTAAAGGAGAACAGATATCATATGAATGGATCAAAGAGCAGGCCATCAAGCATAATGACACTAAATCGAAAGAAGCATTGGACCGGTTAAGTTTTCCAGATTCACTGGCAAAAACCGATATATGGATAGATTATTTGATTAATCAGAGAAAATACGTGAATAAATACGGAGGTGGTGCAACCCGGGATATAACAGGAATGTGGCCATTGGTGAAATTAGTCTTCGAAACCAGCGAATATACGATCGGGGAAAAATTAAATTTCATGAATGGCAGTATGTTTTCACTGCGGCATATGTGGAATGAAGTGATCCATACAAACCTGCTGAACGAAATTGACAGTATTAAGATACCAGTTTATATTCTCCATGGCAAGCATGATTTCACAACGCCTTACTCTGTTGCAAAAGAATTTTATAATCAGCTAAAAGCGCCTCACAAAGAATTTTTTAGTTTTGAGAACTCTGCTCATAGCCCTGTAATGGAGGAGGTTGAAAAGTTCAATTCAATAGTTAAAGAGATCACAAAGAAACATTGAACAATGTTAATCCACTAATTTCCCGACTAACCAAGAAATAAAATACATTCAAAAGTCATAGAATACTTTAATATTTTAACATTATAAACATGAAGACAAACAGAAGAGAATTCATAAGGAAAGCCGGCCTGGCCTCGGCATGTGTGTGTACCGGACTGGCGGGAGTTAACGGCTGCACAATGATTGGTGGCATTTCAAGGACTCCGGAAATTGATTCAGGTGCATGGACAATGACAGGTGACAAACTGGTCATTGACCTGGCAAAGGTTGAAAGCCTGCGAAAAGCCGGAGGATCGGGCAAACTTACTGTAATTGACCAGGTTAATGGCGAAGAGACAAAGGTCATAATCATCCATCACAGTGAAGGTGAATTTAAGGCTTTTCCTGATTGCTGCACACACGGCTGCAGGGAACTCAACTATCTTCATGATAAAGGGCAACTGGAATGCAGCAGCTTCGGGAAATCAACCTTTTCATTACAGGGTCCGGTTATCAAGGGACCGGCTGAAGAACCCCTTGAAGCATACGATTTATTATATTCCGAAAATGAGATAATAATAGACCTGTCAGCATAATTTCCTCGGGAGCATTCTGATCAGGATATTTGATAATATTCAAGGAGCCGTAAAATCTCAAAAACCCGGTCATCGGGACAATGGACATCACCTGGTGGTGGCATTCCACCTGCCGGACTTGACGGTCGTAATCTGGCAATTAAATTTTGCAAAAGAGATAAAAAACCGTTTTGCACCGTCTTACCTAAACATTCATCTCCCGTTGGTCAGAATTGAAATGCTCTTCAAGAATTCAAAATTTTAAAAGATGAAAAGCATTAATGTTTATGAAAACTTTCCCTTATGGACTGTAATAATATCAAATCTGGGTTCAATAATAACCTGCGGAATTGGATTCATGATAATGTATAGAATCGGACTGATTTTTTCCATTTTATATTTGGTTTATATACTCATATTGGAGTATAGATTAATCAGATATCATTGTGTTAATTGTTCCTATTGGGGCAAGACCTGTGGTTTTGGGAAAGGACTGATCAGTTCAATGTTCTTTAAAAGTGGCGATATAACAAAATTTTGCATTAAAGATTTTTCCTGGAAGGATATGATCCCTGATTTACTAATTACTTTGATACCAGTAGTTACCGGAATAGTATTATTGATAATCGAATTTGACAGTATTCTATTAATTGGTATTTTAATATTGATAAGCTTAACAACTGTTGGAAATGGATATATTCGTGGTCATTTGACATGCAAATACTGTAAACAAAAGGAGTTGGGTTGTCCTGCTTACAGCTTGTTCAACAAAAAATGAAGAAATTCAAATTCCCTTTCACGCTGGATACAAGAACTTTTGAATGAAAGCTTATAGATGACAAATGGAAACAGAACTGGAAAAAGTTTTAATGAGTTTCTATAAAACAGATATGATCCTGTATCTGGCCAGCAATCCTGAAAGCTTTAAGGAGGCGATTCAACTGGCTATCGCCGATAAACAACCATATTCATGGAGGGCAGCATGGTTATTGTGGAGCTGCCTGGAGGAAAACGACAGTCGAATCAAGACTCATATCCCAGGCTTTATCAAATCTTTAAAGGGAAAAAAAGACGGACATCAGCGTGAACTACTAAAAATTCTTTATCTGATGGAAATAGATGATGAATTTGAAGGGATATTGTTTGATCATTGTATCAGTATCTGGGAAAAGATAGATAAAAAACCATCAGTCAGGTTTAATGCCTTTAAACTGATTTTGAAGATAAGCCGGAAGCATCCTGAATTATCCCGGGAAATTGGCTTTCTGATGCAGGATCACTACACAGATACTTTGTCCAAAGGTGTCAGACACTCACTTACTAAAATGATAGCCGGATTGGAAAATATTGACATTTCCCGGCATGAATAATCAACATTCTCTGTTTCTTATGCAAAGTTATTAGCCCTGAAACTTTAAAATTTTACAACCATGAGAAAAATAATAGCCTTAGTATGTTTTGTATTTATTGGGTTTACAACATACGGGCAATCCACCGATAGTCCACCCCAGACTAAAATAATGACACTGGGGGTTTTTCATTTTGCTTATCCCAATCTGGATGCTGTTAAAACTGATGAAAAGGATCAAATATCAGTGCTGGATGAACCTTATCAATCTGAGATAATTGCCATCTCCAGAGCCATTTCTGAATTTAAACCTACTATCATTGCAGTTGAACGGACACCTGACAAACAACCTGTGGTTGACTCTCTTTACTCAGAATACAAGGCAGGTAAATTTGTCCTGGAGAAGAATGAAATACATCAGTTGGGGTTCAGGATTGGTAAGCAGCTGAATCTGGACAAGATCTACTGCATTGATGATTGGGGGAGACATTATGATAATATCGAGGCAATTTTCAAAGACAGTATCAGGCTATCTGAATTTGAGCATTATTATTTTAATTCAAGAGATACAGTTTATGAACTTCCTGTTCCACAGACCAAAGTTTCAAGCATAATTGAAGTATTGGATGAAGGAAACAAACCAGAGAATATAAAGGAAAGACTGGCTGCTTATTTATTACATCCGTTCAAATACGAAGAGCAACCGGGTGATTTTACAGGTGTTGATTTCGAATCGGGAAGATGGTATAACAGAAACCTGAGGATATTCCGAAATATTCAGAGAATACCGTATAGTAGTGAAGACAGGATTCTATTGATTATTGGCAATGAACATCTCAATTTGCTGAATCTGTTTTTTGATGTATCCCGGGAATTTGAACTGGTTTCACCTTTGCCATACCTGGAAAAGGCAAGATTAGAGCATAAAACACTTGCCGATTAAGAAACCATTTCTAAGGCATAAACCATTGCGAAATTTGCAAAGCTGCATATTGAGTCAACCTCCGGAATCTTTCTCTGTTTTTGGCAAGATCCAGAATTTTAAATCCCTAATTGTCATGGCGTGAAGTGACCTGGATGAGGGACACCTATTGTTCCTCACTGCATATTAAAATGGCCCGCCAGCATTGATTTTTATAGCATTATTCTTACTCCCTGGCATTTCGCCCCTGATATTGTGAAAAGGAGACTGTTTGTAACCGGGTTCTTTGAGATACCAGTCTCTGGTAAGATCTTCAGGAACATTATCACCGGTTTCAGCCATCCACCGCATTAAGATCTGTCTTAACCTTTCAAGTTCCTCCACGTAACCAGGATGTGAGGAAAGATTAATATACTGATCAGGGTCAAAATCAAGATCAAATAATTCTTCTTTGGGTCGGGGTATCATAAAAATATCCGCCTGAATTGCTGAAAGTTTTCCTGATTCTTTAAGAGTCACCAGGTCGTTAAAAGAATCACTACCTATGGCATCGGCCGGACCGGTTTGCGAAAGGCCGGGACGGGAATTAAGTATGTACATGAATTCTTTGTCTCTTACCATTCGCTGGTGGGCTTCATAATCATGCCAATTATGTTCGGCAAATACAAAATTTCTGAATGGAGCATCGGGTTGTGTAAACAACATTTCGAAGCTGCGGCCCTGGAACTGGTCATGAATCGCTATTCCTGCAGTCGAAAGAATGGTTGGAGCAATATCAATTACACTTACAAGGCTATTGCTTACAGCTGGTTTTCTTATTTGGGAAGGCCAATAAGCAATAAACGGTGTTTTCATTCCCCTGTCATTTACCCTGGTTTTACTGTGAGGAAAAGGTCTCCCATTATCCGACATGATAATGATAAGTGTATTTTCCAAAACCCCTTGCCTTTTCAATTCATTCACTACTTCGCCCACATAATAATCAAAGCGAAACACCTCATCATAATAGGCAGCCAAATCTTTCCTGGTATCGGGCATATTGGCCAAATATACCGGGGGCACAATAGAATCGGGATTATGGGTACCTGAAAATTGGTTCGGCCCCCAGGCACGGTGTGCATCGTATGCTGCAAACCACATAAAAAACGGCTTATCCATATTCCTGGATTGCAGCTGATCTACCCACATTTCCTGACCACCGTCACCTACCAGATCGAGATCAGTAATTACATCATCGAATCCACGCATCGCATAATCTCCCATGTGAAATTTCCCGGACATTGCTGTGTAATATCCATTTTCTCTTAGAAATTCAGGGAAGGATAACATAGTAACCGGAGGCTGGGTATGCAATTCGGCTGCACCGGTATTGTGAGGGTATCTGCCTGTTATGATGCTATTTCTGCTGGGGCTGCATGAACTGGAAGTCAGATAAGCATTGTTGAACATTATACCATTTTCTGCGATTCGATCAATATTCGGAGTTTTCACCTGACTATTCCCATAGCAACCAAAATCATCCCAGCTTATATCGTCTGCAATTATGAGTATAATGTTAGGTTTCAATCTCTGTGCAGAAATATTGATATTGAACAATATATATGACGCCAGTAAAATCAGGAATTTTCTCATAATAGAGGATATATGGTCCAGGCACCTATTGCAATAGTTTTATGACAAATGATCTATCGCTTGTGCAAGATAGTGGATTTTCATTGTTAAGCAAAATCTGAGATCATGCTTCGACCTACAATTTAATCTATTCATTTTTAAGAGTGACAGCAGGATTCATCCTGGCGCTATGCCAAGCTTCTCCCGAAACAGTTATTACAGCGATAAGTAAAGCGAATATACCTGCTCCGGCAAAAATTTCAATACCCGGGGCAATCCTGTAAGGAAAATTCTCAAGCCATGTTTTCGAAAAAAACCAGGCCACAGGCCATGCAATGATATTGGCAACCAGCACCCACCTGGAAAATTCCGATATCAACAGCACCATAATGCCGTTGATCGAGGAACCCAGCACTTTCCTGATGCCAATCTCTTTAGTCCGCTGAGCGGCGATGAATGTGCTCAGGCCATACAGTCCCATACAGGCAATCAGAATTGCAAGCATTGCAAAATATCTGAAAAGCTTTTCAATCCTTATCTCCGAAAGATACAGCTTATCAAGTTCATCATCAAGAAATGCATATTCAAATGGTGCCCCGGGAGATAGTTCATTCCACACGCTCTTAACATAGGCAATACTTCCTTCCTTGTCATCATCACCTATCCTTATATTTGCCAGGCCAAGATTATTGGGTCTCCAGCCAAGGACAAGCGGCCCGATCTCCTCATGCATTGGTTTGAAGTGAAAATCTTCTACAACCCCGATTATCCTTATAGGAGAACCATTGATTATGAATTCTTTGCCCGCAGGATCTTCAAACCCAAAATACTTTACTGCCTCCTCGTTTAAAATAAATGTATTTTCCTGATCAGCAATACGGGTCCAATCAAAATTCCTTCCACTGACTAACCTTATATTCATCATATCCAGATAGTCAGGATCGACAGGCAGGAAATTATGAGGCTTTTGTTCACCATCGATCATCCATGTATTGAACCATCTGATATACCCGGGAAGGTTATTGGACAGTGAAACAGACCTTACATCCTGATATCCGGAGAGTCTTTCGCGAAAAACATCCCTTTGCCTGAAAAGGTCGGAATTGAATCTGACAATCAGCACATTTTCCTTGTCAAATCCGGTATCCTTGTTTTTCATGTAATTAACCTGATCGCGGACAACCAGTGTACCAATTATCAGAATAATAGTTATAGTAAACTGTACAACAATAAGCAGTGTTCTAAGCCGGATATCTCTCCTTGTATTACTGCTTCTGACCTTGCTTATGCCTGAGCCGGCGGAAAGGTAAATGGCAGGGTACAGTCCGGCAATCAATCCTGTTGCAACAGCAGCGGAGATTAGCAGCAAAATATTTCGTAGCGTCATGAATGAACCGGCAGCCAGGTCAGATAATAGCAATTTGTTGAATACAGGAAGAAGCAATTCGACAGCGGCAATTGCTATCATTAAGGCAATAAGAGTTAAAATGATTGATTCGGTGAGAAACTGAAATATTAGGCTCCTTCTGTCTGCTCCAAGCATTTTGCGAATTCCGGTTTCCCTTGCCCTGGTGATATAACCGGCGGTGGCAAGATTTATAAAATTAACAATTGCTATAAGCATAATAAAACATACAACGGCAAGCAGGGTATTGAGCAGGGTAAGATTGCCATGGCGAGTGGGTGGAGAATCTTTAAGGTTATTATTGAAGTATATATCATTGAGAGGACGCAATGAGATATTGAAATTTCGCTGATCGGGAAACAGCTCATCAATGTGTCTTTCAAAATCCCTGGCCAGGCTATTATGGTTGGAACCTTCCTGTAAAAGAAAGTATGTAGGGAAATTCATGTAACTAAAAAGATGCCGGTCATGATTTTCATCGTTTTCAACATAAGGAAGGCTGCTGAATGAACCTATTGCAGAAACCGGCAAATGGGACCTCTTTTCATCCTTTATTATCGCAGTAACGGTATAATCATGACGGTTATCGAACCTCAGGATTTTTCCTACAGGATCTTCCTTGCCGAATATTTTTTCAGCTTCAGATTCAGTCAGAACAAGTGAAAATGGGAGATGCAAAGCCATTGCAGGGTCTCCCTTGACAAATTTAAAACTAAAAACATCGAACAATGTTGAATCGGCAAACAGAAACCCGGTAAACCTGAAATTTTCTTCACCAATTCCAATCAGCGGTGAATATCTGTAATCAAATCTTACCGACTGTTCCACTTCAGTAAAAGCCTCCTTAAAAATCAGTGCCTGCGCTGTACCTGAAATAAAAAATTCACCATACTCAAGCCTGTATATCCTTTCGAAATTTTCATTGAACCTGTCAGATGATCTTTCCGCACCAATGTATAGTAAAATAATCATAGATGCCGCAAGACCGGCTGCCAATCCTGCAACATTGATGAAGGTCGAAGTCCGGCTTCTGAGAAATGAACGGAAAGCTGTAAATATGTAGTTTTTGATCATTTTACATAACATATTTGGTGTTGCCACAGACGAATCACCTATGGATTATTCGTTTCTTCTGCCCTTGATTGCGGTTGAATCATGCGTATGTTCCATAAAAAAAACTACATAACGAACGATCAAACAATTATCTGACTTACCTCTGACAACATCAAAGATAGGAATATGACCGTTAGTTGATGGTTTTGAAATTTCATGTTTTTTCATATTCATGATGTTAATTACACTTATAACAGCAATATAAGTGCCAGATGAACATATCAACTGAAGATGTGATATTTACTAAATAAACTTAAAAATCAGGATGTCCGGTATCAAACATGATGTGCACGAAATCGAACAGGGCGGAAAATAAATAAATAAGCTTTGCCATGCGTTTATCAGATTTATATAATATCTCAAACTTGTCATCCAGAAAATGATATTCGAATGGAATGGTGACTTTTTTACATATTTTTATTCCTGTTTGTTTTATACTACTACCACTATTTATGAATCCCCTCTAGGCTTAACAGGGAAGATCCACCAATCGTTCAGGTTGGAGGTTAGGATATCGTTTATTTTCGTTTATATTTGCTTCCTAGTGAATTTACTCATAAATAGCTAACCTTAAGAATTATACAAAAATCAATGAAAAATTTAAAAATAAATAACATTGCAATATTAATAGCCTTAATACTGCTTTCAGGTGGTGTTAATGCACAAATGTTTAACCGAACGCCAACCCCAAACGATACATTAAAATCAACAAAAGTATTGGCAAACGGCAATGTTGTTAATAAAACTGCAAAAATCTTACTATTTACATAGGGAGGCCCCGAAGATATTGCTTATAAGAATGGAGTAGAGATGTTGAAAGTATTTGAAAAAAACAACATTGAATATGAGTTTAGCGAAATGCCCGGAGGACACTCATGGATGGTCTGGAGAAATGATTTGAAAAACTTTGCACCGAGATTGTTCAAATAACAAAGAGTTCGGTGACATTAAAGAGCCTGGCGGCATTCCCTCCGTAATTTACTTCCTGTTGAAGTTCAATTTGACACGATTAATAAATTCTATAATCAAATTATTAAATTATTAAATCCAAGAGTTTTTTTCAAAGAATGCGAACGGAGACAGTCTTCTCCTAATATAAAACCTGGAAGAAATAATAAATTTAAACGATTCTCTTTAAACCAATAATTATGAAAACCAACAGAAGAACTTTCTTCAAGACTATGGGAGCAGGAGCTGCCGGATTTGGCCTGGCTTCAACACCATTAGCAGGATGTACAACACTTTCCTCCAAAGAAAACAGCAATGATAATGATGAACAAATCCTTTTTATAGGTGATGATATTGCCATTGCCAATACGGTTTACGGAAGGGTTAAAGGCTTTATCCTACGCGGGATAGTCCAGTTCCGAGGCATTCCATACGGCGCCGATACCGGTGGTAAAAACCGATTTATGCCACCACAAAAACCGGAACCATGGGAAGGTATTTACCCGGCAGTCTGGTGGGGCAATACAGCTCCTCAGATTATGGATAACCGTTACGGTAATGTTTATTCTTCATTCGTCGACCACTGGAATTACGATGATGTTAGCGAGGATTGTTTAAAATTAAATGTGTGGACACCAGCAACCGACAGCAACAAACGTCCGGTAATGGTATGGTTGCACGGAGGAGGTTACACCAATGGAAATGGAATTGAACAGGATGGTTATATGGGAGAAAACCTTAGTCGCAAGGGTGATGTTGTTTTTGTTTCCATCAACCATAGGTTAGGCCCTATAGGATTTTCTGATTTGTCGGGTGTTGGCGGAGAAAAATACAAAAACTCGGGAAATGCAGGAGCACTTGATATGGTAGAAGCCCTTGAATGGGTAAAAGAAAATATTGCCAATTTTGGTGGCGACCCGAACAATGTAACAATTATGGGACAATCGGGTGGTGGAGCAAAAGTTTGTACAGTGGCAGCCATGCCTGCGGCAGAAGGATTGGTTCACAAAGCCGTTCCTCTAAGTGGATCGACAACTCAGGGATTGGATCAATCATATTCACAAAAACTGGGTGAATACATCTTAAAAGAAGCCGGCCTACAGTCTTCTGAAATTGACAAGTTACTGGAAATGCCCTGGAAAGATTATATTTTGTTAGCAAATAAAGCTAACCAGACTCTGACAGCAGAAACAGGTGGAAGCGGAATGATGCGTGGTGGTTTTGCACCGGTTGCTGATGGAATAAATATTCCAAAAGGAACTTTTTATTCTGAAGAAAACGGCGTATCGTCAAATGTTCCGATGATTATTTGCAGTACTTTCCATGAATGGGGAATGGCCCGGACAATGCCCGAAATGGAAAAAATTACAGCAGCTGAAGCAAAAGAAATGCTTAAGGCAAGAGCCGGTTTCAGGGGTGGACTGGGAGATAATGCACCTGCAGTTTATGATGCCTATGCCAACGCATTTCCAGATGCAAAACCCATTGAAATAATGACATTGGTGGCCAGTAATCGTAAAGCAGTAGTAGAGACTGCTACGGCTAAATTAAATCAGAAGGCTCCGGTTTATGTGGCATGGTTTGGCTGGGAACCACCCTTGTTTGATAACCGTATGAGGGCATTCCATTGCCTGGATATCTGTTTCTGGTTTTACAATACCGATTTAATGCTGACGCACACGGGAGGTGGTGCAAGACCTAGAAAGCTCTCAGAAAAAATGTCCGATGCCTTACTCTCATTTATGAAAACCGGAAATCCGAATTGTGATAACTTACCGGAATGGCCAAAATTTACCGCAGAAAACGGAGAAGTAATGGTTCTGAACGATGTTTGTGAAGTGAAAAATGACCCCGACCGGGAGGGAAGGGAAATGATTTAAAAATTCAATAATAACAGTGGACACTGGGCGAATAAAGAATTTTTCTTCTTTGTGGCAGGCCGGCTGTAAATAAGTATAACCCGAAAGGATAATTTCGGGATTATAAAACTGTGCTCTGCCTGTTGAAACAGGCAGAGCCCTGAGTTACCTGATAAGAAAAGTTTGACGGCACTCCAGGTTGATTTGGTTAATACGTATTAAAATAATAATTTTGTCGTATAATAATCATACGGTAATGGATGCTAAAGTAACCCTTTCATTTGATAAGGAAGTAATCGAGAAGGCTAAGAAATATGCTGAATCACAGAATATAAGCCTTTCCCGGCTTACCGAATTCCTGTTACGCCAAATTACCACAGGTAACTATAAATCTCTTGAGGAGTTTCCGGTTTCAGAATGGGTAAATCAGCTGGCTGAAGGCAACGCACAATATCTGACCAGGAAACGTTCGGTCAAATCCCTGAGAAATGAGTACTACAACTCAAGGAAATGAAAGTCTTTCTGGATGCAAATATTCTAATAACGGTTCTTAACAAAGAGTACCCGCTTTTCACCAGTGCCGCCCGAATACTCAGCCTTGCAGACAACAGTCGCTTCCAGCTTTATACCTCTCCCCTGTGCCTGGCTATTGCTTTTTACTTTTCCGGTAAAAAAAGCGGAATTGTCTTGGCAAAAAAGAAAATATCTCTTCTGGCCTCGCACATTTCAATTACAAAAACCGATGAAATTACCGTGAAACAAACTATTGCGAATAAAAAGATCAACGATTTTGAGGACGGACTTGAATATTACTCTGCCCTTGATTCCGGCTGTAAGGTTATAATAACTGAAGATGCCGGGGATTTTTATTTCTCTGAAATTGAAGTCATTGACAGCAATGGTTTTTTGAAAAAGTATTTTTCAAAAAACAAGTAATCTGCGGGTGAATCTCCTCTATCGGGAATAAGTCTGGCTTAAAGCCATTCCTAAACATTTAATATTAATTCATCGATACTGAACATTTTTTCGTACAATTGTTCATTACAAATGAGCAATATGGAAAAAGAATGGCTTAAACAGTTTCTCATTTAACAGAGAAACGATATTCTATTTATAATGGAAATTATATTAGAATAGTTTGCATTTGAAATAGAAACTGTTGAAATTTGGACTAATCCAACCACGAGTTCTTTAAATCGCCCCAATTCAATCTGATCGGCATTTCACTACCTATTTAATAAGACCATATTTTTCTGTTGTCGGTATTTTCCATCCACAATGATTTCATAGAAATAGGTTCCTCCTTTCTGGCTCCGGAAATTAATGCTGTGAGTTTCCACCGCTCAATTATTTATTCATACCTCAATGCCTCAACGGGGTTTCTCCTCGCTGCCCGCCAGCTCTGCCAGCACACCGTCAGAAGCGCAATCACGAGGGCGGTCATACCGGCAAGTGCAAAGATCCACCAGCTGAGTTGAGTTCGATAGGCAAAATTCTGAAGCCACAGGTTCATTGCATACCAGGCAATGGGGGTGGCAAGAAGAAATGCTATTATTACCCACTTAATGAAATCGAAGTTCAGCATAGCCATCACTTCCCACACTTTGGCTCCGTTCACCTTGCGTATGCCCTGGACCATGTTTATCGAAAAAATATCCAAAAACCCTGCTGAAGCATGATATACCAGATCATCCCTGAATATCTCATCACCAATTCTGTATTGAGGGTTAGAAGTGCCAGTAAGAAACCCTGTTTCAAGCACCTCAGGATAATTCTCCTTCAACGCCTCACCCAACCCACGTTCATTCTGGGGTTTGGTAAGCTTGAGTTCACCTTCTGAATAGACATCTGTTATAATCCTGTAAATATTTTCCCTTTCAGGGAAATGCCGGTCAAACCCTCTCTCATATGAAAAATAACCCGAAATCATCATAAAAGTAACCAGTCCGGTAGTGATGGACAAACATAGCAGCAGAGCTGGCTTCAGATTATAATGCAGCGCCCTTATCGCCAGTTTTATGTGAAAAAATATTTGCATAACCGAATTTTGTTAGTAAAAATATAAATTACAAGATAATCGCCTGAACAGAAAACTTTTCAGATTAAATCCGGATAATATTTAATATTAATAATTAGTTTTGTTATATAAATAAACCATAATGCAACTAACTGAAAGAATAACGATTGAAGCCGGTAAGCGTGGTGGGAAAGAGGATATTCTGGCTTGTTTGAGATTTGCAGCCAATAAAGAAAGAATTGAACTTTGTAGTTCATGAATATTTAAATATTAAAGATCATTAGTGTCCGGTAAAAATATATAAGAGGGTTGGTCTGAACGACCAACCCAA
>CAYQXY010000037.1:14054-53659 GCA_964421595.1 uncultured Bacteroidales bacterium | reverse complement strand
AGTCCATAAAAGCATGGACAACAATATTGCAATTCTGAAAATTTTTCCGGGTATAAGCCAGAAGTTTCTCAAGTCGTTTTTTAACGTCGACGGACTTAAAGCTGTTATTATGGAAACCTATGGTGCCGGAAATGCCCCGACTGCAAAATGGTTTATCTCAGAAATAGAAGAGGCCGTAAGGAATGGTATTATCATTATCAATGTAACCCAGTGCTCTGCGGGAAGCGTTGAAATGAACCGGTACAGGACAGGCAAGCGGCTTCTTGAGGCCGGTGTACTTAGCGGATATGACAGTACAACAGAAGCCGCAGTAACAAAAATCATGTTTCTTCTGGCTCAAAATACAGCTAATAAAGAGATTACAAAAACAATTAATAAATCTATCAGGGGAGAAATAAATTAGCTTTTTGTTTTTCATTATGGTTTTTTTTGTAACTTGGCACGCTGAAAAATTTAAGCCAAACAGGATTTTTTGCTGGAGAGGTGGCCGAGTGGTCGAAGGCGCACGCCTGGAAAGTGTGTATACCTCACAAGGGTATCGAGGGTTCGAATCCCTCCTTCTCCGCATAAAAAAATTGGAATATAAAAAGTTATCACTAAATTTGAACCACTTTAATAATTAAATTTTGGACTAACCATGAAAAATTTATTCGCGTTTTTAGCAGTATTGGGAATGCTGTCATTTGGAGCATCAATTGCAGTTGCTCAGGAAGATGTTGATCAGCCAACAGAACAAGCTCAACAGGCTCCAACTCCAGCTCCGGTAACAGCCGAAGCTGAAGAGGAAGGGCTGCCCCTCCATCAGGAAATTAAAAGAATTTTCATTGAAGGTGGTGCCGGATTTATGGGTGTTGTTTTGCTCGCATTGATTTTCGGTCTTGCAATTTCTATTGAAAGAATTCTTTATCTGAATTTTGCTACTACCAATACTGAAAAGCTTTTACTACAAGTAGAGGAAGCATTGGAAAATGGCGGGATTGAAGCAGCAAAAGAGGTTTGTCGTGACACCCGGGGACCGGTAGCCAGTATTTTTTATCAGGGTCTCAGCAAATTTGATGAAGGTATTGATGTTGTTGAAAAATCTGTTGTTGCCTATGGTGGTGTTCAGACAGGGCTTCTCGAAAAGAACATGACATGGATATCACTCTTCATATCACTGGCGCCTATGTTAGGATTCATGGGAACAGTTATTGGTATGATCGCTGCATTTGACTCAATTGAAGCAGCAGGAGACATATCTCCCTCACTGGTGGCAGGAGGTATTAAGGTTGCCCTTATTACAACTGTTTCCGGTCTTGTTGTAGCAATTATCCTCCAGGTATTCTACAACTACATTGCATCAAAAATCGATTCTCTGGTTAATACAATGGAAGATGCTTCCATCTCACTGATCGACATTTTGGTAAAATATAACCTCAAAAAATAAGTAAAGATGTCCAATATATTATCTAAAATAATAACCATATCCCTGTATGCTCTGATGGGTGTATCAGTAGTGCTTATGCTGATATTCTATTTCGGAGCTGAAGTACCAGGAACCGAAAATACACCCATGAGGGAGCCGGTAGTTACCGAGACGCTTCTGACATGGTCGTATATTCTGGTTGTTCTTGCTGCGCTTGCTGCCCTGATATTTCCGTTAATAAGAATGGTTCTGAACCCAAAAAATGCAAAAAAGACCCTTTTGGGGCTAGTCGGAGTTGCAGTCATTGTGTTCATTGCCTGGCAATTTTCATCTGATGCAATTTTGCCCCTGGCAACAGAAAATAAGGATAATGTTCCGAACGTTCTTAAATTGGCGGGTGCCCAGTTAGGTACTATGTATATATTACTTGGCCTGGCAGTTTTGTCGATCTTTTATACTGAGATCAGATCTCTATTTAAGTAAAACCTGTGCCGCAATTTGCGGTAAACATAAAATTATAATATGGCACGAAATGTTCCGGAAATACCCACTGCGTCTATGGCAGATATCGCATTCATGTTGCTGATATTCTTCCTGGTAGCTACCACTATGGATGTGGACTCTGGATTGTCGAGACTTCTTCCTCCAATACCGGAGGATGATCAGGAAACCGAATCGGAGATCAGAGAACGAGATATATTCACTGTACTTGTAGATGGAGGTGACAGACTTCTCGTGGAAGGTGAGCTGACCGATATCCGTAACCTGAGATCGAGAGCGAAAGAATTCATAGCCAATCCGAATGATGAGGATCATTTGCCCAGAAAAATTCCTGAAGAGGTAGAATTTTTCGGAGAAGTTCCTATTTCTCAGCAAGTTATATCGCTTCAAAATGCAAGGGCAACTTCTTATGGGATGTATATCATGGTTCAGAACGAGTTGACTGCGGCTTATAATGAGTTAAGAAATGAACTGGCAATGGATCGTTTCGGGAGGCGTTACGATCAGCTAAATACCGAAGAAGAGGCTGCAGTCCGCAAGATCTATCCAATGAAAATTTCAGAGGCCGAACCAGTACAAGTAGGAGGAAATTAATTATGTCAAAATTCCAAAGAAAAGATAAAGGTAAAATGCCGGGAATAAGTACTTCTTCCCTTCCCGACATAGTGTTCATGCTGCTGTTCTTTTTCATGGTAAGTACTACCATGAGGGAAGTAACGATAAATGTTCGTCAACGCTTGCCGTCTGCAACAGAAGTAACAAAACTGGAAAGAAAGTCATTGGTAAGTTATATTTACATTGGCCAGCCTCGTGCAAGTCTGCAGGCAATGCTGGGTACTGAGCCACGAATACAACTTAATGACCAGTTTGCCACTACTGATGATATATTTGCATTTATTGCCAGTGAGCGTGAGGCTCGTGACGAAGCGGAAATCCCATATATGAGAACTTCACTTAAAGTGGACAACGAAGTGCGAATGGGGGTGGTTGATGACGTAAAGCAGGCCCTGCGCCGTGCAAATGCTCTGAATATCAATTACTCGACACTAACTACAGAGAATATTTTCAACTAATAGCACCACTTAATCATAAAAAAGGGTATCCATCACGGATGCCCTTTTTTATTTTACTATGTCTTCGTCTCGATGCGGGTACCGGCAAGCGGGGTCAATTTTAAATAATTCATTGCAATCTTTTTAAAGGATGCAATTTCTTTTATGTCCTCAATACAAATACTATCTGCCCTAAAGGCAAAAGCGATATTAGTTTGAACTATACCACCTCCTCATAAAGATCATATTCATCTACTGAAAATAACTCTGCCGCTTTACTAACTAATCTACTTGGAATATTATGATTCATGCAGGTACCGACCCGCGGAGGCCATGAATCGATCCCCTCCTTGTAACAAATGCTGGACTCGTATAAAAAAAATATTCCGCACATAATGCGGAATATCAGCTCTCTTGTGACCCCGGAGGGATTGATTCATGCAGGTACCGACCCGCGGAGGCCATGAATCGATGCCCTCCTTGTAACAAATGCTGGACCCGTATAAAAAAAATATTCCGCACATAATGCGGAATATCAGCTCTCTTGTGACCCCGGAGGGATTGATTCATGCAGGTACCGACCCGCGATGCCATGAATCGATCCCCTCCTTGGTGACCCCGGAGGGATTCAAACCCCCGACCTTCAGAACCGGAATCTGACGTTCTATTCAACTGAACTACGGGGCCGGTTTTAACGAGCTTTTCCAGGAAAAAAAATATATTATCTCCTTAAAAAGCATCCGAGTTGCGAATTTATAAATTTTAACCGGATAAATCTCCGGTACTTACATTTTTTTAGAGAAGAAGATTTCCTATTTTCGCAGATATTATAATATAACATACTTTACCATACACATTCATAATGGAATACAATTTTGCAGATATTGAAAAAAAGTGGCAAAAATACTGGGTTGATAACAATACTTTCAGGGTAAGTGAAGATCCCGGCAAACCAAAATTTTACGTTCTTGATATGTTTCCATATCCCTCAGGTGCAGGACTTCATGTTGGACACCCCCTGGGATATATTGCTTCAGATATTTACTCAAGGTATAAAAAACTAAAAGGATTCAATGTACTGCATCCAATGGGTTATGATGCGTTCGGACTACCGGCTGAGCAGTATGCTATCCAGACCGGACAACATCCGGCAATAACCACCGAAAACAATATACGCCGGTATCGTGAACAAATGGATAAAATCGGATTTTGTTACGACTGGAGCAGGGAAGTCAGAACATGCGACACGGGATACTACAAATGGACCCAGTGGGTTTTTATTAAATTATTTAAACACTGGTTCAATAAAAAAACAAACAAAGCAGAATCTGTTGATCTGCTTATTGCTGAATTTGAAAAGAACGGGAATATGCTGGTGGAAGCTGCCCATGATCCATGCAAGTCGTTTACCGGAGAGGAGTGGCTGTCAATGAGCGAACAAGACCAGCAAACTTTATTGTTAAAATACAGGCTTGCGTATCTTGCCGATACAATGGTAAACTGGTGCCCTGCCCTGGGCACTGTTCTTGCAAACGATGAGGTGAAAGACGGATTCTCGGTAAGGGGCGGCCATCCGGTCGAGCAAAAAGAGATGAAACAGTGGCTGCTGAGGGTCTCGGCTTATGCAGAGCGTCTTATCAGCGGACTTGAACAGGTAGATTGGAGTGATTCACTCAAGGAAATTCAAAAAAACTGGATAGGCAGATCAGAAGGAGCAATGATCAGGTTCAAAACTGAAGCTTTTGAAAATAAAGAACATAAAGTCATTGAGGTTTTCACAACACGCCCTGATACAATCTTTGGTTGTACATATATGGTTCTTGCTCCTGAGCACAAATTGGTCGGACAAATTACTACAGATCAATATCGTCCAATGGTTCAATCATATATTGAAGATACCAGGAAGAGGACTGAACGTGAACGTATGACCGATGTTAAATCCATTTCAGGCCAGTTTACCGGAGCTTATGCAATTCATCCGTTTTCCGGAAAAAATTTACCAGTATGGATAAGCGATTATGTACTGGCAGGATATGGTACCGGGGCCATTATGGCTGTTCCCGCACATGACAGTCGTGATTATGCATTTGCCCGGTATTTCAATCTTCCTGTTGTTGAAGTTGTCACCGGCGGGGATATTTCGCAAGGTTCTTATGACAGTAAGGATGGGAATATGGTAAATTCCAGCTTCCTCGATGGAATGGACGTAGAAAGTGCAATAAAAAAAATAAATATAGAACTGGAAAAGAACGGCTTAGGGGTTAGTAAAATAAATTATCGCCTTAGAGATGCAATTTTTTCACGTCAGAGATATTGGGGAGAGCCTTTTCCCGTTTACTATAAGGAAGAAATTCCATATATGCTTAATGAAGATAAACTGCCTCTTGCATTGCCTGAAGTAGATTCCTATTTGCCAACGGAGAAAGGAGATCCTCCACTTGGCAGGGCAAAAAACTGGCAGACAAATGAAGGTTATCCTCTTGAGCTGAGCACAATGCCGGGTTTTGCCGGATCATCCGCCTATTATTTACGGTACATGGATCCAAATAACAATAATGAGCTGGTTTCAAAAGAAGCAAACCAGTACTGGGAGAATGTAGACTTATATATCGGTGGCACCGAACATGCCACAGGCCATCTAATCTATTCCCGTTTCTGGAATAAATTCCTTTTTGATACCGGAGTTGTCTGCAAAGATGAACCTTTCAAAAAACTGATTAATCAGGGAATGATTCAGGGCAGATCCAGCCTGGTTTACAGGGTCAACCCCGAAAAAATGGCAGAATATGTATTATGGCAGGAACTGAAGGACAATAAAATGGGAGTCAGTTTCGTCAGAAACTTTCGTGACGGGAACCGGAAATTTGATTTTTTCAGTCCCGATGCAGGAATTATTATTGAAATAAAACGTCAGAAATCGCTTGAGAAACTTATTGAGCCATATGAGAATTATGCCGGTGAGAAAGGTTACAAATTATTATTAATACCTGTACGTGACTTTTTAGAAAATTTTGAAGAGGTTATAATCCGCGTAAAAGATGCCATATCGGGCAAAGAGATCCCGTCTTATACCGAAAAGGAACCAATAGACGTGACACAATATTTTATAACTGCCAACTTCCCCGGCAGAGAATTTTTCTCCGATCCGATTCATGTTGATATTAATCTGGTCCATAACGACATCCTCGAT
Source organism: uncultured Bacteroidales bacterium (assembly GCA_964421595.1). Taxonomy (GTDB): domain Bacteria; phylum Bacteroidota; class Bacteroidia; order Bacteroidales; family PUMT01; genus PXAP01. The sequence goes on along the minus strand of CAYQXY010000037.1, from coordinate 47,511 downwards.
AAGGAAGCCTTTAAAAACTGGCAGCCTCATCTTAAAAATGCCGGATTTATAACTGAAACAGATGGTACCTGCAGGTGCGGTTATGCAGTTGAAAAAATGTCCAAATCACTTTACAATGTAGTCAACCCCGATGATATAGTCAGTCAGTACGGTGCCGATACCCTGAGGCTGTATGAAATGTTCCTGGGTCCGCTGGAGCAGTCCAAACCATGGGATACAAATGGCATAGATGGAGTGCATAAATTTTTGAGAAAGCTCTGGAAACTTTTCCATAACGATAGCAATAAACCGGATATTTCCAGTGACAAGCCCTCAGCAGCAGAACTTAAGGTGTTGCACAGAACAATTAAAAAAATTCAGGAAGATATTGAACGGTTCTCTTTCAATACATCGGTCAGTGCTTTTATGATTTGTGTTAATGAACTAAGCTCCCTGAAGTGCAATAAAAAAGAGATCCTTACCGATCTGCTAATCATCCTGTCGCCGTTTGCACCTCATATCTCTGAAGAGTTGTGGCAGTTAACAGGTAATGCACCAAGCATAAGCAATGCTAAATTTCCTGATTTCAACGAAAAATATCTTGCAGAAGACAGCATTGTTTATCCCGTATCATTCAATGGGAAAATGCGGGTCAAGCTAACCATTCCGGCAGGTTATTCCCGTGAGGAGATCGAGAATGCGGTTCTTGCCGATGAAGGAGTCCGTAAGTATCTGAATAATAAAGAGCTAAAGAAAATAATTGTAGTTCCAAACAAAATTGTGAATATCGTAATATGATATAATATATGAGAAAAGATTATTTTGCCCTGATACTGATTTCTGCAATAATAATAGGCGTGGTCCATTTCTACCTTAATCCTGGTTTACTGAGAGATAACCAGGCCGGTGATAGTGATGATTTAATAGTAACCGCCGATTCAGTTCCAGTTCCTGAAGTTGTGATAAGGGAATACGGAATTCCTGTCGATTCCTTCAATATTGTGAAAGGCAGGGTTGGCCGAAACCAGAATCTATCGGTCATTCTCTCTGAATTCAATGTTGGAGGAAATATAATTCATCAGATCTCAAACTTTTCAAGAGAATTGTTTGATGCACGAAGAATCAGGGCCGGAAACAGCTGGACGCTTTTTTTATCCCGTGACAGCATTAGTCAGCCGATATACTTCATTTATGAAGAGTCTCCTGTCGAATATATTACAATGAGTCTTTTCGACCCGGTCAATATTGACCGTAATCGTAAGGAAGTAGAATCTGTAGTAAAAGAAGGTGCAGGCATAATAAATTCATCTCTTTGGAATGCAGCCGTTTCCAGCGAGATGTCACCCGTGGTGGCAATATTGCTATCAGAAGTATTCGCCTGGAACATAGATTTCTTTGGTTTGCAGAAAGGAGATAATTTCAAGGCTATTTATGAAGAAGATTATGTAGAAGAAATACCTGTAGGAAACCATCGTATCAGGGCAGCCTGGTTCAACCATATGGGACGGGATTTTTATGCTATACCATTTGAACAGGACAGCACCCTTAGATTCTTCGATCAGGACGGTAATAGTTTGCAGCGTGCTTTTTTGAAGGCACCACTCAGGTATTCAAGAATAAGTTCGGGCTTCTCAAATTCCCGAATGCACCCTATACTCCGCATCAGGCGGCCGCACCATGGGGTTGATTATGCAGCTCCGATTGGCACACCTGTATATGCCATTGGTGACGGAAGAGTAACAGAAACCTCCTACTCTGCCGGAGCCGGCAGAATGATAAAGATCAGGCACAACAGCGTATATACAACGGCCTACCTGCATCTGAGAAATTTTGCAACAGGGATCAAACCAAATGCCTGGGTAACGCAGGGACAGGTTATCGGGTATGTTGGAAGCTCCGGCTTGTCAACCGGCCCCCACCTTGATTTCAGGATATGGCAGAATGGTTCTCCTGTTGACCCCTTGCGAATTGAGTCACCACCGGTAGAACCTGTTAAGCCGGAAAATATTGAAGCATTCGGACAAATAAGGGATATGTGGATTGACAGACTCAACCGGCTAGAAGTCGCCGATTAACAACTTTTCAATAATCCTGGGATACCAGTAATGTTCCAGCTTGTGTATCCGCTCTGCCAGGGACTGCGGAGTGTCGTCAGGTCTGATTTCACAGGTGTGTTGTGAGATTATATTACCCTTGTCATACTCTTCATTGATCATATGGATCGTAATACCTGAAAACCGGTCGCCCGATGAAATCGCAGCCTGATGGACATGCAGGCCGTACATTCCGCGGCCGCCATATTTTGGCAGCAGCGCAGGATGTATGTTTACAATACCTTCAGGATAAACGTCCAGAATACTGTTTGGAATCTTCAGAAGAAACCCTGCAAGAATTATAAAATGGATCTGATAACTATTTAAAGCCTTGAGAACCTTGTCAGTGTGTTCAAGTTCATGTGAGGAAAATACAATATAAGGGATTCCTGATTCAGAAGCCCGCTCAAGTACAGGCGCAGTTTTGCGGTTACATAAAAGAAGCCGTACACATATCTCTTTATGGCCGGAAAAATAGTTTACGATTGACTGAAAATTAGTGCCTGAACCTGAAGCAAAAACTGCGATATTTATCACAAATATTTTTTTTTAGTAGTACAACATTCGATATGAGAGTCTTAAAGAAATATATCGGCAATTTAAAAATTCGTCCAGTTTCTGGTTCCGTTCGAAATATAATATGGTAAATATCTATCTATTAAAGCCATCTCAGGTGTGCCGGTCAAAAAAGAATCAAAAATGTTTGTTAATATTGCCAGAATATCTTTCTTTGCAAAGTTAAAATTTATTACTAATTAAAACTTAAAGTTATGTCAGACATTGCATCAAGAGTTAAAGCGATCATTGTTGATAAGCTTGGCGTAGATGAAAGTGAAGTTACCCCTGAGGCTAGCTTTACAAACGATTTGGGTGCAGACTCGCTGGATACAGTTGAGCTGATTATGGAATTTGAAAAAGAATTCAACATGTCTATACCCGATGACAAAGCCGAGGCTATCAGTACAGTAGGAGACGCAATTAATTTTCTTGAGGAAAACGCAAAGTAATTAATCTTTATTAGTGTTTTAAATTGTTTATTATGGAATTGAAACGAGTAGTTATAACAGGTCTTGGAGCAATTACGCCCATTGGTAAGAATATAAATGAGTTATGGGAAAATCTGAAAAATGGGGTAAGTGGTTCAGACCTGATCACTCGTTTTGATACTGAAAAGTTTAAAACAAAATTTGCATGTGAGGTTAAGAATTACGATGTTAATAATTATTTCGACAGGAAAGAAGCAAGGAAACTTGATCTTTACGCTCAGTACGCCCTGATTGCAGCTGATCAGGCCATCCTCGATTCAGGACTTGACCTGGCTGCTATCAATCACGATAAAGCAGGAGTGATCTGGGCTTCCGGTATCGGCGGACTGCAGACATTTTATGAGGAAATTGAAGGATATGTAAAAGGTGGTTATACGCCAAGGTTTAGCCCCTTTTTCATTCCAAAAATGATATCTGATATTGCATCAGGTCATATATCAATCAAATACAATTTCAGAGGCCCGAATTTCAGTACTGTATCTGCATGCGCTTCTTCTACCAACGCCCTGATTGATTCACTCAACTATATCAGACTTGGAAAGGCAGATATATTTATTACAGGGGGTTCTGAAGCTGCTATAAATGAAGCCGGAGTAGGTGGTTTCAATGCAATGCAGGCTCTTTCAACAAACAACGAAAATTTCAAAACTGCCTCACGCCCGTTTGATGTTACCCGTGATGGGTTTGTTATGGGTGAAGGAGGGGGAGCATTGATACTTGAAGAGTACGAGCATGCAAAAAGAAGAGGTGCACATATTTATGCCGAAATAGTAGGAGGAGGCATGAGTGCAGATGCCTATCACCTGACTGCTCCTCATCCTGAGGGTCTGGGTGCAGCCAGGGTAATGGAAAATGCGCTGGAAGATGCAGGCCTTAAGCCTGAAGAAGTTGATTACATTAATGTTCACGGTACAGCAACTCCACTTGGTGATATCGCAGAGGTAAAAGGTATTAAAAAAGTCTTTGCTGACCATTCCTACAATGTGAACATCAGTGCTACCAAATCGATGACTGGCCATCTTCTGGGTGCAGCAGGTGCTGTTGAATCAATTGCAGCGATCCTTGCAATAAGGCATGGCATAATTCCTCCGACAATTAATTTCAGCCAGGCCGACGAAAATATTGACAATAATATGAACTTTACATTTAACAAAGCCCAGGAGAGGGATGTGAAGATTGCACTCAGCAATACTTTTGGCTTTGGCGGACATAATTCCTCCGCAATATTTAAAAAGCTCGAGTAATTTCGTGTTAAATACCCTGATATATTTCATTAAAACCACTGCCGGACGGAGGAATCTTTTACATAATAAGATTTATTCGCTTACCGGATACCGGCCTGGAAGTCTTGACCTCTACAGGTCAGCTTTTACCCACAAATCAATCAGTAGCTCAGAAGGAGGAAGAGGTTCTCATAACAATGAGAGGCTTGAGTATCTTGGAGACGCAATTCTAAGCGCTGTAATTGCCGATTATCTCTTTACGGCTTACCCCAATTGCAAGGAAGGGTTTCTTACACAATTAAGATCAAAGCTTGTCAATCGTGAGAACCTAAACAGGGTAGCAATGAGCATGGGCTTTGACAAACTTGTCAGGTCACATAAAAACATTGTCCCTACAAAAAAACATATTTATGGCAATGCTCTTGAAGCTCTTATCGGTGCAATGTACCTGGATCAGGGGTATAAGAAGGCTAAAAAATTTATTATTGACAGAATAATATCTGTTCATTTTGATCTTGATCAGCTGGCATGCCAGGATAACGATTTTAAAAGCCAGATAATTCAGTGGGGTCAAAAAAACAAGAAGGAGATAAGTTTCGGCAGTTACGAGCTTACCGGGTCAGACAAACCCTATCCTGTTTTTGTAGCAACTATCCATATCATGGATATGCTGGCAGGAGAAGGTCATGGTCCGACCAAAAAACAAGCCCAGCAGCATGCTGCGCGCCAGGCACTGCAAAATCTCCCTTCCTGAACTACATATCAGATTTCTTCTCATAGTTATATTAGACACGGGCACCAGAACGGATGGATCATCAATGGATTATTCATCCGAATAATTTATAAATACTAATATAAATATAAGTAAGTTACAATTGCTATTCACGTGGTAGCCACGGATGGATCACCCATGCTTTATACATATCTTTTTGTGTGCCCTGGCTCATGGGAGATTCATCTATTTTTTTTATATTGCAGATTGAATCTCCAGGCTTTATGTAACCCGGATATAAAAACTAAATGATTGATTAAAGTGATGAAGAAGAAAATACACAAACTTCTTATTCCAGGATCCAGTCCGTTTAAACTTCTGGGTATTTCATCACATGAAAATGATTACCGGCTTACCTGGGCAGCAAACAGTAAACTCGGCCTTCGTCTTATCAGATCTGAAAATATCACTGCAGGTAATGATGATACTGAAAAACTTGAATTTTCGGTTTTTCAGTCAATTGATAAAGACAAGTCACACAAGATGAACCTCATATCCAACCGTTGTCCAAATGGATTTTTAATCAGGGAGATGAAGAACATTGACTTTTTTATGCAGATATTTGGAGATATATCGCAGCCAGATCTTAATGAAATTGCAAGCGGACTAAAATCTATCGATATAGTATCGGCCGTTTTCGAAATAATGCCGGAGAACCGGAAAAAGACATGGAATTTGCCTTCAGAATAGGGAGGAGCTAATTGTGCCAGGAATAGTTATGCAGATGTGCGTTAAAAAGTGTTAAAGTATTGATCTTGCTATGCACTGTAGGTTATCTTTACGTTATAATATGAAAATCGCAGAATGAGTAAAAAGATTATACTGGTTTTAATTGGGGTGATGTCTGTAGCAATTATCGGACTCATTGTTGTTCAAAGTTACTGGATAAAAAACACCTATTCGGCCAAGGAACAACAGTTCAGGGTTCACTCATACCTTACGCTCAAGGCAATTATTGACGAGATTGAGAAGCAGGAAGCTCTCACTCATGTTTTGGGTGAACTTAATCCTTACAATACTGACAGCATTCCAATGGCCGGTGGCTATTTGAATTATTTTAATCATCTTTCCTTTTCCGATAACAAAATCGTTCAGGAGGAAGGATATTTTTACTCTCAAAGGGAAGGAAACCCGGGGAATGTTTACAGACGGGGAAGCATCTTTTCCCACAGTCTTCCCCGTATCAACCTTAAAAGTGTTGATTCACTTATATTTTCAAGGTCCTTTATTCCTATTCTTGAGCGAAGTACCAATCTGAGCCATTCCATTTCTAACAGGACCGTGATGATTGACAAGATAATTGATGAGATGCTGAATTACAATAAGTGCGTAGAGGACCGGCTTAACATCACAATGCTTGACAGTCTTATCGGCAAGGAAATGCGTATTGCGGGGATAAACATAGCCTATGAATTTGCTGTTCGAAACCATGATGGCAAATATGTCCTGAAATCTGAAAACTTCACAGAAAAGCCGGACATGGTTACGAGGAAACTCTTTCCGAATGAAGCCTTTATGCACCCAAACCACCTTGTCCTCTATTTTCCTGAGCAGAAGTCATATATCATCCAGTCGGTTGGCTTTATGGTTGGTTCATCAGCCTTTCTTACTATTATTATACTCGGAATATTTGCTTCCACCATCTATATTATCATCAGGCAAAAAAAGCTTTCTGAAATAAAGACGGATTTTGTTAACAATATGACCCATGAGTTAAAAACTCCTATCTCAACTATCTCACTGGCGTCGCAGATGTTGCAGGATAAAAGCATTCCTTTTCAGGATAAAAATTTTGAAAGTATTTCCAATGTGATTTACGACGAAAGTAAGAGATTAGGTTTTCAGGTCGAGAAAGTTTTACAGATGGCAATTTTTGAGAAGGGAAAATTAGCATTAAAACCCCAGGAAATAGATATTCATGATCTTATAGGTAATGTGGTAACCAATTTTGCGATTCAGGTGAAAAATCAGAACGGAGAAATTGTACAAAACCTGAATGCCACAAATCCTTTGGTAATGGTTGATGAAGTACATTTTACCAATATTATTTTCAACCTGCTTGATAATGCCGTGAAATACAGCAATGGGTTCACTCATATTACCGTAGGAACAAGAAGCACTTCCAACCATTTTCATATATATATTGAAGATAAAGGAGTAGGCATAAGCAAGGAAAACCAGAAAAGAATTTTTGAACAGTTTTACAGGGTTCCTACAGGTAATATACATAATGTGAAAGGATTCGGACTGGGTTTAAGCTATGTAAAAAAGATAGTTGACGAGCACCATGGCAAAATAAATATTCATAGTGAACATAAGAAAGGCACCCGGTTTGAAATTTCACTCCCATTAAATCATAATTAAAATGACGATCACAAAAACCAAGATTTTACTGGCTGAAGACGATGAAAACCTGGGTTTATTATTAAGAGAGTACCTGAAAGCCAAGAACTTTGAAACCAACCTTTTTGCCAACGGCGAAACTGCATTCAGAGACTTCGTTAAAAACGACTATGACATTTGCATTCTTGACGTGATGATGCCAATAAAAGATGGCTATACCCTTGCCAGGGAAATTCGTCAGATCAACGAGGATATTCCGATAATTTTTCTAACTGCAAAATCTATGAAAGAGGATGTGATTGAGGGTTTTTCTATCGGAGCTGATGATTACATTACCAAACCTTTCAGCATGGAAGAGTTGCTCTTCCGCATAGAAGCAATTCTTAAAAGGACCAGCAGTGCATTCAAAACAAATACGCCTGAACAATTTAATATAGGCGAATATGTATTTGATACCAAAAAACAGACCCTTCAGCTTGGAGAGAAGACAATACGTCTGACTACCAAGGAATCGGAGCTGTTAAAACTGCTTTGCAGCCATCAAAACAAGATACTTGACCGCAATTTTGCCCTTAAGACAATCTGGCTTGATGATAACTATTTTAATGCACGCAGCATGGATGTGTATATAACCAAGTTAAGAAAATATCTTAAGGAAGATGAATCGGTTGAAATAATTAATGTGCATGGTAAAGGGTTTAAACTTGTAATGTAAAACGGAGATATCCTTCTGTCACTAAAATTATTACAGGCAATCGCACACATTCCTGGTTTAATGCTCATTGAATTTTGTAAATCACTTATGCTATTTGTTGAAAAATTTAACTTTCAAAACTTGCTGATTACCCAAAATTAAAGTTGTGGTAATCTATAAATAATTCTGATGGGTAATAATTTTCCCGGCAAATTTATAGTTTTACAAATTCTTTATTATAAACCTCAGTATTGAACCTTAATTTCGGGTTTGAATTTATCTATGCCAGCTTATATGTCTAAAACGTTATATTTTTCAATGGTTGTGGCCTTCATTCTCCTCAACCTCCCGCTAACTTCTGCACAAAACACAACAATCAGGCTAAGTCCTGAGGCAAAAATATCACTTCTCACCTGCTCTCCCGGGGAAGAATTATATTCGATTTTCGGGCACAGTGCAATTCGCGTTTCTGATTCTCTGCAAAACTTTGATACAGTATTTAATTACGGCACTTTTGATTTTGATGATCCTGATTTTTACACAGATTTTGTCAGCGGAAAACTTAATTATAAATTATCAGCAACCAGCTACCGGAATTTCGAGTATCAGTATGTCTATGAAGGGCGATGGATCCGGGAACAGGAACTTAACCTGAGCCGGGATGAAAAACAATATCTTTTTGATTCACTGATAATTAATTATCATCCTGAGAATCAATACTACTTGTATGACTTCTTTTTTGATAACTGTGCAACCAGAATCCGGGATATCTTTACTGAGGCCATCGAACGTGAGATCAGGTTCAATTATGAGGTTTTTGAATCTGAAGAAAGCTTCAGGGAACTGCTAATGCCATATCTCTCAGAAAAGCCCTGGGCCAGGCTTGGTATTAATCTGGCACTCGGATTGCCATCCGATAAAATTGCAACGCCATGGGAATACATGTTTCTGCCTGACCATATGATGACGGCCTTCGGACATGCCAGATTTATTACTGGAGATGAATTTACACCGGGAAGCAGGACCCTGCTTGAAGGGACTCCCATTCCTGATGCTGCTTTCCGCAATGCACCACTCTGGGTGTTTTTAATCGTACTTCTGGTGTCGATCATTCTGTCGCACTTTAATCTGCAATCCAAACAGTTTACATGGTGGTATGACAGGGTACTGTTCGGACTCGCAGGCTTACTCGGAGTTCTGATTACTTTTCTCTGGTTTGGGACAGACCATCAGGTTACTATGTGGAATCTAAATATTCTTTGGGCCCATCCCTTTCACTTTTTAATAATATTTTTCCTTTCTGCCAGAAAATATCCCAAATTACTCCGGTACTATTTCATGATCAATATGTCGTTGCTTATTCTGCTTATCTTCGCCTGGCCTTTATTGCCGCAGACACTCCCCTGGATGGTTATGCCATTTATAATGGCATTAATAGTAAGGTCAGCAGTAATATTAAGAATGTTCAGGCCTGACATCATTGCTTCAGCATCAGGGCAAAATACCGGGAATTAAACCGTGATAGTGTAACCCGTGTTATTTTCCTTTAATCCGGCCAAGCCGAAACCTTGCATCATGATAATCCGGGTCGTACTCAAGGGCCTTATCAAAGTATTCCCTGGCCATAATATATTCTTTCTTTCTGCTAAAGATCAGTCCCATATAGAAACATGCCCGGGAAAGTGAATGTTTTCTGGGTGGCGGATTTATATTCATGTAAAAATTCAGGCATTCTTCTCCCCTTTCCAGATTTGCACCAGAAATTGCAGCTGTTTTTCCGATCTCATACAGGGCTCTCATTTCACGCTTATCTTTTTTGTAGATCCCTTCAAATACTCCGCTTGAAAGCTCATAGGATCCTGTCTCCTGGTAAAACAAGCCAAGAGAATACCTGTACCTGTTCATCCCGCCCGATGCCTCAACTGCCAGCACAAATTCCTGCTCAGCAATTTCAAACTCCTTATCGCGTGTATAAACTATTCCGAGTGCCCGGTGGCCTTCTGCAATATCAATATCCTTTATTTCACAGGCAATCAGCATTGCCTTTCTTAAACTACCTCCCATAAGATGCGGGATAGTTGAATAGGATTCCATAACCTTAAGTCTGACATCGATATTCTCAGGATCGTTTGAAATAATTTTCTCAAACTTCACTTGTTCGGCTATTTTTTCATCCAGTTCATCAACAAGATTCTTTCCCCAGAATGGTATCTTATGCTTGTATGCCGCACGGGCTATAATATGAGCTGCAACAGGTGCCGTCAAAACCATAAATGAAATAATTACGAAAGACTTGGTTGCGATCAGAAGCTCGTTATAATAAATAGCTATCCCGACAACTATCAGTCCGACGCCCATTGTACCTGCTTTTGTAATTGCGGACATCCTGATATAAAAATCAGGTAGCCTCAAAATACCAATAGCAGCAATCATCATAAAGACTACTCCTATGATGATAAATGCCGTGCTAACCAATTCCTGTGCAAACTCCATATATCTATTTTTTTGGACTTTTAAAAAGAAAATATGCAAATGACATCGAACCAAGAAATGCAATAAGCGATAAAAGAATTGCTACATCCATAAAAGCAGTATTGTCAGAAATAACAGAATAAATTGCAATAATACTGATAACTATTGCTGCCAGCAGGTCAAATGCAGTTACCCTGTCAGGTAAGCTTGGTCCTTTGATAAACCTGACAATAGCAAATACCGAGCATAAACTCAACATCACGATAGTAAAATACAGAGCAGTTTCAATCATAATAGGGACGTGTTATTTCAAGTAATTTTCTTTCAAATCCGTTTTTCAACTGCCTTTTCAGGGCTTCTACATCACCTTTCTTAATATACACTGCATGCACATAAAGAAACCGCTTGTCTTCAGACACATCAAGACTCAGTGTTCCCGGTGTAAGAGATATAAGACTTGCCAGAATAGTAATTTCAAGATCTGTTTTAGCATCAAGCGGGAGGGCGATCACACCCGATTCAACTCTTGACCGTGGAGTTAAAACATCCCAGGCAACGATGAGACTGGCAAGCGACAGCTCCTTCAAAAAATAGAATAATAATCCCAGTGCCCTGGGTACCTTGACAAAATGTGAACGATCATAGAAATAGGACGCCAGCCACAGAAAAGAATAAACAAGAATATAAACAATAGCATTATTCGCAAAATGATTTTCCACTTCAGAAAATTCAAAAACAAGATAAACTGCCGCAATGGCAATCACTATATGGACTATATAAGTAATAAGCTCCTTCATGATTTCAATATTATTCAGCAAAAACAGCTTTTATATATGTATCCTTGTCCATTACCTGCTCAGCCGCCCTCATGGAATATTCAATAAACGGTTCTGCATAAAAACCTATTACAAGGATCAATATCGTCATGAGAACTACGGGCACCAGCATCAGCCACCGGCGTTTAATCAGAGCCATCTGGTTCGGAATTTTCAGAAGGGCGTTTTCGGGACGTTTTTTCCAGAATACTTCTCCCCAGATCTTGGTCATCGAAAAGAGTGTAAGGATACTTACAAACAAAGAAATCCCCACGATTATATATTGCTCTGCCTGCAAGCCCCCGACGGCAAGTAAGAATTTGCCCCAGAAACCTGAAAGCGGAGGGACTCCTGTAAGTGAGAAAGCAGAAACAGCAAACAAAAAAGCCAGAAGTGGAAAATGGTGGTAAACCCCGCCAAGCTTTTTAAGTGCATATGAATCGTGAGTCTCCTTTACAAGCCCGCTTATTAAAAAAAGGTTAGTCTTAACAAGAATATTATGCATGATAAAAAATATTGCACCTGCTATGGCCATAGGAGTATATATAGCCAGCCCCATCAACATATACCCAATCTGGCTTACTATATGAAAGGAAAGTATCTTCCGGAAGTCAATCTGAGCAGCAGCCCCGAGAACACCAACAACCATGGTGAGTCCGGAAATAATTAACAAAATAGTATGTGTATACGAAATATCAGTTGTAAAAAGCAGCGTGAAAAATCTGATAAGGGTGTATATTCCAACCTTGGTCAGCATTCCCACAATGAGCGATGAAATTGCAATAGGTGGTGTATGGTATGAGGCAGGCAGCCAGAAAAAAAGCGGAAATACTGCTGCCTTAATTCCAAAACTGACCAGGAAGAAGACTGATGCAAGGGTAACCATAGACTGATTCTCAACAAGCGGAAGTTTAACAGCCAGCGCAGCCATGTTGAGGGAACCGGTTAACCCGTACAAAACCCCCACTCCGGCCAGAAATATGGAGGAAGAGACAACATTTATAGCGACATATTTTAATGACCCTTCAAGTTGTGATCTTGAGCCTCCCAGGGTAAACAGCACGAATGATGAAACCAGCATAATCTCGAACCATACATAGAGGTTAAACACATCACCTGTGAGGAAGGCACCTGTAAGTCCGAAAACAAGAAAATGCAAAGCCGGATGGTATATATTAGAGACTATCCGCGATCTGATGCTTCCTGTTGCGTAAAGTGCAGCCATTGCAGTGAGGATAGCTGTCAGCAAAATCATTCCTGTACTCAGCAGGTCAGCAACCAGAGAGATCCCAAAAGGTGCAGGCCAGTTACCAGCCTGAAGAACGACATATCCGTGTGCCCATACTTCTGCCATAAGTCGTGCTGCGGCAATTAAATAGATCAAGGCACCGGAAAGAAAAATAATGCGCTGGTAGCGAATATTTTGCCAGAAAAAAAGACTTAATATAGCCGTTAAGAGTGGCGTGATCAAAGTAATGAGTAAAATATCAGAGTTCATATCCATTTTAAAGTCTCAAAGTATATCAAATTAACCAGTTGACTCAATTCTGTCAGTTGCATCGAGTGTGTCAACTTCGGTCGCGCCGGTGAGTTTGTATACCCGCTGTAATAAGACAATTGCAAAAGCCTGTATTCCAAAGCCTATGACGATGGCTGTCAGGATAAGTGCCTGTGGCAGGGGATCAGCAAACGGTTCAGGCACAAAGTCAAGTCCTTCAGGTACCAGAGCCGGAGCACCACGGGTAAGCCTTGCTACAACAAAAATAAAAAGGTTTGATGCATGTCCTAATATCAGGATCCCAATAATAACCTTTACCAGCTCTTTCTGAAGAACCATGTAAATTGCCAGACTATAAAGTAACCCAACTATAACAGCAAGTAAAATATCCATAATTCCTACAAACTAGACATTGAAAATGTGATTTTCAGAACGATTCCAATAACGAGTATGAATACACCAATGTCAAAAAGGATAGGTGTACCGGGCCTGCCAATAACAGGAAGATAGAAATCGGCCCATAAAGCCGTCATAAAAGGATCACCGCCCACAAGTGCAAATAACCCGCTTATTACTGCCAGAGAAAGACCCACAGCGATAAGTCTAACCGGGTTAATATTGAAAATCCTTATTGTCTCACGGGAATCAAACACCATGGCATGAAACACAAAGGCAATCGCCCCAATCAGTCCCCCGATAAACCCCCCTCCGGGTTCATTATGCCCTCTGAAAAGCAGGTAGAGTGAGAAAAGAAAAAACAGCGGCATCAGCAAGTTAATTACCGTTTGTATTATTGGCGTCTTCATTACTTATTTCCTCCTTCTGAGTATTTAACTTTAATCATCGAAAATATTCCAATACCTGCAATTGCCAGCACAACTATTTCGCCCAGAGTATCGAGCTGCCTGAAATCGACAAGAATAACATTTACAACATTCCTTCCCTTTCCCAGAGGATAGGAGTTTTCAGCATATAAGCTCCTGAGTTCTGAATCAAGTGGAAATCCTGTAATCATAAGAAGCAGGTAAGTCATAACCAGTCCGAATGCGACGGAAACAACAATATATCCGGTACCTGCATTTCTTTTTCCGCCGGAAATTGAGGGCAGTCGGTGCAGGATCAGGACAAAAAGCACAACAGTAAGTGTTTCAATAAGAAATTGTGTCATTGCAACGTCGGGGGCACCATAAAAAAGAAAAATTACTGCAATCCCATAACCAAGTACGCCCATTGCAACCAGTGTTGTAAGTCTTGACTTTGAGTTTATTATAACAAAAAAGGCAACAATTATAAGTCCGGTTATAACCACCTCATAAATCCTTAACTCAGTATACACTGAAAGCCGTTTCATCAGGTCAAACTCAAGATTATGAGTAAGCAAGGTTAAAAGAATGAGAAATATAAAGGTTCCGATGATTGTGCTGATATAATTCCTCAGGCTACCGTTCTGGAAAAACCTTGTTTGCGCTGTTGCAATATTAATAAGGCCGGGAATGATCTTCTGGTACCCGGCTTCAGGCCCAAACCTGTAAAAATTATCAAGCCTTGGTGCCCATGCCCTTATTCTGTACCTGACCCTGAACAACAAGTATCCACACAGCAGGGTGAGCAGGCTTAGTCCGAGAACAATGTTAAACCCATGCCACAATGCAAGCTTCAGCGGATGTTCAACATTCAGCACGGCAATGGCCGATGAGCCCAGCAGGGGTGTGACAAGGAACTGCGCAAATAGTCCGCCGAAAAGTCCCAGAGTAGCAAAGGTGACAGGCCCGGCAAGCATCATGGGAGGTGCCTCGTGTGCAATTTTGGGAGTTTCCTTATAAGGGCCGAAAAATACAGCGTATGCAATCTCGATAGCTAGTGCAGTAAATATAACAGCAGAAATAAAGACCACCAGCATTATAAGTATATTCCCAGCTGAAAATTCAAGGGAAGCTTCATACAGGACTTCCTTTGAAATAAATCCGAAGAATGGCAGCACTCCAGCCATTGACATAGAAGCAAGTACAGCAGCATAGGCAGTAACCGGCAATTTCCGAACCAGTCCGCTAAGTTTTGCTACATCACGGGTCCCGGTTTCGTGGTCGATATTTCCTGCGACCATAAATAATGTTCCTTTATAGAGAGCATGGGCAAGCAAAAGAACCATCGCTGCCTGTATGGCCAGCACTGTTCCGATACCAATCAGGAATACCATTACACCAAGTGCGCTGATGGTGGTATAGGCAAGAATTTTTTTTAAGTCAGTATTTTGAATAGCCATCAATGATCCTATCAGCATGGTTAAACCTCCTATGGTGGTTAGGATAACCTGCCATTCAACAGTTCCGCCGTATATCGGATTTATTCGGGCAAGCAGGTATATTCCGGCTTTTACCATTGTAGTGGAATGGAGGTAAGCACTTACCGGGGCAGGGGCAGCCATAGCATTGGGAAGCCAGAAATGAAAGGGAAACTGTGCAGATTTGGTAAAAGCTCCCAGCAAAAGAAGTATCAAAGCGGCCATATACCAGGGATGATCTTTCAGGACCTGGGAATCGGTCATTAAATCAATAAAGTTATAACTTCCCGCCATCATTCCCGTAAGGATTACTCCTGCCATCATCGCCAGTCCGCCGAAAACAGTAACAAGCATGGCCTGAAGTGCGTTTTTCCGGGATATCTCACTCTCATTGTAAAAGCCAATTAAAAGGTAAGATGTAAGACTTGTCAGTTCCCAGAAAACAAACATGCTGATAAGGTTCCCCGAAAGGGTAAGTCCTATCATTGATGACATAAATAGAAACAGGTAAACGAAGAAACGGTCAAAATACCTGTGTCCTTTAAGATAGGCACTTGCATACAGGAAAATGAATACTCCGAACCCTGTTATCAGGAGAGCGAAAAACAGGCTTAGCCCATCAAGCAGGAAACTTATTTCAATTCCAAGGGCAGGTATCCAGCTGTAGGTGAATACAATACCATCAAGAGGCACCAGGCGGGGAAGAAAGGAAAGAAACCAGAAGAAAAGAGCTGCCGGCAACAGAGAAAAAATTATTCCTGAAATACGGGGTACCAGTTTATGAACAACGGGTACAAGGATACTCAGTAAAAATCCGGCAAAAACAGCAATTAGCATTATAATAATTGAAAGTTAAACGTACTATTTATACCCGTCAAGGTTGATCTAATAACGTCAGGTAAAATAATTTGTTCATGAAAATATTTTATTTTCTGAACAATCAATTTATATAAAGCTAAAATACAAAACCTTAGCGTGAAAGCTTACTCTACGGGCAAAAACGGTATGGTGAAATAGAATTTGCTTCCTGACCCCCACTCGGAATCAAACCAGATCCTTCCTTTCATCATTTCGGCATATGCCCTGGCAATAGCAAGTCCCAGGCCGGTTCCGCTGCAGCTCATCCATGTTTTGTGTTCACCCTGAATAAACCGTTCGAATATACTTTCCTTGTCTTTCTCTTTAATGCCTGATCCGGTGTCTTCAACACAAAAAAGGATCATATCATTATTTAGCCTGGCTGAACAACTGACAAATCCCTTATCGGTGAATTTAAGGGCATTGTTGACAAGATTGCATAACACCTGGGTAATCTTTAATCTGTCTCCCATAATTAACGGCAATTTCGGAGGTTCAAATTTCAATATCACCCCAGGCTTTTCAATCTGGAACATACG
Source organism: uncultured Bacteroidales bacterium (assembly GCA_964421595.1). Taxonomy (GTDB): domain Bacteria; phylum Bacteroidota; class Bacteroidia; order Bacteroidales; family PUMT01; genus PXAP01. Next base: position 30,898 of record CAYQXY010000037.1, on the reverse strand, counting down.
GCTCAGGTCACTGAATATATCGTCAATATTTAATTTATTGTTTACTATTTTGATCTCACCAGATTCGATTTTAGATATATCCATAATGTCATTAATCAGGCTGAGCAGATGGGTGGCATTGCAGTTAATAACCTCAACATATTTGCTGATCCTTTCTTCATCCAGTCCGGGAGACTTCAGGAGATGCCCAAACCCGACAATTCCATTCATGGGAGTGCGTATTTCATGGCTCATATTGGCCAGAAAAGCTGATTTTAACCGGTTACTCTCCTCGGCCTTTTCCATTGCAACAGCAAGTTTTTCATAAGCATCCAGCTGTGAAATTGCTATTGAACACTGATAAACTATGGCTTCAATCAGTGAATGATTTATCTCCCGGTTCTTTTCCGGAAATATGAAGTTAAGATTTCCATAATAGCAATCCCTGACGGAGATGCCAATATCGTAGATCTCATGAGGTCCTATCCATTCTACCGCTTCTTCAACAAGTTCCTCAGGATAATATGGGCCCATTAATTCCGAAATCCCGTTCTCAACTTTCTTAAATACCTGAGGGTTATAATGTTGCTCAGTTTCAGGAATTCTTTTAAAGCTTCGTTTTTTAAGATCAATTTTAATCCGTTTAAAGGAATCGGGAAGTTTAAAATTCTTGGGGATTTTATAATCAAATACCTGTGCATTAATTCCATCAGCATGGTATTTTACAGCTATAATGATAACATCAGGAAGCACAAGTGAAAGTTGCCGGAGAAGTAACTGAAATACTTCATCAGGGTTGTTACTACCCACCAGCCTGAAACCCAGTTCTGCCATCAGAATATTTTGTTCTGAAAGAGCATTATTCTTCCTTTCTGCAATTTTCCTTTCCGTTATATCCCGGTAAATCCAGAAATTCCCATGAGAATTTTTCATTGTCTTCACCGGAAGAAAGTCCCTTTCAAAAATGCGTCCGTCTGTCAGATGCAGTTCTTCGCCAAAACAAGGTTCACCGGATTCAATGCATTTATTTATGCCCGAGAGAAATCCTTCAGGATCATTAAATAGCCGTGCAGATTGTACTGCAGTAACCGAACAATCAATTCCGGTAAGATTATAGTCGAAAGGAATGCGGAACATCTTTCTTAGAAATATGTTTACGAAAATTATTTTCCTGTCACTTCCTTCCATCAGAATACCCTGGTGAAAATTCTCCAAAAGCAGTGTAAGCCTTTTCTTATTCAAAATAAGATCAGCCTCAAACTGCTTTTCTCTCTCAATCGCCACATTTACGCCTATTAATTTGAAACTTCTCCTGTTGGCTTTATTATTGATGGATTTTATCCTTGTATGAATCCATTTCCAGTTTCCGGTTTTACACCTGATTCTGCATTCAAAACTTACAGGCTGTTTTTTCCTGAAAAGTTTTACAATAAACTCAAATACTTTCTTCTTATCATCAGGGTGGATAAGTCTCAGCCAGCCAAAAAGTTTTTCAGGCAATTCCTCTCTGCTGTAACCAAGCATTTCAGGAAAAAATCTGCAATAATTAAAACTACGGAGATAGGGTAACCACTCCCAGTAGGCATTTTCTGAAAACTCTCCTGCAATCCTTACCCTGTCTTCTTCAGGCAAAAAATGCTTATTAATTATGTTACTCTCCATCAATCTGATAATATCGTTTTCAAAATTTAAATAATGGCACCTGCATAGTGGTGCCAGATCAACTATTCAGTTGTAACAAACTCTAATGAGGAATTGATTAACCCAACATATCACGGTATAGATCCAGCTCACCCTAAAACAGTAAAGGAAACCCGGATTTCAGAATGATACGTAACCTATACAGAATTGTTTCTTAATTAAGGATCCGTCTAACCAGTTGCAACAAATCGTTTATCTTAATTGGTTTTGTTAAATAATAATTGCAACCTGATTCGAATGCCATAGCTCGATCAACTTTAAAAGCATGAGCAGAAACTGCTATAACGGGAATTTCTGAATTTGATTCCCTTATAATACGGGTAGCCTCAAGCCCACCCATGACCGGCATGTTTATGTCCATTATTATCAGGTCAAAATTATTATTATTAAACAGATCGACGGCTTCCTTGCCGTTGGATGCATGAACCAGCTCATTTTCGATACCTTCGAAAATCTGCTCAATTAGCATGAATGAAGATGGATCGTCTTCTACAACGAGAATTTTTTTTCGGTCAGATGAACCTGGTCTGTCTTTAGAACCAATGATTTCGCTATCCTTCAATTCAGGATCCTTATACGGCAGACTAAACCGGAACGTACTCCCCTTGCCCCATTCAGAGTCCACACCAATTTCACCTCCCATTTTTTCCACATAGGCTTTAGCAAGTGCCAATCCCAGTCCGGTACCACTCCTGCTGGTCCATACTGAGTTCTGGCCCTGGGCAAAACGATCAAAGATCCTTACAATATCCTTTTTCATTATCCCGCTTCCTGTATCCCGCACATTGAATAAAAGCAAATCTTTTTCCTTCCTAACAGAATATTCAACCTGGCCGGTAAGAGTAAATTTAATGGCATTGCCCAGAAGATTAGACAAAATCTGGTTCAGTTTAAGTTTGTCAGCAAAAAAAGATTGCACACCTTCTATGACAAATTTTATTTCGATTCCGGGTTTAATTGGTTGGAATCGTTTTTGCAGATCTTCAAATAACTGCCGGATATATACAATTTCTTCAGATATTTTAATATTGCCTGATTCTATCTGTGAAATATCAAGCAAATCTTCAATCAACCCGAGTAGATGACTGGCATTGGCATTAATTGTGTCTATATACCTTGTTTTTTTCTCTGGATCAAGTTTGTTGCGTTTAAGCAGACCGGAGAAACCGACAATACTGTTCATAGGAGTCCTGATTTCATGGCTCATATTAGCAAGGAATGCCGTTTTTAGCCGGTCACTTTCTTCTGCTTTTTCCTTGGCAGCAATAAGCTCTGTCATTAATTTCCTTTTCTCACTTATATCTTCTTTGATTCCTATGAAGTTGATAATTTCTCCCTTCTTATTAAAAACCGGTGATATGAGCCCCATTTCCCAGAAAAGCTCACCGTTTTTTTTCTTGTTTAGCATTTCGCCCTGCCAGTCCTTACCCGACAGGATAGTGTCATAGAGCTCCCTGTAAAAAGCTTTACTATGCTCACCGGACTGCAATATTCGGGGATTTTGTCCGATTACCTCATCGGCAGTGTAGCCAGTAAGTTTTAAGAACTGCGGATTGACATATTCTATGTTGCTGTTGATATCAGTTATCACAATGCTTATGGTGCTATGCTCAACAGCCCTGGAAAGTTTCATTGCCCTTTCCTGATTATGCTTGCTCTCGATATAGATAGATACCTGGCTTGCGATTGCCTCCAGAAATTCCACACTTGTTTCATCATAGGCATCCGGATCGGTATAACTCTGGACTATAATAATCCCGGTCACATTCCCACCTGTAAATAACGGAACCCCCAGCCATTTCTCCGATCGTGAACCAATAAATTTAATTTTTCCCGAATCTGCAAGTTCCTTAATCTCCTGCCTGTTTAACAATAGTGATCTTCTCTCTTTAATGACAATTCCGGACAGAGATTTGTCTACCGGCCATTCCATAGGGTGGGCTTTTTCAGATTTCTCAAAAGGCGCAGATATCATTCCGGTGTTCTCGTTATAAAACGCTATAATAAAATTTGATGTATCAAATATAGTATTCAGCTCTCTCCAGATAATATCATAAAGTTCTCTCAGACTTTCCGATGTCATTACTGAATGGGCAATATGGTACTGAACCTTCCTTAACTTCTCCAACCGCTCTCTTAATGAGATATCCCGGGTAATAGATAATATATGTGGTTCATCCTTAATGGTTATTATGCTGGCCGACATTACCGCAGTCTTGAATGAACCATCCCTGCATTTGAAAACTGACTCAAGGTTTTCGACAAAACCATTAGTTTCCAGTCCCCTGATTAGCTTTTCCCTGTCTGCAGGTATTTTCCAGATGTCAATTTCTGATGATAATTTCCCGATCACATCATTCCGGGAGTATCCGGTTAGCCTTGTAAATCCCTCATTAATATCAACATAAAGCCCGTCAAGCTTGTTGATATTGATTGCATCAGGACTTGTCCTGAAAGCAGTCCTGTAAATTTCTTCGATCTCCTTCGTTGACTCCTCTTTTAGTTTACGGCTTGTAATATCTCTTATCGAGCCCCAAAGTTTTACAGGCTTCCCCTTTTCCATACAAATATTTACCTCATCCAGCAGCCATGCATAACTTCCATCCTTTTTAAGGAACCTGTATTCAAAAACAATATCTTCTCCTTTTTGTATACATTCACTGCAATATTTATGCGCAGATTCCCTGTCATCCTCATGAATACGGTCAAGCCAGAACTGGTAATCTGACCATTCCGCCGGTTCATAACCCAAAATCCTCTTAACCTGAGGAGCCATATAAGTCCACCGGTCAAGTTGAATACTATATTCCCAATGTATTGTCAGAGTTTTCTCGGCTAAAAGCCGGTATTTTACTTCGCTTTTCCTAAGCTTCTCCAAAATTTCGTACTGTCCTGTAACATCAGAAAATACAAATACTGCACCCCGGAGATTTCCATGGTCATCTAAAATAGGAGAGGCATTATCAGATATCTGACGTTCTGTCCCATCCCGGCTTATTAAAAGTGTATGGTTGGTCAACTCAATGGTTTGACCGGTTTTCAAAACTTTATTAACAGGATGCTCTATCTTTGTACGTGTTCCTGCATCGATCAATGGTATAAGTTCCTTTAGATATTTATCTGATATCTCTGAGAAGTTCCAGCCAGTAAGCCTTTCAGCTACAGGGTTCATTTTTACTATTCTGCCTTCAGTATCAGTGGCTATAACACCCTCCCCGATCGATCGCAGTGTAATAAACAGATCCTCTTCCCTGTGTCGCAGATCTGTTACTGACTCCTTTCTGTTAAACCACATCCCGGCCATTCTGGCTATTGTATCAATCAGATTTTGTTCCTCAGGCAGAATAAAAGGCATGTCTTCAGGGTTATAAACCTTCAGATTTCCGAATTTTTTCCCGGCACATATTAAACTGGCTTGAATGAAGTTATTGCTTTCGCACGTATCGTCAAATCCTGAATATAGTTTTCCATCATATTCAATAACAGGTTTTACAGTTTCCGGGTAACTCATTGCCTTTTTAATGTGGTTGATAACCATCAGACAAAAGTCATTTATATGAAGGTCTTTTTGCATATTCTCCCCTATTGCAGATATGCAGCTTAGCTCTTTTACTCTTTCCTGCAGTTCAACCCTGACCTTCCTTTCATTCTCCCTGGCATGCTTTTGTTCTACCACTTTCCAAACAGCATCCATAAGTAATTGTAACTGCAAAACATCAGTCTGATCATAATCGGTCTCCTTGTTGGCTACCCCAATTACGGCTACAATTGTTCCCTCTGCAAACACCGGTAAGGTTAAATATTTATGAAGATTAATGTGACCTTTGGGAATTCCTTTTTTCAGAGTATCGGGCAACTGGTAATCATTAATTATAATTGGTTTTCCCTGCCTGACTGCTTCACCCCACAAACCTGTTTTATCAAGTTCGTAACAGGTTGCAGGATTATCAACCTGGCACTCCCTCATCACATTTCCTGACCAGGAATTCAGCACTAGTTCCCGTCGTTGTTCATCATAATTATAGATATAGCCAATCTTGCTGCAGGTAAGTGTTATTGCCTCATTAAGGGTATAATCGAGAAGGTCGTTTACTGTTTCTGATTTATATTGCAAAATTCGCAACAGGCTGCGCCATCTCTGATCAACAATATTAGCAGATACTGCAGGTTCACCTGTATTATCTGCTCCTTCCATTCCTTCGTTGTAGTTTTCTCCCATGGATATTCATATTAAATCAATGGTAATCAGGAGGAATTACCGGAACCCGTATGATATTCACAATGCGGCCAATATAAGCAGAAAACGGGGTTTCAGCAAATTTAAGCATGAAAAATAACAAGGGTTCTCAAAAATGATAATAAATCTCAGGATAGGTTATTTATATCTGCGAGCATCTCATACAACGATATGATATTGAGTTTTTTATATAAAGGGCTACTCCCAAGAACTTGTAAATTCCCTTTCAATGATTTGAGAAGATGATACCTGAAAGAAACCAAGTGCACCTTCACTAAGGTTTGTCGGTATGTTTGCTGGTGGCGCTCCGGCAAAAGGATTTCCGGAAAGGCTTGTCTGCGAAAAAAAATCATTGTAAAAATCATACTGTCCCATAGATATACTCCTGATTTCAACAGTCACCAAATCTCCGTCATCAATATCACCTCTTTCGATTGTATTTACAGCGAGCGAAACATAATCTGTAAGATCCTCTCCACGAAAAATCGTTTTGTCTTGTGGTCTGACTGTCCTGAGCCGGCCGTTTATATATAGATTAGTAAGAAAGTAGATATCATTTCCGTCTATGTTGGTAAAATGTATTGAAATATCGAAAATTGTATCAGCTGTTATTCCAAGTCTTGAAAAGATATTAAGATCAAACGTTACTGAATCAATAACGGGTGAAGTTTTGAATTCACTTTGAGAATTATAAATTTCTTCTTCAATTTCCACCTTAAGGTAATAAATACCCTCTTTCAGGTTACTGCTTAAGGCGCTGTTTAAATAGTAGCCTTTCAGACTATCTTCACGGCTCTCCCTGAAGTAATAGTCAGTTTCACCATCCGAAATTGTTACCATTGCATTGCTGACAGGCGGAGCAGGTGTCTGGTCATAATAAGAACTTGAACTTGTAAGCCTGATCCACTGAGTTGCAAGCCGGTCATCTATGTCACCTTCAACTATAAGGAAGCTTTCAGCAGGGCTGTATAAATCAAGAACCACTTCCTTTTCACAGGAAACAGTGACGATCACTAATACAAACATTAAAACCCTGATCCTCTTAAAGTATTTATGCATATATCATTCAGTTGTCAGTTTATTAAAAATTAAAATTCCAGGTAACAGCCGGAACCGGGCCGGGAATATAAAAAAAGGAAGACCTGGGCACACCAGGTGTTTCCGGACTTTCTGCAAATGAAACAGATATTGGGTTTACCCTGCCATAAACATTGAATATCGAAAAATTCCAGCTGCTTTCAAAACGTTTGTTCCTGTTGGTTCCTGTATTATACGCTACAGCGAGGTCAAGTCTGTGATATCCGGGAAGCCGGTTTGAATTTCTTTCTGCATAAATTGGAGCGTAAGCTCCCTGATATGACATCTTCCCTACAGGTAATGTGAAGGCTCTCCCGGTTGAATATATAAAATTCATGGAGAAGCTAACTGCAGGTGTTAACTCATATCCACCAGATATACTAAGGTCATGCCGCCTGTCATTTGGAGAGTTATATGGCCTGCCATTGTTAATTCCCTCAATCCTGCGCATTGATCTGGCCCAGGTATAACCTACAAAACCATTCAGGCGACCGGCATTCTTCCTGACAAGTGCCTCAACCCCGTATGTCCAGCCATCTCCTGTGCGAAGTTGTCCTTCAAAAAATTCATTTCCCAGAATATCACCATTGTCAATTACATCGGAAATATTATCCATATCCTTATAATAAACCTCAACCGATGTCTCAAATCTGTCAGATTGCAGATTCCTGAAATACCCGGCCACTATCTGATTGGCTATCTGTGGAGGGATATTGTTACTTGTCATATACCATACGTCATACGGTGCGACCGACTGGGCACTTTGGGCTTGCTGGATATACTGGATCATTCTGTTGTAGCTGACTTTTACGGAACTCCGCTCATCAATTAATAACCTTACTCCAAGTCTCGGTTCAAGTCCCGGATAACTATCATAGAACATTCCTCCTGACAGGTTTAACGTATCAGAAACAACCCAGTTATAAAAATCTGACCTGTCATAATTATATTGCCTCCCGGGCCCGGTTATCTGAAACATTGAAGTCCGCACACCATACTCGAGAGCAACCCTGTTATCCCATAACCGCTGTTCAACATTTACATATAAACTATGCTCAAAGGCAATGTTTGCAGTCAGATCTATATCTGTCATCGAGGCTCCTTCAATACTGGCATTTATGCTGCCAGGGTCAAGATTATGATATATGCTCCCTGCTCCAAAGCTCAAAGTGATAAAATCATCGATTAAATAACTAAAACCCGTTTTAAGGTGAATGCTATTTAAAGATGATCTCCATTTGAAGGTGGCCGGACCTATGTCGCCTGATATATTGAACTTATAGTCACTATGCAGTATAGATAAATTACCCGAGAACCTTTCCGATAATATTCGGTTCCAGCGTAAACTACCCGTGGAGTTACCCCAGTCAAGACCAAACAGGTCGCCAAACGCAGTAAAGTCCTTTCCATAGTATCCTGAAAGATACAACCGGTTGCGATCATCAATAACATAATTCATTTTACCATTAAGATCATAAAAATACAACCTTGTATCCTGCAGGTTCTCATCACGCGAAAGCTTCAGAAACATATCAGCGTAAGTTCTGCGTCCTGATACAAAAAAACTGCTTTTGCCTCTTTGCAGCGGGCCTTCAGCACTTATCCGACTGGCAATTAACCCGATACCTCCATAGACTTCATATTCCTCCAAATTCCCTTCCTTCATTGTTACATCAAGAACTGATGACAATCTTCCTCCAAATGAGGGGTGTATTCCACCCTTGAATAAGCTAAGATCTTCAATTGCATCGGGATTGAATATGGAAAAGAAGTTAAACAAATGGGAGGGATTGTAGACGACTGAACCATCAAATAAAACAAGATTCTGATCAGCATTTCCGCCCCGTACAAAAAAACCTGTGTTTCCGTCTCCGGCCGATTGCACCCCCGGCAGAAGCTGGATCGATTTTAGCAGGTCTGCTTCTCCCATGAAGGAGGGAATGTTTTTCAATGCTTCAGCATCAAGAGAAATGGTGCTCATGCGGGTCTGTTCTATGTTTCTGTTGGCAGATATTGCAGAAACGACGACTTCCTTGAGAGCTAAATTACTTATACCCAGTTTCACATCTTCTTCCATATCGCCAACTACATCAAGCGTCATTTCGACACTTTCATATCCGATAAAAGAATAAATGATCTTATGCATGCCCTTCTGAACTAAAATCGAGTAAAACCCCAGAGAATCAGCAATAACCCCTGACTGGGTGTGTGGCATATAAACATTTGCCCCGGCCAGCGTCTCGCTTGTTTCTGCATCTGTAATCCTTCCACTCACAGAATACAACTGACCTGATGCATTAGAATGCAGAATCAGGGCAAAGACAAAAATGATTAATACAGATAAATTTTTATATTGCAAATTCATTTAAAATCAACTCGGTTTACCAGTCCACAATGCTTAAACTCTAAAGAACGTATATTTTCATTATACTGGTATTAATCTAAAATTACTTTTATGTTACCCTGTCTGGCTTCCCGATTTATTAAATCCGCCTCTGCACCTATAGCCTGTGGAGGCGATTTGAACCCGGACATCCATATAGCATCCTGAACTTTATTACCTGTTTCAGATAACAACCGGGAGTAATCAGCAATAAAATGTAAAGTAGTAAGTGTTTTCTTGAAATTTCGCCAAAGCTGCAAAGGTAATGGGTTTTAATTATGAATAATAAGGATTTTAATTTAATAGAATAAAAGTAAAAACTGACAATTACGTTTGATGTGTAAATTAATACTTCTTTGCTATCTTAGATCCTGTAAATTCCGGGATGAATCTCCCGCGAACCGGGTCACACAAAAAGAAATATATAAAGCATGGGCGATCCATCCGTGGCAACCACGTCACATGGACATATAACTTACTTATAATAAACATAATAACATCACTTTATTCAGATGTAAATTAAAGCCTAAAACGATTTTTAACCTGTTATATAACTAAATATGTTAAAAGGAATTTCTCCGTTAATCAGTCCCGATCTTCTGGCTCTTTTGTCCCGAATGGGGCATGGCGATGAAATAGTTCTGGCCGATGCCCATTTCCCGGGTGAGACATTTAATCATAAAATTTTACGGGCAGATGGATTACGCATCCCCGATTTACTTGCTGCCATACTGCCGCTGTTTGAGCTCGACAGTTACGTTCCCCACCCGTTGGCAATGATGGCTGCCGTTGAAGGTGATACGCTTGATCCGGAAGTTGAACAAAGTTACCTGCGAGCCATCCACAGAACCAACCCCGATGTGGCTCCCATTGAGCGCATTGACCGGATCGCTTTTTACGAACGTACTAAAAGTGCTTTTGCCGTGGTAATGACAGGCGAAACGGCCAAATATGGGAATATTATACTTAAAAAGGGAGTTACGCCGTCATTCTGACATTATTAGTGCAAAAGAAATAAAGGGAAATGTAACATACTCATATTAATCTGTTAACAATGCTTATTCAGATGAATCTCCCTCTAACCAGGGCACACAAAAAGAAACGAATAAAGAATGGGTGATCCATCCGTAGCGACCACGAGACCATTAATTGTAACTTACTTATAATCAGATTATCACTTATTTATTATGCCGATGAAATATCTTATTAAATCGCTGCTAATCCTATCGATAATATTATGCTTCCACTCCTGCAGTCAGGGAGATGAAGATTACTCAGCCTACCTGTTTGCATATTTTACCGGGAACGGTCCGGGTCAGGAGGCAGTTCATTTTGCAATCAGCCCTGACGGCTTTAACTGGGTGGCGCTGAATGGAAATCAGCCGGTAATCGCTCCGGACACTATCAGTTCAAGAGGCGGTGTGCGTGATCCACATATTTTGCGCGGACCTGATGGTAAGTTTTATATGGTTCTTACCGACCTCTATGTTCCTGATGACGGATGGACAAATACCGGCATGGTCTTTCTTAAATCGGATGACCTGGTTACATGGACCACGTCAAGAGTGAATATACCAGATCTGTTCAGTGAATTCAATGATGTCACACGTGTTTGGGCTCCACAGACATTTTACGATGATGAGGCTGGCAGATATATGGTCTATTTTTCTATGCTCCAGCCGGGAGGGTACGATATAATCTATTACGCATATGCCAATGATGACTTCACCTCCCTTGCAACCAAACCTGAACAACTATTTTACCATCCCGAAAGCAAGTCATGCATAGATGGTGATATAGTTTACAAAGACGGCATTTATCATCTGTTCTTCAAGACCGAGGGACATGGCAATGGCATCAAAAAAGCTACATCAGACCGGTTGACTGAAGGTTATACAATGCACGATGAATATCTGCAGCAAACTAATGAAGCGGTTGAAGGGTCATGTGTTTTCAGGTTAATTGATTCTGATGAGTACATACTGATGTATGATGTATATATGCGGGGCAGTTACCAGTTTACCAGGTCTGCCGACCTGGAGAATTTCAGCATTATAGACGAGGCGATTACAATGAACTTCCACCCCCGGCATGGCACAGTAATTCCTGTGACTAACAGTGAAATGGAACTGCTTATCAGCAGTTGGGGGTCCGTTGAAGATCTTGGCATTACCACAATTGGCTCAGAAAATGTAAAAACGATCAATACAGTCTTTGACAATACGAAAAACACGATCTACCTTCCGGTAAAAAACGGCACTGACCTGGCAAACCTTGATCCCCGGTTCAGTTCATTTTTTAATGCAGATATCAGTCCCCAAGGACCTCAGGATTTTTCAGAAGGCCCCGTCAGATACACTGTCAGGCTGCAGGCAGCCGGAGAAAAAAGCTGGGACGTAAGCGCAAGTATTGATAACAATCCGGTTCTGGAGGGTTATTATGCTGACCCGGAGATCATTTACTCGGAGAATACCGGCAAGTATTACCTCTACCCCACATCAGACGGATACCTTAACTGGGGGGGCTCCTATTTCAAGACCTTTTCTTCAACTGACCTGGTGAACTGGACCGATGAAGGTGTAATACTTGACCTTCCGGGGGATGTTCCCTGGGGAACCCGAAATGCATGGGCTCCTGCAGCCGCCGAAAGAGTTATTGACGGAGAATACAGGTACTTCTATTATTTTACGGCGGCACAAAAGATAGGTGTTGCCGTATCAGATAGCCCAGCAGGACCTTTTAAAGATATTGGAAAACCACTTATTGACTGGAAGCCGGATGGAATAAGTGGCGGACAGGAGATTGACCCTGATGTTTTCCGCGATCCCGTGTCAGGGCAGGATTATCTTTACTGGGGGAATGGCTACCTTGCAGGAGCTGAACTCAATCCTGACATGACCACCCTGGATCTGTCCACTCTCAAGGTCATGACTCCTGCTGACGGCACCTTCCGCGAAGGCGTAGAAGTATTTTACCGTAACGGGATATATTACTTCCTTTGGTCAGAGAATGATACAAGAGACGAAGATTACCGGGTAAGATATGCAATGTCAGATTCACCCATGGGCGAATTCACAATACCTGAAAACAACCTGATACTGGCCAAAGATCCGTCACAGGAGATATACGGCACCGGCCACAACTGTGTCCTGCAGGTACCCGGAACCGATAGCTGGTACATTATATATCACAGGTTCACAAGGCCTGAAGGTATAAAAATGGGTCGCAGTGCCGGCTTCCACCGGGAGGTCTGTTTCGACAAAATGGAATTCAATCCTGACGGAACAATTATTCCAGTGGTCCCCACCCTTTCGGGGATAGAGCCGCTGGCAGAATCTGACTAAAATAACTGCTGATATCATAATAGCTAACAATACCTGGACCTGTCAGTGAAAAAATAGCAGGATAATATCACAACAGATACTTTTTCACTAAACCATTTCAAAAATAAAATTGATTTGCCGCCAGTTGTTTTTTTGTCTTATCTTATATACATTTCCCCGTAGTAATGAGGTCTAAATTGGCGAATCCTGATTTATAAAAGGAAGATAGCGGATCGAAATAATCTTAACCAATTAGCGATCATATGCACTGCAATACTTTATGGCATTCGATTCAGGCCCTGGTACTCTTCTCCTTTTCCTTAACCTCATTAAATGCTCAGCCTCAAATTGAAGCTCAACTAAGACCCAGGTTTGAAATTAGAGACGGGTACCAGAAGCTTGCCCCGAAGGGATCGGTGCCGGCTGCTTTCATTTCACAAAGGACAAGGCTGGGTATAATTTGGGAATCGGAGCAATTCATACTGAGAATCACTCCGCAGGATGTCAGGATATGGGGTGATGAGCAGGTTAGCAGCGCCACAGGTGTTTTTGGTGACAAAGCCTCTGTCGAGCTTTTCGAGGCAAATGTTTTATTAAAGCTAAGCAACTCGGCCAGGCTGAAGATCGGAAGGCAACCACTTGAATATGACAATGAATGGCTATTGTCTTCACGTAACTGGAATCAGCAGGGTTTAGCGTACGATGCAGTTGTTGCCATGCTGAATCCCGGCAACTGGAATTTTCATCTGGGCGCATCATGGAACTCAATTGGCTCAGCAAGACATAATAATTACTACCCCCCCGACCGCATTAAATCTCTTAATTATCTTTGGCTTGAAAAGCCCCTGACTGACGATTTTAAGATGTCATTACTCCATATTTCTGCAGGATATACAGAAAGTGTTGCAAGCAACAAGATGTATTTCACTCATACATCAGGGTTTCGTCCAATATACAACAGATTAAACTTTGAACTTGCCAGCAACCTTTATTATCAATATGGAAAAAATCAGCGAGGACAAAAAATCTCTGCATATCTTATGGCAGCTGATGCATCATGGAAAACCGGAGCACTAAGTCCCGGAGCAGGGTTTAGTTATCTTTCGGGAAACAGCACCACTGATCCGGCCTCAACGGAAGATAACCTTTTTAATTTGTTTTATGGAGCGCGGCATATGCATCTGGGACTCATGGACTATTTCAGCAATACCGGTCCGGACACCGGTCAGGGAGGAGTTGCAGATCATTATATATACTTTAACTACACCCCTTCAGGATCAATCAATTTCAAGAATACTTTCCATCTCTTCAGACTAGCAGAAACAAACCAGAACACTTCCCGATCAAAACACCTTGGCTGGGAGAACGATCTTGTTATGAGTTACAGGCCAGGAGAGGGTTGGTCAGCCGAACTTGGTTACTGCTTCTTCGTTCCGGGAGAATCCATGAAGATTATACAGAGCATATCCGACAACAGATTCTCACAGTTCATATACCTGCAGCTTACAGTTTTTCAATGGTTTCCTGGAAATAAAAAAGACTAATAACACAAAATAAACATTAGCCATAAACAAAGGTGAAAAAAATTATCTGCTCAATTACATTAATCAACTTTTTCAGTAAGCTGCCTGATGAGTCAGAATAGTACCAGATTTGATCATCCGGCTTGTATCTGCCTTTTATATTCTCCGCCAATTATTACTGATGGCAGTGACATGACCGGCGATTAACAAAATATATCTGAGAAACCATTTCAGTGCACAAGCACTCGCGCCACCCTAACCAATGTGGTTGGCAACTTAAACTTAAACAACCATTGCAACAACCATTTAAATTTCTTGGTTTTTTGTAAAACTTTTTCAATCTTTGTTCGTATGCTTACGAACTTGATTTTATATATGGATGTTTGTCTATTAATGATTCATAAATCATTAATATGGTGAACAGTATATAAGGCAGCGGCTGCAAATCATTAAACCCGGTACAGTTAACAAGGAATAAAGAGAACGCGGTACATAAAGCGGATATTTTCATATTTAACATATCGGGCGAAACCGTTTATTGAAAATATAAACCCAAAAACCATTAACAATGAAAACTAAACCAACAGGTTTTATTGGTGGTGGCAGAGTCACCAATATTTTCATTCAGGCTTATAGAGATTAGAATGTTTTTTATCATAAATTAAAATAAACTTTTCAATTTATATTTAACGGCTTTTTATTGTAAAACCTGAATTCGAAATATAATGGACAGACGTAAAGCAATGAAAATTTTTGCCGGTGTAGTCGCGGGAAGTGGAGTAGGTGCTTATACTCTCGGGAACATCTTTAAGGCTGAAACACAACCGATGGAACATCCGGTGAAGCTGGAATATAACCCTTCAGACTCTCCCTGGGCATATTCTTCTTTAGACCCTGCTGTAACAGGTGATATGGCTTACAGCTTATACCCTGAAGGAAGTTGCATGTATGCTGTTTTTAAGAGTGTCCTGGTTCAGTTAGCTGATAAATATGGCGAACCCTTTGCCTCTTTTCCATACCACATGATGAAATATGGACGCAGTGGTATAGGAAGTTATGGTACTGTATGCGGTGCCCTTAACGGGGCTGCTGCTCTAATCGGTTTGCTCGTGGAGGGAAAATCTGCCCAGGATACCCTGATCGCCGGGCTTTTCAGGTGGTATGAAAACAATGCATTCCCTGTATTGACCCCCCTGACAGCAGAGCTTGATTTCACCCCACCCACCTCTGTCGCTGAATCAACTCTATGTCATGCTTCTGTAACGAGTTGGGTAAAAGAATCGGGATATAAACCAGATGGAGATGAGCGCGTTGAAAGATGCCGGCGCCTGACCGGTGATGTTGCAATGAGAACTGTCGAAATTCTGAATCAGTATACAGGAAATACATATGTCACAGCCGGACACGACAGCCAGAATGTCAGGGAGTGTATGACATGTCATGGTAATACAGGAAAACTCAACAACACTAATGGAAAGATGCAGTGTTCTTCATGCCACACAGAATCGGTCACACACAAAATATTTGCAGAACCGCATTATAGAGTGAGGAAGGAGCAATAACGAAAACAAACAATTCGCAAAGTTCACCTTTGATATTATTTAATTCGAGGTAACTTTCCGGCAACGAATCTGGTACTCCGCGTCAATCATCTTAATGTTGTTCCACGAAGTGAAATACTCATAAATCCAGTTCGGTCACCGGGCACTCCAGAGTCCAGTTTGCAATAAAACCTTGTGGACCGAAGTTAGTGCGGCTATTGAATAGAACAAGAATTCCGGATCGCTGATAAAACAACACTTCGAAAGCACCAGAAAATATGTAATATCATATTTCAATACTTCTGTCTGTTGGCAAAAGCCACCAGCGAAAGCATAACGGGTACTTCCACAAGTACACCTACAACCGTAACCAGTGCGGCCGGCGATTGCAGTCCGAACAGGGCGATTGCAACAGCCACAGCAAGTTCAAAAAAGTTACTTGCACCGATCATAGCAGCAGGGGCGCATACCGGATATGGCAATTTCAACTTCTTTCCACCGAACCAGGCCAGAAAAAAGATAAAATAGGTCTGTATTACCAGGGGTATGGCAGCAAGCAGGATTATAAGCGGATTACTCAGGATATTCTGGCCCTGGAAGGCAAAAAGCAGGACAAGGGTTACCAGGAGGGCAATTATACTTACCGGCTTCAGTTTAGGTAGAAATACTTTTTTGAACCACTCTTCACCTTTTGATTTCATCAGTATCTTCTGGGTGATGACTCCGGCAACAAGAGGTACAACCACGAAAATCACAACACTTGCCACAAGAGTATCAAAGGGAATAACCACGTCGGTTATTCCGAGCAGCAATCCGACTATAGGTATGAACGCCACGAGAATTATCAAATCGTTTACCGAGACCTGCACAAGTGTATAGTTGGGGTCGCCGTCGGAAAGGTATGACCAGACAAATACCATAGCGGTACAGGGAGCTGCACCCAGAATGATGGCACCGGCTATATACTCGCCCGCAAGGGCAGGGTCAATCCATGCAGAATAGATTTTCTCGAAAAATATCCATGCGAAGAATGCCATTGTAAAGGGTTTTATTAACCAGTTTACCACCAGTGTAAGTATC
>CAYQXY010000037.1:0-14044 GCA_964421595.1 uncultured Bacteroidales bacterium | reverse complement strand
ATCAGCCAGTTTATAAATACCGTCCATACAATGCCACGGGGCTTTTTTCGTATTTGTCTGATACTCGAAAAATCTATCTGAAGCATCATAGGATAGATCATCAGCCAGATCAATATTGCAACGGGTATATTAACCCTGGCTATCTCAAGGCTGGAGATAATCTGTATACTATCGCCTGCAAAATGGCCGATGCCTATGCCAGCCAGAATTCCAAGTGCAACCCAGATTGTCAGGTATTTTTCGAAGAGTCCGATAGATTTTTCAGGTTCATCGGGAAGTACAACTTTCTTAATTGAATCAGTCATTTAACCAAAATTGAAAAGGTTATTAATATTTATTCAGGTGAAGAAGGATCAGCCATGTTCTTTTTTTTGAGCCTGTGTTCGTTTGAAATTCATAAAAACCGTCAACTGGTAATCTCTTTCAAGGTATCAAAAGACGGTTTCGAGGCGCCAACAGTAACCGAATAGAGTCCGGAAACCCCGCTCTTATAATCAAGCAATTCTCTCTCATCGAGCACTTTATGTAGTATGCCCTCAGGAATTTCAAGTTTTCTTTTCTTGTACACCCGTATGTCCATAAATCCACTACCGGAAATTGTTTCCAGGTAATCGTCAAACCTGAGCGCACCGGAAACACATCCTGCATACATTTCGGCATTGACCCGGAGTCTTTCAGTCATCTCACCTTCGACAACCACATCGGAAACACAAAAATGGCCTCCCGGTTTCAGTACGCGCAACATTTCCGAAAAGGCCGCTGGTTTGTCAGGAACAAGATTCAAAACACAATTTGAAACAATGACATCAAATTGCCCATCCGGAAATGGCATCTGCTCAATATCACCGTTAACAAAATCAACATTCGTAAATCCCAGCCTTTCGACATTTTTATTTGCTCTGGCAAGCATATCATCAGAAAAATCCAGTCCGGTAACTCTTCCTGTTTCTCCTGTTAGAGATCTTGCAACGAAGCAATCATTACCCGCTCCACTACCAAGATCAAGAACATGATCGCCGGTTTTTATACCTGCAAATTCTGTTGGTATGCCACAACCCAGACCGAGATCAGCCTCAGGGCTATAGCCTTCAAGTTTTTCATAGCTTTCGCTGAAAATAGTATAATCGGGATCTGAACAGCAGGACAAAGGTTCGCAACAGGAGGTTTTGTCGACGGAATCAGCAGATTTCCGGGCAATAAGACTGTATTTCTGATTTACTATTTCTTTAATGTTTTTCTGATTCATGGAGAATATGTATTAGATGATTAACTTACAATTGTGGCTTAATTTCTTCCATGTAGAGCTTATAAAAACCCTCTCTTATCTCCTCCCTCACCCTGATGAATTCACTGTGAATGTACTCTTCGGAACCGGTTACATGTGATGGGTCATCAAACCCGATGTGCAGCCGGTTCTTAACCTTCCCCATAAACACCGGGCAATTTTCGTTTGCTCCCCCGCATACGGTTATCACATAGTCCCACTCCTCACCCAGGTATTTTTCCACCGAATCGGAGGTGTGGTGACCTATATCTATGCCGGTATCTTTCATGACTTCAACTGCTTTTTCATTGAGTCTGCCTGAGGCTTCTGTACCGGCCGAGCGGACAATAAGCCGGTTGTCAAAAGATTCCATAAAGCCATGAGCCATCTGGCTGCGGCAGGAATTTCCGGTGCAAAGGATAAGAATTTTCATAACTAAAATTTTAAATTAATTTATTGGTCAGTTTTATTTCATTGAAACTATCGGGGGTAACTCATCTGATAAATTGCTGTTTGCAGCAGAAAGATCAACAACAATCATTTTCTGATGAGATTGAAGCCGGATCTGTTTTAAGCTCATCAACAAATGATGAGAGGGTTTTCTCAAGCCATTCAATTCTTTGGTGATTAATGCAATAATTGGTTTTAACTCCCGAAACTGTGCCCGAGATCAGCCCCACTTTTTTCAGCTCCTTAAGATGCTGGTTGACAGTGGTTCGGCTCAGGGGCAGTTCATCGGAAATATCACCGGAAATGCATGTCTTTATATCTGCAAGATATTTTAGTATAGCAAGCCTTGCAGGATGACCGAGCGCCTTAAACAGGGAAGCCTTTTCCTGTAGTTCATTTTCAAATAATTCTCCTTTTGTTGTCGCCATATTATTATTTTGTATACTGGTAAGGCAAAAGCCACTTATTAACAATCAGAAAAGCATACTTTAATCCTATCAATATTTCCGGTTAAACCCTGGAATTGTGGGATTAATATGACGTAAATATACGTCATATTTTGAAATAACGCAATTTTACGTCATATTTTTTTATAAAATCTGAAAGGTTGTGTCAGAAATTATTGATATGCTTTTCTTTCTTACTCTTCGAAGTTTTCCACCCGGTTACTTCCCACTAAGTTAGCAAACTTATAGTTGACAGGTCACCTCTGATGCCGCCTCAAAATGGTACCATCAATTCGTAAATCGGTGATTTTGTATTTGCTTTTATTACCGGAGCATAAAAAAGCTCTTATCATTAATAACCATCCTTCTCGTTACCGCTTTAATTTGTGCTTTATCAGCCTAAACATTGCCTTACCGGCTGCCTGGTGGCCAGCACCGCCAATCTGGTTGGTAGTTCCCGAGAAATATAATCCGCTCCGGGGATTGAAAAAGGCGAACGATCCAGTTTGTCCCCAAAATCCCAGAATTTCTCCCGGAGGATTGAATGGTGTCATAATACGGGGTACAAATAATTTTTCCAGTCCGATACCATAATAAAACATACCGGGACCGAATATAAAATTCCATTCTTTAAGCTCATTAATATATGCTTGCGGGAAAAAGCGGCCGCCAAAGAAAGCTTTAAGAAAGATCATTGATTCAGCTGTGGTAGATACTATCCCCCCTTCCGGGGATACTGAAGTCATGTACTGTGGAATCTGCAGTTTCCTGGACTTGTAATAGATGGGTGCCGGAGAAGCATCGTTTATATCTTTGTAGACATAAGTTTCCTGAAGGCCCAACGGTTTGAAGATGTATTCACTGAAGGCCTCGTGGATTGATTGTCCTGTTATAGTTTCAATTATCCTTCCCAGCAGCTGATAATTGGTGTCGGAATAGTCGGCTTTCCCTTTTTGCCCGGGACTGAACTTTGGAGTAAGGTTCTTAACCAGGCCGATAGTTTTCTCCAGCGGCCAGGGCTCATCTTTCCCTTCAAGCAGCCCCGAAGCAGCGGTTTTTCCGTCAGGCTGACGGTGGAAAAAATAATCAGGAATTCCGGAGGTATTTGATATCAGATGCTTGATAGTTATTTCATCAGTATAGTCGACTCCTTTGAATACATGTAAGCCGCTGATCAATTCCACCGGAAGATATTTCCCGATCCTGTCTCCGAGCTTTAACTTTTTTTGGTCCATAAGTTGCAGAACCAGGGCAGTTATATACAATTTGGTTACACTTGCGATATAGTAACGGTCATCCCCGGACATTTCACCAGCCGCAGCATTCAGGGATACCGACCCGTCATGGTTTTCTACACGCAGTACCGCACTGAAAATATACTTATGATTAACCATTTTTTCGACTATCCTGCCGACCATTTTTTCATCAAGTATTGCCATTTTTGAAATTGTTGGATAATTCAAATATATAATCTATAGCACCGGACAAATAGCGCTATTAAAACCTGTATCCGTATATTCAATTTACAAATATTATAAAATTCAGATTAATTTCTTGTCCACTATGCATTATTTTGACTCGGATAGAACCCGGGCCAAGTCAAGCTACTAAAAATCCATTTTGAAATTATCTTTTCATATAACTAATGGAACTTATTTGGTAAATGTCAAAATCCCATGGCTGATTTCGTGGCAAATCAAACAGTTAACAAGGTTGCAGCAACCATGACCCCTGGCAGGATCTGTTCCGAAGCCATAAACAATTGGAAGGCGTTTATTACAAATAATATTTATATCAGGTATACCTCATATAGTCCATAAATTGCCTCCGGTAAGAATCACTTACGGGAATCATTACTTCATCAATTTTAACCATATTGCCTTCTATATATTTTATATGGTTGAGTGATATTATGAATGACCTGTGAACCCGCATAAACATATCAGCCGGAAGTTTCCTCTCCATATCCTGGAGTGTCTGGTGCACTACCAGAGGTCTCGTATTGATAAATACCTTTACATAATCGCCCATACTTTCCACAAAAGCTATATCCTGAAATGGGACTTTATGCGCTCTTTTACCGGCTGTTAGGAGGATATGACCCGGTTGTGAAGGTTGTCTGAGGATTTTTAAGTATTCCGAAGCCTTATTGACCGCCTTTAGAAATCTTTCAATAGAAACAGGCTTTACCAGGTAATCAATAGCGTCAACTTCAAAACCCTCAAGTGCATATTCCGGATATGCAGTGGTGAATATTACCAATGGCGGGTTCTTAAGAGACTTGTAAAAGCTCAGTCCGGAAATTACGGGCATATTGATATCAAGTAGCATTAGATCAACTTTCTCCCGGTCAAGAAATTCGTTTGCTTCTACCGGATTTGAAAATACGGCAACCAGTTCCAGAAGAGAGGTATTGACGATAAACTTCTGAAGTACCTTCTGGGCTGCAGGCTCATCTTCAATAATGATGGTTTTAATTTTCATTTGAGTCTTTTGAAGATTTATGTAAACTGAACTGTATGATCATTCCTCCCGTTTCAAATCAAACAGCTCTATCTTTACCCTGAATAACCTTTCACCTTCATAAACCTCAAATTTATGCAGATCAGGGTATAACAACCTAAGCCGGTTACGGATATTATCAAGTCCGATTCCCCCTCTATCCTGATTTTCGTCAGAAACCTTTTGAGGTTTACTGTTCTCTATCATAAAATTAATAGCATTTTCATCTGATTTCAATATAATTAATACAAAGGTATTCTTTATCTCCTTTCTGACTCCGTGCTTAAAACAGTTTTCTACAAGAGGTAACAGAAGCATTGGAGCTATCCTTGCCGATTCATCAGAAATCTGGGTTTCGAGCCTGATCTCTGTATTGCGATTTACCCGGTATCGCTGTATATCAAGATAGTTTTCGATAAGGCTGACCTCATCTTTAAGGGTAACAAATTCAACATTAGCATCATACAATATATACCTTAATATATCTGAGAGTTGCAAAAGCACCCTTGATGTTTCAGGCGAATTGTTCAGCGACAGTGAATATATTACGTTCAGACTGTTAAAAAGGAAATGAGGATTAAGTTGATTTCGCAAAGCTTTCAACTCGGCATCAACTTTATCCTTCTGTGCCTGTATAAGATTCTGCCGTGCTTCGATCAGATAAAACCATTCCGTCGAAAGTTGAAGCAAAGTTGTTATCCCTGCAAATACTATGAAGAACTTAAGTATATCAAATAAACTATAATAGGAAATAAAATAATAACCGGGAAGTATATAATCAATCAGGTTATTGAACAGCAACTGATTAAATGCTGAAAAAACAAACAAAATGGTAATCAAACTTATAATGTAAAGTTTGAATTTCTTTTTATAAAGGAATTTGGGAATTAGTACCAGCAGGTTTATTTCAGTTGCCAGTATTAAAGTAAAAAGAAAGATTGCAGTATATATATGGTCAATCCTGTTGATACTGCTTGAAGTTGAAAACATGCTCAGCAGGATTATATAAGCAAAAACCCAGAAAAGAATGTGGTGCAGCCATTCATTACGGGCTATTCGCTTTAGTCTTCCTATAAGTTGCACTGTCACCTTATTTTTCTTAAAGTAATGCAGACTCCATCATTATTATCACACTGGTATATATCAGGATCATCTCCGTATTTTGTAATGAACTTCTGAAGTTCCCGAGTAGAAGCAGTAAGGACGTAGACTTCCTGGTCTTCTTGTGTAACCAGTTCATGAGAAATTTTTATTTTTTTCTGTTCAAATAGTTCTGCAAGCCATGTCTCATTGAACCAGCTTATTTTAACAGTTTCACCGGATAAGAATTCGACTTTGGCGAGCGAATGTGTGGGAAGCAAGTGATGTATATAAAACTCATCATCGAATAGCTCACCCGTCAGAGGAAAAAAGTCGAGATAATAAATATTATTCAGCATAAAAAGATTGCCTCTGAATATGGAAACGGGTTCTCCAAATGTTATTACATAGGAACTCAGGAGAAGGGTATCAATTCCTCCAGGGCCTGATCTATGAATACTCCGTTCAATTTTCCACTCAGTAGAATCATTATCAATCCACTTGCCTATAAGTTCTTCATTAAAGATCACATCCTTTTCAGTGTAGAATGGATGAAGTGATTTGACAAGACAACCATTCAGCAGCATTAAAGTTAAAAACAGCGTTAACAGGGAAAGCTTTTTCATGACTCTGGTATTTTGTTAGACAAAGATTAGTATTTCAGAGTCAAAGTACAATCCATCCGGCAACTTATTCAACTTTTTTCGGTGAGCGGGCATGGTTTGTCGACGAATTATCTTCTTGTACTTCCGATTAAGTAATATTACAAATAGTTCCTTTCTCTTGCAAATTCCTTTTGGTGTTCAGCTCCTTTCGCTAACGGAATACCTTGTATTGGATTTCAGCCCATACCCTAAAAATGATTACTTAGCGTCCCCTGGTGGAAAATCTGCATGCAAGGACATGGGCAGGAAAACTGATAGAATTGTGCTGATTACAATGCTTTATATACTTCCATTGCCTTTTCAGGGGGCAAAACCGCGATTATTGAAATCAAAATTTGCAACATGCAATAATTTTCATTTTCTTACCTGAGATTAAGCCATCTCAGAAACTAAATATCTGATTGATGACATTATCATTGCTGTATTTCTTATAGGTCATAATTTTATGTACCGCTTTTACAGGATAATACTGTTTAAGATACCATATTTGTATATCAACAGCCAATATTTGTATTGAACTTGGTATTTATATTAAATCCTTCCAAAAACCATTCACTATGTCAGCTTTTTTAAATATCAACAGGAAACTTTTATTATCTGCAGCGCTGATTTTTATATGTTCATGCCTGTCCGCGCAGCTCACGAGAGACGATTACCGGCGTGCAGATTCAACGCAGCAATTCAGCAACCTGGTTTATAATACCATAAATTCTGTCTCCTGGATAGGTGATACACACAAATTCTGGTATGAGGCAAGAACCATAAAAGGTTCTGAATATTATGTTGTTGATGCCTCAGAGGGTGAGAGAAAGGAAGCGTTTGACCAGCAAAAGCTTTGCGACCTCCTCAACAGCCAGTCGCCGAAATCCTACAAACCCTACAGGCTACCCCTGAGGTCTGTTACTTTTGATGATGATATCAAAAAAATGGAATTTGTTGCCGATTCAGTTAAATGGAAACTTGATCTTGAAAGTTATGATCTGCAATTGGTGGAAAGGCTAAAACCTGATACCCGTGAACAGAGATACTGGGGGGAAGTAGATGATGAACTGGGGAGGGATCCGGTAATATCTCCCGATAGTTTATGGGTGGCCTTTACCAGGAATTACAATGTACATATCAGAAACCGAAATAATGAAGAGACTTATCAGTTGTCTTTTGACGGATCTGAAGGTGAGTATTACTCCACCTACCTGCAATGGTCGCCCGACTCCAGACATCTTGCTGTTAATAAAATACGTCCACATACAAGGAAGTATATCTATTTTGTTGAGTCTTCACCTGAGGATCAACTGCAACCTAAATTGCATAAAACCGAATACCTGAAACCGGGTGATGCCCTTCAGATAAGAAAACCATCACTGTTCAGCATTGAAAAGAAAAAACAGATCCCTGTTGACACAAGTCCCTTTGAACATCAGTTTCGAATCACGGCGCCACAGTGGCGGGAAGACAGCCGGGCATTCACGTTTGAATTCAACCAGAGAGGGCACCAGGTATACCAGGTGGTTGAGGTCGCTGCCGGTGACGGCAGGGTCAAGGTGCTTATTGACGAGAGAAGTGACACTTTTATTGATTACAGCGGGAAAAAGTTCAGGCATGATGTTGATGACGGGCGTGAGATCATCTGGGCTTCGGAACGCGACGGATGGAATCACCTTTACCTGGTGGATGGAAATACTGGCAGAGTGAAGAACCGGATAACATCAGGTGATTGGGTTGTAAGGGGTGTAGACCATGTAAATGACAGTAGCCGGCACATAATATTCAGGGGAGCAGGCAGGCACCCTGGTGAAGATCCTTACCTGGTAAAGTATTACCGGGTGGATTTTGATGGCAGGGGACTGGCTGAGCTGACACCTGAAGAGGCAAGCCATTCGGCCAAATTCTCATCTGATTACAGGTTTTTCGTAGACAACTACTCTCGTATCAATAAACCACCAGTGGCTGTGCTCAGGGAGTCGGCTAACGGCAGGATTTTGCTGGAGCTTGAAGAGGCTGATATCTCTGACCTGCTAGACAAAGGATGGAGTGCCCCTGAGGTATTTGTCGCAAAAGGAAGGGACGGGAAAACCGATATCTGGGGCAACATCTACAGGCCTTCCAGTTTCGATCCCTCAAAGAGCTATCCGGTTATAGAAGCCATCTATGCAGGTCCCCATTCTGCACATGTTCCAAAAACATTCAGGCCATATTTTGGAAATTTCTCGGGACTTGCCGAACTTGGGTTTATAATTGTACAGATTGACGGAATGGGAACATCTCACCGGTCAAAGGCCTTTCATGATGTGTGCTGGCAAAATCTTAAGGATGCGGGCTTCCCCGACCGGATATTGTGGATCAAGGCGGCTGCCGAAAAGTACCCGTATATGGATACGGAGCGGGTGGGGATATTTGGCGGATCGGCTGGCGGACAAAGTGCAATGGGAGCTCTGCTGTTTCATCCTGAATTCTATAAGGCAGCAGTGGCTTCCGTAGGTTGCCATGACAACAGGATGGACAAGATATGGTGGAATGAACAGTGGATGGGATATCCGGCAGGGCCACACTACGAGGAGTCATCAAACGTGACAAATGCCCATAAACTGGAAGGTAAGCTGTTACTGACTGTCGGGGAACTGGACAATAATGTTGATCCTTCTTCCACGCTTCAGGTTGTAAATGCCCTGATAAAGGCAGATAAGGACTTTGAGTTTATGATGTTTCCCGGACAGGGTCACGGATCGGGCGGAAGTTACGGAGAAAGGCAGAAGAGAGATTTTTTCGTCAGGCACCTGCTGAATATGGAGAAACCAGACTGGAACAGGGAGGACAGAGATTAGAGAAAAACCTGCTGAAACAGTTTTCATGAAAAATCAGAATTGATAATTTATTTATAACAACATTCTTTAGAGATGATCAATTTTAAGAGTTTAAGCTGTTTTTCAGTTGCCAGGATCCTAAAGACATCTTTAGTTTTAGTTTGGCTCGTTTTCTTAAATACTTCACATTCATTTGGGCAGTCCCCGTGGGAACGTCTTGCCAGTGAACCGGAGAGCCTGGGACTTGACCGGGGTTTCACAGAGTTTGCTGCCGGTGAGTTTGTACTCAGACTGGTGGATGCATCGCAGACTATGGCGGGGCTTATAACGGCTGATGAGGGTTTTGATTTCACGCCATCAGATCTCCTTGAACTTCGCAGCAGGAACAACCTGTATCATACTGGCGATATCACAATGAGATTAAGAACAGGCGATTCGGGAGAATGGAGACACTATTCTACTGCCACTGCCAGAGTGCCTGTGGAGGCAATCACTGCCGGAGAAAATGTGATTGCTGCATCCGATCTTTCAAATACCCTTCCTGCTGATATCCCTCTCAGTGTTATGAGATACTGGGAGACAGACAAAGGGACACCGGTACTGAGGTTTGAACTTACCAATACCGGCCGGCTGCCGGTTGAAATAGGTTCGCTTGGTATACCGATGGTGTTCAATAATATCCTCCATGACAAATCGCTCGATGAAGCCCATGCATCCTGTGTATTTTATGACCCCTATATAGGAATGGATGCCGGATACCTGCAGGTATCGCCTCTCCATGGGCGGGGAAAGGTGCTGCTTGTTGTGCCTCACGGGAAAACGTCGTTCGAGGCATGGAATCCCCTGCTTGACGACCCTACGCCAAGAGGTGTTACATTTGAAGGGTTTCATGAGTGGATGATTCATAGCAAGGCCCATGCTGCTGATGAGTGGAGTGGTGCAGTTCCCTGGAACAGGCCCACATCAACCAACCTTGATCCGGGTGAGTCGGTCAGCTACGGGTTAAGATTCATTCTTGCAGAATCACTGCGTCAGATAGAGCAGACGCTTGCCGGGAACGAAATGCCCGTTGCTGTTGGAATACCCGGCTATGTTCTCCCGGAAGGATCGGAATACAGGCTGTTTGTAAATTACCACGAAAAGGTGCAGTCGTTAGATATCGATCCACCCGGATCACTTTCTGTTGTGGGAGATGATCCCGCACCGAATGGATGGAAGAGATTTAATGTGACTGGCAATAAGTGGGGTCGTGCAAGGTTGACTCTTACCTATGAAAATGGGTTACGGCAGAGTATTAATTATAAGATTATAAAGCCGGAGAAAGATGCAGTATCAGATCTTGGGCGATTCCTTACCAATGAGCAATGGTATGAAAACCCTGACGACCCGTTCGGAAGGAGTCCTTCGGTAATAACTTTTGATAATGAAACAATGAGCCCGGTTCTTGAAGATGGCAGGGCGTGGATCAGTGGTTTGAGTGATGAAGGGGGAGCCGGCTCATGGCTGGCGGCAATGATGAAACAGCTTCTTCTGCCCGAAAAAGATGAGCTGGAAAAGATAAGACGCTTCTATCACGAGACTCTTTGGGGAGGTATCCAGTATAATGAGGGCGAAAAAAAATACGGGGTCAGGAAGAGCCTGTTTTTTCATGAACCTGATGAGATGCCACCAGGAACATACAGCGACCATATAAATTATAATTCCTGGGCCGCATGGAGCAGGGAGGAAGCTGAGTCGACAGTCCGCTCCTACAACTATCCCCATGTGGCGGCTGCCCACTGGGTGTTTTACCGGTTATCAAGGAATCATGAAGGGTATATACAGGAGATGTCGTGGGACTGGTATCTGGAGAATGCTTGCCGGACAGCAATTGCGATGGTGGAACAGGCACCTTACTATGCCCGGTTCGGACAGATGGAGGGAACCGTCTTTTTGATGATACTACTTGATCTGCACAGGGAGGGAATGACTGAACTTGCTCAGGAGCTGGAAGCTGTGATGAAGGGGCGTGCCGGCCTTTGGGAATCGTTGTCCTATCCCTTCGGCAGCGAGATGCCGTGGGATTCGACGGGGCAGGAAGAGGTATATGCCTGGTCAAAATATTTCGGTTTTAATGACAAGGCCCTGGTCACACTGGATGCCATCCTTGCGTATATGCCTGCCGTTCCTCACTGGGGGTATAACGGCAGCGCCCGCAGGTACTGGGATTTCGTGTATGCCGGCAAACTAAGGAGGATAGAGCGACAGCTCCACCATTACGGATCAGCCCTTAATGCGACCCCTGTATTGTCTGAGTACCGCGAAAATCCCGACGACCTTTACCTGTTGAGAGTCGGGCATGCAGGAGCGCTGGGCGCACTGGCCAACATTACCCGTGAGGGATTTGCGCCGGCTGCATTCCACTCCTACCCTTCTACACTGGATATTGATGGGATTAACGGCGACTATGGTCCGGGTTTTTTCGGCTATTCAATGAATTCAGCTACCTATGTGCTGGATGACAGTGAGTTCGGACTTCTTTCTTTCAGCGGTGAGGTGGCTCAGGAAGGCCCGGCAATAACTGTCACGCCAACAAGTGCTTCACGATCGCGGGTATACCTGGGTGATCTTGGACTGTATCTGACACTTGATGCCGGACAGTTCCGCAGGGTAGAGTATAACCGAAACGATAAAAGAGTGATCGTCCATCTCGACCCGGCTACCATGAATACACAACATGCAAGGCTACGGATTGAACAACCTGCCTTGAGAGACGGGATCGGAACATATTCACCATCAGGATCATTTGATTATGAACGGGAGGCTTTTGTGATACCGCTTGAAATCCAGGAGACAAAAGTTGAACTTACTCATTCGGTGGTTTCTCTGCCCGGGCCAGTTGATCTGCAAAAGGTCCAGGACCAGGATGATATGACATGGGATGATTACAGTCCGATACCAGGGAAAGACTGGGCCGATCCTGAACTGGTTCCGGAACGCGGATTCCGGATAGCACTGGTGGCAGTTGACTTTCCCGATCAGCCGTTTGTAATGACCATGCCCAGATATTCTGATATGTTTGGAAATCCGCAGATTGACCCGGTGAAAAGAGAAGAGATACCTCAATTCTATTCGGACTTTTTCTTCAAGCCCGGCGAGGTCAATAAGGGGCAGACAATAAACGGTTACTGGATGGAGCAGTCGAGGGGAAAATTTGGAATAACGGCTCTTGATCCATACGGTCCGTATGAGATGCCGAAAAATCTGTGGCAGTACGGACTGAGTGAATGGGGACAGAATGAATATACCCCAGATGGCAGTGTGGTGAAGAACCGGATGGAACCGGATGTCGATTCAATGTGGATAGCAGATGCGGGAGACGTAAAAGCTGATTATGATGCAGTCCTGCGCATTTATGCAGGATATGACGAAACTGGTGTATGGCAGGAGCTTGGTGAAATGAAGTTTCAGACCAGAGATGATATACCTGCGGAATGGGGAAATCCCAATCCGGACAAACCAAGGTGGGCCCCGACACGTTATGTTCCCTGGACTTCATGGAAAGCTGCACAGATGCAATGGGGACTGTCGTCGATGCGCCAGGGAGAGAACTCCGGTACCATTACTCATGAGCTGGGCCACCATGCGTTCAGGATAGGTGATAATAATAATAATCCATATGTAGAACCATACCGCCGGGTAGGTTCGGGGCCGTGGGATATGATGGACAGGGGGTCCTTTAACGGACCGGGTGGACCTCATATGCGATGGGTGGTTCCGCCAATTGCAGGTGCGGCTATGCCTGCAGGGCTGATGCTGAGAAACAGGATGGAAATCGACTTCGCTTCAGATGCTGAGGTCCTCACACTTAGCCGTGACGGCCTTGCACAAAGCGGACTGGTTGTTGCCAGTGTAACAGCCAGGGCTGTTGAGCCTCTTCCCGGGAGTTTCGGGGGACTGGTGGTCAGGCTGGACGGGAAGGAGCCTCACGACAGGACACCTCCTTCTGATCCGGCTTCCGATCCCCTCTCTCCGGGAGTGCCGGAGTATAACTATTACTCAATGGAGGTGGTTCAACGTCTTGGATACGACTCATTCTGTCCTGATAACGGGGTTCTTCTGGCCATGAACAAGGATAATGAGGGACAGAGCGGGGGACCGAATTCATTCAACCTGTTTAACTGGGTTATTGATGCCAATTCGGGTGACATGAACCAGATCGATTTTAAAAGGCCCGACGGCACTCCCGTAATGAGGACAATTGCCGATTACCGGCAGCTGAACAATGCGCTGTTCCATGCCGGCCTTAATTCGGGAAGCAAATTTGAGTATATCGATTATCCCAACAGGCTCCATTTTTATATTGTGGATATCGACAAAAACAAAGACGGTATACTCTCCTACAAAGTGGGTGTAAGATCGCTTGACGGGAAGCGGGAACGAACCAGGAGTTTTTCCCTGGAAGCACAAAGCAGCCTTAGGGTTGGAGGAAGTGTGGGAAAGACAATTTTCACATTGAAAAACAGTGACGCTATTGCAAATTATTCACCTGATATTCACCCTTCAGGAAATGTAACCCAGTATCTCAGTAATGATATTTACAGGGTTACCGTCGAAACTGACGGAAAGGGATGGGAAGCAGTGCTGATGAATGAGCTTGTCGCTGCCGGCACGGGTCAGGAGGTCGAAATACCAGTCT
Source organism: uncultured Bacteroidales bacterium (assembly GCA_964421595.1). Classification (GTDB taxonomy): domain Bacteria; phylum Bacteroidota; class Bacteroidia; order Bacteroidales; family PUMT01; genus PXAP01. The sequence continues at coordinate 158 of CAYQXY010000037.1, read as the reverse complement.
ACATAAAACGAAGTGACCTCGCTGATCAAACCGCCACAATAACGCTCATAGTAGTCTCAGAAAGCGATCCCTCCGCAGGAAGAACAGCTACTGTAAGAGTAACAAAATAACTACTAAGCAACCTTGTATTTTTGCTATCAGAAGCAGTTGTCAAGTAC
>CAYQXY010000036.1:0-54993 GCA_964421595.1 uncultured Bacteroidales bacterium | reverse complement strand
GTATTTTTAACACATTTATGAAAGTTAATTCGGAGTTCCTCCTATGCGCCACAACTTGGTTATATCATGGGAAAAGGTGGGCATGTGTTTTGATGATTAGGGAGTATGAACACCTTTAGTTATTTTTAATATTAAACCAAATGTATGATTTTTTCTCATAAATCGTCAAAAGGCGACTTGATTTTTTGAAGACTCTTATCCGATACATGGGTATATATTTCAGTTGTTTTGCTACTTTTGTGCCCAAGAAGTTCCTGGATATACCTCAAATCAGTCCCTGCCTCCAGTAAATGAGTAGCATAGCTATGCCTCAACCAGTGTAAGGTTACCGGTCGGGTAATTTTGGCAGCCTGGCAGGATTTCTTCAGAAGTTTAGCAAGACTGGTTTCAGAATATTGAGTACCTTTTGGGTGTCCTTCAAATAGCCATACTTTCGGCTTATAGGCGATATAATACTCCCGGAGTATATTAATGATTTTTTGAGAAATCGGTATCAGCCGGTCTTTTTTACCTTTTGATTGGCTAATAATCAGAAATCCCCGGTTACTGTCCACGTTTTCGAGTGTCAGGTTTATTAGCTCACAGCGACGTAATCCACAGGCATAAATCAGACTTAGAATAGCACGATGTTTAAGATTTGTGGGTGCAGAGAGAATGGCTTTCACTTCCTGTTTGCTAAGCACGTTGGGCAACTTATGTTCACGTCGTGGTCTGGCGAGAGTTTCAACATCCATGGGGCTTTTCACAATTTCCCGAAAAAAAAGTTTAGCGCTATTGATCAATTGATTTTGAAAGGTATAGCTTAATTTATTAGGAAGTATGTATTCATTCACAAAAGAAATGAAGTCGACTGGTAAAATTTCTCCGGGAGTCTTGGGATAATGAAAGCGCAGAAAGATACTAAGTGTGTCAATATATGAATTGATAGTAGAATCGCTGTATCTCCTGTGTTCCATCCATCTTGCAAACTGATTCATCAGAAATTGGGTTGACTCCGAAAGTTTCCGCATTTTCAAATCGGACCTGGTAATTTTTGCTGTTAAAATTGGATCAATTTTTTCCTCAAAAGGTAAATTTGCATCAAGTCTATTACCGAAATATCTTTTTAACCTTTCCAGATTGTCTTTATAATTTGGAAATTCCCATTTTTCGGTTTTAGAATCCCATTTAAAATATTTGATCGTTCTTATAAAACGCTCGTCTGATTCATTCTCAGGCATTTGAAGATAAATTCTCTTGGGTGTAGTCTTCAATAAAATTTTTGTCTTATTGGAGTTGAAATGCAAAATATCCTGAAGTTTTTGAATGGCATCAGATGAACACGGTATATGAAAAATTTTGAGGTTTGAGCACCATTTAACATCGGGTATTTGCCTTATCATCCCGGTAATATTGTTGGTTATACCAGACCCTAATTCAATTCCAAATCTTTCTTCACCATCTAAGATAATTTTGGACGTTTTGATTATCATGACTTTAAATGTTGTTTAATTAAATATAAATAAACTTTGACATAAATAAAACACTTATAGGGAAAGAAAACTTCGGAAAGTTCCATGAAGAGACAATAAACAACCAGAATCAGGAACATCAACATCGCCGTGATTTAATAGATAGATCAAGACCTCAAATGTCTGTTGTGACATAAGAATCAACGTATTGAGTAAAATGTCCATATCAATTACTCTTGAAGTTCTTTAGCTGGATAAACCATTCCTGAGGACCGTAAAAATGACCTAAACGATCGATTTACATTTTAAAACATTTATTTATTACCCCATTGTCTGAAACAGCTGGTTTGCATGTATTTCCTGGTAGCAGGTTTACATGGAGCACTTAAAAAGAATCGTATTTTAATTAATTTTGTAGAAGTTAGATAAAATAGAATATACTTATATGTCACGCTGGTTCATTATTGCCGGAATAATACTTTTGCTAATTGGTCTTTTATTGCAATTTTTTCCGGGAGCGCTTAACTGGTTTGGGAGACTTCCTGGTGATATCAGGATTGAATCGGAGAGATCCAGGATTTATATTCCAATTACATCAATGATTATAATTAGCGTAATTTTATCACTCATAATCCGGTTATTCAGAAGTTGACGGAGGATTAGATGTCGCAGCAACAGAAAAGGAGCATAAGGAGAAAAAGTAGCAAGTAGAAGTAACAGGAGGAGAAGAAGCGAAGGAGCAGAAGGACCAGGAGGAGAAGAAGAAGCAGAAGTAGCAAGTAGAAATGAAAAGAGAAGTTGTAGATGATGGAAGCAATAAGAAAAAACAGAGCATATGCAGAAACGGAAGCCAGAGAACTACAAAAGGTGCTTTTATAGAAAATTAAAGAAGATTGCAATAATTGGTGATGCTTAATGTTTGTGGCTCCATGGTTGGTGATGCTTAATGTTTGTGGCTCCATGGTTGGTGATGGTTGATATTTGTGGAGCCAAGGTTTGGTAATGGTGCAAACGTAAGCGGGATGAAAGGAGATGTTAGGGTGATGGTTTGGTGAGGTTTGGTAAAACTGGGTAAAGCTTATGGCTGGGTGACGACTGATTAGAAATGATAATGGCTGGGCAAATGTGGGGTGAAGGCGAGCGATGATTGGCGATGGTTTGATGGTGGAGTTAAAGGAGCTGAAGGACGGTGATGGTGTAAAGGTAAGCGGGATGAAAGGAGATGTTAGGGTTAGGGTTAGGGTTATGGTTTGGTGAGGTTTGGTAAAACTGGGTAAAGCTTATGGCTGGGTGACGATCAAGTAGAAATTGATAATGGCTGGGCAAATGTGGGTGAAGGCGAGCGATGGCTGGCGATGGTTTGATGGTGGAGTTAAAGGAGCTGAAGGACGGTAATGGTGTAAAGGTAAGCGGGATGAAAGGAGATGTTAGGCTGATGTTTTGGTTAGGTTTGGTAAAACTGGGTAAAGCTTATGGCTGGGTGACGATTGAGTAGAAATTGTTAATGGCTGGGCAAATGTGGGGTGAAGGCGAGCGATGATTGGCGATGGTTTGATGGTGCAGTGAAGGGAGCTGATGGACGGTGATGGTGTAAAGCTTGACGATGGTTGGATGCTGGCAGGTGAAGTTTGTTTGGCGACGGTGTGATGAAGACTCAACGTAATGAATAAACATCAGGGTTTTGGTTTAAGGGCTAAAGTGAGAATGATTAACTGGAATAAAAAGTAATTGGAATAAATGGAACAAATAGATTTGGTGAATAAGGAGTCATAAATATTGAAAAATGAGCTATAACCAGCCACTTGCTGAGCGAATGAGGCCGAAGACCCTGGAAGATTACGCGGGGCAGCAGCATTTAACCGGAAAAGATTCCCCGTTAAGGAAGATGATAGAAAGCGGGAAATTACCATCTTTGATACTCTGGGGCCCACCGGGAGTTGGCAAAACGACTCTTGCAAAAATAATTTCGAATACCCTTGAAAGGCCGTTTTACACTTTGAGTGCCGTTCATTCAGGGGTAAAAGATGTAAGGGAAGCAATTGATAAGGCCAAGAAACAGCAGTTCTTCAACAAGCCAAATGCCATCCTTTTTATCGATGAAATTCATCGGTTCAGTAAATCTCAGCAGGATTCTTTGCTTGGTGCTGTGGAGCAAGGCATTATAACGCTTATCGGTGCAACCACCGAAAATCCATCCTTCGAGGTCATCTCTCCCCTACTCTCCCGTTGTCAGGTTTACACCTTAAAATCGCTTGAAAAAGAGGATCTGCTCAGGCTTCTGCAAATGGCAATGGAAAAGGATACCATGCTAAAGGAAAAAAGCATTAATGTCGCCGAACATGAAGCTCTGCTAAGGTATTCAGGAGGAGATGCCCGTAAGCTATACAACCTTCTTGAGCTTGTTGCTCTTAGCGAGGAATCAGCCGAAATTGAGATAACCAACGATTCGGTTCTTGAGAAGCTTCAAGAGAATATGGCACTGTATGATAAGAGCGGTGAACAGCATTATGATATCATTTCAGCCTTTATCAAGTCTGTCCGCGGAAGCGATCCTAATGCAGCAGTTTATTGGCTTGCAAGAATGCTGAATGGTGGAGAGGACATTAAATTCATTGCCAGGCGTCTCGTTATCCTTGCGGCGGAAGATATCGGACTGGCTAATCCTAATGCCCTGCTGCTCGCTACAAATTGCTTCCAGGCAATTACCATGATAGGAATGCCTGAGGCCAGGATTATCTTGTCGGAAACAACGATCTATCTGGCAACTTCCCCGAAAAGTAACTCTGCCTATAAGGCGATTAATGAGGCCATGGACCTGGTTCAAAAAACAGGAGACCTCTCGGTTCCTCTTAATATAAGGAATGCACCCACTAAGCTGATGAAAGATCTGGGATATGGCAAGGATTATAAATACGCCCATAGCTATGAGGGAAATTTCACAAAAGAGGAGTTCCTTCCGGAGGAAATCAGGGGCAAAATACTTTATCAGCCCCAGGATAACGCAAGGGAAAAGGAAGCATCTGTAATGCTGAAAAAGTGGTGGAAGGATTTTTACAAATACTAAACCTTGACTGGATCTTAATCATAACCGCCTGTACTGGCTAACTGAATAACCAACAATTTAAGGATTTCCAGAAAGAACGGTAATGGACTAATATGAGTTAATGTAAAAGAAATCTCTTTCTGGACGATAGCTTCATATAAACATTAATGGAGCAGCCAGGGTGTTGAAGCAACTTGATATAAACGCCGTAAAGCGAGATTACATTATTGCAAATTTTAGCGACAAAATGCTCTAACCCTATTTGGAAAAACAAATATAGGTCCACGGCACTGAGATTGTTGAACTTTTCGCAGTGGGTTAGACTGGAATGCTTATAAAATACTTATAAGTACTTATTCAATAGCTAAATCTTGATATGAAAAACACCGATAAGGTTCGCTACAGTTAAGAATAGGGGTAGCCAGATAAATTTGGCAAAAAACTATAGAATGGCAAACCCCATGGCCCGCAATTCATTGATAAAGTCGTAAAAGAAGAGTTTGCGAATAATTCAGGCTAGTGTCTAAAAACAGAGAATGATTAATACAAAGAATAATTCATCTAATGAGTAATAGCTGGCGTTTCAGATGCCACTTATTTAATTTGGCAGTCACTATTGCGATCAGAAAATGTGGAAAAAATAGCATAAAAATTTGCACGATTGATTGAATGGATTTTCGTTTATATGATTTAAATTTACTCCGTTAACAAATTATTATAATTCAAGAGAATTAGCTTCTACCTTCGAGGGACACAATTTTTAAATATAAAACCAGCTAAATAATTACAAATTTTTTATGAAAAGTCAAATCGATCAGTTCCTTGCTTGCAAGAAATTTGCCATTGCAGGCGTTTCCCGGGATAAAAATAAATTCGGGAATGCAATATTCAGGGAAATGAAAAAAAAGGATTACAATATTTTACCTGTTAATCCAAATATGGAAGAATTTGAAGGCGAAAAGTGCTATAAATCCGTAAGTGATTTACCTGCCGATGTCGAAGCCTTGATTGTCATTACAAAACCTGACGTAAGCCATTCGATTGTTAAAGAGGCACTTAAAAAAGGAATAAGAAATATCTTTATTCAACAGGGTGCGTATAATGCAAAAATTGACGAACTCTCTCTTAAGAATGAGGCAAATATTATTTGCAAGCAATGTATTTTGATGTTTGCCAATCCAACCGGAATACACAAATTTCATGAAAGACTGGCAAAGTTTTTCAGATTTTATCCGAACTAAGTTATTCAAGTTTAACTCGACCATTTGAAATGGCCAGTCCGGCTCATCGAATTAACCGGGGATATCACCAGGCATCCTGTCGCGTGAATTCATCTGACTTCTTAAGATGATTATTTGTGGAAAGCTTTATGTTGATTATTTGCAAATACCTCTGGAGCATTCATGGGCATACTCGTCTGTACCCAAAAGGTATTAATTACGCGAGAGTAGACTTATATTGAGATCATTTTGCAGAAAGTTAGCAAAATACTTGTACTGAAATCACTAACTGACAGATCTTTGCACGAAACTCACTTTCTGAGATGATGGGCCGATGTTGAGATAGTTTGTGAAATATTGGGATAATACTTGTGGTATGGTATCACAGTAAATTGAGATATTCCCTGAATGAATGTCAAGAGAGGTATTGGCGATGATTATTTTTAACAATCAGGCAACAAGCTGTACACCTTCTCTCCTGTCATATTTATCAAAATAGTATCTGTATATTTGCGTCAGCTGGCTTTTTTACTGAAAGTGGTTTAAGAGACCCCAATTATTCTCACAGAACTGATTAAAAGAGTATATAACGACAGGCATGCAGATGAATATTTTCTCAGACCATAAGGTGGCAAAAAGCTACGACCGGTTTTACGAAACTCCTTATGGAAAGACCATGGATGATATCGAAAAGAAAGTTATTCACGATCATATCAGTACCATACCACATAAACAGATGCTGGAGCTCGGATGCGGAACTGGACACTGGACGGAGTATTTTTCAATGCAGGGTTTTAAAGTTACTGCAACCGATATTTCCGAATCCATGCTGAAGATAGCTGAAAATAAAAATATAAAGCATTCTGTTTTCTTAAAGGCAGATGCCGCTGACCTGTCTTTCCCTGACAATAGTTTTCCGGTTATAGCTTCAATAACCATGCTGGAATTTGTGGAAGATACAACAAGGGTTTTAGATGAAATTTACAGAGTCCTGAAACCCGGCGGATATCTGGTCCTGGGATGCCTGAACCATTCATCGGAATTGGGGAAGGCCAAAGACAATGATGAAATCTTTAAACATGCCCGGTTTTTCAACCCTGATGAAATCAGACGGTTATTATCAATTTTTGGCACACCATCATTAAGTTATGGAGTATACCTTACTTCTGAATTTAAACTTCTGGACGGAACTAAAAGTCAGAACATGGTTGAACCAGCTTTTATAGCTGCTTCTGTACAAAAATCTGAATCATAAAAAATAAACTTACTATGGAAATCACAGTTGAAATAAGCTACTATCCACTTGATGAAGAATATGAGCAGCCTGTACTTGACTATATCGAATTATTGCAGCAGGAAAGTAATGTTAAAATTGAACCAGGTCATATGTCTACGATAATTGCAGGTGATTATGCTGATGTAATGAAGCTGCTTACTGAATCAATCAGGCCGTTCATGGAAAAGATGCCATCTGTTTTTGCGATGAGGATTACAAACGCCTATAAAACCTGTAAAAGGTAAAACCTGCAATGAGAAAAATTCAACTAATAGTTTTTCTGCTACTTTCATCTAATTATTTGTGCTCACAGACAAACAATACTGATTTATTAATTGGTGATATAAACAATAAAATTGAATTCCTAAGATATCTTGAACCCAATTTTAACATTCAGGATTTAGTTTCACAAGAAATTCAGGAAGTATTTTTTATTAAAAACGCAGGACTAATAATACTGTCACCTTATCTGGAGACTTTATTTGAAAAATGTGGATTAACTATTAATAATGAGTTTATTGATAAGCAGAGTATATTTATAGCCGTTCGTCTATTAGAGTATGCAGCAATCGGAAAAGCAGGTAGTGAAGAGAATGAATTAGTAATCAATAAATTGCTGTGTGGTCTGTCGGTGTTAGATACGATAGTGGTAAATATTAACTTAAGTAATGAGAACAAGGAGATAGTAGATGACTTATTAAACGCCGTTATACAACATTGGACAGTATTAGGCAATACCTCAATTGATGGATTAAGATTATCTTTTTTACAAAGAGAAGGAAGGCTTGAAGAGCATGAAGAACAATATAATTTAAATGTGGAACAGAAAGCTTATGACACACTCTTAGACCATATTCCATGGAGTTTTCATAACATTGGTTTAAAATGGATGGAAAAAAACATATTAGTTGAATGGAGATAGTATTTTTTGAATAATTTTTAACATAGAATTACTGTGATAATAGTAAATTGAAGATATTCGTTTTCCAACAACAAATTTTAAAATAGCGGTTTAGTGATAAAACTATTTCAAATCTAAAATATCCTGACAGCGGCAATTTTTTTCTGCTGGCTGGTCCTTATGTAGTCGAAGGGACGTTAACTGGAAAGATGCCGGAAAGTTCGTGTTAATTCTCTATTAAATTAAAATTCTATGATCCCAAATATTACTAATCTGAAACACCTTGATAGTGGTAATTTTTTTCTACTAGCAGGTCCCTGTGTAGTTGAAGGGAAGGAAATTACTATGAAAATTGCTGAAACTGTTCTGGGTATTTGTGACAGGCTGAAAATCCCTTTTGTATTTAAGGCTTCTTACAAAAAGGCTAACAGAACTAAACTCGATTCTTTCACAGGAATAGGCGATCAGGAAGGCCTTGAAATCCTTGCCCTTGTCAGGGATAAACTGAAAGTGCCAGTAGTAACCGATATTCACACGGCTGAAGAGGCTGTACTGGCATCAAAATATGTCGATGTTCTGCAAATACCTGCATTCCTTGCCCGGCAAACCGAGTTGTTGATTGCTGCAGGTAAGACAGGCAAGGTTGTGAATATTAAAAAGGGGCAATTCATGGCCCCGGGAGCAATGAGACTTGCTGCTGAAAAAGTACAATCAACAGGTAATAATAATATAATGCTTACCGAAAGAGGGACTATGTTCGGCTATCAGGACCTAATTGTCGATTATCGCGGTGTTCCTGAAATGAGATCGACGGGATATCCGGTAGTTCTGGATGTTACGCATTCTTTACAGCAGCCTAACCAGGAGGCTGGTGTAACCGGAGGGCGGCCCGACATGATAGAAACTATAGCACGTGCAGGAATTGCCGTAGGTGTTGACGGATTATTCCTGGAAACTCATCCTGACCCCGCAAATGCCAAATCGGACGGGGCCAATATGATTCACCTTGACCTCCTTGAAAAAATGCTGCGTAACTTACTAATAATTAGATCTGCTGTAAATAAGATACAGTAAAAACTAACCTGAAAACTTTATATTCTTAAGATACATTGAGCTTTTAAGTTCTTCTCCAGGTTTTTAATAGTTGGCTCTGGCCACATTAACTTAGTTGATCCTTCACCAATAAAATTGCCTGGGTTAGATTAAAAAATTGTATATTGGTTTATAATTTGGACCAGTAAAATTCTGTTGAATAGGGCAAGACACTTATAATCTATCACTTGCCGGCCAACTCCACTGAGCCAAAAGTAGTGTGCTGGATATTGGGCCATATTTGAAATAAAAGGAATTTAATGGGTTTAATGATGGAAAAAATTTATTTCTGCAAAACAAATAAAACAACACTGCGTATTTTCCTGATTTTAGGAATAATTTTAATTTTAATTTCCTTCATCGGACTCAGTCATTCCATATATGAGGGGTTTAGAACCGAACTCCTTGGCGGAGACTGGTTATTTCTGTTTAATTTGTTACAGGGCATAATTTTCGTATCATGGGCGTATTCAATGCAGTTGAAAAAGAAATATTTCATCGGGTGGGATGATAATATATTACAGTACCATTTGCCAGAGAATAATGTTCATGAAACTATGGACATAGCTGATATAAAAGATATTGAGCTGAGCCTTTTTGAGATTAAATTTAAACTTGATGGGCAGGAAAAAAGATTGAAGCTTGAGGAGATAGAATATAAAGACATGAGGAAAATAAAAGAGAAGTTTGAGAATTTAAAATTATCGTTCAATCCTCAGTGATCAGGTGGTACGTATTGTTTAAATTGATCGATCATCCACAATAAAACCTGTTTTTTAAGGCCTTTTAAGTTGAATTAACAATAACAGTACTCTTTTGGATATGTCCATTTAATTAAGTGATATGCACCTGTCTCAACGCGTTTCGCATGATTATAATAATTCGAAAAGCGGTTAGCAAAAGGATTATTGTTCCATGAAATTAAAACATTTGCTTTTTCTACTGTTAATTTGTTCATCCTGCAACCGGACAAAAGAAACGACTGTGGCAGGATCATTGCAACCTCCACCAATCGTTGAAGATTCGTACGTGTATTATCCAATTAAAGACAATCGAATCGAAGTTGACCTGAAAAAGCCGCAAAAAGCGTCCTTGTTTGACTATTTCAGTCATATAGAATTGATTCCTTTGGAAACAAATTATGATGTTTTAGTTGGTTTTATTGAGGAAATCATTCATTATCAAAACAGATATTACATCTTCGACAGACAACAAAAAAGGGTTTATGTATTTGATAAAACAGGGAAATTCATCTTTCAAATAAATAAACTCGGTCGAGGCCCTGGTGAGTACACTTACATAAGAAGTATTTTCCTTAATCCTTTCACAAGGAATATAGATATTTTAGGTTTGGGCTTCATTTACAGTTATGACTTGTCAGGGAAACATGTAAGGACATCTCAGCAACTTGCGAATCCACCGATTTATCCTTTCAACCTAATAGCGCTCAATGAAAGAACGTATGTTTTTTATTCAATAATGAGTTCAGGATTCAATTCGAATAGAATTTATTATTATGATATGGAGGAAGCCAAGATCTTTTTTCAGGAATATGAAGTAGCTGATTTTTTTAACACCTTTGCGTTTTTATCTTTAGATTTTCATACTCGCTTTTATGAATATCACGGAAAATGGTTTTTTTCTCATTTTGTTGACAATGTGACTTACGAAGTAAGTCCGGATTCTTTGATAAAGGCCTACACATGGGATTTTGGGAGGTACAATTATGATGCACGAAAATTAGATTTACCAAATACTCCGTCTAGTATATCAACACTTCCTTACAGGATAATTTTTCAAGAACAAAACAACAGGTATTTAATGGCTCTAATTGCATTGCGAAAAAGCATATCTAATGCTCTCGTTTTTTTAATTTACGACAAATCCACAAATGAATGTAAATATATTGAACGTTTTACCGAGTCTGTAGATTTTCTGCCCAGAAAAGTATCCAACGAATATGTGCTTTCATGGTGCTCCCATCGTGGTTTATTGGAAAACTATGTTTCAGAAGAAATGCTGGATGAAACCAACCGTCAAAAATTTAAAGATTTGATGAATGCGGAAGAAGAAATGAATCCGATAATTATCAAATATTATTTTAAATAACATGAATAAACAATTATATAATATCGTTCCTATTATACATCTAAAATGGACCAACGGGAGAAAAGCAGAGGCGTATTTGGATTAAATACCTGTTAAACTACTTGTAAACTGCCTTTAAATGGTAAAACAAAAATGAGCACTTATAATAACCAGGAAACAAATATGTTGCCAACCTCCAGGAAGGAAATGGTGGCAAGGGGCTGGGAAGAACTTGATGTGATCCTGTTTTCCGGCGATGCTTATATTGACCATCCTTCATTTGGTATTGCCGTTCTGGGAAGGGTTCTTGAGAGCAGGGGATATCGGGTGGGTATAGTTCCACAACCCAACTGGAGGGATGATCTCAGGGATTTTAAGAAGATGGGAAAACCTCGGCTTTTTTTTGGAGTATCTGCCGGTGCAATGGATTCAATGGTAAATCATTATACTGCAAATAAGCGGCTGAGGTCCGATGATGCTTACACTCCCGGCGGAAAAGCAGGTAACAGGCCTGATTACCCTACTATTGTCTACTCACAGATACTTAAACGCCTTTTTCCTGATACCCCGCTGATAATTGGAGGCATCGAGGCATCAATGCGCAGGTTCACTCATTATGACTACTGGCAGGATAAACTGAAGCCTTCAATTCTGGTTGAAAGTGGTGCAGACCTTCTTGTATATGGTATGGGAGAAAAGGCTATCACCGATATAGCCAGGCTGATTGAAAAAGGTGTTCCTGTCGAAAATCTTTTCAACATACCCCAAACAGCGTATAAAATTAATAGAGAGATGTCGCTTATCGCGGAAAGGGATTCAGCCGGGTTTAGCAATAATGTTGATGAGTTTAAGAACAAAGGTCAGGGTAAGAGCACAGGCAAGGGTGATGAGAGTAAGAATAATGGCCAGGGTGATGATATTAAGAAGACTGGCCAGGGTGATGTCAGCAAGAGGGACAATGATGAATTCAAAGGTGCCGGTTGCACGGTTAACAAAAATAGGCTCAGAGGTACGGGTGTAGAACCAGACATAGGAAGAGTGAATTACCAGGAGGTTCCGGATAGTGGAACCGAAACCGAAGATAAAGGCAGGGTTCAGGAGAGATTTGAGTGGAATAAAAATGATCCTGGTTCAGCCAGGCTTCAGCGATTTGAAGATAATGATAAGGATTCTGGGACAGGCAGGGGTCAGCAGCAATTTGAAAATAATAATAATGATCATGGACAAGGCAGGGTTCAGCAGGCTATTAATTATAGTGATAAAGACCCCATGTTTATCAAAACGGGAACAGTTGGTTTTTCGAAAAAAAATGCTGTGCAATTGTATTCCCATGAAGAGTGCCTTAGGGATAAAAAAAAATATGCTGCAAATTTCAGGCTTGTGGAGGAAGAATCCAATAAGCTGGAACCGGTAACCATAATTCAATCAACAGGCAAAGACACAGTAGTTGTCAATCCTCCCTATGCTGTCACGGAAGAATCAGAACTTGACAGGATATACGACCTTCCTTTCACCCGGTTGCCTCATCCGAGATACAACAAAAAAGGCGCAATCCCTGCATATGAAATGATAAGGCATTCAGTTACCATGCACAGAGGTTGCTTTGGCGGGTGCAGTTTCTGTACCATTTCTGCCCACCAGGGGAAGTTCGTTTCAAGCCGTTCAGAGAAATCGGTAATAAGGGAAGTGGAAAAAGTGACGAAAATGCCTGATTTCAAAGGATATATTTCCGACCTTGGCGGTCCGTCTGCAAATATGTACAAAATGAAGGGCAAAGACATTAAAGTTTGCGCCAAATGCAAAAAACCATCATGTATATTCCCGGTTGTGTGCCCCAACCTGGAAACCAGTCCGGCGCCATTACTCAGCATTTACAGGAAAGTACGAGCCATGCCCGGCATAAAAAAAGCATTCGTCGGGTCTGGTGTACGGTATGACCTTTTCCTCGATAAAATAGACCAGGCAAGCTATCGCGATTATGCAAGGGAGCTGATTAAGCATCATGTATCGGGCAGACTAAAGGTTGCACCTGAACATTTAGATGAAAAAGTATTAAAACTGATGCGTAAACCCTCCTTCAGCCTTTACAAAAGAATGCAGAAACTCTTTGATCAGATAAACAGGGAGGAGAAATTGAATCAGCAACTCATCCCCTATTTCATCTCTTCACATCCGGGGTGTGGCAATACAGAAATGGCCGAGCTGGCAGTTACAACCAAAGAGATGAACATTCGCCCTGAGCAGGTGCAGGACTTTACCCCCACCCCAATGACACTGGCAACGGTGATTTACTATACCTCGATAAATCCTTACACCATGGAAAAAGTTAAAGTGGCCAGAGGTAAAGAGGAAAAACTCAGTCAGCAGCAATTTTTCTTCTGGTACAAACAGGAATACCGGGGCAGGATAAAGGCCGAGCTATACAAAATGGGAAGAAAAGACCTGGCAGAAAAGCTGCTGGGAAAGGGAAGATAACCTAACTATAAGCACATTACCCTTATTAACCAACATACGAATCCACCGGTTTAATTGATAAAAATTATCGGCAGGCCGAGCTATACAAAATGGGAAGAAAAAGACCTGGCAGAAAAGCTTCCGGGAAATGAAAAATAGTGCTCCAAAAGGTGAGATCAATCGATAGTTACAATTATTGGTCACATGAATGCTCTGTGAAGGACTTCGGAGCCTTTTGTGCCTTCGATCATTGGATATTGATCCAAAGTTGTATACAATTACCAAAATATAGGTCAGGTATGGGGGTTAGCAGAAGAGTTTGACGATAGGTTATAACAGATATAATCCACGTATTCTATTCCAAAATTCCGGTCAGGAATGGGGATTAGCAGAAGAGTTTGACGATGGGTGATGCCGCATATAAACAACATCTGCTACTGGTAAGTCGTAAGATAAATCCGGGTTGGTCAGCATGTTGCAGAGAAAATTTCTGAAGTTGACAAACACCCTGGTGTTGGATTTCCTGCAAGAACGCTGAAATGACACCCATTGTCATAGTTTACGGTTGGATCATGATAAACCCAGGAAGCAGTGCAGTGAAAATTAGTAAAAAATTCGCTAAAATCGGACTATCCACCACCGGAGGAGGTGGCTTTAAGCCCGATTTTTGCTGCGCACCGCGAATTTTTTTATCGCACAGGCCTGTCGGACAGAGCCCCGCCAGGACATGACCACGTTCGAAGAACGTGGGTTTTTTAATGAAACTAAAGCTGACCTGATTCTTTGTGTTGAATTTAGGGTAGGCCGATAAAGTGGTTGCCTGGAGATATAAGGGACTGAAGTGCCTATAATGCTTAATAGCAATGCATTTCCCAATAGAAGTTTAACACTATCTGTCCTCAGAAATGGCTGTTGTATCGCTGAATTTCCTTATCAGTACAGCCCAGTGGTCAATGTCAGGGGTTTCGATGATACCCGGAAATTCCATATTGTAGGGCTCCTGCCATTCGGCAATGTGAGTGCGTAACCAGGTTACTTCATAATCGCCTGGTGTTGCATCCAGGTGTACGTAACCACCGGCCGGGAAATAAATCACATACTCATTATCAGGATAAGCCATGCAAAAAGCTTCATTTTCTTTTCTTTCAGCGAGAAGATGATTGGCAGGAATATAATTGAAAAAATCCATCTCGTCGGTAATCATGCTCATACTCAACAGATTATTAAATGCTATATCATTAAGCCCTATCCCCCATGGTGGGCGGTGAAATCTTGCAGATGCACAGCCACCAAAAATATTTCTCCAGAATCTCTGTACTGCCTCATCTGTATCTCCCCAGAATTCAACTGGTGGCGGAGCACTGTCTACTCCGTATATTTTAATATTTGTTATTGGCCTTGGGGCGTCGCTTAAAAATTCTCTGATATACTGTATTCTTTCCCAGTGAGTTTCGCCACTCTGGAAATTATTCTGAGAAATATCCACGAAAGTGTAAATTTCAGACTCCATAACCCTCTGTACCGGCTCCTCAGTTACATCGTGATTATCCTGCATATCAGTCAGCTCAATATGCTTTCCTATTGAAGAAGCCCAGTCAAGCAGGTATTCTGCCCAGTATTCCCCAAAATAATGGTGTTCCTGGGTTTCATTATTCATATTATACAGAATGTGGTCATAATCAACCGTATATGAGAGAAGCTTGTCGATGAATGCCCGCTGGTATTCAAGTACCAGCTTATTATTCTGAAGTTTGGGCACGGTATTGAAGAATGGGTGTCCGGTAAATACCCTCTCCTCTGTCCATGCCCCTGCAGGTAAACCTGAATCCTCGGCCGTAAAATTCACGTTGTTATCAGGGTTGTAAGGATGGCGAAGCCAGCCTGCCTGATCCCTGGTGCGGTATGTGTCATGGCGCTCCCAAAGCTCAATCTCGACAAAAATTCCGCGTTTATATGTTTCTTCCAGCATTCTGCTGAACCTCCGCCAGTACTCTTCATCGAACCGGTCAAGATCATAAATACTGATAAGCGGATCATCTGTCCTTTCCACTATCTGATAAGGCCAAAGGTCATTATGATCTTCCGTTACTTCTCTTGAAGCCATAGTGTTGCGCACATAATTACCGCCAGCTTCCTGCATCCTGTCAAGATGTTCTTCAAGATTGGGGCGTTGAAAAAGATTATGATAGTCAGTCGCTCCCAGTAATAAAACAGGCTTTCCCCAATATTGAAAATAATAAGGGTTTTCGCTATAAGCCCTGATAGATTCCACCTCAGTTTCAACCTGTTCTGACGGCCTTTCGGCACAATTCAGGTTAAGGAATAAAATGACAGTAAAAAATACGATTTGATTAAGTCTGGCTGTTGATATCATTTGTTTTCTAATTATAATTGCCTGTTATATCATGATTCTAACCTAATTTATTCACATTTTATACTTTTGCGCTCTTTGCCAGTGAATTGGTAACCTTTTGGGGTTATTCATCAACCACGGAAATGGCAGTGAGGGCGTCAGGACTGCGAAGTTTATGAATGAATCAGGCTAAACTTAACGAGAAATATTCCACCTGGTTATACTGAATAATACATTTTGCCTAATAGTGATTTAAGCTTTTATGAAACAAATTTCCACTTGAATATCCTTTAAATTGTTTGGATAATCAAGCCAGTTAATTATGCAAAGTAAAAATCTTTTTACTGATTCTATACTATTAAGTTACTAACAATATTGATTAAATTTAACCGGGATGCTTAAATACCACCACTTCAAAGTGAGCCACCTTCTTCTGGAAGGAGGCTTCTTAGATTTCGGAGGCACAGCCTTCTCACCAGGCGTAGGTTCTGGCAGTACCTGCCCTGTTTCATACTGCCTTGAAAACAGTATCTAAAAATGTTTCTGGCAGCTAAAAATATCCCTTTCATGTTCTTCTTTGCACTTTTGTAAAGTCCCAGGGTGTCATCCACCTGACTTCCAGGGTTGGTTCACCCTAATTCAAAAAATTTTTTTGCAGGTCAGTTTGTTACGCCCTCTGATATGTCCATTATGAACTCAGGAGTTTTCTATTATAATGATTTACCGCTTCAACTGGTGGTTAATAATATTTAAAAAAGAAGGAATTAAAATTGCACTAATAAACTACATCGCTTAAATTTGCTTTGATTAGAATGATTCCTCTTCAATTTGCCGCTTGAAAGTAAAATAAAATCATAATTTCATGAAAGCTTTTGTTGCATACTGCTGTATGGCACTTTCGATTCTGTCCTGTTCTGAGGAATTCCTTACCAGAGAACCCCAGAGTGAAACTGCTGAAACGATTTTTACAAATGAAAAAGGCCTTGATGCCTTGCTTATTGGAACTTACGCTATTATTGGGGGAGGAGCTTTATGGAATGTAACATGGGGGGCTTCCTCAACAAACTGGTTGTATGGTTCTGTGGCATCAGATGATGCATACCTCGGCAGTGAAGCCGATCCGAGTCCAATAATAGAGATAGAAAGATGGGATGTTTCTCCGAAAAACCATATTGCAGGAGAAAAATGGAAATTGGTTTTTATGGGAGTTACAAGGGCAAATGAAGTATTGCGCATTTTAAATAAGACCAGTGGTCTGCCAAATGCAACAGCTGCCCGGATTGAGGCTGAGGCCCGGTTTTTAAGAGCATATTATAATACCGAAGGTTACCTGGTGTATAAAAATTGCGAATCCATTATATCTGCCTGTGTTGTATCCCATGATGTCATCCACTGCAGCACGGAGTTCCTGAACAAAATCCAGGGAATAAAATAGTGCTAATAGTTATCCGGCTTTTTCCCTGAGCAGTTTTGCGAAATTCATTATATCTTCCTCGGTCGTATCCCAGGATGTCATCCACCGCACTTCTGAGGTTGATTCATCCCATTCATAAAAAAAGTATTCTCTCTGCAGGTCAGGAATAATATCCGGTGGAATAATTGCAAATACTCCGTTGATCTGTACTTTTTGTGTTATCCTGATGCCAGGGATCTGTGAAACTTCCTTTTCCAGCAGTTTAGCCATCTTATTTGCATGGGTGGCATTCTTCAGCCATAGGTCGTCTGTAAGCATCGCATCAAATTGGGCAGCAATATATCTCATCTTGGAGGCGAGCTGCATACCTTGCTTGCGGATATATTTAAAGTTCCGGGCAAGTGAGGTATTAAAAAAGATAATTGCCTCTCCATACATTAATCCGTTTTTGGTGCCACCAAATGACAGAACATCAATTCCTGCATCAGATGTCATTTCCCGGAAGGAAATACCAGATCCCGCTACTGCATTACAAATCCTGGCCCCATCCATATGCACCAGCATACCATTTTTGTGGGCATACTCACATATCTCTCTTATTTCCCTGGGAGTGTAAACCGTTCCTAACTCAGTTGCCTGTGTTATAGAAATAATTTTCGGCTGTGCATGATGTTCAAAATCAAATCCATGCATATGTTTCTTAATCCCTTCGACAGTCAGTTTCCCATCGGGAGTTGAAACAGAAAGCAACTTGCATCCTGTAAAAAATTCCGGTGCTCCGCATTCATCACACTGAATATGTGCAGTTTCAGCACAAATAACAGAATTCCAGCTTTGAGTCGAAGCTTTCAGTCCGAGAACATTCGCAGCGGTTCCGGTAAAAACAAAAAACACTTCAATATTTTCTCCAAAATGATCCTTTATCTTTGAAATGGCTCTTTCGGTATAGGGATCGCCACCATAGGCAATAACATGTCCCTCATTTACCGCATTTATTGATTTGAGTATCGAGGGGTGTACTCCCGAATTATTGTCACTTGCAAAACCTCTTTTATTAATCATTGTTATGTAATTAGTGGTGTGTCCTGTTTTTTATGTTTGAAAAAACTATTTGACCGGACACTTGTTTATTGGAATATATTTTTAAGGTTTATTTTTATCTTTCCCGGGTGAAATGTCCGCTAATTTAAAATTTTTTCATTTTGAAAAATACAACTCCAAAACTAAACAAAATAAGGATGCGGCTGAATAGTTTTTTTACAGGATACACGATCAGTATATCCCTTCTTTGTGTTTTATTTGTTTTTCCGGTTTCAGTTTTTTCAACTGATACAAATACCTATACAATTTCCGGAAGAGTTCTGAATGAAACCGGGTCCCCCCTAAGCAATATTGAAATTCTGTTATATGCATATAACGGGTCTGTTCCTGAATTAAAGCCGGATACTTACAAAACAGGACCTGAAGGCACTTTTGAATTCAGTTTACCGGGAGGAAATTCATACATATTGGAATTAAAGGGAGACCTTGGGTCAGGCAGAGTATTCATTCCCTCACCGGGAAATGATATCCCGAATAACCAGGTAACTGGAAAAGCTTTTGCGCATGGTCCACTCAGCCGCGATTTATCGGGTAACCTGGAAATCACCTATCCTGTAAAGGAAACAATTGTTATTCTCCATACGAATGATCATCACTTTACAATTAACAATCTTGAAGAACTTACAAGTGTTATAACTGAGGTAAGGAACAAGTATGAGAATGTATTTCTTTTCAGTGCCGGCGATATTTTTGTCAGGCATCCTATGAGATGGATCATTAACGGAACATTGATGAGAAATCCAGAGTGGTACGGAGAAAGGACCATGTTAATGATCACCACAATGAATGAGCTTGGTTATGATGTCATGACACTTGGAAATCATGAGCTGGACTACAGGGAACCTTATTCACGTCTGGCCCTGGAGTCATCACGGTTTCCTCTTCTGGCAGCAAATTATGACATAAGCACAGATAAATTACCTGCGGTGGATGATTATGTAATTTTAAAAACTTCAACAGGCAGGAAAGTTGCAGTGCTGGGTTTAACCACCGGAGGCGGAAAAGAGGGGATAAAGGAGCGTGGACTTAACAGTACTGTAAAGCAGCATCTTTCCCTGAGGGACTCTGCAGAGGTTTTTATTGCATTGACTCACATTGGCCTTAAAAGAGATTATACTCTTGCAGCCGATTTTCCCGAAATTGATGTAATAGTGGGCGGTCACTCCCATGATCTCCTTGAAACATCAGTGATTTCCAATTCAGTTTTGATTGCCCATGCGGGGGGCAATCCACATTTTGTATCAGACCAGTATCCGGTTTATCTTGGAAAAATAGTACTCACTCTCGAAAATGGTATTGTAACAGAAAAAAAGGGGAGGGTAATTGAGATCCTCAAGGAAGTGTTCGAAGAAGTTGAAGAATACGAAGAAGTCGAAGAGTACGAAGAGGTCGAATAGAGCGAAGAAGTCGAAGAATACGAAGAGGTTGAGGAGTACATGGAGCTCGAAGAGTACCAGGTGGTCGAAGAGTACCAGGTGGTTGAAGAATACGAAGAGGTTGAGAAGTACGAAGAGGGTCGAAGAGTACCAAGTGGTTGAAGAGTACGAAGAGGTTGAGAAGTACGAAGAGGGTGAAGAGTACCAGGTGGTTGAAGAATACGAAGAGGTTGAGAAGTACGAAGAGGGTGCAACACCTAAATAACTTTGGAGGTCGAAGTTCAGAAGTAAATCCTCAGACCATTCGGTATGATCTGAATATTTTCATGATGTGTGAATAGAATGCCGCTGATGATACCTATCCCACCTCCTGCTACAACATCCGAAAGCCAGTGTTTGTCCTGGTACACCCGGCCAAAAGCAACAGAAACCGGAACCAGGTATATCCACCGGCTGTATGTTTCGGCATAAGGGGTAAACAGAGCAAAAGCAAGTGATGTATGTCCGGATGGCAGTGACTTGTATCGGTCAAGACCACCCGGGAAAGGCTGGAACGAATATGCTCCTTCGTAGTTAAAAGGACGAGCACGGCCTGCAAGATATTTAATACCCTCTGTGGCAATGGCTGTGACGATAACCGATTGTATGGAATTAAGTGTAGTGTTTTTTAATCTCTCATCTTTCAGCAGGAACCGGGCTGCCACATAGGTTAATAATACTCCCGGTACCACAATTTTCTTTTCTCCCCCGGCATCGGTGTAATGGGCGACAGATTTAAGAAAGGATGTCTGATTGGTTCTGGCAAAGTCAACAACAGGCTCATCGACAAGGAAAGTGATTATAGCCAGGCTGGCTATCCCTGGTACTAAAAGCCTTGTGTTTGGTCGATCAGCCTTAATGTAGTTGAATGAACCATTTACTGTATCCGCATCATCACTATTAATTTCAAAATAATAATCATGATTGACAACAAATTTTTCATTGCCGAAAACTGACAATGAATAACAAGGCATTATGGTGGTTATAAAAAGGCTTTTGATAATTATGAATACAACTATTCTGCTATACTTTCCCATAATTTTGTCACTGTCTGGTATCAAAATTTTATCATCAAAATTGCTCGTATATTCTCATAGTCATCTTTCTTAACCTTGAGTTATCGTTATGGTAAAAGGCATCTGATTTTTCCCTGTTTTCAAACCTTAGTTCAAAATCTGCTGATTTGCCGGAATCTGATATAATAATCAGATCATCATTACATTGAAAAACAATATTAGGAATACTCTCATTAGTCCTGGCGTTTAATCCGATTCAAAATAATTTTATGCCATTCTTTCAGAGTGGCGAATATATAAGTTTTTGTTAATAAAATTTCAAAACAATAAAATCTCATCTTTCATAAACATGCCTTATTTTTTTATCTTTGTCGGCTAGCTGCAATCTGAGAGAATTCATGGAAAACTATATAGTATCTGCGAGAAAGTACCGTCCCGAAACATTTCAGACTGTTATCGGCCAGCCGGCTATAACAACTACTCTGAAAAACGCGATTCGTACCAGGCAACTGGCGCATGCATACCTGTTTTGCGGTCCGCGCGGCATAGGAAAAACAACATGTGCAAGGATTTTCGCAAAGACAATAAATTGCTTTCATATTACGGAAAATACCGAAGCCTGTAATGAATGCGAATCCTGTCTTTCATTCAACTCTTCACGCTCCTATAATATACATGAACTGGATGGAGCATCCAACAACTCCGTTGATGATATAAGGAGCCTGATTGAACAGGTGCGTATCCCTCCTCAAATCGGAAAATACAGCATATATATAATCGATGAGGTTCATATGCTTTCTCCCAATGCGTTCAATGCATTTTTAAAGACGCTTGAGGAGCCTCCTTCCCATGCTATTTTTATTCTTGCCACAACTGAAAAGCACAAAATAATTCCAACCATCCTTTCAAGATGCCAGATTTTCGATTTTAACCGCATCAAGATGGAAGACATTGCTATACATCTCGAAAATATTGCAAAAGCAGAAAATATTGAAGCTGAAAGAGCCGGACTCGACATCATATCACAGAAAGCCGACGGGGCAATGCGTGATGCACTTTCAATTTTCGACCAGATCGTGAGTTTCTCTGGTGGGAAGATCACCTACCAGAATGTTATCGATAATCTGAATGTCCTTGATTATGATTATTTCTTCAGGCTGACTGACAGCATCCTTACAGGTAATATTCCCGCTGCACTGATGATTTTCAACGAGGTCCTTGACAGGGGTTTTGACGGACACAATTTCATCAACGGCCTGAGCCGGCACTTTCGGGACCTCCTGGTTTGCAGGGATGAAGTAACTATCCAGTTGCTGGAAGTTGGTGCCGCTATACGTGAACAATACAGGACCCAATCTAAATCCTGTTCCCACGAATTTATTCTTAATGCCCTTGATCTGACTAACAAGTGCGATCTCTCCTTCAGGTCAAGCAGGAACCAGCGCCTGCACGTAGAACTTTGCCTTGTCCAGTTATGCAGCCTGCAGACGGGCGAAAAAAAAAAATCTGAACCTTCTGAAGGCCTCCTGAAGCAGAGCTCTTCCCAAAAGGAACCAGCCAGGGCTGGCACAGGCAGTCCTGTAACTGCAGGTAATATAACGCAGAACAAAGCTGAAGACAGCAATACGAGCAGTTCTCGCAACACGGGCATTACCGGTGACGGGAAATCACCCGGCAGCCCCATAAAGCCATCTGATATACATAGTAGCTCAGGGGCTTCGCCTTCTACTCAGGGAGAAAATACCTCAGGAAGTTCGATGTCATCAAGAATGACAACCGGAGGCAATGCAAATCCTCAGGGACCTTCTACCAGCAGCATCAAAGGCCTGATCACTAAAAGCAATCGCCAGGATCGAGAACCTGACCCGGCTGATAATGCAAAAAACCCAGTCGGCACATCAGATTTCCCGGAAGACATTGAAAAATCATCTGAACAGGGTCGGAATATCTCACGGAATCAAACTCAGGGTAGTATCGGAAATTCTGTAACGGTTACAGGAAATAGTGTGGAAGGTATTGGAGATACTACAGAGGGAAGCGAAGGAAGCGGAAATATTGCAGAGGGTATTGGAGATACTGCCGAGGGGAGCGAAGGAAGCGGAAATATTGAAGAGGGTATTGGAGATACTGCCGAGGGAAGCGAGGGAAGCGGAAATATTGCAGAGGGTATTGGAGATACTACAGAGGGAAGCGAAGGAAGCGGAAATATTGCAGAGGGTATTGGAGATACTGCCGAGGGGAGCGAAGGAAGCGGAAATATTGAAGAGGGTATTGGAGATACTGCCGAGGGAAGTGAAGGAAGCGGAAAAATTTCGAAGGGCACTGGAGATGCTTCAGAGGGAAATGAAGGAACCGGAAAATTTACGGAAAGAGGCAGAAATATTTCAGAAGGAAGCGGGAATGTTGAGCAGGAAAGAGGGAAAACTGGAAATACTGCAACTGAAAGCGAAGAAAGTACAGGAAATAAAACTGCAAGCAATTCCACAAATTTAACCGCCCACCCCTATCCTGCCAGCCAGCTGGACATTATAGATTCATATGGTATTAACAACACCCTTTCTATAAAAGATGCACTGAGGGGTACCCAAATTAAAAAGGAAAATGACCCGGCCGACAATACAGATGAAGTTGAAATTGACAATGATGACCTGTTGGTTGCAGCAGAAGATGGAGACGACTTTACCGAAAAGGATTTACAAGAGCAATGGAAAAAATTTGCCAACCAGATAAGTGGTAGGCAACCAAGACTTTACAATACACTTCTCGCAAACAAGCCATCGATAACCAGCCAGTCCAGTATTGAATTTGAGATTAGCAATCCACTTCAGTTGGAGGCCCTCGATAAACTTAAACCTGAATTGTTGGGTCATTTGAGGCGGGAATTGAACAGAAATTTAGAATTGTTGTTTGTTATTAACGAAACAATCAAGGAGAGCCGCCTTTACCAGCCAGAAGACAAATATGAGCATATGGTTAAAAAGAATCCTGCCCTTGCGATCTTCAAACAAAAGTTTAACCTTGATTTTGATTAATTATAAAGTATACGAAAATGCAAAGCGAGAAAATAAAGAATGAAAACGGCCAGCTGACAGTCCCCGACAGCCCAATAATTCCCTTTATCGAAGGTGACGGAACCGGACCGGATATCTGGGCGGCGTCAGTACGTGTTATTGATGCTGCTGTTGATATTGCCTACAATGGAAAAAGAAAGATCTCATGGAAAGAGGTGCTTGCCGGGGAAAAAGCCTTTAAAGCAACAGGTGAATGGCTGCCACAGGAAACACTTGATATTATTACAGAACACCTCGTTGCCATAAAAGGCCCACTGACAACCCCGGTTGGTGGAGGCATACGTTCTCTCAACGTTGCACTTCGTCAAATACTTGATCTTTATACTTGTCTCAGGCCCGTAAAATACTACAATGGAGTTCCTTCACCAGTTAAAGATCCTACCACAACCGACATGGTTATCTTTCGTGAAAACTCTGAAGACATATATGCGGGCATTGAATGGCTGGCAGGATCAGAGGAAAATAAGAAAATTATTGATTTCCTTACCGGTGAAATGAACGTAAAGAGTATCCGCTTCCCCTCCACATCTTCTATCGGGGTCAAGCCTGTATCGCGCGAAGGTACAGAGAGACTTGTGAGGGCCGCAATCAAATATGCAATAAGCGAAAAAAGAGATTCTGTTACACTGGTGCATAAAGGCAATATCATGAAATTCACCGAGGGTCAGTTTAAAATATGGGGTTATGAACTGGCGGAAAGGGAATTTGGACCCCAGGTGTTTACATGGAAACAATATGATGAAATAGTTGAAAAAAGTGGAAAAAAGGTGGCTGATAAAGCCCAGGAGGATGCTGTAAGTTCAGGCAGGATAATCATTAAAGACGTTATTGCCGATGCATTTCTTCAGCAAATACTTACCCGTCCGGCCGAGTACTCGGTAATAGCAACTATGAACCTTAACGGCGATTATATTTCAGACGCCCTGGCAGCAATTGTTGGTGGTATTGGAATCGCTCCCGGCGCCAACATTAACTATGAAACAGGTCATGCAATATTTGAAGCAACCCATGGTACTGCCCCAAAATATGCCGGTCTCGACAGGGTAAATCCTGGTTCAGTAATACTTTCTGCAGTTATGATGCTTGAGTATATGGGCTGGCTGGAAGCTGCGGAATTAATAAAGGAAGGGCTACAAAAGGCAATTATGAACAAGACTGTCACCTATGATTTTGCCCGTGCCATGCCCGATGCAAAGGAAGTTAAATGCTCAGGATTTGCAGATGAAATTATCAGGCAGATGAAAAATTCATAAACAAGGGTATCCTGAAAAAAACATAATATATCACTGGCATTGATTAACACGGCACGGAAAGCACATATTTGACTTGTTGTTAGCACTTAATACAGGAGAATCTCCCATCAGCCAAAGTGTTCTGAAAAGAAAAAAAATGCATGGGTAATCTATTTGTGGCAGCTGATGAAATCAACATGTATATTACTTATAATTAACATAATAATATCGCAATTATCGAAAGAAAGCCAATATCTTATGGTAATTATGAATTCAGGATAACTGTTGAAGCTTTAATTTTTGATAAATTAAATGACTGATTCATTTTATTGGCTTTGAAGAGATATTGTTTTTTATGGATTTGAATTTAATTCAATACTATCAATGACTTGAATCGATAAAACATCAGAATTCAAGTTAATAGAGTAAATATTTTTATCAATTGTTTATTGAATCGGTGCTAATTCTATAATTTGTAATTCTATAATCTGTAATTAACTCATAATTAAAAATCATGCTGAATAAAAAAGTCGAAGAAATCCTGAATGTTCAGGTGGAAAAAGAAGGCTATTCTTCAAACCTCTATCTGGCCATGGCATCATGGGCAGAAACAAAAGGTTATGAAGGGATTGCACAATGGCTTCACGCGCAGGCTGATGAAGAGCGAATGCATATGCTTAAAATAATTTCCTATATCAATGAACGTGGGGGGCAGGCAACAATTCCAGCTTTTGAAAAGCCGCCGGTTGACTACAAATCTGTTAAGCCGATGTTCGAGCAGGTACTTCACCACGAAGAATATGTAAGTGCTTCGATTAATGAGATCGTTGCAGTTTGTGAGCAGGAAAAGGACTTCACAACACATAACTGGGTACAGTGGTTTGTTACCGAGCAAATAGAAGAGGAAGCTTCTGCCAGAAACATATTGGATAAACTGAATTTGCTGGGCGATGGGCCGCTTTACATGTTCGACCGTGATATTATGAGTCTGCGTGGAGCTGAGTAAAAAGCACTCCGGCTTCGATTGATGGTTTATCATAGTAATGCCCATAAAGCATTTCAAGGTAGTTCCTGTTTGGAACATACCAGATAAACTGGAATCTGCCGGACGATGGGCCGCTTTACATGTTCGACCGTGATATTATGAGTCTGCGTGGAGCTGAGTAAAAAGCACTCCGGCTTCGATTGATGGTTTATCATAGTAATGCCCATAAAGCATTTCAAGGTAGTTCCTGTTTGGAACATACCAGATAAACTGGAATCTGCTGGGCGATGGTAATTTTTGTTTCCGGGAAACTTATATAAGGAAGATACTTGAACTGAAGTTCCCGGGCAGAAGTCCGCGGCCTTATCCCCGGAATTACCATGAAAAAGCTTTCCATGATCCTTATCATGGGGAGCTTTCATGTTTTATCCCTATATTTAAGGGATATAAGTATCAGAAACTACGTTGAAACATGCCGTAAAAAAACTTACATTTGCATGAAATATAGTTAGAAAATTATTGTTCAATATATTACAGTATCAAAATCAGGACAAATATGTGATTCAGGCAATCAGTGTTCATTGTATGAAGTTTTGCAACAGGGAATTTAAAGGCAGTAATATGTCAGGATCAGATGTGTATACTAAAAAATAAGAAAGCAAGAATAATCTAACTCTGTTTGATAAAAATTTGACAATAAATTACTTGTGTTTAAACAAATTTAAGTCATGCTGATTTTTTGCGGTTATTTCATTTTAAATCATCACGCTTCATAAATATCTTAAAATTGAGCATCAGCAGGCAATACAGACAATGTTAAACAGAGTTGAGTGGACACTTACGAGTCAGTGTAACAAAATTATTAATTGCCGGATCAGGAAATATTCTGATAAGACATAGTTAAAATCTGGATCAGGGAATATTCTGATAAGACATAGCTAAAAACAATAAAAGGTTTAAATTATTTAAAACAAACTCAATGGATTTTACAATTTTTCTTTCTTTGCGCAGACAATTTTTTACTGCTTCTGCATTCACCATGATCTTGCTGGCAACCGGCTGCGCTTCTCCGGAGACCGAAAATGAAATAGAAGTTTTTGGCCATAATATAGAGCAAGATATAGCAACACTCGCTTCAGATGAATTCGAAGGTCGGGCTCCTGCATCGGCCGGAGGTTTAAAAGCAGTTGAATTTATAGAATCACGGTTCCGGGAAATAGGCCTTCTTCCTGCAAACGGCGATTCTTACCTGCAGTCTGTACCATTGATGGAAGTCACCGGGTCAGATTTCTCGAATCTGGAAATTACAGGGAATGATGGAAATATATCTCTTGATTATCTCGACGACATGGTAGTGGGCACTTACAGGATGCAGGAATCTGTCAGCCTTCAGGAGAGTGAATTGGTATTTGCCGGGTATGGTATAGTTGCCCCTGAATATAACTGGAATGACTATGAGGGAATTGATGTTAAAGGAAAAACAGTCGTGTTGCTGGTTAATGATCCGGGATTTGCAACCGGCGATGACTCGATGTTTACGGGAAATGCCATGACATATTACGGAAGGTGGACATACAAGTTCGAGGAAGCTGCCCGCCAGGGTGCTGCCGGAGCACTTATCATTCACCAGACTGAACCGGCCAGCTATGGCTGGGATGTAGTGAGAAATTCATGGTCAGGCACCCAGTATGGTGTTGCTGCTCAGGGTGAAACTGAAAGGCTGCTTGCCGAGGGATGGATCCATCTCGATCCTGCAAAAGAAATATTCACCCTGGCCGGTATCAATTTTGATGATGCACTTGACAGAGCCAAAGAAAGTGATTTTACTCCGGAACCTATGGGTCTGATGGCTTCCGTCTCGTTTAATAATGAGTTTACCTTTTCGGAAAGTCCCAATGTAATTGGATATATCGAAGGTAGCACTTACCCGGATGAAACTGTTATTTACATGGGCCACTGGGACCACCTGGGTATGGCGGAAACCGAAAGCGGTGAAGTTGAAATATACAATGGTGCAGTAGATAATGCAACGGGTATTGCCGGCCTCTTCGCAATAGCTGAACGATTTCTAAGTGAAGGAGTTCAACCTGAACGTTCCGTTGTATTTTTAGCAGCCACTGCTGAAGAGTCAGGACTTCTGGGATCGCGTTTTTATTCTGAAAACCCGCTGTTTCCAATTGCAACGACGGTTGCAGGTATCAACATGGATGCCTTAAACGTTTATGGTCCCACTAATGATATCATTGCTGTCGGATATGGTTTCTCCGAACTTGATGAATATATGAAACGGCATGCAGCAGATCAGAATCGTGAAGTCAAGCCAAATCCATATCCCGAAAGAGGGTATTACTACCGTTCCGACCATTTTAATATGGCCCGCAAAGGTGTACCGATGATTTATGCCAACGGCGGATCAGACTTTATTGGTCGTGATGAGGAGTATAAAAAAATGGTAAGCGACGATTGGGCAGGACGGTATCACCGGCCTTCAGATGAAATTCATGATTTGTGGAATTATGAAGGAATACATCAGGATTTATGGTTGTTCTATAACATAGGCAAAGAACTGGCCAATAATGATGATTTTCCTGACTGGGCCCCCGAAAGTGAATTTCGTGCTGCAAGGGATGCACTTTCGCACCTCCGTAGAAATTAGGCTATTATTGTTATCTTATCACGGAAGCTCCTTATAGACCCCGATGAAATAACATAATCAGAAAAAGATCAGAACCGGTTAAAAAATAAAATAGTATAAAATACTTTAACTTTGCGGTTGAATTATTTTCAACCATAAAATAACATCCTTTCTAAGATGGATATATTCAATAATATTCTGGGCAGTCTTTTTGGAAATAAATCAACCCGGGATCTCAAAGAAGTAACACCCCTGCTGAATAAAGTCAGGGAAGCATACGAGCACGTAAAGCCTTTATCAAATGACGAACTTCGCCAGCTCTCGGAAAAACTGAAACAAACTGTTCAAGATGCTATAAGAAATGACCAGCAGGAAGTTGAAGCACTTAAGGAAAAGGCCGAAAGCGATGAAGTTGAACTAAATGATAAAGAGGATATCTATAACAAAATAGATAAAATTGAAAAGGAAATTACCTCAAAATTAAATGATGTGCTCCTTGAAATTCTTCCTCAGGCATTTTCTATTGTTAAGGAAACTGCCCGTCGTTTCAAGGAAAACTCAGAAGTTACCGTAACGGCAACAGATTTTGACCGTAACCTTGCGGCTGTTAAAAATAGTGTTGAGATCAGGGGTGACAAGGCTGTATATAAGAACCGCTGGATAGCCGGGGGAAATGAAACGCAGTGGGATATGGTACATTACGATGTACAGCTCATCGGCGGAATAGTCCTCCATACTGGTAAAATAGCAGAGATGGCCACTGGTGAAGGAAAAACGCTGGTTGCAACCCTGCCAGTATTCCTAAATGCCTTATCGGGAAGAGGTGTGCACCTGGTAACTGTAAACGATTATCTGGCCCGTCGTGATGCCGAGTGGATGGGACCATTATATGAGTTTCACGGCTTGTCGGTCGATTGTATCGATAAACACCAGCCTAATTCAGATGCAAGAAGAAAGGCCTATCTTGCCGACATCACATTTGGCACCAATAATGAATTTGGTTTTGATTACCTGCGTGACAATATGGCTATCAATCCCGATGATCTTGTACAAAGACCCCATAACTATGCCATTGTCGATGAGGTTGACTCTGTCCTGATTGATGATGCCCGAACCCCGCTCATAATTTCCGGTCCTGTGGCAAAAGGCGATAACCAGCTCTTTGATGAGATGAAGCCAAAGGTTGAAAAGCTTGTGAGTGCCCAGCGTAAGCTTGTAGGCGATGTTATAGTTGAAGCAAGAAAAGCTTTAGCAGCCGAGGACACTGAAAAAGGCGGATTCCTCCTTCTAAGGGCATTTAAAGGCCTGCCAAAGAACAAGACACTGATAAAGATTTTAAGTGAACAGGGAAACAAGGCACTGCTGCTTAAGACAGAGAACTTCTACATGCAGGAGAAGAACAAGAACATGTTCAAGGTGACCGATGACCTGTTTTTTGTTATCGATGAAAAGGTAAATTCCATTGAGCTGACCGATAAGGGGATTGACCTGATCACATCGGCTTCTGATGACGAGAAATTCTTTATTCTTCCCGATATTGGCTCCGAGATTGCAGAACTTGAAAAATCGGACCTGAAATCTGATGAAAAACTTGAAAAAAAGGATAACCTGCTTCGCGATTATGCAATCAAATCGGAAAGGGTACACACCATAAACCAGCTACTGAAAGCTTATACTATCTTTGAAAATGACGTTGAGTATGTTGTTATAGAGAACAAGGTAAAGATTGTTGATGAACAAACAGGCCGGATCATGGAGGGTCGGCGGTACAGTGACGGACTGCACCAGGCCATCGAGGCCAAGGAAAATGTCAAGATTGAAGCTGCCACACAGACATTTGCTACCATAACACTGCAGAACTACTTCAGGATGTACGATAAGCTTGCCGGGATGACAGGTACTGCTGAAACTGAAGCCGGTGAATTATGGAACATCTATAAACTTGATGTTGTAGTCATACCAACGAACAAGCCCATTGTCAGAGATGACAGGGAAGACCTGGTTTACAAGACGAAGAGAGAGAAATACGCCGCTGTGGCCGATGAGATTGTTGCACTTGTAAACAGTAACCGCCCGGTTCTGGTAGGAACTACATCGGTAGAAATCTCCGAACTACTCAGCAGGATGCTTAAAATCAAGGGTATTAAGCATAATGTTCTGAATGCAAAGCTCCACCAGAAAGAGGCTGATATTGTTGCTGAAGCCGGACATGCACGAACGGTTACCATAGCGACCAATATGGCCGGCCGTGGTACCGACATCAAGCTTACACAGGAGGTAAGGGAGGCCGGGGGACTGGCAATTGTGGGTACCGAGCGCCACGAGTCAAGGCGCGTGGACAGGCAGCTGAGGGGTCGTGCCGGAAGGCAGGGTGATCCGGGTTCATCGCAGTTCTTTGCATCTCTCGAAGATAACCTGATGCGACTGTTTGGCTCTGACCGTATTGCCAAGCTGATGGACAGGATGGGCCTTAAGGAGGGCGAGGTCATTCAGCATTCGATGATAACCAAGTCGATCGAAAGGGCACAGAAAAAAGTCGAAGAGAATAACTTTGGTATCCGTAAGCGTCTTCTCGAATATGACGACGTAATGAATGCCCAGCGTGAGGTAATATATTCGAAAAGGAAAAACGCACTGAAAGGGGAGCGTATAGATATGGAGATCGCCAACATGATGTTTGATGTTGCCGAGAATATTGTAGTTCAGTACCATGATGATTCAGATCATGAAGGCTTCAAGATGGAACTGCTGCGATTGTTTTCTATAGATTCCCCGGTAACGGATGAAGAGTTCAAGGCACTTTCAGCCAATGAGATCATGGAAAAAATGCGTGATCTCATCGCTGCTACTTTCCACCGGAAGGTAAATGCAATTGCACAGCAGGCATATCCTGTTATTAAGGATGTTTATGAAAAAAGTGCACAGCTATATGAAAATATAGTGGTTCCAATCTCAGACGGCGCCAAGGTCTTCCAGGTAGTTACCAACCTGAAGAAAGCATATGAGACAGAAGGACGTGATATCGTTAAATCTTATCAGAAGACTGCTATCCTGATGGTGATTGATGATCTGTGGAAAGAACACCTCAGGGAGATGGATGATCTGAAACAATCAGTGCAGACTGCAACATATGAACAGAAGGATCCTTTGCTGATCTATAAATTTGAATCTTTTGAACTTTTCAAAACCATGATTGGAAGGGTGAACAGGGAGGTGGTATCGACCCTTATGAAAGGGCACATACCAATTCGTGATTCCAGCCAGGTAAGGGAGGCCGAACAGAGGCGCAGGCTTGATATGAGCCGCTATGAAACCAGCAGGCGCAACGAGATGATGGCTAACACAAAAGAGCAGCAAAAATCACAACCGGTAAAGGTTGAGAAAAAAACCGGCCGAAATGAACCATGTCCTTGCGGCAGTGGCAAAAAATATAAACACTGCCACGGGAAAGTAGGCGTACAGGCATAGATTCCAATTATATATCATTGTTTCATAGTTAAATAACTAAAAGCATGAAAAAAATTGCATCTTCTGTTCTAATATTGGCACTGCTATTTGCTGTTCCCGATATCTTTGCCCAGCAAAGGGAGATTACCACTCTTGCAATAGGTGCACAGGCACCTGACTTCGATCTGCCTGGTATTGACGGTAAAAATTACACACTCGGCGATTTTGATGATTACAAGATACTTTCCGTGGTATTCTGGGCGAACCACTGCCCTACCGCTCAGGCTTACGAAGACAGGCTTATAGCAATGACAGAAGAGTACAGTTCCCGGGGTGCCGGATTTGTGGCAATATCGCCCAATTCACCCCTCGCTGTAAACCTGGGTGAGCTCGGCTATTCCGACCTTGGCGATGACCTTGACGACATGAAGATCAGGGCTGAAGATAAAGGATACAACTTCCCTTATCTCTATGATGGAGATAACCATGAAGCATCCGTTTTATATGGCCCGGTGGCGACACCTCATATTTTTATTTTCGATGAAGAACGAAAACTTCGTTACAGGGGACGAATTGACAATACTGAAAATCCATATGCAGAGCCTGGCACTACCGATGCAATCGATGCTATTGAAGCACTCCTTGAAGGCAGGGAAGTAGCTCTAAAAGAAACTCCGTCATTTGGCTGTTCGGTAAAATGGAGCTGGAATGATGAATGGAACAGGCGCGTTCAGAAAGAGTGGGCCGAGGCTCCAGTTGGCATGGAGACTATCGGTGTTGCCGATATAAGAAATCTTATTCAGAATGACAGTGAAAACCTGAGGTTTGTAAATATATGGGCTACATGGTGCGGACCATGCGTAATTGAATTCCCGGAACTTATAACTATCGACAGGATGTATCGTGGCAGGGATTTTGAATTTATATCCATTAGCGCCGATAACCCTTCCAGAAAAGACAATGTTTTAAAATTTCTGGAAAAACACGAAGCCTCGAATAAAAACTATCTCTATAATGATACTGACAAGTATGCGCTGATCGAAGCAGTGGATAAGGACTGGCAGGGAGCCCTCCCGCACTCATTGCTGATTGCGCCGGGAGGAGAAATCATTGCACGGTACGCGGGCATTATTGATCCTCTGAAAGTTCGCCGTGACATTGTCGGTTACCTTGGCCGTTACTATGCCGATGACAAGTAATCCGGTCGCCACAGATCCGGTTACCCATCATAATTAAGGTGATTTTGGAATAATTGCAAGTGATATTCGTAAAATGGAACACTTATAGAAGAGATATACGCAAAAAGAGAACTTTTAAAAATGGGGATTAACCTGTATAGGTAAATCCCCATTTTTCATTTTTGCCCTAATTGATATTCATCCGATATGTCCTTAGCGCAACTTTGCCGGGTTCATCACCAGATATAAGAGGACTCATCATGAATGAATAACTATATTCCCGCTCTGTAAGCCTGTACTGAGGGTGAGTCCGCGCCCCCCAGCTGTTATCACCTCCGACACCCATCTGCCTGTAATCAATATTCACTGAGGTAAGGTCCCTCGGCTTCACATCAGTTGTGTGCCTGTTACTGAGATCTGACCAGTCTGAGTTTTCCGTTTCCTGTTCTGAATAAGCTGTCCGGCCTGCCGATTCAAAATCTTCCATGAGATTATGATGGGCACTGACTGAAAGAAGAGGCTTACCCTGAAAAAGCAGTCCTGCGCCCTGATCATCTGTAATGGCTACCCACCTGACATCCGTCTTGTTTCCGTTTTCCTGTGGCCTGAGGTATGGCCAGTATTGTTCACTAACAAGTCCTGAATATAATCCCACGAAGGCAGAAGTTTTACGGTCTTCGTATGATTCATGCGGCCCCCGTCCCAACCATTCCATATGGTTATATTCAACAGGCATGATAAGGTTCATACCAAAGCGGGGTATTTCAGGAAGATCATCCTTAACCATTTTAAAATCATTATCTACCCTTACATCGCCTGACCAGTAGACTTTATAGGCGGTTACAAGACCGGCAATTTGTTCACCTGCATTGTTTGTAATATCAAACGACATTGTTATAACGACAGAATTGTCAGAGTGATTTTCCACATTTATACTTCTGACCTTCCTGTTATTTCCAGCATCCCGCCATACACGTTTTCTTGTATGCATATTGTTTCCAAGATCGTTGTCAATTGGTGCCCTCCAGAAGTTGGGAACAGGTCCATTCTGAATAAATTCCCTCCCGCTGGCATTGTAACTGGTCATAACACCTTCTGTTTTATCAAATGACAAATTAAAGCCTTCTCCGGAAACACTAATCCCGTTGTTCAAGTCCTCAACGACCAAAGCCGGGAAATCTGACATATCTTCCGGTTTGGGTGCCAGGTAAAACGGCAGTTTAAATTGTTCGGCAGCAGTTACCCAGCCAGCTTGAATAATTCCCTTGTCTACCTCGGTTAATGCCTGAATATTAAGGAAGTATTCAGTTCCTTCCTTCAGCTGACCCATATCATAATCTATGCTTACATTAATGCTCTCTCCGGGATCAACCCATACTTCATTAAGAGTTCCTGAAGACACAATTATTCCGTTCCCGGTAACATTCCAGGTAAAGGTAAAATCAGAAAGCGGAGTAAAAGAATATTTATTTTCAATCAAAACTTCACCTGTTGAAAGGTTTACTGGTTTAAATCCAATGTTCTGGTAAACTTTCTTTACTTCAAGCAATGCCGGCTTAATTCCGCGATCAGGGTCAACCAGTCCGTTCAGACAGAAATTTCCGTCAGAGGGAACATCTTCCGGTCCAAAATCTCCACCATAGGCCCAGAATTCCTCCCCATCTTCATTTTTGGTGAGCAGACCCTGATCTACCCAGTCCCATATAAAACCACCCTGTAATGCATCATATTTTTCAATTACATCCCAGTAGTCCTGAAAATTACCAACGCTGTTACCCATGGCGTGTGCATATTCACATAAAATAAGTGGCCTTTCCGGATTGGTCAGGGCATACCTTTCAATCTGCGGAATTAAAGCATACATAGGAACAAACAGATCGGTATTATAATCGAGGTGCGCCCCTTCATACTGAACCGGACGGGTATCGTCAACCGATTTAAGGTAGTCGTAAGTAGCATAAAAATTAACTCCGTTTCCGGCTTCATTGCCAAGTGACCAGATAATAACTGATGGCTGATTTTTATCGCGTTCAAACATATTGCGGGTCCGGTAAAGATGTGACTCCTTCCATGTACTGTCTTTGGCCAGAGATCTTGCACCGTATCCCATCCCGTGCGATTCAATATTGGCTTCATCGATAACATACAGGCCATATTTGTTGCATAATTTATACCATAACTCAGGTTGCGGATAATGAGAGGTACGAACAGCATTCAGATTATGGGATTTCATTATCTCAATATCCTTAAGCATTGTCTCCTTATCTACAACATGTCCAGTAATGTCATGGTGTTCATGCAGATTGGCACCTTTGAGGTAAACATACCGGCCGTTGACAAGTAAATTTCCATTTTTGATCTCTACGGTACGAAAACCTGTATCCTGTTTAAGTATCTCGATAATGTCTCCTGCTTCGTCTTTCATTAAAATAAGCAGTTCATACAATTCCGGTGTTTCAGCAGTCCACTTTCTTACTCCGGGTACAGTGCCTTTAAATGTCAATGTCCCCCCGGAATTTGCCTTTTCTGAAAATGAAAGTATCTCATTTTCCCCATCCAAAAGCAGCGCTTCAATATTGATTCCACTATTCCCGCCGGGAGTCCCCGACATTTCAACATCAAGTTCAAAAACACCATTTTCATAGCTGTCATCAAGTCCGGAAATTAGTCTGAAGTCTCTAATGTGGACAGGATTCCTTGCCTGCAGGAAAATGTCACGATGGATCCCGCTCATTCTCCAGAAATCCTGACCCTCGATATATGAAGCCGAAGACCATCTGAACACTTCGATTGAGATGGTATTCGCACCTCTTTTCAGGTATTGTGTGATATTAAATTCTGCCGGTGTTTTACTGTCCTCGCTATAACCAACAAACTCTTCATTAACCCACAGATTCATCGCAGAACTAACCCCGCCAACATGAAGAAAAATATCTTTTCCGCTCCAGTTCCCCGGAAGGTCAAAGCTCCTTTTATAAGAACCGACAGGATTGTAATGATCCTGTATTACCGGTGGAGTTACATCATGAGGGTACTGAATATTAACATAAATAGGATAGTCATATCCTTCCAGTTCCCAGTTGGCAGGTACAGTTATGTCATTCCACCCCCGGGTATCAAAATCATCTTTGAAAAACCAGTAAGGCCTGTCTGCCGGTTTATCAGCCAGGTTAAATTTCCACAACCCGTTTAAAGATTTCACAAGCGGAGAATCCCATATTTCATCGTGGCGGGCCTGTTCCACAGTGGTATAGGGTACAAAATGTGCCCGGGGAGCTTCGCGGTTTATCTCGAACACTGTCTGATCCTGCCATGGAGGGTTTTGGGGATCATTGAATTCCATATCTGAATAGTCAGTATATCGAACACAGGAGAGGAGAAACACACTTACAAGGATAATTATTGAAAATCTGGAAATATCCATAATGTTAGGGTTAGGGTTTGGGTTTGGGTTAGGAATTGGTTTAAGATCTGATTAGGAAATGATTAAATGTCTGGTTAAGTAAAGGTTTGTGGTTAGATTAAGTTTGTCCATTGATTGTGTAAGGATATTGTCAAGTAGTTTGGCTGAATTTGTAAAGTTCATGGCCTGCTGCCTGCCAATCAGAATACAAAAGTTATTCAGGTTATGCACACCAGATAGATTAGTAAAATTAATCAAATTCGAAAAGTTAAACTCAAGTTAGATAATACCAATGTATTCAAACTATCTTGCATCTCATTTATAAGGTTACGTCAATTGAAGTGTAATAAGATAGATCAAGCCTGAATTTTAATCCTGGTTCACTGAAGATCCTTTGTGGTAATGACTCTGGTACCCGGATTATTTTGCTGAGATCATATCAAGGTTTACGGCGCCCTGTTCCCTGATAAACAATATGTGACATGATTCACTTCCGAAAATCTGGTTCATTGTCTCAACATATTTATTAACAAGGCTTTCCGGCACAAAGGCCTGTATTGTGCCTGCAAATCCACCACCATGGACACGCCATGCTCCCTTTCCCTTTAAAACCATTTCACTCATTGCGAGTCCCAGTGCAACACCCTGTTCTTTTGTGTTTTGTGGAGAATATATATTCTGATTATACATAAAAGAGCTGTATCCGGACTCAACAACCATATTCAAAAATGCCTGAAAGTCTCCTTTTTCCAGCGCATCAACCTGTCTGACCACTCTCTCGTTATCACCCTGAAAGTGGTATGCCCTTAGAATAGCCCTGTCCCCCGCCAATGTCCGGATTTCCGGTAATACTCCCAAAATGTCCTCCATAGTGACTTCCCTCAGGACTTTTGCCCTGAGCACCGATGCAACAGATTTCATCTCCATGGGAAGCGAAGCATAATCATCATTAAGATTTGCATGGTTTCCTCCTGTATCGGTAATAACAAGCGAATATCCAGTTTTTGTGAAATCAAAACCAACTTTCCTGACGATCGGCTCAGAAGGATCCTTGAAGTCAATCGTAATAAGTCCCCCAACAGCACAAGCAGTCTGATCCATTAGTCCGCAAGGCTTCCCAAAAAAATTATTTTCTGCATACTGACCAATAATGGCATTGGTAACAGGATCCAGCCGGTTATTATTGAATAATTTACTTATTATCGAACCGATCAATACTTCAAAAGAGGCAGATGAGCTAAGGCCTGAACCTTTTGGTACGCGCCCGTTTATGCAAGCGTTAAAACCTCCATACCGGTAGCCCGCATTCTTCAGGCCGGCAACAACACCCCTGACAAGGGAAGCAGAAGTGAATTTTTCCTGATCTACCGGATCCAGATTGGCAGTGTCAACCTCAATGGCCGGGTAGCCGGCTGACTCAATTCTGATTATACCTGTATTGTTTGCAGCAGCAACAGCAATATTATCAAGACTTACAGACCCTGCAAGTACCCTACCCATATTATGGTCAGTATGATTTCCTCCTATCTCGGTGCGTCCCGGGGAACTGAAAAGTTCAACGTCATCTGATTGAAAAACCGATTCATACAGTTTCATCAGGTCAATAAAAGCCAGAGCCTGTTCTCTCAGAACAGAGGGATCATTTCCATAAAGATTCCTGAATATTTCATTATTGCCATTATTGATCTTTTCTTCCAGAAATTTTATTTCAGCCATAAAGTCGTTTTATCCTGTATTATTTAATAATTAAGCCGGGTGTTTTGACCAGATAAGGGATACCGGCAGGCCTTGTCCTTCAGGATTGTATGCACCAGACTTAAAA
Organism: uncultured Bacteroidales bacterium; assembly: GCA_964421595.1. Lineage (GTDB taxonomy): Bacteria > Bacteroidota > Bacteroidia > Bacteroidales > PUMT01 > PXAP01. The sequence goes on along the minus strand of CAYQXY010000036.1, from coordinate 16,396 downwards.
CATATGCAATAGAAAATTATGCCGCATCCACTTCTTCATTTGCTTTTATTTCTTCCAGTTCAATGGTACTGTAATCCTCTTTTTTGAAGAAAAGAATAAAACCAAGAGCACACAGGACTGATAACAGAGTAGTTACCCCCCATATATAATTCCACTGGTAAACCAGTCCCCCACCCGATTCAACAGAAAAGAACCTGATAATCTCACCACTGATAAAATTTCCCAGCAATAATCCCACCCCAAAGGTGATAAAGAAAATAAAACCCTGTCCCTGTGCCCTGAGAGAGGCCGGAGCCTTTCTGTCAATATAAATCTGTCCACCCAGGTAAAAGTACCCGAATATAAACCCATGAACCAGCACTGCAATCATTATCATCGGAAGTTGCATTTCGCCTTCACCAAAAATAAGGGTGGCATAGCGCACAATAAGTGCCAGTAATCCGAATATCATTGTCCTGCGCAATCCGAATCTTTTTATTGAAATTGGCACAGTGAGGAGTATAAACATCTCAAGCAATGGTCCCATATTGATTGTTAGTGATATAAACTCAAATCCGCTGTCGGCCAGAAATTCGGAGAAATATGACCAGTACATCGAAAAAGGTATCATTGCCAGGAATGAGATAATTATGAAAACCTTAAAATTATGATCTTTCATCAATTTGAAACTCCTGAATCCCATTATATCTATGAGCGAGGCCTTCTGTCCTTTCCCGAGGGGTGGAGTATCCGGCAGTGAAAGGTTAAAAAGGCCAGCAACAATGGCTATTCCTGCTGCATAGAAAAAAGGAATATGTGTGCCATCGAAATCCATATTCAGATAGCGTACGGTAAATAAACTGAATACACCGGCAAAGACCCAGCCTATAGCACCAAAAACCCTTATCCGCGGAAATATGTCCGAATCGACATGTTTCATAGTTATGGAGCTGGTCAGTCCCCAGGACGGCATATAGAATATCATGGCAGTAAGAAGGAAAACAAACAGCAGAATGGGATTGCTGGTCATTCCGGCTGCCAGCAACATAATACCGACAATAAAATTTGTTGTTGCAAGAACCATTTGTCCCCGGAAATACCGGTCAGCTATCATTCCAACGATGGGAGATGCCATACACCCTATTGCCATGGAACTGAGTATTAGCGAAGATAATGTCCTTGATAGGCCCATATTGGCAAGATAGGCAGCCAATGGTACCCACCAGACAGCAAATAGCATGTACTGGAAAAACATCATCAGGGAAAGCTTGAAATAGAGGGGAAAGTTAGATTTCATCAGGACAGGTTTAGGTTAGGTCAGGTTAGGAAATGTTTATTTTTTCAAGGTGACAATTTTCAGAAAATTATTAATTGTTAATAAAAAAAACTTGTTTGTCTGAACCGTAAGTATCGGGTATTCTTTAGCATAGCCGGATTTAATATAAAAGAACCATGCCGGCAAATTACCTTTTTTGATTAGAGTGTTAAAATAACACCTATTCAAAAACAAATCTATTATAAAATTTGTAAATTAAAAATTCTCCGGCAGGAAAAATCTATATTTATATACCCGACCTTATATGTATATGGCTGCCAGCAGGAATTACATGAAACAGATCTGGCGCCGGGCTCATTAAAGTTTCACAGCCTATCTGACCATCTTACCAGATGCAGCTATCTTACCAACCCCTCAGATCATTTCCAGGCCATCCTTGTGCAACCAGCCCTTATTGCCGTCACTAAGACGGACTTCGCGCCAGTCGCCTATACTATCCTCAACACTTACCTTGGTTCCTTCATGCAGTACAAATAAATCGGCACTGTTAATATCCGGAGAACTTTTTACTGAAATTACAGGAGAAAAGATAATGGCACTATTATGGTTTTTAACATAGTTCCTCTGATCAAGGCCCGCTGAAAAACTAAATACAGAAATAAATAAAAGGGAAACTGCAACCCAGAAAAACAGTTTTTTCATTACCACCTTTGAAATCAAAAGAAAACCTGAAAGAGACATAAGTGTCAAAATAAAAGTGCCTGCACTGATTGCAGCCCAGGATCTGTAATTTATAATATCTCTTACACCTTTCCACATCCGGTTAATGAAAAAATCAGGCACTTCCTCGATCCTGTCCTTTATTTGAGCCCTGGCCAGGTCAAGGTTGAACCTTATGTCTTCATCGCCAGGTGCAAGCAGCAATGCTCTTTCATAATTCAGAATGGAAGGCGGTATATTCCCTGAACGGTAATACGCATTGCCGAGATTATAGTAAAGGGAAGCAGAATGATAGCCGGAGGCCAGTATTGTCTTATAAAGATCTACGGCTCGATCATAATTGCCTTCAGCGTATAGTTCATTGGCTTCCCGAAAAATTGCGGCATGATCGCTCTGACCTTCCTTTAATATTTGAATATCAGATACAGAAGGCTCATTCTCCTGATCTATATCTTCAGCACCGGCAATTGTCAGTAGCGGGAATGCCAGAATTAAATTAAAAACAGTAATAAATAAATTCAACTTCATTGCCTGATTTTTTGCTCAACAGATGTTATTATTTGAATAGTATCCTCATATATCCGGCTCATTCCGGTTGCCTGGGAACGAGGTGCATATCGTGCAAACTCACATTCATCTATTATTTCAATCAGCCTGTCAGTTTCCTTATCCGGCACCTGTTTTTCAAGAAGGGCTGCCCTTGCCTTCTCCCGGTTCAGCTCCGAAACAGGTATAAGAAGCTTGTCGCTCAGGTAATCCCACTGGGCTTTTAACATCTCTTCAAAAAATTGCTGATGATTATTATCTTTTAATAACCTGCCTGCATTTTTTAATCTTCTTCGCACCATTCTGCTGGCTCTGCGTGTTTTAACAAGCGAAATATCGGCCTTATCGCGAATAGTCTTTCGGTGGATAATTATAAGGACAATAAAAATAACCAATGGTATTATGAACCAGAGATAAAACCTGAATGCAGAGAATGGGTCTGCTCCAATCCGGGTAAGTATAGCTCCACTGGTCTTTATAAAACGTATGTCACTCCCTACAATCCTCAGATCTTCACGTGCCACACCTGAAAACCCACCGATCCCGGCTCCGTCGCCCTGATTTACAAGCAAGCTTATTTCCTCAGAATTCAGTGTTCTGTATGTGGAAGTAAGCGGATTAAAATATGTAAATTCAACAGGGGATATAGCGAAATCACCTCCTGAGCGGGGAATTACAAGATATTCCCATGTTATGCTGCCTTCCTGTCCCCTGTCACTGTTCCTGATATTATTGCGTACATTAGGGTCATAGACTTCAAAACCAGATGGGAATTCAACCTCCGGTTTCCCCAGTAACTGAAGATTCCCCCGTCCGTTGACAGTCACTTTAAGATTTACTGCCTCATTAGCAGACAGTTCTTTAGGATCATAATCGACATTCAGGCTGAAATCGCCTACCGCCCCATTAAATCCGGGAGGCCTTCCATCTGGAAGAGGCTTTACCTTAACGGTTTGGCGTGGACTTTCCACTCTTATCCTGCGGGTTTCAATTCCACCAAAAAAATCGTCAAACATACTTCCGCGTCTGGGTGTACGCTGGCGGACAAGCGCATCCATCTCAAATGGCTCAATGCTTAATTCTCCACTTCGCTGGGGAAAAAGTATAACCTGCCTGAGCAGGCCTGTTCCATAAATTACACCATCAATAACTTCGCGATCAAGACTCCTTAAGGGCGGAATATCTATATCCTGCTGGAAGAATCCGCTAAAGGAAGGAAATCTGACATTTTCAATTCCGGTAATATCAAGCTTCGAAAACAACTTGATTGTTGCTACCAATGCCTCACCCTGGTAAACCTCTCTTTTATCAAACATTATCCTGACAAACAAGTCTTCTCCATTTATATCAGCAGGCCTTGATGCCGATCCGGGAACCTGTTGACCGGGAACCGAACTCCTGCCCTGGCTGTCACTTACTACAACAATCTCAACAGAGTTGGATTGATACTGGTCAGATCCGACATTAGCCGTTGCAGGTTCAATGGTAAAACTGCCGGTCTGAGTGGCCCTGAGGGTATAGGTAAAGGTAATGGACTGTGTTTCTGTCCTTTGGCCGTTAATAATCTGAATACTGCTGCTTCTTGAGGTGCCTGGTCCTGCAACAAATTGTAAATCACCAAGATCAGGAAGCCGGATATCGTTTGTTTGTACATTTAATGAGTAAGTAAGTCTGAAGGTCTCTCCTACTTCAACCACCGGTGGTGCTGAAGCAGTAAACCTGACCTCCTGTGCCACTGAACTAAATGATACAAGTACAAGCAACAAAATGATTATACTGTTATATATGTGTTTCATAGTGTATTTCAAATCCATCCTGAATTTCATTAATTACCTACCAGTTTCTGCCAGTACGCGATTGCTTCTCTGATGCCTTGTTCTCCATTAGTTTCTCCTGAACCTGCTGCTCTTCACGTTCAGCTGCGTCGAGTAACCGCATGGCATCCTCCCTGGAGATCTGATCAGGCTGATTCTGTTGACGGTCCTGATCATTTTCCTGATCTCCCGGATCATCCTGCTCATCCTCCTGACTATCCCCTTCCTCCTGATCCTGCTCTTCCTCCTGATCCTGTTCATCCTGACCATCCCGTTCATCCTGTTCGTCCTGCTCTTCCTGATCATCTCCATCCTGATCCTGATTATCCTCTTCCTGTTGCTGGTCAAGAAGATGCTGGGCAAAAGCAAGATTATACCTTGTTTCTCCGTCACCCGGATTGTTACGCAGAGCTTCCTTATATGCTTCAATGCTTTGCTCAATCTGCTGCGACATCAAAAGGGAATTGCCGAGATTATGGAATACTTTTGAACGGTTTCCCGGATCTTCAATTACCTCTGTCAGTTCACCAAAAAATCCGGTCGCCTCATCGAATCTACCCTGTTTGTATAGTGAGTTGCCAAGGTTAAATCTTGCCTGTGGTGAATCTTCGTCTTTTTCGAGTGCACGCCGGTAAGACAGTTCCGAATCATCAAACTGTTCCTTCTGGTAAAGTTTGTTTCCCTCCCTGATAAATTTTCTATCACCCTGGGCATGGACTATCGGCGACCAGACGATAAGAATTGCCAGGATTGTTAGAAATAATGCCGGAAATAATTTTTTAAAACCCATCATCTTTAAATATTATGTTTTTAACCCTGTTCCCCATACTCAATATACAAGGTCTGTATTCTGAGATTATCTCACGGGGTAAAATATACATTTCCAATGTGTTATTGTCTGATAATTTAATTGAATATTAGTTTACAACTAAGATTCCCCATTCGAATATTGTGATGCAATTTCATTAATTATTAGCATGTTACATATAATTATCAGGTGACTGCCACGAATGGATCACCCGGGTTTATTCATTTCTTTATGTATGCCCTGATTCAAGGAAAATTCATTATTCCCAAAAAGAGTAATGCCTTTTAGCCACCTGCTTTTTCTTTCAGCTATGAAAAAATCAAGTATCAAAATAAATAAGGCAAGAGCTGCCATATATTGAAAACGTTCTTCATACTCGGTGTAAACCATCTCTTCAAATTCCTCTTTATCGAGTTTCTCAATCTCGTCCATGATGATTTCAAAAACATCTGAACCCGAACCAGCCCTGACAAATAAACCATCTCCGGCTGATGCAATTCCCCTCAGAGTGTTCTCATCAAGTTTCGAGATCACTGTGTTGCCTGTCTGATCGGTAAGAAATCTGACTTGTCCGCCATCGGCAACTGGCACGGGGGCTCCATCTGGCCTTCCCATTCCAATTGTATATATTTTAACACCGCTTTCCCTTGCGACAGCTGCTGCCCTTACAGGATTATCTTCATGATCTTCTCCATCTGAAATTATAATAAGGACTTTGCTTGAAGAAGTTTCCCGGGAGAATGAACGGGTAGCCATTTCGATAGCCCTTCCGATAGCGGTGCCCTGAACCGGTACCAGGTCTGTGCTAATATTGTCGAGTATCATTCTGGCAGCAGAATAATCACTTGTAAGTGGAACTTGCACAAATGCATCTCCGGCAAACACAATTAATCCCACTTTGTCATTCATCATATTGCCAATGAGTCTTGATATAGCCATTTTTGACCTTTCAAGCCTGCTGGGACTGATATCTTCGGCAAGCATACTTGTAGACACATCAAGAGCGAAAATGATCTCAACGCCTTCTCTTTTCACCTCTTCAAGCCGCATGCCAAATCTGGGACCTGCCACTGCAAGTATGACAAAAACCAGGGCCATCATGAAAAGGACAAACTTAAGAACCGGTCTGTTGACAGAAACCATAGGCATAAGAAATTCAACCAGTTCAGGATCGCCAAGTTTTCTTAGATTGGTTTTTCTGATGTACCTGATCACAAGAAACAGTATGAACAAAAGTGGTACCAACCACAAAAACCATAAATCATCTGTACGCGCAAATTCAAACATCGCTGGTATATTTAATTATCATGGAATATTTCTCAACCAGAATGCCCTTAACAACCATTCTGCAATAAGCAGCAATCCTGCAAGAAATGCAAGTGATCTGTACTCTTCCTTGTCTGTATTAAAATGTCTGACTTCAATCAGAGATTGTTCAAGCTGCTCGATTTCAGTATAAATCTCCAATAGTTTTTCTTCATCTGTTGCCCGGAAATATCTTCCTCCTGTTAATTCAGCTATTTCCATCAGCAGATCTTCATCAAGATCGGCCTCAATATTCTGGTACTGTACCCCACGGGGGGTCTGTAAAGGATATGGAGCTGTACCCCTGCTGCCTACACCAATTGTATAGACCCTGATTCCGAAGTTGCCGGCAATACCGGCAGCTGTGAGCGGATCAATAGATCCCCTGTTATTTACACCGTCAGTCAGGAGGATAACTATCTTGCTTTCAGTTTCACTGTAACGCAATCTGTTAACAGCTGTAGCAAGTCCCATACCTATAGCCGTTCCGTCTTCTATCATTCCAACCTCAACTTCACTCAGTAAATTCACAAGAACAGCATGGTCTGTAGTCAGTGGACACTGTGTAAAACTTTCGCCGCTGAATATTACCAGCCCAATCCTGTCGCTGTTCCTTCCTTTAATGAATTCCGATGCGATATTTCTGGAAGCCTCTATCCTGTTTGGTTTAAAATCCTCTGCCAGCATACTGGTGGAAATATCAAGTGAAATCACTATATCAATTCCTTCAGTAATAATTTCTTCCCACTGGTTGTGAGTCTGCGGCCTTGAAAGAACGACTATAAGCAGGGCCACTGACAGCATACGAAAGCTGAACAGGATATGCTGCAGATAATGCCGCATGGTAACCGGTGCCTTTTCGAGCCATTGCAAGCCTGGCACCTGCATTTCCGGATAACGGTTATTAAGTCTCACTATATACCAGATCACAAATACAGGTATCAGCAACAATAACCAGAGAAACTGCGGATATGCAAAACTATATTCACTCATTTAGTTCTTGTTTCATGATTAACATAATAATCTAATCAGGCTTTTATGTCCGTTTCCCGGAATCTTCCTGTTCCTGCAAACCGTTCTTTGCCGCCGGATTGTGCCCGTTTGCCTCATCAATATTTTCAGAAAGATTTTCCCGGGATGTCTCTTCCACAAAATTAAATGCTGCCATAAAACATTCATCATGGGTGTCATCACCAGGCCTGGCTTTGGCAAACTTAACAAGATCAGCCAGCATCAGACACTCACTTAAATAATCAACATGCCTGGGGTCTGTTCTGTTTCCTGATCTTAAATCACTTATGGTCTCATTGCTGGTCTGCTCCATTGCCATAACTCCGTACTGTCTTTCAATATATATGCGGACAATCTCTGTCAATCTTGTATAATACTCCTTTATCAATCCCTTCTGCCATAAAAGATCTGATTTGAGCTGATCCAGCTCACGCAGGGCAACAACATGCGGCGGCTCGGTAATCTCCCGTTCGCCGGAAGGCATTTCTGTTTTTTGTTTCCTGAAATACCTGAACAGGTACCATGCAAGTATTGCCAGTCCCAGAACAAGCAATATCCATGGCAATATTTCCATTAATCCCCATGAAACGTAAAATGGCTCCTTGATATCATATATGCCCCCTTCCTGATCTATCTCAGGTGCCTGCACTACCAGCTTTGCCAGAGTGGAATTTAAAACATTCTCACTGCCATCAATGAAAAATGTGAAGGGGATAGGCTCAGCCTCATGCTCTCCCGTTTCAAAGGAAGTCACCCTGTATGACTTACTGATTTGCAGGGTATTATCATCAACCAATATGGTATCAGATGGTATCTCTGATAGTATCTCAATCTTATCAGATAAAAACCGGGGAACCTCCGGCAATTGTATCTGCAAATCAGCCGGTTGTTTAATAATTACTGTAAAGTTGGTTTGCTCACCTATCATTATCCCGGTGGTATCAAATTTTGCTGAAATACTTATGAGCTGGCCATTTGCCGGGCTGCTCATCATAAAAATCAGAAGAACACCCAAAAATAACGGGATTATCCCTGGTCCGCCCGCCTTTTCAAAATCCCCTGTGCTGTAAAATCTCCTGTATGGCATAATGCAATTACTGATTTACCGTAGTATTTTGTAATTCATAATTTAAAAATCTCATCCCCTTTTCTTGAAAAGTCTTATCAGAGGTTTTACATAATCTTCTGCTGTATTTATCGACACATTGTCTATTCCTGTTTTCAGAAAAAGGTCAGCCAGCATTTTATTGTGAGCTTTCCACCAGAGTGAGTATTGCCTCCTGACTTCTGCCGATAAGGTATCTACCCATCTAATTTCACCTGTTTCGGCATCACGAACTCTTAACATTCCAATAGCAGGTATTTCTGTTTCTCTTTCATCATAAATCTTAATTGCAACAACATCATGTTTCTTTGCGGCGATTTTAAGCGTCTCTTCAAGTCGGCCGAACCTGCTCCCATTACCACCGTTCTGATTAGCCTGAGTTTGTAAAAAATCAGAGATCAAAAAAACTGTACTTTTCTTTTTTATTGCATTTGTAAGAAACTTTAAGGGTTCTGTAAGGTCCGTTTCCTTATTTTCAGGAATAAAATCTATAAGCTCCCTTATAATATGCAATGTATGCTTGCGTCCTTTTTTGGGAGGAATAAACTTCTCAACCTTGTTGCTAAAAAAGATCACCCCTATTTTATCGTTATTCTGGATTGCTGAGAAAGAAAGGACAGCTGCTATCTCAGTTATCATATTCTTCTTTAACATACCGCGTGTCCCAAAGTTCCTTGAACCGCTGGCATCTACAAGCAACATGACGGTTAATTCACGCTCCTCCTCGTAAATCTTCACATATGGATGATTGAACCGTGCAGTCACATTCCAGTCAATACTCCTGATGTCATCTCCATGCTGGTATTCCCGGACTTCGCTGAAAGCCATACCGCGGCCCTTAAACGCCGAATGATACTGTCCGGCAAATATATCCCGTGACAATCCACGAGACTTAATCTCGATCTTTCTTACCTTCTTTAACAGTTCTTTTGCTTCCACTTGTCTGTTATTTTTGAAATCAAGAAAACTTTATGAGCATAAGACTTCATCACTCTAGATTCCTTGCATCCGAAAACTGATACTGGATTACCCGGAACAAATTACAAGCCTTACTCTCGATTAAGGAACCTCAACAGTATTCAATATCTCCGATATAATATCCTCAGATACTATATTTTCGGCCTCCGCCTCATAGCTAAGTCCGATACGGTGACGCATCACATCATAACAGACTGCCCTGATATCTTCCGGAATCACATACCCCCTGTGCTTTATAAAGGCATATGCCTTTGCTGCCCGTGCAAGGTTAATGCTGGCTCGTGGAGATGCTCCGTAATTAATCATGGTCTCAAACTTCTCAAGTTTGTATCTTGAAGGAAATCTGGTAGAAAAAACAATATCGATAATGTATTTTTCGATCTTCTCATCAAGGTAAACATCCTTAACTACCTCCCTTGCCCTTAGAATATCTCCGGGTGAAAGGACCTGTACGGGCTTTGGAAACTCATTGGCCAGGTTCTGCCTTATGATCAGTGCCTCTTCTGCCTTTTGCGGATAATCGATTACAACCTTTAGCATGAATCTGTCTACCTGTGCTTCGGGTAAAGGATATGTCCCCTCCTGTTCAATTGGATTTTGGGTTGCAAGCACCATAAATGGCTCATCAAGCATGAATGTTTCCGAACCTATAGTTATCTGCCTCTCCTGCATGGCTTCAAGCAGAGCCGATTGAACCTTGGCAGGTGCCCTGTTGATCTCATCGGCCAGTATAAAATTGGAAAAAACAGGACCGCGGCGAACAAAGAACTCTTCCTGCTTCTGGCTGTAAATCATGGTGCCGACTAAATCTGCCGGCAGAAGATCAGGTGTGAACTGTATACGGTTGAATTTTGCATTGATAATACCGGCGAGCGTATTAATTGCCAGGGTCTTGGCAAGGCCGGGCACCCCTTCAATAAGGATATGCCCATCTGACAGAAGCCCAATCAACATACTGTCTGTAAGGTGCTTCTGTCCGACTATAACCCTGGACATCTCCTGGTTGATAAGTTCAACAAAGGAGCTTTCCTGCTTAATCCGATCGTTTAATTCCTTAATGTCAATAGTTTCTTCCATAAACTTAATATTTTTAAAATAAAAAAATGAAGCAATATGCAGTCACATCCAGCTTCCGCAATTTAACGCTACAAACACAATGTTTATTGACTTTTCCAGTTAAAAAGTGTTAAACGTAAAATCAAAGAAAAAACCAAAAATACGTTATTTGCGGCTTACAGAAACCTTGCCATATGCATTTAAATGTCAATTTTTCCAAAAACATGACAAATTATCAACATATAGGGTATTAATTTGTCATTTTAAAAATCAGGATTATATTTACCCTTTCACTTAAAACCTCTATATTATGTACGAAGCCCTTGCAGGAATTGACGATATAAGGCTTAACTTCAGTGAAGGCGGCCTTTTATATATGAACATAACCCTTGCCTGCATAATGTTTGGGGTGGCCATGGAGATCAGGGTTGATAATTTCAGAAAGATATTTGCTTATCCCAAGTCAGCAATTCTTGGAATTATTTCACAATTTTTAATTCTTCCCGCCCTTACGTTTGCTCTTGTTGTAATGCTAAGTCCTCCCCCTTCCATTGCAATGGGCATGATACTCATTGCCGCATGTCCCGGGGGTAATGTATCAAACTTCATATCAGCCCTTGCAAAGGCAAATATTGCCCTGTCAGTAGGTCTGACCGCATTTGCAACACTTACAGCTACATTCTTTACTCCGTTTAACTTTGCATTCTGGGGTGGTATGTACGTAAAGTATTACCAGAAAGCAGGACACCTTAATATTCCGATCCAAATAGATTTTCTTGAGATGGCAAAAACGGTTTTCATACTTCTGGGACTGCCATTGATTGCGGGAATGTGGTTTGCTCATAAGTTTCCCAATTTTGCCGAAAGAAACATGAAGCGTATAAAAATCACTTCACTTATCCTCTATCTCTCATTTATTGCAGGAGCCCTAGTGGCAAATATTGATCATTTCACTGCCGTGATCTTTCCAATAGGGCTGATAGTTTTGCTTCTCAACATCCAGACCCTCTCAACTGGTTATATAGTAGGAACAGTTGCCCAGGTTCCGAAAGCCGATAGACGTACCCTGAGTATTGAAACCGGTATTCAGAATAGCGGACTTGCACTTATTCTGATCTTCAACATCTTTAATGCAAATGGTGGGATGGCTTTTATGGCTGCATGGTGGGGAATATGGCAAATGGTGAGTGGATTGCTGGTGGCTTTTATTCTTTCCCGTATTAAAATTCCAGAATTGACCTGGTTGAAAATTAATCTGAAATAGCATTATAATGAACGGGGCGGCGAAACATTTCAGTAAGATCTGTGGGAATATAAGAAGTTTTGTCAGCCTAATATGCTGTTAATTCTAATGTGCCCTGGCTGATAATGTCCGGCGACTAATTGTTGTGTGAGTCAAATCACAGACAATATTGATTCATTTATAATGTAATTGCTCAAAGCGACCCGAAACAATATACAGTATATATTGTTAATGCTTTTGTTTTTAACCAGATCTTCTATATGTCAAATATCGACAGACTCCTACTCAGGAAATCAGTTCATTTTCTGACAGGTTGCCTGATCCTGTTTCTAACATATTTTATTGAAAAAGAGACTCTTCTTATCCTGTTTATTATCGGAGGATCATTTTCTTTCCTCACATTTAAATATAAAATATTTTACCTGCTGCATAAGACTTCAAATGCCAGTCTTGGAACCCTGTTTTATCCACTGGGTGTTATTTCAGCCTTTCTTGTTTTATATAACCTGCCGCTTTACTATTTCAGGATTGTAATCATGGTTCTTACTATATCTGATACAGCAGCATATTTTGCCGGACAAATTTTCAGGTATAACGGCAATTTTGTGATTCTATCCGACAAGAAAAGTATCCATGGCGTGATTGCATATTCGGCTATCACTCTTATTATCTTGCTGACCGGTATAACGGCGGAAATAAATATTGCTTTCGTAATTCTTGCGTTATTAGTTTCGGTAAATCTTGAAGTCATATCCTGGAGGGGATCGGATAACTTAACTATACCTCTGGGATTGTCAATGTTATTTATTGTAAATGATCTGTATAGTTTTAACCCCCTTTTAGTTTCAGCTATCATTTTGGGCATGGCATACGGGTGTTTTCTTCTCTACCGGTGGCGGGTTCTTGACCGGGCAGGAAGCCTGACGGCTTATCTGCTGGGGGTTTATTTTATCAGCATATTAGGCATCAAATGGATCTTTCCTGTACTTTTGTTCTTTATTTCATCTGTATTATTTACAAAACTTCATGCCAGGCTGCTGAAAAGGGACAAGTCTGCGATATCACGCAATGCCTGGCAGGTAATGGCAAACATATTATGGGCCGTACTGACATCAGTTCTATTCCTTATTACCTGTAATGAGATATTTATATACTTTTTCATTGCACTGCTGGCAGCAGTTACAGCCGACACATGGGCCAGTGAAATCGGACCGGTAACAAACAGGAAAAGCTTTTCAATAGCTGATATGAAAATGCATCCCGCCGGAGTTACCGGTGGGATTTCAGCCGGAGGCACGATAGCTGCCATGGCAGGCTCGGCAATAATATCAATTTCTTCCTTTTATTTGTTTTTCGGGGAATTCAGCGCAGGAACAATTATTATATTATCTGTTTCAGGATTTCTTGCATGTTTCTCCGACACTTTCCTGGGAGCCTTTACAGAGGAAAAAATTTCAAGTATGAATTTTTTCAGTCAAAATGACAATTTCTTCTCTCCGAATGACATTGTAAACCTTCTGGGTTCTGCAACTGCCCCTGTCCTTTTCCTTCTGATATCATGGCTTGCAGGATATACTTACTACTGACCTTTCCCGCAACAGGGTAGCTGTCATCCAGTCCGGTATCATCAGCTGGTAAGCGATACGCTCAAAATAGCACCTAAACCAAACATTTTTATCATCAATCTTGTCTAAATATCAACTCCCTGAAAGTGAAGAAATCAGAATTTTACAATTCTGTAATAAGTTATAGATTTTTGCTTAATTTATTGCATGAAATAGTTACCGGAATTCTTGCGCCGGGTTGAATAAAGATACTGAACTACATGTCGGGTTTCCGTCCTGTAGAAATAATATTACCCCTTGAAAATTAATACAACCCGGCATTTAATTAAGAATAATATAAGAAATAAAGGAAACAAGTAACAGGAAAGAAAAAATAATATGGATAAGGACTGTAAGCTTTGCTCCTTTTTTAATTATTTCCGGTTTATTGTGGTTATCATAAATTAATCTTGCAGCTTTCGGAAAAAGCAGGATATAGGGTGCCAGTGGCAGGAGAAATATCCAGCTGTTGCCAGGATAAAGGAAAGTGAATAGCAGGATATTGCCAATTATCGCCAACTGTACCAGTAAGTATAACACAGAGGTGAATCTGGTGCCAAACCTTGATGCAACTCCGTGTTTTCCACCCGAGCGGTCGGCGTCCAGGTCAATCATTTGTCCTGCCAGTAATATTGATGATGTACTTAATCCTGTTGCAGGCATCAGCATAATTACCATCGGATGAAAACCAATTCCCTGGCTTACAGCAGCAATCATTATCGCCATTGGTCCGAATGCAAACCAGACTGATATCTCGCCCCATCCCCTGTACGCGAGTTTAAAAGGAGGTGCGGTGTAATATTTACTGAAAAATGCTGCCAGCAGAAAGAGGGCCCATAATAAAGGCCTCAGCTCTGGATCAATCAAGAAAGTAAGCAAAACCGTTCCCAGCAATGCAATAACCAGTCCCCCGCGGGCAAGCATATACATTTGCCCGGTTAATTCAGGATGATCCAGCAGGACTCCGGAGCCTCCGCTTGATTCATTCCTGTGTACATTTACCTTATCGGTACCCTGCAATGTATCGTATATATCATTATATACATTGGTAGCCACATGTAACCCAATACCTGTCAGGGTAACAAGCAGGAAGGCAGGAATATTGATATAGCCGTTAATACTGAATGCCAGCAATGTACCGGCAAAAATGGGGGCAATAATCGAGCTCAGAAAAGGAGCCCTCACCATGGTAAATATGCCGGGTTTAGTAGTTACTGCGGGATTTTCCATTGGTCAAGCGAATTAAGTTGACAGAAAAATTAAACAAATAATCACTTAAAATGGTTCAAATATTTTGAGATCAAACACCAAGTACTACCTCCGGGCATATGCCACAAATAGCCTGGGTATGGTATATTGCAAACAATTTTACTATACCCAGAGTTTACCTGATGATGCAGATCATATTGCTTTAGCCCTGGCAATTCGGGATACCAGTTGGTAAAAATACATGCGGTTTAGTACGTTAGGGTTTTTCAATTGAGATTGAGCATAAATTCGGAAAACTTGTTAGAAATTAATTTTTCAAGTGATGGACTAACTTTGCATGGCTATTTTCTTCCAATTTTATAGATAAACCGGAACCTCAGGTTTACCGGAACGGCTATTGCAGTCCATCTGTCGTCAATACCGGTTTTCCGTATTCGTTTATTGTAAACCGGCAGAGCAGCTCCTCCCTGGTAGCCGATGGCAAATGAGGAGCCAATAGACTTCTCACTTCCCAGTCCGGCGGTTATAAAGACAATATTTCTTGTGTCAGTAGGACCATCAAAATTAAGGTACATCGGACTTAGAAAGACCAGATTCTTCCAACCAGATTCGTCAATATTCCTGAAGTAATAGTAGTTGTTCAATACAAACGTAATATTCCTGCCATTCCACAATGGATGAGGGAAGCCTTGCATCCAGCCGAAATCAATGCCTGCAGAATACCGGTTAAACCTGTGTGATACACCGGCCTGCAAACCATCCCAGTACCCGTAACCAAAATTAACGTCAGTTGAACGCGTTGTCTGGCACAGGCAATTGCCGTTTAATGCAGAGCATATTGCAATAAGCAATAAAATGCGATTTGTTTGAGATCTCTTCGCTGATGCCATTAAGCAGGAAAGATAGTAGCTGGGTTTCATATGAGACATTCTGACGGTTTTGAATTCTGCTATCATGCAGGGACCATATTATAACAATTTCAGTTGAAAGGGCACCCGGTTATTAAAAGAAAGAAATTAATTTCCTAAAGGTGGGTATCAATATATATTCCTGACTCTTTTACAAGACTCAGTCCGCATTTCTTCTTTGCAGCTCAACAAAGTGTGGATCGCTGTTTAAGTGGTTACAATTATCACCACAGCTCTAACTTCAAAAAAACAAGACTCTTTTAATAGCCCACATGGTTGATTACTATTCTTTAATATCAAGACGGTTAAAACTTTAAAAGGTTGCAATTTTGTCGACAAAATAATTTCGAACTGTCATTTCAGACCGCTGAGAATCAATTTTATATTAGCTGGTTTTTAAAAGAAGATGAAAAGTAATCGGGCTCAGTCCATTTCGAAATAACCACTTCAAAAAATGTATGTGCCATATCTAATGTATCACCAACGGAATTTTTATCAGCTCGAATTAAATAAAAATCGCCAGACTTATCTGGATTAATTATCTCTACCTTATTTTCAGCTACTAATTCCATTAATTGGATTTCTGTTTTTTTCCGCAGCTCCTTTCAAATGTCAGTTGGTAAATTTTCAAATTAAGAGCAGCAGCCAGAGGAGACACAAACGCCAGCGCAGAAATCATGCCTTATCCTATACAAGGTGTTCATGGGTCACTGTGATGGCCTTTTGGTCTTTGGCCCCTTGACCCATGAAATTAAGACCAGTATTTTCAGATTAGAATGAATTTAACCTAAATTGAGCGATTCATAATTTCACCCTTCCCTGTAATCTCACTTG
>CAYQXY010000035.1:15611-55615 GCA_964421595.1 uncultured Bacteroidales bacterium | reverse complement strand
TCATCCTGGTAACAGGGGTTCGATTCCCCTACGGACTACAAAATCAGAATATAACAAAGAGAATTAATGGCAAATCATCCATCAGCAAAAAAAAGAGCCAGGCAGAGTGAAAAAAGGAGAGTGGCTAATAAATATTCTTCGAAAACCACACGTAATGCTGTAAGAAAATTACGCGCAACAACCGAGAAGGATGCTGCTGCGGAATTGTTGCCGGGAGTATCTGCGATGCTTGACAAACTGGCAAAAAAGAATGTAATTCATAAAAATAAGGCCGCAAACCTGAAATCAGGTTTAAAAAAGCATGTAGAGAGCCTGTAACCGGAATACTCTGCGATTAAATTACAAAGAGGCCGTTTTCATTCGAAAGCGGCCTTTCTGCTATTATTATAGCCCGAAAAGTTAACAATCCTGTACCTGTCTGTATTTACTTTCCGTAAATATTGTATGTAGTTCGCTGCACATTAAAAACATGGGTGATCCACCCACAGTAACCACTTGACATGAAGATATCGGCTGATCAGTGTAATCTGGATTAGGTTTATTAAAATTTATTTTCTTAACTTAGGTATAAACATATCATACCTGAGTAATGGAAGATATAAAAAGATTAAGCATTAAGGACTGGGCAGAAGATGACCGGCCCAGGGAAAAACTCCTCACAACCGGAAGCTCTTCACTGAGTGATGCCGAATTGATAGCGATACTGATAGGATCCGGAAACAGGAAAGAGACGGCTGTTGAGCTGGCCCGTCGAATATTGGTGACCTATGACAGCAGCCTTAACAACCTTGGCAAAAAATCGGTTATGGAGCTAATGCAGTTCCAGGGTATCGGCCAGGCAAAGGCCGTCTGTATTACGGCTGCGCTGGAACTTGGCCGGCGCAGGAAAGAGGAGGCAAGTATCGAAAAACCGGCAGTGCATAGCAGCAAAGATGCATTTACAATAATGCAGCCGCTGGTAGGCGATCTTACTCATGAAGAATTCTGGATACTTTTGCTTAACCGCTCAAACCGGCTTATTGATGTACTTCGAACCAGTCAGGGAGGGATTTCCGGAACTGTTACTGACATCAGAATGATACTGAAGAACGCGATTCTTTATACTGCATCTTCAATCGTATTGTGCCATAACCATCCATCAGGCAACCTTAAGCCAAGCAGCGCCGATATGAGCATAACAAAAAAAATGGTTGAGGCCGCCAAATTAATGGACATCAAGGTTCTCGATCATATTATACTGGCCGATAGGAATTATTTCAGCTTTGCAGATGAAGGACTGATATAGATTGCCGGATTTCTCATGGGAAATTCATGAAAAAGCGGTTCAGCCTGTAAGTCAAAATTTTGTATTATTTGGACTAATTCCGGTTTTTTGTTTTAAACAGGATAAATGTGATGATACCGGATAATTTTTTTTTGTTCTGTATTACAGCATGTTTGTCAAAAAAAATTAACTTTAGGGCATTATTAAAAATTGATTGGTATGCTGGTTGATCTGGGTGAAAATAATTCCATTCTGAGTCAGTTCATTGCAGAGATACGCGATGAAAATACACAACGGGACAGGCTTCGCTTTCGCAGGAACCTCGAACGTATTGGTGAGATCTTCGCTTATGAGATCAGTAAACAGCTGAAGTATAAAGAAGCAGAAGTTCAGACACCCCTTGGCATTGCATGCATGAACGTACCGGACAATTCTCCTGTACTTGCTACAATTATGCGGGCAGGGCTCCCTTTCCAGCAGGGATTCCTGAATTATTTTGACAATGCAGGAAATGCATTTATCTCTGCTTACCGGAAGTACCACCAGGATGGTACATTCGATATTAAATTTGAACATCTTTCTTCTCCCGACCTTAAAGATAAAATCCTCATCCTGACTGATCCCATGCTTGCATCGGGTTCGTCAATAGTATTAGCTTACAAGGCCCTCCTGTCAAAGGGAATTCCGGCCCACACCCATATTGTTTCAATTATAGCCAGCAGGGAGGGTATTGCATATCTAAAAAGGCATCTTCCTTCAAAAAAGATTACGGTATGGGTTGGTGCAATTGATGATGAGCTTACCGTAAAGGGTTATATTGTTCCCGGACTTGGCGATGCCGGCGATCTGGCTTTCGGCGGAAAAACCTGAAGTTACGATTCTCCCATTTTCATTTATAATTGCGCATTTAATTTTAATGGTTCATGCCCAACAATTTTAGCGCTTATCTGAGTGTTACAATTACTGCTATGCTCTCAACCTTAGGCATTTTAGCATAAACTCCCTGATTACTTATTTGTAACTTTTAATGAATGCCTTTATTAAGAAACCATCAGATAGTCAGGTATCCGCCACCATATGAGTTGATTTTGGTTTCTATTTATACTCCGCAGCCCGGGATTTTTTTTAACCACATATGCCTTTTGGCGAATCTTCGCCATGAAATCACCACGTCCTTGCGGTTGCTGGCTTTTGAATTTAGCTAATCACCGGTCAAAGTTTCTTTACCATCAGTGTATCGGGACATTCCTCAAGTAGCCTTGATATGGTTTTGCCTAAAACAGGGTGAGTCAATTCCGGTACAACTTCTGCGAGGGGCTCGAGTGCAAAGCGCCTTTCATGAAGGCGGGGATGAGGAATGACCAGGTCTTTTTCATTAATTACTCTGTCTTCATAGAATAAAATGTCAATATCTATTGTCCGCGATGAATATTGTCCTTCAATTCTTTCCCTGTCAAGCTGAAGTTCTATTTTCAGTATCTTCTCCAGTGCCTGTCCCGGCTCAAGTCCGGTATTTGCAACCACAAGCTGATTCAAAAAAAGGTTTCCGTTCTCAAATCCCCATGGTTCGGTTTCATAGAAGGCAGATACTGTTTCAACGGTCCCAATGTAACGGGCAATCATTTCCCTCGCCATATTCAGGTAATTGGTCCGGTCGCCTGTATTCCCGCCAAGTAGAAGATATATTTGTGCCATTTAAGGATTATGTTAAAGATTTAAGGGCATTGTTTAATATTGGAATTGCCTTTTTTTGCATCGAATGTGGCTTCATTCTTAAGTATTTTTCTTATCAGTTATCTGATTGATCCCATTCTGCATTATTACGGATAAAGTCAATAAGGTACATCGCCAGGCATAACAGCTGCGTTTGCAGGTAGGTTGCGACATGTGAGATCGGATTATCTTAACCCTTACTTTGTTTCCCTTTATTGATTTTTTGTTATACTTTTATGCAAATTAAATTAGTTTTCATAGAATTCATAACTTTAACCTGAATCAATAATATTTTTATTTTGACGTTTTTAATAAGACACTCTGATGTTTCCCGTATTATCCTCTATGGTTGGCATTTCAGTATAAAATTATACAGATGCAAACTTCCAGCCCTGAAACTACTGGAGTTGGCTAACTGAAACGGGTTACTCCTGGTATATGAGGTTTTTGATGTGCGGGGAAGAAGAATTGTTGAATATTCAACAGCATATTGATAATAATTTGATAACTACAAATCTATGGGAAGTTTTTTTAAATTTTTACTGGCATCCATTCTGGGGGTGCTGATTGGCATGCTGCTCGTGTTTTTTGTTTTCATGGGCATTATTGGTGTCATGGTCTCCTCGGCAGACAAGGTTGCAGATGTGAAACCTAATTCGGTCTTTCACATGAGGCTTGATCAGCCGATAGTTGACAGGAGTTCGAAAAATCCTTTCGATAATTTTGATTTGATCAGTATGCGGCCTACGTCCAATCTCGGACTGAATGATATTCTTGATAATATTAAAAAGGCAAAAACGGATGAGAATATCCGTGGAATCTTTCTTGAAGTTTCAATTCCGCAGGCTGGCATTGCAACGCTTGGTGAGATAAGGGAGGCACTTGTTGATTTCCGGGAAACCGGGAAATTTGTAATTGCATATGCAGGCAGTTATTCACAAGCTGCTTATTATCTGGCATCGGCAGCCGATAAAGTTTATCTGACACCTACCGGACTTGTTCAGTTGACCGGATTACGGTCGGAGACAATGTTCTACAAGGGTGCATTGGAAAAACTTGGCCTCGAGCCGCAGATCATCAGACACGGTAAATTCAAATCGGCCGTCGAACCTTTCATGTATGACAGTATGAGCGATGAAAGCCGGGAGCAGGTTATGAGCTATCTCGGTTCTATATGGACTGTAATACTTGAGAGTATATCGGAAACACGCGATATCCCGGTAAGCCGGCTTGAGGAGATTACAAGCGGACTCCTGGTTCGGAGTGATGAAGCAGCCGTTGAGTATGGACTGGTAGATGAGTTGATTTACAGGGACGAATTAATTGCCCGGTTAAAAGAGTTGACTGATCTGAATGATGATGAAGATATCAGGGCCGTGAATATTTCTCAGTATACTACTGTTCCAATGAAGAGGGAAGGCCGTGGATTACCTCGTGAAAAGCTTGCTATCGTTTACGCAGAAGGAACTATCGGAATGGGTGAAGGTTCTGATCTTGCCATTGGTTCAGACAGGATTTCCCGTGCAATGCGCGAGGCCAGGAGAGATACAACAATCAAGGCAATTGTTTTCAGGATTAATTCTCCGGGAGGAAGTGCTTTGGCCTCTGAAGTTATCTGGCGAGAGGTTGAACTTGCAGCACAGGAGAAGCCTGTAATTGTTTCAATGGGCAACGTTGCTGCTTCGGGAGGTTATTATATAGCAGCTCCGGCAACCAAAATAATAGCGAGTCCGCAAACCATTACCGGTTCAATTGGTGTGTTCGGCCTTCTACTCGATGCCAGTGAGTTTATGAATGATAAACTCGGGATCACTGTTGACGTCGTTAAGACCAACAGATTTGCCGATATTGGCTCTATATCCCGACCGCTGCATCCTGCAGAAAGGGAGATCCTTCAGGAAGGTGTTGAGGATATTTATGAGGTATTTACAAAGCGGGTAGCCGATGGCCGTGATATGAATGTAGTTCGGGTTGACGAAATTGGACAGGGCCGGGTATGGAGTGGTTATAATGCGAGGGAACTCGGACTGGTGGATGAGTTTGGCGGACTGAGCCGAGCCGTGGAGATTGCAGTGGAAGATGGGGGACTTGAAAACTACCGTATAGTAAACCTGCCCAGACAGCCTGATCCGCTGGAAGAGCTGCTAAAAAGTTTTTCCGGGAATATCAGAATGAGACTGATGGGAAATGATCTTGCTGCTGCTTCAAAGCTGTTTGAGACAATACGTTTTGCAATTGAGAACCGCGGTGTTCAGGCAAGAATGCCATTTGATATAGAGGTTTATTAATATGCTGTACGGCCGTCATCCTGTTGTTACAGCATTACTTCTGCCATTTTCACTGTTATACGGAATAGTGGTATCAATCAGGAATTTCCTTTTTAATACCGGTGTATTATCTTCAAGGACATTTGATATACCTGTTATTTCTGTTGGCAATATCACCGTCGGGGGTACCGGAAAAACACCCCATGTTGAGCATATCGTTTCTCTATTAATAGATAATTTTAAGGTAGCAGTGCTGAGTCGGGGTTATAAAAGGAAAACCTCAGGGTTTATTCTCGCATCGGATACTTCAGTGGTAGATGAAATTGGTGATGAACCTTTGCAGATAAAAAAGAGGTTTCCTAAGGCCGTGGTTGCTGTCGATGGGAACCGTGTACGGGGGATTCAAAAACTTTGCTCCTTAAACAGCGAACTCAAGGCAATTATTCTCGACGATGCCTTTCAGCACCGATGGGTGAAGCCGGGAATAACAGTTTTGCTCATTGACTACAACCAGCCCCTCAAAAAAGATTATCTTCTTCCTGCCGGCAGATTAAGGGAATTTTCATCAGCATCAAAAAGAGCTGCTATTGTGGTTGTAACAAAATGCCCTCCTGATTTTAAGCCAATTGAACGCCGGATAATCATGAATGACCTTAACCTTATGCCATGGCAGACTCTCTATTTCAGTGAGTTTGAATACGGTGAACCTGTCCCGGTTTTTGATGGTGCCTTGCCATTCCCCGAAAGGGAGGAATTCAGTACAATTAGATCGACGATATTGATGGTTACCGGTATTGCATCTCCAGGGACTTTTGAAAGGCACCTTCGAAGAATTTCTGCAGCCCCTGAAAAAATAGAATTTTCCGACCATCACCAGTTTTCGGCTAGCGATATTAAGCGTATTTCAAAGGTGTTTGGTTCTATGAAAGGTAACCGTAATGTAATTTTGACTACTGAAAAGGATGCTATGCGGTTCCGGAAAATTGACGACATAGACCCGAATATTTCGCAAAACCTTTACTATTTACCAGTCTCTGTCAGATTCCTGGAGAATGACGGGGAAGAATTTAAACATCAAATACTTAGATATGTTAGAAACAATAAAAGAAACCACCTCTTATATTAAAGAACAGACCGGATTTGAGCCAGAGGTGGGAATTATTCTGGGAACCGGTCTTGGCGGACTTGTGCGGGAGATTGACGTTATGCATTCCCTTGATTATGATGATATTCCGAATTTTCCGGTTTCAACGGTGGAAGGGCACAGGGGCAGACTGATCTTTGGAATGCTTTCGGGCAAAAAGGTTGTTGCTATGCAGGGTCGTTTTCATTTTTATGAGGGATATAAGATGACTGAGGTCACTTTCCCCGTAAGGGTTTTTAAATTCCTCGGAATTAAATATCTGCTTGTTTCCAATGCAAGCGGTGGTGTCAATCCCGAATATGAAATTGGCGATCTGATGATACTCAATGATCATATTAATCTACAACCAAACCCTTTGATCGGGAAAAATCATAATGAGCTGGGGACCCGTTTCCCTGATATGAGCGAGCCTTACGATCATGAAATGATTACAAGGGCAATGTCCATTGCCAGAAAGCATAATATCAGGTCTCATCAGGGTTGTTATGTGGGTGTTACCGGCCCTACCCTCGAAACACCCAAAGAATACATGTATTTCAGGATAATTGGCGGTGATACTGTGGGAATGTCGACAGTGCCCGAAGTTATTGTTGCACGGCAGATGGGTATACCTTGTTTTGCTATTTCAATTATTACCGATCTTGGCGTGCCGGGTCGGATCGTCAAGGTTACACATGAAGATGTTCAGGTTGCAGCAGAGCAGGCTGAACCCAAGATGACCCTTATAATGAAGGAGTTGTTAATGGGGTTATAGTCTTGTTTACTCCCTGAACCTGCCTCCAAGTACCACGGTATCTTTATGGTTACGCAAATCTCCATCAGGATGGTATATCTCCATGAATATCAGGTATATTCCTAGCGGAGACTGCCCGTTTGCCTCATTCCTGCCATCCCAGGAGAAGGTGCCGGTGGTACCAAGTATCTCATTGCGTACCAGTCTCCTGACTGTTCTCCCTTTTGCGTCGTAAATGGTGATATTTCCGTTAAAACCCGGCTTCTCAAGTTCATATCCGATATTCACCACATCATCATAACCACTGTTGTCAGGAGAAAATATCTTTGGTTCAATGGTAAGAACCGCCTTTTTGTTATGTGAGATTTCTGAAAATTGCGAGTTAAGGTATCCCGGAGTGGCGTAGCCTGAATTCTGGCTCGCACTAAGCCAGTTGGTAAGATCGGATGAGGGCCTGTTGAAATTTATTCTTTCAAGGGAAACACCTTTTCTGTCAGCCAGAAGAGGCGAATGCATATCTGAGTTGTAAATCAGCTTATCGATTTTCACCATCTCTAAATTGCTTATAATAAGAGTGCCTTTTTCATTATTCATGGGAGGCATACGGTCCATCTGCACAAGTACCCCTGGAAATGGTACATGGTAGTGAGCCTTGAGGATATCCGGATAAGTAGTGAGCACCACATACTTGTCTGGAAAGAGCAGGTACCCGTCAGGTGCGGCAATGTATGATGGATCCTGTTCCCCGCTGCTGTTGACTCCTGAGACAATCAAATGCTTCATATCAATGGTTTTGTCGGAATCATTATACAATTCAACAAATTCTACGCCCCCGGCATAAGGGTTAAAAAGAATTTCATTTATCACTATATCGCCTGGCAGGGGTTGTGAGGGTTTTGTGAATCTTACACTCGAAAATTCAGGATCAATCCTGTTCCCTGCACAGTCGAAAATGTTTCCCACGGCCTCAATAATATAGGCGATGCCCTCTTCCATCTGCATTTCAAACCCAAGTCCCACCCTTTCATAATAAGGCTTTTCAGGTAATACTGATGCCGGATGCACTGATCCTGACGCGATAAAGCTGCCAGGCAGCCATTCTGACCAGGGGTGCATAGGCTCACTGAAATGAAGGACTATTTCTCCTCCGGACGACATGGTTGCCCGTTCCAGTCGCGGAGGTCTGTTATCCGGATTATTATCGTTTACCGAATTATTTTTTCCGGGAGTTCCTCCCTGGCTACTCACCGAAGCCTTCCAGTTTTCTGCTCCGCCACATGGATTACCGGGATCGATTTGTTCAAGTGACCATCCGCCGGAAGCCTTCATTGAGTTCTTGTACCACTTATCTGAGTAGCTTATTACAGATATTACAATTCCTTCTCCATCTTCGAGGACAATTGTTTGTCCTGTTGCAGACAGAACCGGAAAACCCTGGTAGGTTATCACATCTCCGAATTCATCCAGCAACCCTGCATAATTTTCATGGGTAATCAGGAGGAAACCATCAGGTTGCAGTATGTGGTATGGCAGCTTCCTTGATCTCGCTCCCACATTGATGGTCCAGTTTTGAAGATTAACCGGAAATCCTGACCGGTTGAACAGCTCAATATACACTGCTTCCGGCAGCCCTACGGGAGGGTGAGGCCTGACCATTATTTCGTTTATTACAACATCGAATGGTGATGCATCTTTAAAGGCAAGATCCGAATTTAATGAACCCGGATGTTGAAATGAGTTTGAATACTTACCTGATCCCCCGGTGATATTTACTGTTACCGGGTTCCCGGTATAAGCTGCCAGTGAGATGAGTATAGTATAAAAAACAATTGGCATAATGATAAGTATTAATTGGCGTTTAATATTTAAGTTATTAAAATCAGCCGTAAATGCAAAAACAATTTCTCTTTTACCCGGAAAAAAAGCCGGCTTTGCTCTTATAATTTGTGATTATTCCTCCCAGGAATTATTGCCACAGGATCAACCAATGATTATTCGTTTATTCTTGTATGCACTTGTTCGTGGATGATTCATCAGCCAAACCTTAGTAAAAGATGGTTTAAGGAGTATCGATCAAATCAAAAAAAGCAGTTTGGGTCAAATTTTAGAATGTCGGGTTTGATAATTTAACATAGCGTTTAAATAATAACATTTAGTTTAAAAATGTAATTTTTCTGACACCTGATAAAATTTATTGGTTTTAATCGCTCTTATTAAAGGTGTATGATATATTTTTACGGCTTCTAAAATTTGAGATTATTAACCAGAGAAACACTTAATTCTACTGATTATGCGAGTTGCTGTTGTTGGTGCCACCGGACTTGTTGGCGGTGTAATGTTAAAAGTTCTTGAGGAACGGAACTTCCCACTTGAAATGCTGATACCTGTTGCGTCTGAGAAATCTGCAGGGAAGACAATAAAATATGGCGGGCAGTCTGTTGTAGTTGTAACTATGCAGGCAGCTCTGGCACTGAGACCTGATGTGGCATTATTTTCAGCAGGCGGGGAAACTTCATTGCAGTGGGCAAAGAAATTCACAGAGCTCGGAACAGTGGTAATTGACAATAGTTCTGCATGGAGAATGGATCCTGAAATTCCCCTGGTAGTTCCCGAAGTTAACGGAAATGCCATCAACGCAGGACATAAACTGATCGCCAATCCGAATTGTTCCACAATTCAGATGGTTCTTGCCCTGGCACCCCTTCACAAGGAGTATGGGATACGCCGGGTGATCGTTTCAACATACCAGTCTGTTACCGGAACAGGTGTTAAGGCCGTCAGGCAAATGGAGAATGAGCGGAATGGTATTTCAGGGGAAAAGGCATATCACTACGAAATTGACCGCAATTGTATACCTCAATGTGATGTATTTACTTCGAATGGTTATACAAAGGAAGAGATGAAGCTTGTTAATGAAACAAGGAAGATTTTGGGAGATGATTCTCTGGGTATAACAGCTACCGCTGTAAGGATTCCGGTTGTTGGAGGACACTCCGAATCTGTTAACATCGAGTTCCTGAATGATTTTGATGTCGACAGGGTCAGGACTTTGCTGTCGGAAACCCCGGGAATTATTGTACTTGATGATCCGGATAACAACCAGTACCCTATGCCCGCGATGTCTGAGCACAAAGATGAGGTTTTCGTAGGCCGTATCAGAAGAGATGAGTCGGCAAAAAACTCATTAAATATGTGGATTGTTTCTGACAACCTACGCAAAGGTGCTGCTACAAACACAATACAGATTGCCGAATATATGATGGCAAAAGATCTGTTATAATTTCAATTAGGCTTGTGGCTTTAAAGTTTACCTGAATACTGATCTCTCATCACTATAAAAGTAGTGTGGTATCAGTATTTTTCACCTGCTATCAAGTCCGCGTTGCATACCAATTCATTATACCCTTTATTTCTGGGACAATCATGCAATCAGTCCCGCGGGTGGACTTCATGCATTATGCGAAACATTAAATTGGTCCTTCAGAACAAGAATTGATCTGTGATTTTGATTGCTGTGGCCGGTAATAACTTCTCGGGCCAGGATCGGGTACTTAATCAGTTAAAAACTCAGACGGAGTTTTTAATAAAGGAAATCATTATAAGGATACCTGATTTCATGAACTTCCTTTACCTTGTTGTAAATTAATTCCCTGAAGTGTTCAATGTTTGTTTTCTCCTTAGCTGAGATAAA
Source organism: uncultured Bacteroidales bacterium (assembly GCA_964421595.1). GTDB lineage: Bacteria > Bacteroidota > Bacteroidia > Bacteroidales > PUMT01 > PXAP01. The sequence continues at coordinate 44,803 of CAYQXY010000035.1, read as the reverse complement.
AATACTGGGGTCATTGTTTTTTGCCATCCATGTTTGCTTCAGCTCATCGAGACTGACATTTTCCCGTTCTGCCGGAGTAAGGTCATCTTCCTCTTTAGGAATATGATTATAAAGGTCGGTCTTATTGAAAACCATATAAGTAGGCTTGTCTTTAGCATCAAGTTCCTGAAGTGTCTGGTTGACTATGTTGATCTGGTCTTCGAAGCCGGGATGGGAGATATCTACCACATGCAGAAGTATATCAGATTCCCTTACCTCATCAAGAGTTGATTTGAAAGACTCAACAAGCTGGTGAGGCAGCTTCCTTATAAACCCGACAGTATCGGTTAAAAGGAAGGGGAGGTTGCCTATCACTACTTTTCTTACAGTTGTGTCAAGTGTTGCAAATAGTTTGTTTTCAGCAAAAACATCAGATTTGCTCAAAAGGTTCATAATCGTCGATTTGCCGACATTGGTATATCCAACAAGAGAAACACGGACAAGCTTTCCCCGGTTTTTTCGCTGGGTAGCTTTTTGCTTGTCGATTTTTTCAAGCCTCATCTGTAGTTTTGCAATCTTGTCGCGTACAATACGACGGTCGGTTTCTATCTCGGTTTCACCCGGCCCCCTCATTCCTATACCACCTCTTTGCCTTTCGAGGTGAGTCCATAATCCTGTCAGTCTAGGCAGCAAATACTGGTACTGAGCAAGCTCTACCTGTGTCCTGGCGTGTGAGGTCTTGGCTCTCCTGGCAAAAATATCAAGGATAAGGTTTGTCCGGTCAATGACGCGACATCCTATCAGCTTTTCTATATTGCGGAATTGTGAAGCTGATAATTCATCATCAAAAATTGCCATACTTATGCCATTCTCCTTAACAAACTCTTCTATTTCAGCTAATTTCCCTGAGCCAATATATGTTTTTGGATTGGGTGAGTCGACTCTCTGCAAAAAACTTTCAACCGGAATGGCTCCGGCCGTTTCGGTTAAAAAAGATAACTCACCAAGATAGTCTTCTACTTCTTCAAGCGATTGATTCTGGTTTATAACCCCTACCAGTATTGCCTTTTCTTCTGTAATATCCTTTGAAACAGTTTCTATCATTTAAATCAAACAATTTAGTGTACACATCACATTTCTACAGCCAAAAAAACCCTGATGCATTATCAGGGTTTTTGTATGATTTGATCCGGATAAGTTGCTCTTTTACTGAAGAACAAAGTTAATTGGGAATGTAAATGCTACGCGGACCGGTGCACCTCTCTGTCTTCCCGGGGTCCAGGGTGGTGACGACATAACTACCCTTATGGCTTCACGGTCAAGAGAAGGGTCTACACCTCTAACTACCGTTGCATCTGATACTTTACCATCGGCATTTACGACAAATTGCACAAATACCCTTCCCTGTATGCCATTTTCAGCGGCTATCTGAGGATAGCGGAGGTTTTCAGCAATGTAGGTGCGGAAACCGTCCTGGCCTTTACCCTGAAAATCGGGCATATCCTCAACTATGAAGAAAATGTCCTGTTCAGCAGCCTCTTCCTCTTCCATTACCATTTGTGAAAACTCTATCCTGGTGTCAGCTCTGGATTCCACATCATCAATAAATATCTCATCATCAATTTCCACATCATCCTCAACTATACTGAGTGTTTCAGTTACCTGTGGAGGAGGTGGAGGTGGTGGTGGCTGAATTTCTTCAGGACGGGTAATTGGTATGATCTCTTCCTCCAATACCACATCGGCCAGTTCACCAAGACTACCTGTAGCTACTTCGCGGGTGGTCCACTCAAATGCGATCAACAGCAATGCGAGCACTGTTACCAGACCGACTTGTAGAAATAATCCCTTTTTCTTCTCGAGATTAGCTTTATCGGATTTTTTCGATTCCATTTTATAAAAGTTTTAAGGGTTTAAAAATAATAATAATGAATGTATTTTCAAACCTATTTCTTACTTTTCTGCAAAGTCAATACAATTCAGTTTTTAATTAACCGCAAATAAGCAGATAATATTTGACTTTACCTTACTTCATTACGCCTTTTATACAATTATAAACTGATTTATACCCCTGTTTATTTTGTAAAATTCAAATAAATCAGGGTATTGATCAGTAAGAACCGATTCTTATACCTCATACTGAGGGAAGCCCGAATAACTTGAATATTGCAGATTAGCCTGACTTTAATGGTTTTTTGGTAAATAACTCGGAATTACCTGAAATAGTTAATATGTATTCGGGTATGCATACCTGTAAGGATTACCGGTATTCTGGTATGAAGGACTTTTTATGTGTATTTAGTATTTGTGAACCAGATTAATTACTGTGTAAATAACCTTCAACGGGCTGCAGGAGAAGATCTGATAAAGTATTCCGTGATTTAATTCAACCTGAACGTTACGGGAAATGAAAATGCAACTCTTACCGGGTTTCCTCTCTGCTTCCCCGGCTCCCAGCGTGGAGAATTGCTGATCACTCTTATTGCCTCCCGATCAAGTGATGGGTCCACGCCCCTGACAATAGCAACGTCCGATACACTACCATCCCTGTTTACTACAAATTTCAAGTGAACTGTTCCCTGGATGCCATTTTCAGCAGCTATCTGGGGATATGAAAGATTGCTGAGTACCCAGTCTCTGAAAGCTTCCTGCCCACCTCCCATGAACTCGGGCTTATCTTCAATTAAAAAAAACAGTATCGGTTCATCAGATACTTCTTCAGTGGGCATGCTAAACTGTGTAATTTCAATTCGTGTGTTTGCAGTGGCCTCAACATCCTCGATATAAAGCTCATCAATAATATCAACTTCATTGTCTACAATGTTTAACAGTTCACTTGGCTGGGGCGGAGGTGGTGGTGGTTCAATCAGTTCTTCATGGCGTGTTACAGGTATTATCTCTTCCTCTAAAACAACGTCCAGCAATTCTCCAAGGTTCGCTGTGTTTACTTCTCGTGTTGTCCACTCAAAGGCAATTAACAGCAATGCAAGTGTAACTACTATGCCAATCTGGAAAAAAAGTGTTTTTTTACCTTCCAGATCTGCTTTATCTGTTTTTTTAGGTTCCATAGCTTTAGATTTGGTTAATACTCAAAAATGAAATGGCTAATAAGCTAATTAGGATAAAGGTAAAAAGAATTATTTAGTTTAACAACTAAATTGGCAGTTATTAACAATTGATTTGTCATTTCACAGCCGATTACAGTTAATACAAGTTTATTGGGTTTCACCGGCACAACACTTTTTTGATTGAGTTTATGAGACTTAGTATACGGTATGTTCGATGAACGGCCCCACTATGTATAAGTTCTGAGACCTTAAATTATTCTGGAGATTACCGAAAAATTTAGTGATTCAGGTTTTGCTGTTTTTTTTCAGGCAGTTTTTGAATAACATAAAAAATTACTAATTTAGCGCTGCCTAAAAATTGGGGATTTAGCTCAGTTGGCTAGAGCGTTTGGCTGGCAGCCAAGAGGTCAGGGGTTCGACTCCCCTAATCTCCACTACAAAAATCAATTTGGCAGGAACGCCTTGAACTTAAAGTTTGAGGCGTTTTTACATGGTAAGTCTTGAATGGCAAATACCTCGTGGTGCACATTAGTAACATACCCAGGTTAATGCAGTGTAAAATATAGTAGCAAGATAAATCTCTCCTTCAGGTAGTAATCACAGATTTTCAGGTCGAACTGACACTTGGATTGATAAAAAATAAAATAATAGTTGCAAAACTACGAAAATAGTTTTAAGTTTGATAACGGATTTACGTCCTTACAAAATTACCTTATACCAGTTTGTTTCATGGATAGGAGAAAGAACCGTTTATTAAACTACCCGTCTGCCGAAATTAATTCCCTGCATTATAAGCAGGTATTACGGTTATTTATGTTACTGATTATTCTTTCCTGTAGTTGCGGAAGAGAAAAGGTCAGCATTATATCCTACCAGCTGGGAAAGAGTGATTTTATCGAGACTATAAATACACCTGGTACAATCAGGGCAACCAATACACTTTCAATCGCTGTACCCCGACTGCGCGTTTCCGGAATTACTGTTGTGTTTCTTGCCGCTGAAGGAGAGTATGTCAATAAAGGTGATACTGTCTGCATACTTGACGCACCAGACCTCACCCGCAACTATGAAAATGTAAATTCAAGGCTCGAACAATTAAAGATGGACCTGAATAAAATGATGATTGATAATATAATCAAATTATCATCCCTGGAATCTGAACTTGATAATATGGAGATTACGATTTCACTGAATAGCCTTGATTCAGTACAATCGAAATTCGCCCCACCTGTCAGGCAAAAGCTATTTGCCCTGGAACTGGAAAAGGCAAATGCTGAAAAATTAAAGCTTCAGAAAAGGTATGCGGCAGAGAAGCAGATATATGAGGCTGATCTTACGAGCATAAATACCCGGATCAAAACAACTGAAAGTGAACTCAAAACTGTGCTGGACCAGATTAATTCCCTTACGATTACAGCTCCCCAGGATGGAATTGTTTTGCATGCCGAAGGGCCTTTAATGATGGCCATGTCATCATTGGGAATTATCAATATAGGAGGCAAAATAGCGGTAAACAGCACCGTGTGGCCAGGAATGGCTGTAGTTCAAATTCCCGATTTAACCGAGATGGAAGTATCGGTTGAAGTTCCTGAAGCAGATTACAGAAGGATCCTTCCGGGGCAGAATGTGCAGGTTAGTATTGAAGCCCTGAATCGTCTGAAAACAACGGGTAAAATAAAAAGAAAAACTCTTGTAGGCAACACCCGTAATCAGGAATCAGCTGTTAAAGTTTACGAGGTAGTTGTAAGCATTGACAGCCTGCATTCCCTTCTGACTCCGGGCATGAGTGCCGGTTGTGAAATAGAAATCAATAATGTTAAAGATATGGTGGTTGTGCCTACTATGGCCATTTTTGAAAGGGACAGTCTACAGATCGTTTATGTGGCCGATGGTAACAGGTTCCTGGCAGTTCCTGTAAAAACCGGTCTTTCAAATAGTTCTTCCAGTATTGTTTCAGCCGGGCTGAATGGTAATGAAACCATTGCCCTGGTTGAGCCTCCCTTTAATAAGATTGTACGGAAGGAAGCAGCACCAGCCCATTCGGAAACGGCTGACTCAATTACAATTAGTACAACCCTTAATTAAAGACAATGACCATAAGTTCCTGCATGAATTCCAAAGTACGAAATACCGGAATAAAAGAAACGAGCCGGAGCACCCAAAAAGAGATGAGTTCGGGATCTGATGAATATTGCTGTATGAACTTGATTAAGTATGCAGAATCGATGTATCTCCCCATGAGCCGAGGCACACAAAAAGAATCGAATAAAGCATGGGTGATCCATCCGTGGCGACCACGTGATTAGCAATTGTAACTTACTTATAAATAGATTAATAATTTTAAATTATTCGGATGAATAAACTAGGTATTTTTATTTTTTTTCTAATTGTTTTTGCGTGTAAAAATAAAGAAGTGAGGGAGGTACAGACCACACACGTAAGGTCGGGAACTTTTACCGAAGAGTTAATCGAGGAGGGAACCCTTAGGGCTGTTAATTCAATTGCCATAACTGCACCCAGAATTTCTTATAGGTACGGGGGACTTAAACTTACCAGTTTTGTGGAAGATGGCAAGGAAGTCCATATAGGTGACACACTTATGATATTTGACCTGTCTGAGATTATGAAAGCCATTGCCGATAATGAACAACAACTGGTAATTGCGAATGCTGAACTTGAAAAACTGATTGCAACACAGCAATCAGCACTATCCGATCTGGAGGCAGATATGGAAATTGCCAGGATATCGCGCGAAATCTCAAAGTTAAATTTTGAACAATCTGTTTTTGAGTCCGATATTGCCAGAAAGGAGATTGCCTTGAGACTTGAAAATGCTGATATTGCACTGGACAGGGCAAGGGAGCAGATTGAGAACAGAAAACGGATAAATCAGGAAGATCTTACCCAGAAAAAGATAAGTATAAAACAACTTCAGGATGTTCTTGATGATGCCAGAAATTCCGTTTCAAGTTTATTTGTAACAAGTCCTGCCAATGGGATAGCCATTATCGAGGAAAACTGGAGTACTCAGCAGAAGTGGCAGGTTGGTGAACAACCTTATTCCGGCTCTAAACTAATTGAACTGCCCGACCTTGACGAAATGCTGGCTGAAATTAAGATAAATGAAGTGGATGTATCAAAAATATTGCCCGGCATGCAGGTTACCATAATAACAGATGCTTATTCTGACATTGTTTATAAGGGTAAAGTCAATTCAATTGCTAATCTGGCACAGAATAAGGATAATAATTCAAAGATTAAGGTTTTTCCTGTAGAGATAAGTATCACAGGCTCATCTGAAAATCTGTTACCTGGATTAACAGCCAGTTGCAAGATCAGGATACAGGAAATTCCTGATGTTTTATATATCCCCCTTGAAGCACTTTTCAGAGATCAGGCTGATGAGTTTGTTTATGTTAAAACAAGTTCCGGGTTCCGGAAACAAAACGTAAAAACAGGCGCATCAAATACTGATTATAAAGTTATAACAGAGGGACTTAATGGTGGTGAGGAAATTGCGATGTCAGATCCGCAGATACCCTGATGCTATAATTTGAATCATAATAATAAACCTTGGAGAATAATATGTTATACAAGCGAATATGTTGTTCCTTTTACAGGACTATTTTAATGACCAGCCTGGTGGTTGTAATATTTTCATTGGGTTGTGAAAGAGAAGCATCAGATGAATTTTCCGTAATGAGCGGATATTTCAGGCAATCTGTAATTGAGACCGGCGAACTGGAGGCAGTTAAATCATCATCTATAGTGATGCCAACAATAAAGTGGGAGTATGGATACAGTTATAAAATTATCGGTTTGATAGAGCATGGTTCGATAGTTACCGAAGGTGATTCTGTCGCTGCACTTGACCCCTCTTCTGTTCACAGGTATATTATCCAGAAGGAGGAAGCTCTTGAAAATGAAATGGCTGCCGAAAACAAGCAGATGGTCCAGATGGAAAATACTATACAGGAATTGCAGGCACAATTAAGAAGTGAACTGGCCACTTATAATCTGAAAAAACTGGAACTGGACAGGATGCAGTTTGAATCGGAAACGAAGCGGAAAATAAAGGAGCTGGAATTTGAACAGGCAACTATACGGTTTGAGAATGTTAAGCTGAATCTTGAATCAAAATCCCGGCAGGAAGAGATCGATCTTTCCATTTACAGGATCAAGGTGCTTCAAAGGGAAGCTGAGATCAGGGATGCAAAGGAAGCCCTGAATAAACTAACAATTTACAGTCCGAACAATGGAGTATTCCAGGTTAACCGGAACAGATGGAACGGACAATTAGTGCGCCTTGGAGATAATATGTATTTCGGATCTTTAATTGCCAGCATTCCCGATTTAAGGGCAATGAAGGTTCTGTCTCATATAAATGAAACTGATATCAGTAAGGTGAAAACCGGAATGAAAGTTATAGTAAGACTTGATGCCCTTCCTGAAGTACCCTTCAACGGGGTTGTTACCTCGGTAAGTAAGATAAGCACTGTCAGGGACGAAAAAAATGTGTTTTTGACTCAAGTGGAGATCCTTGAATCGGATATTCGCTTAAAACCCGGAATGACCGTGAGTTGCGAGTATATTTGCCATGAAGAGGAGAATGCAGTATTTGTTCATAACAGCTGTCTGCATAATCAGGATGGGCAAACATGGGTTTTCCCTGCAGCAGGGTCAAAAATGGAGAGAATTAAGGTTAATACGGGGCATTCCAATAACCATCACACATTGATTATTGACAGTGAACTCGAACCGGGTCAGAAACTCATGCCGGTAGGATTAACAGACTTCGGTAAAACATTATGAATATGCAAATTAGAGAAAATTTCAATATTGGTTTATTAAGTTTGATAGATCAGAAGTTCCGTTCTCTGCTCACGATGCTTGGCATTATTTTCGGAACTGCATCGGTAATTGCAATGGTATCGATTGGCGAGGGAACCAAGAAGCAGGCTATAGCAAAGTACCAGGATCTGGGAGTTAATAATATTATTGTCCGCGACAAAGAACTAAGTGACTCTGAACTTGAAGAGGTCAGGATGAAATTCTCGCAGGGTTTATCGCTAAAAGATGCTTCAGTGATCAGGGAAATTGTGCCTGGTGTTGTTGATGTTGCTCCACAGGCGGAAGTGAAACTGGAAGCACAGTATACTGATAAATCATCAAAAGTTACGGTAATTGGTATTACACCTTCCATGATGGGGATGCTCAATTACCGGCTGGACAGGGGTGATTTCATTACCGGTGACCATTACGACAGGGAGCTTAAAGTTTGCATTCTGGGATCGAATGCTTCGAGAGAACTGATGGGATACGACAATCCGGTTGGTCAGAATGTTAAGCTTGGCGATCAATGGTTTGAAGTAATTGGATTATTGCAGACCAAGGCTCTTTTTACAGAAACAGTAGGTGAACTGGCAGCAAGGGACCTTAACAATGATGTGTTTATTCCCCTTACAACCTTTCATCGCAGAATGCCTGTTGAGAACAAGTTCGCGAGTGAATTAAAACAACTTACCATTAAACTTGATCAATCTGACAAGCTTATGCAATCAGCTGCAGTTATCAGAAGTATACTGGATCGTCACCATTTTAATACCGGCGATTTCAGCCTGGTCATTCCATATGAACTTCTGAAACAAGAGGAAAAGGAAAGGAGGATATATAACCTGCTGCTTGCCTCCATTGCTGCCATATCACTTGTGGTTGGTGGAATAGGTATAATGAATATCATGCTGGCATCGGTCACGGAACGCACCAGGGAAATAGGTATTCGCACAGCTCTTGGTGGCAAGAAAGCGGATATCCTGAGCCAGTTTGTTACAGAAGCTATTGTTCTGAGCCTGTGTGGAGGCGTGATTGGGGTAATACTCGGGATATCACTTTCAGTGGGAATTTCTCTTTTTTCGGAGATTGAAACCAGCATTACACTCTATTCGATTTTCATGGCATTCGGGTTTTCAGCCCTTGTCGGTATAACTTTTGGATACCTGCCTGCAAAAAGAGCTGCAAACTTAAGTCCGATTGAATCACTGCGGCATGAATAACAAGTAAATCATGACAATTAATAACACAACAATAATGAATTTTTTGGCTAAAACATTTTTAATACTGCTTGCAATTTTTTCAACTGTATGCGGCGCACAGGAAGTCCATCATCTTGATCTGGAGTCGAGCATCCTCCTTGCGAAATCACAAAATACCAGGATGCTGATTTTACAGCAAAGCATTAACAGGGCTGCATTTGATATGAAGGCGGCACGAAGCAGCCTGATGACAAATGTTAATCTCAGTATGACCATACCTGAATATACCGAAACAATAAGACAATGGGAAGACAGTCTGGGAATTTCCTTTTATCCGGTACGCCAGAACATGATAAACAGTTTTCTTACTATCAGCCAGCCTCTGCCTACCGACGGGAGTCTCTATATCCGATCAGGAGTTCACAGCCTGGTTGATTATAATGCTGACGACCGTCTTGCCCGGATAACATCCAGCCTGGGATTACGTCAGCCCATCGGGGCTTTATACGGGTACAATAATATTCGTTCTGCACATAAACAGGCTAAACTCGCCTACGAACTTTCGCTGAAGCAATTAAAAAGAGAGGAACTCAATCTGATATACGAGGTAAGCCAGACTTTTTATAACCTTCTGTCGAACATGGAGCGGTTAAATATTGCCAGGCTCAGTCTGGAACGCCAGCAGGAGGCTTATGATATTGCACAGAGCAAATTCCTGGCCGGATTAATCAGGGAGGTTGAGTCACTACAAATGGAAGTTGATCTTGGCGAGGCTGTAAATAATTATGATATGGCGCAGTTCAATTATACTTCACAATCAAATCTTTTTAAAGAGTACCTGGCCATTGATCTTCGTGATAGTATTGTCTTAAAAAGTGATTTAAGTTATAACCTGGTATTCGTCGATCTTGAGAAAGCCCTGACCATGGCTATGGAAAACCGTCCTGAATTAAGAGAGAGTGAGATCCAGATAGAGATCCAGGAAATGGAAATAAAGCGCAGAAAAGCGGAAGGTAGATTAAACGGTGACATTATCTTTAATTATAATTTTATTGGAGTGGATAAAAGCCGTTTGGCAGTCCCTGTTGGAACAGCTTTTAATAATACATGGCAAAACCTTCAGGACCGTCCGGGAAGTTTTGGTGTGGGGCTGACATTAAGTATTCCTATACTTGACTGGGGCGAGAACAGGGCAAGGGTTAATTCAGCTGAGGCTGTCCTGACTCAGTATGCCTATCAGATGGAAGGCAGTACGGTTGCCATTGAACGTGAAATAAGGACCACGGTAGACCGGCTTCATAATAGTCTTAAACGGCTTCAGTTACTCGAGAAGAATATTCAGGTAGCTGAAAAAAGTTTTGACATATCGAGACAGCAATACTCCAGCGGCGATATAGACAGCCAGTCAATGGCTCTTGAACGCGAACGCCTTAACACTGCCTATATTTCGAGGCTTGAATCATTCATTACTTACAAGCTGATGCTTTCCGATCTTATGCGTAAAACCTTTTATGACTTTGAAAAAGATGTTTCGGTAATTGATCTCTGAGAGAATCGTATCCTTTGTTTAGAAACCGGAATGTGTACTGTGAAATTATACCTTTCGGGGAAAAATTATTACCAGTACACTTATCCTGTAAAGGACAAAAAGTTTAACTTTTGTTCAAAAATTACAAAATTTTTGACTTACAGGAGGAACCAATTCGTCTTTCCATTCTTTTCCCATCAGATGAAGTCTCATCATAAGCAATATATTGTATGGGAAACCTATCTTCAGGGACAATTATCTTCATCCGCTTGTCGATAGTTTCGTATAAAAAAGAATTCATGTAAATTTACACATGATTTCCATACAGGAAACCCAAACAATTTAGTGTATTATGAATATTTTCAGGGAAACATTTGAGAAGATAAAGCTTCGGAAACGGGCAGACAGATATAGGAACAAACTTGATAAAGGCGAAATTCAGTACTTGTTGTCAGCTATAGCTAATGGTCAGACGGTAATGGATATCGGGGCCCATAAGGCCGGATATACATACTGGATGGTTAAGAAGGCAGGAAACTCCGGAAAGATTTATGCATTTGAGCCTCAGAAACTCCTGTACGAGTATATTCAACATATTAAAACCATCTATAAGTGGGACAATGTACATGTTGAAAACCTTGCTTTGTCTGATAACGCCAGTTCTGCAATATTATATATTCCGGTCAACAATGTTCGCGCAAGTTCTTCTCCGGGAGCAACAATAGTTGAGGAAATGGGCCACCAGTTCATCGGTTCTACCGAAGTTGTGCACACAGAATCGCTCGACTCCTATTGTAACAGGTCAGGCCTTAAGCCCGATTTTTTAAAGATCGATGTTGAAGGCAATGAACTCAAAATTTTCCGTGGTGGTATTAACATATTGCAAACCTGCAAGCCCAAAATACTTGTTGAAATTGAGTCCCGTCATGTCGGAGAGAAGCAGGTGCTCGAAACATTTGAATTTTTAATTTCCCTTGGATATACCGGACATTTTATTCATAACACTTCTCATGTTCCCATAGGGGCGTTTGAATTTGAAAAGCATCAAAATCAGGAGGACATGAATAACTACTGCAACAACTTTGTTTTCGAATAAATAAATTGCCTTTTACCTGCTTAAGTTTTATATATCCTGCAAGGAATTGTCTCTTTTCATTGAATTATTAAGAACAGTTAAATTAAACAATATTACTTACCGGAGTGCATATTGAACCTAAATTACATCATGGTCACCACCATTTTATGCTTCAGATTGTTTAATATGAAACAGCACATATGTGTTTTGAACAGAAGCTTGATTTTAAAGGACTAAGTGTGGGAATTTTCTTTTAAAATTCAAAAAACTGAAAAACTATTGAATTAACCTGGTAAGTTGACAGGCGAGGGCTTTATAAATTAAAGGCAGAATGTTAAAGCGTAAAAAGTGAATACCATTATGGGGAAAAGCAGATGGATTTTATCAATGGATGAGATACTTAACAGTATGACCCATGGATTTGGAGTTTTGATCAGTATTACCGGGCTTGTTCTTCTTCTAATATACGGAATAGCACAGGATGATAATATATGGAAAGTATTGAGCTTTTCAATTTACGGGGTAAGTCTGATAATGATGTATACCGCTTCTACACTATATCACGCAATCAGTGACAGGAGGATCAAGCAATTTCTGAATGTCTTTGATCATGCGTCAATATATATTTTAATAGCAGGAACATATACACCATTTACCCTGGTTTCGATGAGAGGGCCATGGGGATGGTCAGTATTCGGTGTGATATGGGGACTTGCAATTGCCGGGGTTATTTACAAGGTGTTTTTTTATAAAGACAAACACAGGCAACTTTCAGCATTACTTTATGTTTTGATGGGATGTATAATAGCTATTGCATTCAGGCCGCTTATAGTAAATGTACCTGCTGGTGGACTAAACTGGCTTGTTGCAGGTGGTGTATTTTACATTGGCGGAGTTTTTTTCTATTTGAGGGACAGGAAAAACAGATTTAACCATGTAATCTGGCACCTGTTTGTACTGGCTGGCAGTATAAGCCATTTTTTAGCAATTTTCTTTCATGTCCTGCCCCACTGACTTTCAACTTGAGCAAATATATCGACGTTAATACTGGTTAACACTACCTTATTATGTGATCATAATATCCGGCAGGACAACTAATATTGGCTGTCAATATTTTCAATCTATAGGGTCAGGGAAAATAAAAACTATTGAATTTTCCATAAGCCAGGCTAAATGCACTGTTCGGATAAACAACCCACGCGCCAGTGTAAACATTGTGAAATGAAAGATTAATGGGCGAACCACCTGCGGGAACCCAGGAAACTACTCAATTATCTTAATCATATCATCCAGAGATTTCACAGGTTTCCTTCCCGGCAATTTATCTGGTTTTCCAACTGCCACGAAAGCAATCAGCTTCCAGTTATCCTCCAGTCCGAGCATCTTCTCCAGAGTTTCCTTTGCCATCATAGGGGCACTCAGCCAGCATGCTCCATAATTCATGTCCACTGCAGCCAGTAAAAGGTTCTGGATACATGCACCTGCACTCTGGATATCGGGATAATTACGTTTCCGGTTTATTTCATCGTGACTCATCACCACCCCTTTTTCAAGAACAGATTCATACGACTCCATGGCTAATCCTATCAAAGCCGGGGCATCCTGGAAAAAGGTAGCAAACCATTCCACCTGAGATTTAACATTTTTTGCTGCTCTTGTTTCATTTGGCTGAATATTTTCAAGCTCGAAGGCAACTTTCCGTGCCATATCTTCGAGCAGATTCCGGTTTGTAACAATTACAAATCGCCATGGCTGGGAATTTGCGATACTCGGCGCCATACTTGCCAGTCTGACCATCTCCTTAAGGTCTGACAATGGCACAGGTTCTTTCTTGTATACCCTGACGCTTGTTCTGCTTTCAATAGCCTGCTTGAGTTCCATGCTGTTCAGATTTTTGTAATAATATTGTATAAATTCCGATGATTTTGATTCAATGCTAATATACTGTTTTTATAGGTATTTTCGCTCTAAATATTTCCTGAAATGCACTGACATGTTAAGAAAAGCAGCAACAGAAGCTCTTTAAACCTTTACATGCTTAGAAAATACAAATTCAGTGACACCATAAAAAATATGACTTAACAAAGTGGGGAGGATACTAATTGAGAGGTAGTATTCCAGATGACGTTCATACATCATAATGATATATTGATTTTACCTGCATAATGTATTAAGTTCAGTATAGACAAAAAATGAGCCGGTGCTTTCAGCCTTCGATTGTTGTAATTCTTACTAAGAAAGAAAGTTTAATTTTTTAATTTTGTGTTTCATAAAATTCCTATTCGCCGATATGCCCGAAAATGTAAATCAGGAAGAAGTCATAACCCGAAAACATGTCCGAAAGATCTTTTACCCTATCGTAATCGGTATTGGTGTTGTGGTATTCCTGCTTCAACGTGAGGTTGATGTAGATATGTTTACGGTGATCTCTTTTACCTGGTATTCAGCATTCTGGATAGCCATTGCCTTTCTTATGATGGTGATAAGAGACGTTGGATACATAATACGGTTGAAGATACTTTCCGAAGGCGATTTTACCTGGAGGCAGTGCTTTAATGTTGTTATGCTCTGGGAATTTTCATCTGCAATTACCCCAAGTGCTATAGGGGGGACAGGGATAGCTATTTTTTTCGTTAACAAGGAAGGACTCAACATTGGCAGGAGCACTGCTGTTGTTATGGCAACTTCCTTTCTGGATGAATTGTATTTCATACTGATGTTTCCTTTGCTTTTTATTATTGTAAGAGGGAATGCACTTTTTTCGATAGGTGCAGAACCAGGCGAAGAGGTTATCTCATTTACAAATGAATTTTTTTATTTTGCTGTTATCGGTTACTTTATCAAGTTCATTTTCGTTCTTCTTGTCGCCTATGGCCTTTTTATTAATCCACGTGGACTAAAATGGCTGCTTCTCTGGGTTTTCCGTTTGCCTTTTATCAGGAAATGGAGATATAAGATGAAAGAGACAGGAAGCGATCTGATTGAGACTTCTGCGGCTTTTAAAAGCAAGCCGATTATATTCTGGATTAAGGCATTCGCTGCCACTTTTCTCTCATGGACAGCCAGATACTGGGTAGTGAACTTCCTCTTGCTTGCATTTTTTTATAACATCAGAGCTTTCGGGTTGTTTGACCACATTCTGATCTTTGCCCGCCAGCTTGTGATGTGGATAATGATGCTTGTCAGTCCCACTCCGGGAGGAAGCGGATTTGCAGAATTTGTCTTCTCACGCTATCTGGGCGATTTTATTCCTGTTGGTTTTGCTGTTATGATGGCCCTTGTCTGGAGACTTGTGAGCTATTATCCCTATCTCTTTATCGGAGCAATTATGCTGCCCGGCTGGCTTTCCGGCAAGTTCTCCCGCCGAAGGAAACAAAAAACATAAAAGGACAGTATAAGCAAAAGCCGGATACAAAGAAATTCCAGTTCCAGTTTATTTTTATCTGAATTCCGGTATGCCAGACAGGAGGTTGCCCGGTTGGATATCCTGTGCCAAAGATGTTTCTGTCTGGGAAAAAATATTATTAATGGGAATCAGCGTAACAGATAAGGACTATAATTTATTTATCACTGCCATAAAGCAGGCATCTGATTATGATTTCAGCGACTATTCTGATAAATCATTCAAGCGAAGGATAGCAAAGATCCTTTCCGACAATTCCACAGACATAAATTCACTGATCAACGGTATAAGAAAAGATAAAGACTTTTTAGAAAAAATTGTCAGAGATATAACTGTCAATACCACTGAACTATTTCGGGATCCTTTGATGTGGCAGCATTTACGATATAGTGTTCTTCCCAAACTTGCCGGCCTCAGTACTATAAATATTTGGCACGCAGGGTGTTCGACCGGCCAGGAAGTATACTCGATGCTGATACTTTTAAAGGAGGAGGGGTTATATGACAAGGCCAGGGTGCTGGCTACAGATATCAATTCTGAAGTCCTTTCAGTTGCTGCTGCAGGAAGGTATAAATACCGTTTTAACATTGGGTACCTGGATAATTTCGATAAGGTTATAAAGGAGAATCCTCTTAATTATGAAGAATTCAGGGATGTGCCATATTCAGAATATTTTGATCTGGATGAGAAAAGAGATATTCTTGCCATTAAACCTTTTCTTCTGGAAAAACCGGTTTTCAGGAAGCACGACCTGGTGAACGGGAAAACTGTTAATCCTGCAAAGTTTGATCTTATAATATGCAGGAATGTTATCATTTACTTTAACTATTCACTGCAAAACCGGATTTTCGAATTATTTTATAAAAACCTTCACAAGGGGGGCTATCTTATGCTTGGTATGCACGAAACAATAATGGGAACCATCGCAACCGGATTTGTAAAATCAGGCCAGGTTTACTGCAAGTCCGGGGATATTTCAGTATGACTAAAAAGTGGAGTGGTTTATGAAAAATTGTAAAGGGTATTACTTTAATAAATTATTGCTTAATTATTATTGCTTAGCTGATAGCTTATATGGGTAAATTTAATTTAGGTGTTACCGATTTGAGGAAAATTACCGGGGTGCTGAGTGAACTCGGGTATCCCGATTTCAACGACTTCGCCCTCACATCATTGCGCAGGCAATTGGAAATGGTGCTTTTAAGGCATAATCTTTCCGGAGCAGATGCAATGGTAAGCTGGATATCAAGTGAAAGCTCCGGTATTGATTCACTTATTAATGAATTATCGGTTGAGACAACCGAGATGTTCAGGGACGCTTCGCTATGGAGACTATTGCGTGATAAGTTCCTTCCAAAGTTAGCCCTTGAAAAAGAACCTGTAAGATTTCTTATTCCGGGAGCTTCCTCGGGTGAGGACCTGGTTTCATTGATGATATTGTTAAAAGAGGCAGGATTGAATACCCGGGCTTCGGTAAGCGTTACTGCATCAAGCCGGGAAAGCCTGAACAAAATAAAATCGGGAGTAATTAGCAAAAGAAAGATGGAGATTAATGAAGCAAATTACAAAAAATTCCTTGGAACGGGCAGCCTGAGTGATTACCTGGCAGGTGATGAGTATGTGTCATTCAGAGACAGTGGATTAATGGAAGGTGTTGACTTCATCTATGAGAAAGACATTCTTCTGAATTTTAAGGACAAAATGGATTTTATTCTTTACAGGGATAAGCTGATATATTTTAACATGGTTTTAAGTAACAAAGTTCTGGAAAAAATGTATAATAACATCAAGCTGGGCGGTTACCTTGTTATTGGTTCCGGCGAAAGCCTTGCTCACAGCATGGTTGACAAACAATTTCAACAGGCTGATCCTAATGAAAAAATTTACAGGAAGATTAGATAACATAACATGTATAAAGCAGTAATTATAGGGGGGTCAGCCGGCAGTTTTCAGATTGTAACAAAAATCCTGAGCTCATTGCCGGTTTCTTTTCCCATCCCTGTTTTGCTGACTCTTCACCGGCTGAAGCATGTCAGATCCGGTTTTGTCGAAGCCCTGTCAATCAAATCGGCTATTCCGGTCAGGGAGCCTTTGGATAAGGAGCAGCTAAAACCTGGTATTGCTTACCTGGCACCAGCTAATTATCATATGTTTGTTGAACTTGGGAACCGTTTTGCATTATCTACTGAAGAACCGGTAAACCATTCCCGGCCGTCAATCGACCTTTCTTTTTTTTCTGCTGCGCAAATTTATCGTAACAAACTGATTGGGATTATTTTATCGGGAGCAAACAAAGACGGGGCACGTGGATTGAAAATGGTGAAAGACCTTGGAGGACTGACAATTGTGCAGGATCCGGAAGAATGCCAGATTCCGGTCATGACCAGGGAATCAATGAAACTTACTGAGGTAGATTACGTATTTGGTACAGAACAGATAATTTCTTTTTTACAAAAAATTAAACAGGCATGAGCTGGATAAATTATGATATATATAAAGCCGTGGTTGCCTGGCTTTTTATGATGGTGTCAGGATTGCTTCTGCTATTTTCATTTGGAGATGATGGTCAGGCTACTCCATTAACTTTCTTTTATCTGTTTCTGATACTTTTATTGGGGCTATTACTATTAGTAACAATTATAAGGCACCGGGAGATCATATCAGGCATTGACTTTATTGCCAAAGAGCCTCCAGTAGTGGAAGAAGACTATGAGGCAGCAATCATAAGCAATATAGATGATAAATATGTTAATCCCTTAAAGGAAGTAGAGGATTTTCTGCAGGATGTATTGCCACAAGGCGAGAACGAGACTGAACCGGAGTTTGCAGAAAGGATTTTAAGAGCTCTCGCAACTAAACTGGAAGCGGTGCAGGGCATGATGTTTATGATTGAACCCGGCATGGAGAGATATGCTAAGATTGCAGACTATGCCTTTTACTCTGATAAACCTTTCCCGTCTTTCAAGAAAGGGGAGACCTTGCCTGGACAGGTTGCCGGGAATAAGCAGATGGTAAGTATTGATAATGTGCCTGAAGGGTATATGACTGTGCTTAGTGGACTGGGCAGCAGTTCTCCCCGCCACCTGATCATTATTCCCTTTCTTTTTGAAGAAGAGACCATAGCTGTCGTAGAACTTGCATCTTTCAGGCAGTTCACCGAAAGGGAAGAGAAATTTCTTGAAAAGGTCTCTCTCAGACTTGGAGATGAGATCGGGAAGTCACTAAAGCAGTTTAAAGTATCATGATAAAACTAGGATTGGAGCAGGCAAGGCTGGATAAAGCTTATTTAAGGACGGGCAACGTATTTGTATCTGTAATGCTGATCCCTTTGCTGACATGGGCAGTGGCAATGTATGAAGGTGGAACGGGATATACATTTTCAGCTTTGAAAGCTCTTCATAATGGAAACTCTGTTTACTGGATCGTTACTATGTTGCCATTAGCGGGGTCTTTGCTGGCTTTCTGGTTTTTCTTTTCTTCAGAATATGAAAAGCAGGATCTGGCCAATGAACTTGAAAAGAAAAATAACAGCATAAGTAAAAATGCTGCCTTTGCCCAGCGGATAGGTGAAGGTGATTTTAAAGCTATGCTTGACCTTGAAAACCGTAATGACGATCTTGGAAGGTCCCTCCTGCTTATGAGAGAAAACCTTCTCGCAAATAAGAAAAAAGAGGAAGAGCAAAACTGGATTGCAGAAGGTAAGGATATTATTGCCAATGTACTGCGATTGCATAATAGCATCGATTCATTATCGACCGAAGTTGTTGAACAGCTTATCAAATACATTAAGGCTACTCAGGGTGCTCTCTACATTTATAATGAAGAGACACTTAAGCTGGTTAATGCAGCAACATACGCCTATAACCGTAAAAAATATATAAATCAGGAATTCAGCATTGGTGAAGGCCTGATAGGGCAGTGTGCCTATGAAAAGGATATTATTTACCGTACAGAGATTCCTGACGATTATGTGACAATAACCTCGGGAATTTTAGGCGATAAGAAGCCCGGAAGCCTCTTGATTGTGCCTCTTATTACTGATGAAAAGCTACAGGGCGTGATTGAATTTGCATCCTTGTCTGATGAAATTTCACCCCTTACCATCACCTACCTGAAGGAACTCGGCGAGATCATTGCCCGTACTATATTTAATCTCAATATAAACCAGAAAACCGAAAAACTGCTTCTCGAGGCTCAGCAAATGACAGAGGAGCTCAGGGAGAATGAAGAGGAACTAAGGCAGAGCGCTGAGGAGATGCGGGCGACACACGAAGAACTGGAAAAATCGAATGATAAGCTGGAAATGCAGATCGAGGAGGTCGGGAAAGTCCAAAAACGGCTTCATTCACTACTCGAGAATGCTTCAGAAGTGATCACGATTTATGATCAGAACATGAAAATGATATATGAAAGTCCTTCGGTACTTCGTATTCTTGGTTATACCCCTGATGAGATGATGGAGGGGAAAGATTTTGACCGGCTCACACCAAAAGGAGAATCTGATCTCAAGGGTATGTTTGAGAAATTGATCAAAGACCCGTCGGAAGTTCTGACTATTCAGTACACCTATATCAGGAAGGACGGCAAAAAAATATTTATACAAACCACAGGGAGGAACTTTCTCCATGATCCTGCAATCAAGGGGATAATAATGAATTCTCAGGATGTTACAGAACGGATCAGGGCTGAGAAGGAGGAAAGGCTAAAGTCAAAGATGCAGGCTCTTTCTGAGAACAGTCTTGATATGATCGTCCGGCTTGGGACTACAGGCAAGTTCTTTTATGCAAATCCGGTTATAGAAAGGTACACAGGTCTTAAGCCCGCTGAAGTTAATAACCGGACAATTAATGAAGTCAGGCTGAATGATGTCCTGTTTAATTTCTTTAAAGAGTCAATAAAAAATATAAAATCTTCACCAGTGAAGCTAAATTCGGAGCTTACTCTGACAACTGGTGAAGGCGAAAGGATTATGCGGATAGATGCTATTCCGGAGTTTAATGAAAATGAACTCGAAACGATACTTTTTGTCGGACATGATATAACTGAAGCAAAAGTTATCGAACAACTTATTCAGGATAAGAACAAAAAAATTACTGAAAGCATTAATTATGCAGAACGGATTCAGGGAGCAATCCTCCCGGATACTGCCTTTATCAGGGATTTTCTGCCTAACTCCTTTATTTTTTACGTGCCCCGTGATGTTGTAAGCGGTGACTTTCCCTGGTTCTTTCAGAAGAATGAAAATCTTTATATTGCAGCTGTAGATTGTACAGGACATGGAGTTCCCGGAGCACTTATATCGTTTATCGGATACTTCCTGCTGAATAATATTGTAGACCATGAACGTGAGCTGACTGCAGCCCGGATTTGTGATGAATTACATGCAGGAGTCAGGCACACTTTAAAGCAGGACCGTGTTGATGCAAATGCCCGTGACGGGATGGATATTGCAATGGTTAAAATCGCCATGGGAAAAAACAGGATAGAATTTGCCGGTGCACATCGTCCCCTGTTTATGCTTCGTGATGGCGAATTGCATGAATTTAAAGGCGACAGGAAAGCTATTGGCGGAATCCCTCACAGGAATAAGCCTGAGAAGGATTTCACAAATCATAAAATAGATATTGAAAAAGGCGATAAAATATTTTTCTTTTCTGACGGACTGCCAGACCAGATAGGCGGAAGTGAAGGAAAGAAATTCGGACCACAGCGTATACGTGATATTATAACCGGTAATCCCGATTTCACCATGGATGAATATAACAGGCTCTTTACAGAGGATCATCTTAAATGGCAGGGTGAAAACAAGCAGATTGACGATATACTTGTTATAGGAATTGAGTTTTAAAAAGTAAAATATATTATCAAAAAAAAATCTATGATGACAAAGCAAAAAAATGTACAGAACTTCCTGGAGTTTGTTTATGATTTTTACAAAACAATGAAGGCTCATGAGATTACTCTGGTATATGAAGGAGAAATTACCCATCAGATAACCAAAGCATTTACCTCTCTTACTGAATCTAACATGTCAAAGGATCTTGAGTCCAATAGTGTACAGCGGAAGGTCTTTCACGTAATGGTTGAATGCCTTCAGAATATCAGCAAGCATGCCGATACATTTACGAATAATGATTTTGCATATTCCGGCAGAGGAATTTTCGTGGTTAGCAAAGGGGACGATGAGTATAGTGTTACTACCGGTAACGTAATTGACAATAAAAAGACCGAAGATCTGAAGACCTTGCTTGAACAGATCAACAGCCTTGATAAAGATGGCCTGAAAGAGTTATATAAAAACCAGATGAAAGAAGGCAGGCTTTCTGAGAAAGGCGGAGCAGGGCTGGGCTTTATTGATATCGCCCGGAAAACCGGACAGAAACTCGTATATCATTTTCTTCCGATATCGGATGATAGTTCATTCTTTTTGTTAACCTCAACTATTTCAAGAAACTGAAAAAATACTTATTATGGAAGCAATGAAAATATTGGGAACCGACGATACTCCCGGTGTAATACTGGATGTAGATAATAATCATTTTGAAATATCAGGCAGATCATTGCCTGAGGATGTTTCTTCTTTTTACAATCCGGTTCTTAACTGGCTTGATGAATATGCTGAAAGTCCAAAACCCAAAACGGAATTCGTTTTTAAACTCACATACTTCAACACTGCATCTTCAAAGGTACTGCTTGATGTCCTGATGAAACTCGAAGACATCCACAATGCTGGCAATGAAGTACTTGTTAAATGGTATGCCCCTGAAGATGATGAGGATATGCAGGAGGCAGGAGAGGAATATGCTGATATTGTAGATGTCACCTTCGAGCAGATAAGTTACTAAATATCAAAAGTCAGGTTTTAAATAAAAATAATTTCAGAATATGAGTGAAGAAATCCTGCGCGCCCTTATGCAACTCTTTGCCTTACTGGTAAAACAGGATGAAGGAGTTGAAGCCAATGAAATTGAATATGTCGAGAATTTTCTGAATCAGCAGCTCAATGATGAGGCGGCAAGCGAATACCTGAATTTGTTCAAGAAGCATGCCGGACTGCTGGATGAAGATGCACAGGAAGATAAGGAAAAAAGCGGAGGAAAGGTAAGGCTCACTTCGGTAAAGGATTCAGTCAGGATACTCGGAATTTGTAAAAAAATAAACAAAACCTTAACCCAGAAACAAAAAGTTGTAGTTCAGGTGAGGTTGTTCGAAATAGTCAATGCCGGTGGAAAGTTCACTGATCAGAGAATGGCTATTATAAATACTGTTGCCGAAGCATTTAAGCTCGATAAAGAAGAGTTTGAAGATATAAAAAGGTTTGTTTTGAATTCCACTTCAGGTGATTTGGATTTCCCATCTATGATGGTGATTAACAATAAGGACAAAGAACCCGGAAAAGCCAGGCATATAAGGTGCGAATCTGAAAATGGTGAAATTTACATTTTACAGATAAAGAGCGAAGATCTTTATTTTCTGAGGTATACCGGCACCGGCGATGTCTACCTGAACGGCCTTCCCCTGAACAATCTCAGGATATACCTTTTCGCGAGCGGAAGTACCATCAAGTTGCCAAAAGGTAAACCGGTTTATTACAGTGATGTTGTTTCGCATTACCTTACCGGCGAATCGGCTGTAAGGATATCTTACCAGGCCAGTGAGGTAGGTTACGAGTTCAGCAATGGTGGTATCGGACTGCGTGATATAAGCTTTTCCGAGGGTCAGGGCAGACTGATAGGAATTATGGGTGCCAGCGGTGCCGGTAAAACAACTTTGCTGAATGTCCTGTCGGGCACTGATAATCCGACTTCAGGTGAGGTGAGGATTAATAGTATAAACCTTCATTCAGAAAGGGATAAACTTGAGGGTGTTATTGGACTTATCCCTCAGGATGACCTTCTTATTGAAGAGCTGACAGTTTTTGAGAATCTCTGGTATAATGCAAAGCTGTGTTTTCGTGATAAGACGGAAGAAGAGATAACTGCCATGGTGGAAAAAACCCTGTCAAGCCTCGGTTTGCTCGAGCGACGGGATATGAAGGTTGGATCTCCCATGAACAAGGTTATAAGCGGAGGCCAGAGGAAAAGACTGAATATAGCCCTGGAGTTGATTCGTGAACCCTCGATCCTGTTTGTTGATGAGCCTACATCGGGCCTTTCATCGCGTGATTCTGAGAATGTAATGGATCTGTTAAGGGAGCTTACCTTGAAGGGTAAACTTATTTTTGTTGTCATACATCAGCCGTCGTCTGATATATATAAAATGTTTGACAACATAATGATTCTAGATACCGGGGGGTACATGATCTATTACGGGAACCCGGTAGAGGGGGTTATGTATTTCAAGAGAATAGATGCCCAGATAAACAGCGATGTGGGAGAGTGTCCCGATTGCGGGAATGTAAATCCCGAACTTATATTCAATATTATTGAGGCGCGGGTAGTTGATGAACTGGGCCGCTATACACCAAACCGTAAAGTTTCTCCGAAAAAATGGGAAAGCTTTTTCAGGGAGAACATCAGGATGGAGCCTGTTAAAGCAGAAACCAATCCCCCTCCGGCAACACTGAAAATCCCTTCATGGTTCAGACAGCTGAAGATCTACTCCCTGCGTGATTTCTTTTCCAAGATCAGTAACAGGCAGTATATTGTCCTTAACCTGCTTGAGGCACCACTCCTTGCTTTTATACTTGCTTATATTATCAGGTATATTGCCGATCCTAATTCAGGAATTTACATTTTCAGGGAAAACGAAAATATTCCCGTATATATATTCATGAGCCTTATTGTTGCACTTTTTCTGGGATTGACGATCAGCGCCGAGGAGATTTTCCGCGACAGAAAAATACTAAAAAGAGAAGCATTTCTTAACCTTAGCCGCTCGAGCTATCTTCTGTCCAAGATCGTAATCCTGTTTTGTATTTCTGCAATACAGGCTCTGCTGTTTGTATGGACAGGGAACACTATTCTGGGAGTGCAGGGAATGAATTTCGAGTACTGGCTGACTCTTTTTTCAATAGCTGCCTTTGCCAATATGCTTGGACTTAATATTTCAGCCTCTTTTAACTCTGCTGTAACAATTTATATATTGATCCCGCTGCTTATGATCCCGCAAATGATACTGGGCGGGGCAATGTTCAGTTTTGAAAAGCTTAACCGCACAATAGGGAGTGTTGACAAGGTACCTTTAATTGCCGAGATCATGCCTACAAAATGGACCTATGAGGCTCTTATGGTTCATCAGTACAAGGATAACGCCTTTCAGAAATATTTCTTTGAACTCGAAAAGAAGGAGAGTATGGCCGATTTTCAGAAAGTCTACTGGCTGCCTGAGATGCGTAACAGGCTTGATGCTGTTATTGATGAGTTTAACATTACCGGAGAAGTAAATGAAAGAAAAAGAGAGCTCCAGCTTATTGATAACGAAATACAAAAAGAGAGGGTCAGGCTTCCCCAGGTCGGTTATAATGGCAGTCCTGGTAATGAAAGAGATAATTTTTCAATGGATGATGCTGTATATATGCTTGAATATTTTGATGAACTTGATTCACAATATACACTTGATTACGAAGAATCCAATCGCCAGAAGGAAAATATAATAAATTACTGGATGCAGCAAAACCCTGAACAATACAGGTACCTGCGGGATGCATACTTTAATGAAAGCCTGGCTGACATAGTTAAGAAGGTATTTGAAAAGAATCAGATCCTTGAATATAAAGGAGAACTTGTTCAGCAGATCAATCCAATTTACCGTGACCCTCTGCCCGGCTCATTTCTTAGTTTCAGGTCCCATTTTTATGCCCCCAGCAAACATTTCATGGGCCGCTTCTATGATACATTTTACTTCAACATCATATTTGTATGGATACTTACATTATTATTATATGCGACACTTTATTTTAATCTTCTAAAAAAGAGCATTGAAGGGTTTGAAAAACTGAATTTCAGCAGATCAATATTCCGTAAACCAACGAAATCAGGTTGATTTTATCTAATAATTAATATTTTTGTCCCTAACGATAACATAATTTCTATGATTAAAGCTAGATTGTTATTTCTGATATTTCCAATTCTATTTGCCTCCTGCCAGTCAGGACGTGATCCTGCAAGGACCACAGAATTTGAAATACCTGACTCGGTCATCTTTGCCGAATCTCTTGTTATATCCGAGGATATTATGGAAGGCATAATATCCAATGTATCTTCAATAGTAGAAATGTCGGCCCTGATTAAGGGCCTTGGGGTACCATATTCCAACAGGTATCTTGCTACTACTTCAAATCTTGATCAGTATAACACCAACTTCAAAAGGGCATTTAACCTGGGAGTTTATGGTGCTGATCTGGGGTATTTGAATATGTATAACCGAACAACTGCTGTAATTGATTACATTACTGCCATAAGACGGCTTGCCGACGGTCTGGCCGTTGGACAGTTCTTTGATTTCAGTACTCTCCGCAGGCTTGCCAGTTCGCAATCCAACCTTGACTCACTTATGTATATTTCAGTTTCGAGTTTTAACCAGATGGACCAGTACCTGAGGCAGGAACGACGTGCACATTTAAGTACTGCGATGGTTGCAGGGGTATGGATTGAAGGATTGTACCTGCTGACCCAGGTTTCAAAAACCCATCCGGGAGAAGAGATTTTCGAAAGAATTGGCGAACAGAAGATTATCCTTAACGATCTTTTCCTGATCCTGAAGAATTATGAGAGGGCCCATCCTGAATTTGCCGATTTGACACGGGAGCTCGAGTATATAAAGGAAGATTTCGACAAAGTCAGTATTACCTATGAAGTTGGAGAACCTGAAGCAATAGAGCGGGATGGAATGCTGATGATAATACAGCATGAAAGAAGCAAGGTAAATATTTCAGAAGAACAACTCAACAATATCGTTGAAAAAGCAGAAATCATTCGCAACAAGTTAACCCAATAGCAGCATGAGACAATTTCTATTAATAGTAATTTTAATTATTGCCGGAATAGCACCGGTATATACCCAGACTACCGAACAGCTTGTCGATATTTGCGTTGCCCGTCTGGGAGAAGCCACCTATCTCAGAGATTTTCAGGTAGAACTTGATGGCGCAGAACCCGGCCGGGCTCTGCCGGTTGCCAAATACTCAATGGTGTTAAACAAGAATACCCAGTACAGGTTATCGATCTGTAACTCTGATGCCTCACAGGGACTTGGTATCATCCAGCTTTTTGACAATAAGGGTTTAATTGGCAGTAATTACAGCGATGCAACAGGAACAAACTATCCTGCATATGATATACAAATACAAAGTACAGGTGTTTACCACATCTTCATATCATTTAAGGATGGGCTGCCCGGTACTGCTGTAGGAGTGCTTTCGTTTGTTAAGCGATTATAAGCGGAAGCCAGACAATTGCCTGAACTGCTACTATCAGGCTCCACAGGATAAAATTGCTCCAGAATGCAGAATTTATGGAAAGCATATAGTTGCTCAGGAGAAATGAAACAGGAACAGCGACCAATACAATCAGTTCAATATTTGCTGTCTCCAGTATAAACCAGGCTGAAAGGCCAACCAAAAAGATCCAGAAAAAAAGCACATAAATTTTTCGGGTCAATACTCTCATTTTGGCCATGGAGATAATAACTTTTCTGCTGGCAAGGATAATCAGGAACAACAGGATACCCATAAATATCATATGGGGGATAAAGACAAGCATCAGTTCATACCCTGTTGTAATATTAACGACAAAAAGGTCAACGGTCCGGTCAATCGATTCAGTGGTAAGATAATCATAAACCAGGAAAAAAAACCACGGCGTAAGGATGCCCATGATGCTCAGCACCCATTCCCTCCAAATAACGGGTCTGAGTACCAGAAGTGCGATCCAGACAATCAGGATAAAATATATAAGATTGAAGTAGAACAGGCTTCCAGCTCCTAATAAGAATGTAGCTTCAAAATAATTGGTGCTAAGCCCCTCTGTCTTATAAGATGCCAGAATTTTATCGAGTGCAGGAAGGAAAAACAATAGTGCTATTAGTGCAGGATGAAGCCTGTGAAGGTCATCATAACTGCTCACGATCAATATAAAGAAAAAGGCCGGGAACAAAGCTCTTTCTCTCAGTATTGAATATTTTTCATTGAGGCTGAGCAGATAAAATCCCGCCAATAAGATCAACCCAATAGCCGCCAGTCTGGAAGCAAGAACATATTGTGAAATAAAACCAGTCAGCATTTCATAAAGCGGCATCGGAATATAATCAAAAGCCATCTGCTGAACATTATCCGAATGTAATGAAGGCCACCAGGAAACTATTGTTACCAGAAGAATTACCAGGTAACCTGCAGTTGTATTATATTTAAGAATACGCTTAAGCATCACCTGATAAGGTCTTTGCCAATATCCTTCCGATAGTACATGCCATCAAAACTTATGATTTTTGCTGTCTGGTAACATCTCTCAAGTGCCTGATCCATGGTTTCTCCAGGCGAGCTGATTGCCAGCACCCTTCCGCCGTTAGTTAAAACTTCCTTTTTCCTTTCTTTTGTGCCTGCATGGAATATAATGCTTTGGCCGGCCGTAAAACTATCTGGAGCATCATCATTTGCCGGGGTTCTTTCTTTAACCCTTTTATCATAATCATTTCCGGCAACCTTGTCAAGGCCTGAAATCTCAATTCCCTTTTTATAGTCACCCGGATATCCACCCGAGACCAGCATTATTGATGTCACTACCCGCAGGTCAATCTCAATGCAGTGTTTTTTCAGGTCCTGGTTTTCAATATCAGAAAAAATTTCCAGCAGGTCATTTTTGATCCTGGGTATAATTGCTTCAGTTTCCGGGTCACCGAGCCTGACATTGTATTCAATTACAAACGGATTGCCCTCAACATTTATCAGTCCGAAGAAAATAAACCCCCTGTAATCAATTTTTTCTTCCTGAAGTCCTTTAACAGTTGGCTGGATGATGCGACTTACTACCTTTTTCATAAAGTCCTGGTCAGCGAAGGGTACCGGCGAGACAGAACCCATGCCCCCTGTGTTCGGTCCGGTATCATTCTCACCTATTCGTTTGTAGTCTTTGGCTTCAGGCAGAAGCAGCCAGTTCTTACCATCGGTTACTACAAATACCGAAAGTTCAATACCACTCAGGAACTCCTCTATCACAACCCTGCAGCTTGCATCGCCAAACTTTCCATCCAGCATGCTTTTCAGCTCCTTTTCAGCCTCTTCACGGTCGTCAAGTATCACAACGCCCTTCCCTGCCGCCAGTCCGTCAGCCTTCAGAACATAAGGAGGAGAAAGAGTCTCAAGGAACCCATACCCTTCACTAATGGTCTCTTTGGTCACCGGCAGATATCTTGCCGTAGGAATTCCGTATTTCTTCATGAATTGTTTCGCGAAAGCCTTGCTGCCCTCAAGAAGTGCCCCCACCCTGTCAGGCCCGATAACGCTGACCTTCGATAAACTTCCTGTTGTCTGGAAGTAATCCTTTATTCCCTTAACCAGTGGCTCCTCCGGGCCCACTATAAGCATATCAATCTGGTTTAAAAGACAGAAATTTCCGATAGCCTCAAAATCATTTATTTTTAAATCAATATTACGAGCCACTGCTTTTGTTCCGGCATTACCCGGTGCCACAAATAATTTTTCAAGCCTTTTACTTTGTGAAATTTTCCAGGCAAGAGCATGTTCCCTGCCTCCGGAACCAAGAATCATTACGTTCATTCGAATAAATTATATAATTATAAATCTATTAATCAATGTGATAAAAAATTAATTTTTGGTAATATTACTTTCAAATGCATTACTCCCCCATGCTTTATACATCTTTTTATGTACTTCAGCACATTGGCGGTTCATCTATCGGAGTTGTAGTTATGATTTTAAATTAAAAATTATGATAATATATTTTTATCTGATCCTTTTGAGAATCAAACCTGTTTTTTTTGTACGATATTCCAACCATCGAAGTTACCCTCACGTCCTGTAATTACCGGATTATATAAGGGCTGGTTTTTTTCAGTTAGCCTGAATATCAGCGGAAAAATTAAACCTTGTAAACTTAAAAATTAAAAAATTAACAGCGCAGAAAAATATTCATTATTGCAAAAAGGATTC
>CAYQXY010000035.1:0-15511 GCA_964421595.1 uncultured Bacteroidales bacterium | reverse complement strand
ATTCATTATTGCAAAAAGGATTCTTCTGTTATTTCTGATTTACTTTGATCATAAAGAAACGGTATTTAATGTACATAAAACGATTATTCATACAACTTTATAACTTTTAATCAGATTATTACGTAAAAAGATTGGCTGATTTACTACTTTCAGCACAAATTTTTTCTCTAAACAGCAGGTTATTTAGAAAGTTGCCTTATTTTTACCTGATTACCGTAACCATCCGGCCCCGTTTTCACCATTTAGAACATATAAGCAGGACAATATGAAAAAACTCTACTTTATACTACTTCTTACATCTATATTTTTTGCTCAGCCTGTTTTGGGCCAGATTAGCTTAGGTGATGGTTCCGCTGGCAACCCTTTTCAGATTTCCTCTGCTGAACATCTGAATGATGTAAGGAATTATCTTGGCGATGAAACTACTGAATATTATTTCCTGCAGACGGCCAATATTGATCTCAGCGGTTATACTAACTGGGTGCCTATCGGAGGAGGCGGGACTACTGATATTTTTCAGGGGCATTATGACGGCGCCGGGTATACAATTTCGAACCTGACAATAAACTGGCCATCAACGCCCAATGTGGGGCTTTTTGGGCATATTGGGCCTTTGAATGACCAAAAAACCAATTCAGTATCTATAAAAAATGTTCGTTTAGAAAATATTAATATTAAAGGTGCACGGGGAACTGGTAGCCTTGTTGGCAGAGTAACCGGAAATGAAAAGACATTAATTGAGTCCTGTTATGTTATTACTGGAACCATTACCGGTGACGCCGCAACAGGAGGGCTGGTTGGCTCCAATAACAGTTATGTCGTCAGTGGTTCCTTTGATGAAAGAAAACCTTTGATTAATAAATGTTTTGCACATGTTGAAGTGTTTTTCTCGAATAACGGCAGTGATAATCAGAAATTCGGCGGACTGGCAGGCTGCAACCAGAAAGGGAGGATAGCGAATAGCTATTCCAGAAGTACGATAACAGTTCAATCGTC
Organism: uncultured Bacteroidales bacterium; assembly: GCA_964421595.1. Taxonomy (GTDB): domain Bacteria; phylum Bacteroidota; class Bacteroidia; order Bacteroidales; family PUMT01; genus PXAP01. The sequence goes on along the minus strand of CAYQXY010000035.1, from coordinate 14,515 downwards.
CGGAGCAGCCGAAAGAGTGGGAGGTTTGGCAGGTTGTTCCGATTTAAAGGGTGACATTCTCAACAGTTACTCAATGGGACTTGTCACTGTCAGTGGTAACGTGACAGCATATGGAGGATTACTGGGTTCAATAGGTTTAGTTGACCCTGGCACCGTTACTCACTCATACTGGGATACCGGTACATCAGGGCAGTCAGGAAGTGAGGGCGGTTTAGGAAGAACAACTTCCCAGATGCAGAACCAGGCCACATTTTCTGGGTGGGACTTTGCGAACATCTGGAACATTATGGAAGGTGAAACTTATCCGTTTCTCAGGGATTTTGATCTTTCCGGTTTTGATATTGCTGATCCCGGGGTACAAACTGCGGGGGATCCATTTGAAATCACCATTACCAATGCAAAAGATGTTGGAGGAAAATTACTTAATGCTTCCTATTCAGTAACAGTGACCAGTAATCTTAATACTGAAGGCACAGGATCGGATGGTATCCTTGTTAATAACCTGGATTTTGCCTTTACAGAGGGTGAAGCGGTGATAGCAGGAATTGTTTTGAAAAAAGCAGATTATCATACTCTGACTGTTGATATTGAAACTATTTTAGAGACAAAGGAGCAGTTTGTAACAGTTAATCCCGGACAAGCCTTCAAACTGGTTATTGATCAACAGCCGGCTACTCCTATTGGCGGGAATTATGATGATAACCCTGCCGTCCTGAGCACAATCACCGTTGTGTCACATGATGAATTTGACAACCCATCAGTTGTGGGTCTTGATGGCGTGCAACTCGTCACTGCAGCAATTGAAAATGATGGCTCTTCCGGAAGCAATGCTGTGATTGGAGGTACCACCCAGGTTGATATACAAAGCGGTACTGCTACTTTCGACAATATCAATATAGATAAAGAAGGTGAAGGATACACCCTGAGATTCTCGTCCGGCAGTCCGGTTGCTCTCCAACAAGTAATATCAGATGCGTTTAATATTGAGAATATCGATGATCTTTCGGTATTTAATGTTGCGCTTGCCGATCCAACAGCAACCATATATGAGTTCCTGGAGTTTGGCCTTGATATAACCGGTGCCTTGGGCAGTAATGGCCAGGCAATTAGTGGTCTGGTCAATGTGATTGTTACCAGCAATGTGGAGGGGGTTATCCATAACCTGGATGTTGACTTCACCTCCGGTGCAGCCGGTCTAACACTGGCCCTTGAAACAATTGGTGCCCAAACCTTAACGGTGAATGTTTCCAGTGTTAAAAATGACGAAGCAATAATTGTTACAGTAAGCGAAGATCTGTCGGAATTTGCAGTTTCGGTTGATCCTATACAACAATATGCAGCTTTCCCTTTTGATCTCTCTTTAACCGGGGCAAAATACAGGGACGGCGGGACTATTACCGGCTTGACAAATATTATGGTTGTGAGCAGTATTGACGGAGTGGTCTACAATGATAACGCGGACTTTGATGTTACCGGTGCTGCAACGATCACTATTGCTCTAAATCAGGGCATTCATAACTTAGCAGTAAGTATTGATGGGGTCACTCATAATGAGGAGTTAACTGGCCTTGATATTGCTGCAAACGTGTCGGGGTTTATTGTCGCTGAAGTAGTTGGTGATAAGACAGCAGGAGTGGGGTTTAATCTGGAAATTACAGAAGCCAAGGCACTTGACGTGTTAATAAACGGCGCTTATAATGTTACCGTTACAAGCAACCAGGAAGACAACGAACCATTTGTTTTTTCGAATGTTGCATTTACAGCTGGTGAAGGAACCGTAACTGGGGTGGTTTTGGCGAAAGCCCACCAAACTGATCCCTTATTAACTCTTCAGCATACGCTTACCGTAGTTATACAGAGTATAGATGACGAGGAACTAGTAAATGTTAATGTGAATGCCGCACCTGCCAGTGAGATGGTTATCACTACCCAACCGGTTGGAGTCGAAGGGATTAATGCCGGAACAGCATTGGGTATAGGCAATGTAGTGGTTGAAACCCGTGATGTATTTGGCAACCCCTCCGTTTCAGGCTTGGGTGAATCGCAGGATGTCACAGCAAGCATAGCTAATGACGCTTCCGCGGAAGGAAACGCCACTCTTGGCGGTAATAAAACAATTGATATACAAACGGGAACGGCTACTTTCTCTAATCTTACCCTTGACCGGGACGGTTTGGGATACACGATTCAATTTGCATCGACAGGTTTTGGCCCGGTTGTTTCAGATCCTTTTGATATGACCAAAGTGGAGAACCATATCGGATTTGATCTGGTCGATCCCGGACCGCAGGTTGTAGGTGAGAATTTCACGGTCAGGCTGATAAATGCAAGATACCCGGATGGGACGTTGAGGAATGGGTCATATGAGGTATTTATAGTGGATGGAGCTGCATTTAGAATTTTATTTAATCAAAGTATTCAATTTGTTGATGGAAGTGTTCTTTTAACAACAACAAATAGTTATGGCAACACAGGTTTAAGAAATACTTTGTTCAGGGTTGCTACAGATGAGGATAGTCAAAAATTTGTTGATATTACTGTTTCAGCCACAGATCAGTCCGTTTTCGCTATTACATCCCCCGGTACGCAAACTGCAGGTACGCCTTTTAATCTTAACATTACCGGTGCTAAAAATAAGGCCGGTGTAGATCTTAACGGCCGGAAACATTATGTTACCCTGACCAGTGATAACCTGGATGAAGGTGTTGATGGTGTGCTTTTCAGTGATTCGCTGACTTTTACAGGAGGTGCAGCTACAATTGAGAATGTCCAGCTTTTTGATACCGTTTCAAAAAATCTTACTGTAACGATTGACTGGGTGACTGATCCGGTAACGGTGGACGTGATCCTTGAGCCTGCGGCGGCAACACAGTTTGTTATTCACCAGCAGCCGGTTGGTGGTGATGGCAGCAATAATGATGTTGCTGTTGGGGTAGGTGAGATCATTCTTCACTTTATGGATGATCATGGGAATATTTCAGACAAAAGTCTGGATGTAACGCTTACCGTCTCAGCAAACGTCTCTATAGGAACCACCGGAGCAACCCTGGGAGGAATCAACCCTGTAAGCATTGTCAATGGTGTCGCAACATTTACCGATCTGACTCTTGACCTTAACGGGGCATACACCCTGGGCTTCACCTACAATGGTTTTGCTCCTTCATTTGCTCCTCTTGTCAGTTCCTCATTCAACATGACCAATATCGAGAACCTGGAGGGATTTGATGTTGCTCATCCGGGAAAACAATACCAGGATCTTCCTTTTGATCTTAATATCACCAATGCTCAGGATTCTGCCGGGGTATCATTAAATGGGCCTATTAATGTTACGGTTACCAGTGATAAGGCCGATGGTGAGGTGTTTAATGAAGGAGTGACCTTCACAGAGGGAGATGCAACGGTTACTATTTCGCTGAATACTGTTGCTGCCGATCATAATCTCACAGTTTCGATTGCTGGCATTGATCCTAGTTCTAATGTAGTTGTTGAGAATGTTATAGTGGCAGCGGATCTTTCCGAGTTTACCCTTAAAACGGATCCTGATTCTGAAGTTGGGCCATTTTACCAGGATAATCCTTTTGATTTGGTTATCAGCGATGCAACAGATCTGGATGGTGTTAGTATTTCAGGAAGCTTGCTTGTTACTGTTACCAGCGATCAGGCAGATGGAGTGGTCCACAACGAAGAAGTCAATTTTGAAAGTGGAGGTGTAAGTATTCCAATCACGCTGGCAACGGTGTTTAATAGTCATTCCCTGACAATTGACATTGCAGGAGTTACAGATAACAAGCAAGTAAGTGTTAATGTCCAGTCCAATCAATCCGGATTTGATCTTGCGTTGGCAGAAGCCGGAGATAAAATTGCAGGGGTAAGTTTTGATATTGATATCACAAATGCAAATAATCTTGCCGGTACAGCACTTGATGGTTCAGGGTATCAGGTTATTGTTACAAATGATCTGAGCGTCGAGGTTTATAATAATACTGATGTTACATTTTATAACGACTCTGCTAGGATTGCTGTTACCCTTAATCTTGCAGGGGCTCATACACTCACTGTTTCGGTTCAAAATATTACTGAAACAAATGATATCGGGGTGAATGTTCTTGCCGCGGCAGTGTCAAAAATGGTGATTGACACGCAGCCTTCAGGGGGGACAGGTACACAAAATAATGCACCTGCCGGAATTGGCACTGTTGTTATCAGGACTGCGGATGCCTTTGATAATTTCTCAACAGTGGGGCTTTCGGGTACTCAGGAAGTCACCGTAAGTCTTGAAACCGGCGGATCCGGGCTCACAGCTACGCTCGGTGGAAATGATGATGTATCAATCTCCTCTGGTGAGGCTGTATTCAACGACCTAACCCTAAACTACGATGGTATAGGGTATCAATTAAAGTTTGAATACTCAGGAACTCCATCGCTTGATCCGGTGATTTCTGACCTGTTTAATATGGTAGATGTCAATAGCTACCAGATAAGTCTTGATGCCGATGATCCTCTTGTTTTCACACCTCAAATGATAGGTTATGGATCTGTGACAGCCACCGATGTGCAAATATCCAACACAGGCGGGGGAATTATTGCCGGTCTTGCTGTTACTTTAAGCGGGGAGAATTCAGGTGAGTTTATCGTGAGCGTGCCTACTTCAACTAGTCTTAATCCAACAGGTACTGCTACCTTTACCGTTAAACCCGATGACGCCCTTGGTGCAGGGAGTTATTCAGCTATAGTTACCGTAACTGCCGATAAGGGAATCAGTGAGCAGTTTGTGGTTAATTTTGAGGTGCTTTCTGAATATGATATTACGATTACTCACGGGGATAATGAACCGCTTGATAGCATGAATCCGCTGGTTATTGAAAGTCTTACAGAAGGTTACGGAGAATTGGATTTTGTAACTGTAACTATTACAAATACAGGGGGTACAGAAATTACTGGTCTGCAAGTCAGCCTAGGAGATGTTAATGGAACTGCTTTTGAAACAAGTCTTTTATCCTTAACCGCAGTTCCTGTAGGGCAGACAGCCACATTTGGAATAAGGCCTGTCACAGCACTCACTCCCGGATCATACAATGCAACTGTTACAGTAGATGACGGAGAAACATTACCTAATTTCAGAGAGTCATTTAATGTTCAGTTTGAGGTTATTGCATATACTTATACAATTAGCCTGGATCCTGAAGGGCCGGTTGATTTTGGGATTAGAGCAGAAGGGTATGCAGCGGTTACGGCGGAAGAAATTACGGTTACGCGGACCGGCACGGGGGATATTACTAACCTTTCGGCTACTTTAAGTGGCGGTGTAAGTTCAGATTTTGAGGTAACCGGCCCGGTTGATCCCACCCTTGATGGTACCACGAATTCCACCACTTTTACCGTTTCGCCAAACTCTGGCCTGTCAGCCGGTTTTTATGAGGAAACAGTAACTGTTAATGCTGAAAACAGTGTTGTGGAATCCTTTACCGTATCATTCCGGGTAGTTAATGAAGTTGTATGGGAGGGTACAACCAGCAACTGGCATGCATCCGGTAACTGGAGTACTGATGCTATACCTGATCAGTATGCTGTTATCAGGATCCCATCAGGCACATCTAATGATCCGGTTATTTCCGGAGCCAATGCCACGGTTAATGAACTGGTAATTGAAAAAGATGCCAGTCTTACAGTTAACAGTCCCCGTAGCCTTACCATAAGAAGCGGGGGTAAGTTAACAGTTAAACCGGGGGGAGTGCTGTATTCAACAGGAACTTTTGTTAATAATGCGGGTAGTGGTGGTCTGGTGGTTGAGTCGGATGGCAATTACACCGGATCTGTGATCCAGGGCAGCTCAGGGGTTCAGGCTACCGTTCAGCGCTACAATAATGTTCAGGGTTGGCATATCACATCTCCGCCTGTTGGAGGTGAAGGGATAATTGATTTTCTAAGTAATAGTGCGAATAATGTTCCTTCGAATTCCAGTGGCAATTATGCAATGACTCATTATGAAGAGAATCTTGGAACCGGTGCCGGAGGATGGGGGGCTTATTACAATAGTTCTACAAGCGGGAACCTGATACCCGGCAGGGGTTACCTGCTGGCAATAAATATGGGACACTCGGCTTATTTTACCGGAGAACTGCCATATTCCGGTAAAACAGTTACAATAACCCGTGGAGCCAACGGATGGAATGCAATAGGAAATCCTTTTTCTTCTGCCATGCGCGTTACCTCAGCGGCAGGACTTTCATCAGTAAATTTCCTTGATATAAATTCCGATGAGTTTGATCCTCTTTTCGCAGCTCTTTATGTTTATGATCTGGTTGATAATAACTATAAGGTTATTAATAATTCAGGAGGCGCCTTGGGTTTAAATGAAGGTTATATTCAGACAGGGCAGGGCTTTATGGTTAAATCAAAACCTGGCGGTGGATCAATTAATTTTACCACGGGTATGAGGGCTCATTTTTATTCTGCACCATTTAAGTCGGTGTCTACCAGTTGGTCAACTATAAGGCTGAAAGTGTCTGACAATAATAAGAAATCCACCACCCTGCTTGCATTTAACAGCAATATGACCAAAGGACTTGATGTGACCTATGATGCCGGACAGTATGGAGCTGATCCTGGGTTCCGGCTTTACTCCAGATTTATTGAGGGAGGTAATGAAGTAGATCTTGCCATACAAGCCTTACCTGATTATGATTTGGAAGGTTTGATAATTCCTCTTGGGTTCGATTTTGCTGAAGGTGGCGAGGTGGTTTTCTCTGTAGAGGAGCTCAGCATGCCTGCTGGTGCTTCGGCTATTCTGGAGGACAGGTATCTGAATAAATTTATAGACCTGGGTAAAACTGATTACATAGTTTCTCTTGCTGAAAATAGTTCAGGCACGGGAAGATTTTTTGTGCATACTGATATCATGATCACAAGTGCAGAAGAAATACCCGACGGCTACGAGGAACAACTTGAGATCTATTCATATGGCAAGGAGATATACATTTTGGGAGAGGTTGAGCGTTATAGTTATGCCACTCTTTTTGATCTTTTGGGAAGACAGATAAAAACAGTAAAACTTGAAAACGGAGACAGGAATAGCTTCAGGGTCGATGAACTTGAAAGGGGAATCTACCTGGTCAGGGTTTCAGGGGAAAGCACCAAAGGGGCAAAAAGGGTGTTTATTGAATAACAGTATTTTATGTGTCAAAAAATTGTTATAGATTTGCAACGTTTTTGTATTTACCGGAACATTGTATAAATTTCTTCGTATTGAGTAATATAATGTTGTAGTTGTATTTGCGTAACAGACAGATTATTGTAAAGGAGAATATATAGTGAAAATTATCTGAGAAATGGGAAAAGGAACTAAAGAGAGTGATTCTTCGCAAGAATGTAACAAGAAGATATCCCGGAAAGAAGCTATTAAAAAGGCCGGATATGCCGCATTTTCGGCAACCACCATGATGCTTTTGCTGAATAATCCGGAAAAAGTGTATGCTGCTTCACCCACTGGGGACACCAATGATTCATCTGCTCCTCCACCTAACTTTGACGATGATGGTTTTGGATGGTAATAATAGTTATTTATAAGCGGGCAATTTTATTAAAACTTAAGGGGGATGCATGCATCCCCCTTTTTCTATAAGTATTTTCATGAAAGCCAGATAAGGGATTTTCATCCGGAATGTCAGAATCTTTTTTCTACCTGTGTTGGTTTGATAGATGTCGGCGAGCCAATTCTATTTGCAATGAATGTCAAAATCTTCCTTTTTAATATGGTATTTTATCTGGCTGATCATTGGCTAATGCATTGTAAGCTTCAATTGACGGGGTGTGCTTGTGTAGTTCAAGCAGCCTTATCAGAATCTTAAGGGTTCCGGCTGATGATTTGATAGAATCATGCATTACCAGGATGTCGCCCGGAATGACATGTTTCAGGCTTACCTGGTCTGCTTTGAATTCCGGCCGATAGTCAGCGAACTGACGTGTCCACATTATTATTTCATATTTTTTTCTCAGCTTTAGGTATTGCCCGGGGGTAATTCGTCCATAAGGGGGGCGAAAGAGGTTTGAGCTAATAACCTTAGAAGCCCACTGTACATTATCAAAGTATTTAATGCTGTTGGTGAGCCACCCGTTGGGATGGGACCAAGTGTGGTTTCCAACTGCATGGCCTTCTGAGAGTATTGAGTCAAATATCAAAGGATATTTTTCGACATTTTTGCCAAGGCAAAAGAAGGTGGCCCGGGCTTCATGGCGGGAGAGTAGTTCCAGTATACGGGGTGTGCTTTCGGGATTGGGACCATCATCAAAGGTAAGGTACAGGGCCTTGTCTGCGGGGTCCATACTGAATTTTATTCCCGGGAAAAGTATATTTGCACATGTTGCCAGACTACTTCTCATATTTTTGCAGATAAACTTCCAGAAGATATTTTTTATAAGTTTAAAGCACTAATTCATTATTCAGATTGTTCCCGGGCAACATCTGACCTTAATTCATCGACTAAAGTTCTTTGGTCCAAAAAATACATATCATTGGTGCAGGAATTCGAATCATAAACCTATTAGCATTGAATTGACAATCGAGACCAACAAAATATTTTCAAAATCAATATATTCATTTTATTAAAATTTAATGGATGACTTTTAACACCACACATTATTGAAGCCAAAGAATCTGCACGAAACCTTTTTGCCCCAAGGGCTTGACTGGACAGTTGGCTGCAGGGGGAATTAGTTCATCCGGAAACGGTTTCATAAGTCTGCCTGTTTCATAATTAACACCCATGGATATTGTACCCTCCGGTCAATCAATCCCTTCTTCCATTAGGAAATGATAATAACTGCTCAGATCTGAATTTAATTCCATCTCGAGCTCATCGTTATTGCCCGATACTGCCTTGATCAATTCATGAAATACTGACAGGGCACGCTGCATTTCAAACTCAACGTAATCTCTCTTGTTCATGTCCAGGGCGGCATAATAGTTCAGTTCTTTTTTAAGCAATCCGGCCTTTTCCTTTGCAAGGGCAGTTGCTTTTGCATTTTCTCCGGCAAGATAATAATTAGAAATGATTGGCACTATAAAATAGTTATAGGGCACAGTTTCATGTGGCATTAGCTCCATAGCCCGGTCGAGTACAAGCACTGCAGAGTCACGCTTTCCTTCATCAAGCAGGTTGCCGGAGAGCCGGGCAAAACTGCTTCTCATATTGGAAACCATCCTCAGGTTGGTCTCATCAAGATATATCCCGGGATCGTTGATATTCCCCCATTTAAATTTCTCCATCATGTTCCTGTACATTATATCAGTATCAACACGTCCGGTAAATCCGTCTTTACTGGTTTTTCTAACCGGAACCAGCCTGTACGCCATTCCCTCATTCTGAAAGTAATCATCCAGTCCGAGATACTCACCCGATGGCACGGTTATGGCAAAGTATACAGGCCGCTCCCAGTTATTGGCAGCAATTATATCGAGTACGGCAAGCCCCGTTTTGGTGATGTAATTCCGGTTAATCTCCCATTCTATTTTACGAAGTGCAAGACTGGTCATTTCGGGTGAAAGGGTGCCGGTTTTTATTATCTGCAGGGAGTCGGCCGGCAGACTGAATCTCCTTCCGGGAATATAATCTGCCTGCTCTTCTTCGGTAACCTGCACTTTCGTGCGGATATCATCACTAAGTACAAAATCAATGGCAGCCCTGAGATCCAGGGTTCTGTCGTTGCGGTCGAGAATGTAAATTATATCACGAGTGCCCTGTACATACTGGTCTTTTTCCATAGTGAGCGGAAGAGGCTCCGACTCGTAAACCTGTCTCTTCATTTGACTGATGTACCAGTCCGCGCTCAGATAACTAAGGTTTACCACCCTCACGTCTGTACGTAATCCCTCCACTTCCTGTAAATACCATAGAGGGAAAGTGTCATTGTCACCATAGGTGAAAAGAATAGCATTGGGTGCACAGCTGTTAAGATAGTTCCAGGCAAAATCGCGCGCGGTATATCGCCCCGACCTGTCATGATCGTCCAGGTTTTGCACTGCCATAAGCCCGGGAACAAAAAGTAATGTAATGACCGAAGCGACAATTGCCCCGGTAGTTCCTTTCAGGTATTCCCTGATATTGTCGTACACAGCCAGCACACCCAGTCCGATCCAAATGGAAAATGCATAGAATGACCCCGCGTAGGCATAATCGCGTTCTCTTGGCTGAAACGGTGTCTGATTCAGGTAAATCACAATTGCAATGCCGGTAAAGAAGAACAGCAGAAAAACAACCCATGAATCCTTTTTACTTTTCTGATATTGATAAAGCAATCCGACAAGGCCCAGAATTAATGGCAACATATAATATTTATTTCTTGCCTTGTTGTTTTCCAGATGGTCGGGCAATTCATATTGCGGACCAAGTCTCATCGAATCAAAATAGTTGATACCGCTTATCCAGTTACCTTCAAGTATGCGCCCATGGCTCTGAATATCATTTTGTCTTCCGGCAAAGTTCCACATGAAATACCTTCCATACATATGTCCGAGCTGATAATTAAAGAAAAACCGGAGGTTCTCGGTAAAAGTCGGTTTCAGGAGTGTCTCGGTTTCTCCTTCAGGATTTGTTATCCGGATATTTCTGCCTCTTACCTTTCCCCATTCTTTGTAAGCTTCGACATATAAAGGGTCGGAGGCATACATTCGTGGAAAGAGAGTCTTAAACCTTCGGTCATGCCTGTATTTAAATGATTGCCGGGCAGCGACATACTTTCCGTCTTTTTGTATATATGCCGGACGGCCCTCAACCTCACCAGTTGCGGGTGCATTATAATACTGTCCGTAGAGCAGCGGCCGGTCGCCGTACTGTTCCCGGTTAAGGTAATAGAGGAGTGAGAATATGTTGTCGGGACTATTCTGATCCATTGGCGGATTGGCATTCGAGCGAATGACAATAAGGCTGAACGATGAGTACCCGATCATTATGACTGTAACACAAAGAATTATGGTATGAAATACAGGCTTATTCCTTTTCCTGGTAATTATAAGTCCACTTACCAGTAATCCGGCTACCAGTAAAAGATAAAAAACTACACCACTTTTGAAGGGAAGTCCGAGGGAGTTAACAAAGAACAGCTCAAACCATGAGGCAAGGACAACAAAACCCTGTATAATCCCATACATCATGGTTACCAGGACTCCCAAAGATACAAGTGCAGCAGCGATGAATCCCTTAACAGTGACTTCGTAATTCTTAAAATAGAAAATAAATACAATTGCGGGTATTGCAAGCAGGTTGAGAAGATGCACTCCTATTGACAAACCCATCAGGCAGGCTATAAGCACCAGCCACCTGTTTGAAAATGGCTTTCCTGCAACTCTTTCCCATTTAAGGATTGCCCAGAATACTGCCGCCGTGAAAAGTGACGAAAGTGCATATACTTCTGCCTCAACTGCCGAGAACCAGAAGGTATCTGAGAATGCATATGCCAGGGCGCCAGTAAAACCTGCGCCTGTAATGATTATGATATCTGAAATTGACCAGGAATTATCCTTTATAATGATCCTGGCTGCGAGACTGGTAATAGTCCAGAAGAGGAAGAGAATGGTGAATGCACTTGCGAGTGCCGACATTATATTTATACTCATGGCAACATTTGAGGTATTGCCTGCAAAAAGAGTGAAAAAACGGCCCAGCAGCATAAAAAAGGGTGCACCCGGAGGATGTCCTACCTGAAGTTTCCATGCACTTGTTATGAACTCTCCACAATCCCAGAAACTTGTAGTAGGTTCAATTGTAAGGATGTATACTATTGCCGCTGCAGAGAAGGCAATCCAACCGGCTATGAGATTGACTTTTTTATAGTTTTGCATTATATGTTGAGAACTGTTTTTTTTATTCTTAGGCAAAGAACGAAAATTTTTGGTTAATATTGGGAACTGGCCACAGGGTAATCAATGAACATCACATCATTATCTGCGTTCAGGATTCGGTATTAATTCACATCCCTGGTTTAAATAAGCCGGTTAAAAGCAATTTAATATGGTGAAGGAATTGGTGATAGTTGTTGTTTTATTGTTGTCTTTTGCTCATAGCGCACTGGCACAGTATGATAATAGTATATACCTTGATGATACTTTCATTTCTCCCGCCGATTCCCAGATGTTGTTCCTGAGGTTCGGGAATGCTACATTTTTTGACAATAAGGAGTTTTTTAATCCTTATCAACCCGGGTATACTCTTATCGGGTTTTTTCTCAGGCCTGTAGTTGAATATTATCCCGGACCCAACACTAAACTGACTGCAGGAGCACACTTGCTAAAGTATTCAGGTACAGAAAGGTATTCTCAGACAATTCCTGTGTTTACCTTTCACCACAGGTTTTCAGAAGGCCTGGAAATGATTGCCGGTTCATTGTATGGTAACGTTAATCATAACCTTATCGAGCCATTGTTCGCGTTTGAAAGGGTTTTCACTCATCACAACGAAAGTGGTTTGCAGTTCTTAATAAATCAGGATTTTTTAACGGCTGATATATGGCTGAACTGGGAAAAATTCATATTTCCAGGTGATCCTTTCCAGGAGGAATTCACAGCAGGCCTGTCTTCCGTTATCTATACAGGGGACAGGGAAAGCCGGTTACAGGTTGACATGCCTTTACAGCTACTGGTCATGCACAGGGGTGGACAGATTGATGCTTCTGATGAAAGGATGCAGAACCAGGTAAATTTTGCAACCGGTATCCATATGAGATGGGACTTTGATCATTCAGTATTCCAGTCCCTTAGCTTCAGAGGCTACCTGGCAGGTTTCAGAGATCTCTCAAGCACCCTGGAAAGTCATTTTGATAAAGGATGGGGTGTTTATCCCAATGTAATTGTTAATACCCGGTGGTTCGAAGGAGGTATTGGTTACTGGGTCGGGCACCGGTTTGTAGCTCCGAGGGGAGAGCCTTTATTTCAGTCAGTTTCCCGTGTTGATCCTGAATTGGCTATTGACAACCGTGAACTGCTCACATCAAAGCTCCATTTTAACCGCAACCTCATAAGCGGAATTGATATGGGTGTGAGAGTCGACGTTTACTATGATACCATGGCAGGAAATTTTGACTATAGCACAGGATTGCATATAATGATCAATGAAAGGATCTTTCTGTCACGCCTCAGGAGAAGATAATACAAACTTATTATAGTACAAGTAAGATACTTTTCTATGTCAAATTGCCATGGATGGATCACCCATGTTTATTAATCTTTTTATTTGTGCCCTGGTTCGTGGGGGATTTATCCGATTGATTTACAAGTAGTAATCTAAATATAAGTAAGTTTGTTAATCGCGGTCGCCACGAATGGATAGCCATGCTTTATTCGTTACTTTTTTGTTTGTACTGCTTTGTGGGTGATTCATTTAGTATAAATCTCCACGGTTTGAGTTTCCAGATGGGTCCGGCATAGTCGATCCCAACTCTCGGAGAGGTAGTGTAACCTGGAGAGGATACACCTGGTTCAAGCCATATCCTTGAAGATGATACAAGGTCTTCTGCATTATAGCTTCTGTCTATTCCCAGGGCTTTTGTAACCCTGCCCGGACCTGAAATACCATCTAAACCCCGGATAAGTATTGCCTGAGGATCTTCTTCTTTCCCGGAAACAATATTGAGCATCCAGTGGATTCCATATATCAGGTATATATATAAAAATCCTCCCCTTCGGTACATGATTTCAGTCCGCGCTGTCCGGCCTTTACTGGCATGACATGCCAGATCTTCTTCTCCTTTGTAGGCTTCTGTTTCGGTAATATTGTAATAAGCCGGGATTCCGTTTTTGTCACGGCAAGCCAGTTTCATTCCTAACAGGAGAGGTGCGATTGTAAGGACATCCTGCGTAAAAAATGACTGGTTAATACGGTTCCTGGGATTCATTATACTCATCACTTTTTTCAGGTGCAAAAATAAAAAGTGCATAGAAGAATGCAAAGAAGGTTGCTCCTGCCTGTGTCTCAAGGGTGTCCTCTGTAAGCATTGATATCAGTGCGATGCATATGAATACGAAGGGAAGCATCTGCCAGACCCGTTTTTCTATAATCAGCGGGGAAATCATTCCAAACATTACCGTTAAAAATCCAATTAAACCGAAACTGACAAAGAATGTAAGAAACTGGTTGTGTGCTCTCAGTTGCCATTCGGGTGACAATCTGCTCTCATTTTCAGTATAATAAATTTTGTAGGCCAGTGCGACATCGCCGGTTCCTGTTCCAAAAAGGAAATTATTCCTTACTATGCCAGAACCTGCTTTCCAGTATTCTATCCGTTGTGCAAATGAATGCCCGCTCGGATTTCCTCCCTTCCTGTAATTGTCAATTTCCCATATTATCTGATAAATCCTTGGGTACAGCCATTTGTGGTTCTGATAAATATGGTTGGCCATGCCTCTTTCAATATTGAGTATGTCGGTTTCAGAGAGCTGTGCCATACCTTCTGCATCCTTGTTTAGTCCCAGTGAAGCAAGATACCTTATTAAAGTATATCGCAATTCATGTCCTTTAAGGTCCTG